>JAMLHF010000039.1 GCA_023957275.1 Lentimicrobium sp. | reverse complement strand
AGGAAAAACCTCCGTTTTCCTTACTGGAAAATGCACTTCAGCAGCTGGCTTCCGACCCTTCGCGCACCCGGACCGCTGAATACGAGTACCATATCAGGATGTTCGTATCCATCGTGAAAAGCTCACTGCGTGAGGAAATCCAGCATATTCTTGAAAACGGACTTGACGAAGACCTGGATTACCTGGTTGATAATTTTGACAATTGCATCAATAACATCGCAGCAAATTTCCGCAGCCTGAAAAGGATCATCAATGTACCCTCCATCAGCAGGGAACTGATGAATTACTACTTTTTCGGTGACGAGTTTCTGAGCAACCTGTTCGAACAACATGCCTTTAAACTGATCGACGGGTTGAAAAAAAAGGGACACCTCACCGGGGATATCCGGGAAAAGATAATGGCACTGATTCATGCGGAAATCAATTACAAGAAGGAGAAGGGTTATCAGGTAGTTGAAAAGGAAAGTCCCAACCGCAACCGTAACCTGGTTTTCAGGTTGAGCTTACTCAAGAAATACGCGGAAAACGAGCTTTTTCTGAATACCAATCAGCGGCGCGACGGCGTCTGGATAGAGCAGGTTTACCTGAGTATTGCAGCAGGTTTGTCGATGGTTTTTGCGACTGCGGTCGCCTTTTCATTTCAGCAGAAGTACGGGAATTTCACCATGCCGTTCTTTGTAGCGCTGGTGGTAAGTTATATGCTGAAAGACAGGATCAAGGAGCTTACCCGGTATTACTTCGCTCATAAGCTGGGCCGCAGGTTCTTCGACCACCGCACCGACATCAGCCTGAGCGAACATGAGATCGGCTGGAGCAAGGAAAGTATGGTTTTTGTTCCTGAGAGCAAAGTGCCGGGAGAAGTGCTGAAAATCCGCGACCGCTCAGCCATCCTGGAAGCCGACAACCGGAACAACCGGGAAAAAATCATCCTTTATCGCAAACTGATCCGGCTGAACCGTCAAAGCCTGGATGAATGCAGCTTATACCCCACCAGCGGAATGAATGATATTATCCGGTTCAATGTCTCAAACTTTATCCAGAAAATGGACAACCCCATCGTTCCGCTGTATTCACCCGGAAATAATGACGAAATAGAAACAGTTAAGGGCGAAAAGATGTATTACATCAATCTGGTGTTGCAGTTTAAAAACGAAGACCAGCTTGACTATAAGCGCTATCGGATTGTCTTAAACAGAAAAGGGATAAATGAAATTGAAAAATTTTAGCCCGATACCCATGATGGCACCTAAGCTGTTATGGGTTTTACTTTCCCTCATCGCTACATCGGCTGGCTGCCAGGGGGTGTCAATGCAAGGCGCTGGACCGGACATAAATCTGCGGACAATTACCCGGCTGCCATCAGCCCTCATCGAAAGTTCAGGAATTGCGGTAAGCGGCAGTAACAGAATATGGTCACACGAAGACTCCGGCAATAGCAATGAACTATATTGTTTTGATACTACTGGTAACCTTCTGAGGACTTTAACTGTTTCAAATACAGAAAATACTGACTGGGAAGACATCACCGCCGACAACGATGAAACCTGGTTTGTCGGTGATTTTGGCAACAACAACAATCAAAGAACCGACCTGGCCATTTATATCATCCCTGATCCTGAAACCATTGAAGGAAATTCTGTATCTGCCGGGATCATCAATTTCAGCCTTTCTGACCAAACGGCTTTCCCTCCGCCATCATCCGGCAGGAACTACGATATCGAAGCCATGGCATGGTACGCCGATTCGCTTTATTTATTCACAAAAGACCGCAGTAATCCTTTTACCGGAATTGTAAAAATGTATGCACTGCCTGATCAACCAGGGAGTTACACCGCCCGGCTGTCAGGGTCGTTTTTTGCCGGAAGTACCACCGGCTCCGGAAGAGTTACGGCCGCTGATATAAACCTGCACACCGGTGAACTGATGCTGCTGACCAATGAAAAAATAATATCTTTCAAAGATTACCTGGATAACCGGTTTTTTGAGGGCACCAAAACCGAATATCATTTTATTACACCGCCCGGGCAGAATGAAGGACTTGCCTTTGTGAGCAGCTATAAGCTTTATATGACGGAAGAAGGCAGCGGCAGTACCACAGGCTATCTGTATGAAATTGTTTTACCTCAACCTCAGTCTGCTGCAAATCAGGTATTAAATCCCAATGGTCTTTTTGTTTACCCCAATCCGGCAAAGGAATTTCTTGGGTTTTCCCGGAAAATTGAGGGAGAGGCGGCAGTGTATTCCGTCGCCGGAATTTTCATGAGAACACTGGCAGTGCATAACGGCACCGTCAACATATCTTTTCTTAAACCAGGATTCTATTTTCTATCCGTTATAATCAATCGGAGATCCTTCTTTGTACCTTTTCAGAAGGTTTAATTGTGGTTGGGGCTGTTGTTTCAAAGATACTAATACGCTGGCTGTTTCCAGGCAGAACAGGATTTTATCGCCTTCAAAAATACCTGTATTCTTCCTTTCACCCGAGCATATTCTGATTTTTATTGTTATATGCTAAACTGGTTAAATGAAAGTAATATTATCCGGAGCCACCGGTTATATCGGCAAGCGACTGCTTCCATTGCTGCTTGAAGCCGGGCATGAAGTTACCTGTATTGTTCGCGACCGCCGCCGGTTTCAATCGCACAGTAAAACCCCGGGGAAGCTTACGGTTACCGAAGGCGATTTTCTGAGGCCTGAAACCCTGAGTATTCCGAATATCAAGGCTGATATTGCATTTTATCTTGTTCATTCCATGAGTTCGGCCATCGACCGTTTTGAAGAAATGGAAGTTCAGTCTGCAAATAACTTTGTTGCCGCTGCCAAAAGCTGGAATGTAAAACAGATTATTTTTCTGAGCGGGCTTCAAAATGCAGCGTCGGGCTCCCCGCATCTGCTCTCCAGGTTGAAAGTGGAGCAGGTTTTAATACAGAGTGGTATACCTTACACCATCCTCAGGGCAGGAATTATTGTAGGTTCGGGAAGTGCATCGTTTGAGATTATCCGTGATCTTACCGAAAAACTCCCTTTAATGGTGACTCCCCGCTGGCTGAATACCCGTTGTCAGCCCATAGCTGTCAGGGACGTTATAAACAGCCTGATATCGGTGATGATGCACACGCCTGTTTTTAACCGGGTTCTTGATATCGGCGGCCCGGATATACTCACCTACAAACAGATGCTGCTGCAATATGCCGAAGTAAGGGGCCTCCGGCGAAAGATTTTTATACTTCCGCTTATGACCCCGCGGCTTTCATCGTACTGGTTGTATTTTATTACAAGCACGTCCTATAAACTGGCGGTAAATCTGGTGAACAGCATGAAGGTGGAAGTGATCTGCCGGGAAAATTATACCGAAAACCTGACTGGTATTAAACCGCTCACCTATAAAGAATCCATATCGCTTGCGTTTGACAAAATTGCCCGGCATCATGTGGTGTCAAGTTGGAAAGATGCATTGGTGAGCAGTAGCAAACGCTCAAGTCTTAAAGAATACATCGCTGTTCCTGAGTTCGGATGTTTTCATGATGTCAGGCAAACTGAAATAAAATGCAGCACAGGGGATGTAATTGCGAATATCTGGGGAATCGGAGGAGAAAATGGCTGGTATTACGCTGATTTTTTGTGGAAAGTCAGAGGATATATTGACAAGGTCGCCGGCGGCATCGGTCTCAGGCGCGGACGCACCAATACAGATGAAATATTTGCAGGGGATGCCCTTGATTTCTGGAGGGTGCTGCTGGCAGATAAATCCGCAGGCAGGCTGCTTCTTTATGCTGAAATGAAATTACCGGGTGAAGCATGGCTTGAATACAAACTTATTGAAAGCAATGGTATTGCTTTTCTCCGACAGACGGCAACTTTCAGGCCCAGAGGCTTAAGCGGGAGATTGTACTGGTATGCAGTGTGGCCGCTGCACCAGATTATTTTCAAAGGAATGAACAGCCGTATGGCTGCAGCCAGGCTGGTTTCTTAAATTGCTGCTTCAATAAACCGGGCTGATTTCGATTTTTACCGGCTCAAAATCAAGCCGGAAGTTTTCCAGGGTATATTTCTTTTTGCCGTTTTCTCCGGAGGAAACATATGCCCGGCTCTGCAAAGTCTTTGAAATGACTACTGTAATCCCGGTTGTGCCAATAAATCCCGTTCTTCTGATCTCACTCAACAGTTTGTTGTTGGCAAGATAACGGGTGGCAAGCTCCCTGAAACCCGGAGCATCTGTGTCTAAAAGTCCCGACTGGGGAGGTGTCAATAACTCATATTCCTCATTTCCATGGATGGGGAAGCGGTGTGGGGCCGGAGTTACTTTCATATCCGACAGGTTTATTTCATCGCCATGCTCCAGATAGCTGAATTTCAGGTTGGCGATTTTTAGCCGGGGAGCTGCTCCATTGATTTGTACTTCCTCAGCGTTCAACATCGTGAGTCCGTTTTCACCAATGACCTGTATTTTATTTTCCGCGGCATAATAGATTAAAGCAGTGTTTTCGTCGACACCCACTCCAAAGCTTGCTTTGTCCCTGGTCTGAGCCAGTGCCATACACAATCTTCCAAGCCTTGCTCTTTGATTAAAATGCTGGTCAACAATGCCAAAGCGGAAGAATCCAAGTCCATTGGTCAGAAAGAGGGGTTCTCCGGGGCTATTCTCTCCTCCGGGCCCCGGTGCGGAGGTGTCAGTGCTTAGTCCGAAGGCTCCTGACGAACTACCGGCGGCAATCATCACCGGCCCCATAATGGCTGCCCCGGCGCTGCTTCCGCCAATCATTCCGCCTCTTGCATAAACATCATTTACAGCCTGTAATACCAAAGTCGGGTTCCCATCAGCCCTTATAAGCGTCATCAGCACCCTCATCTGATCTCCACCGGTAAACCATACCGCAGTACAGGTTTTCAGTATTCCGGCAACCCGCTTGTCTTCGGCATTGCCGGCCCATTTTGATTCATCGGCAAATTCAGTGCTTTTGTCATCCATCATGGCAACATTCACCAGATGAATATTTCCGGCCTTAACCCCATAACCTGTGAGCGTTTCTTTAAAGCTTTCGAAAGCGCTTACCGGAGCACCACTGGCGGCAGGAATCACCCCGAAAACCGCCTTTTCGGCACCCCCGGCCAGCTCAAGAATTTTTTCATATACCGCCTTATTCTCACTTTTTAAAGCGCCACCGGCAATAAGCAGGCTCCCTTTCTGCTGTGCAGAAACTCCGGGCATCAGCAACCGGGATATCAGGAATAAAAACAGAACGCTGTACTTCATTTTGCTATAAGTAAGTTGCAAAAATACCAACTCAGGGCGTAAGTTGTTCATCCTTCCCGAACTTCCTGTGTTTACCCCTGTAATGATTTCTGCTTCGAAAGCCCACTTTTGTTACTTTTGTAAACCACCATCAAAAACACGAGTATGATGTACCTGATAAAAAATGCATCTGTATACAGCCCCGAAAACAAAGGTAAGAACGACGTGCTGATTGCTGCGGGTAAAATAATTTCCGTAGCTCCGGTGATTGAGATTCCTGAAAGTCTGAATATTAAAATTATTGAAACTGAGGGACTTATACTTACGCCTGGCTTTATTGATGCCCATGTTCACATTGCAGGTGCCGGTGGCGAAGGGGGACCTGCCAGCCGTACACCGGAACTGCAGTTGAGCGATATGATCAAAGCCGGAGTTACTACGGTAGTAGGCTGTCTGGGTACCGATGGAATCACCCGGAGTGTGGAAAGTGTGCTGATGAAGGTAAAATCTCTGCGGGCCGAAGGAGTGTCGGCCTGGATGTATACAGGTTCCTATCAGGTACCGGTTCCAGCCATTACCGGGGATATTGCCCGCGATATTGCGTTGATTGATGAGGTGATCGGGGTGGGAGAAGTTGCCGTGTCAGACCACCGCTCATCGCTGCCCACGGTGGAGGAGCTTAGCCGGATCGCGGCCCATGCGCGCGTAGCGGGAATGATCGGCGGAAAAGCGGGGATTGTCAACATTCATATGGGGGATGCCAAAGACCCTTTCAGACCGCTATACCAGGTTGTGGAAAGCAGCGAGCTCACACTCAGGCAGTTTATGCCTACCCATATCAACCGCAACAAATATATTTTTGAGGATGCCAAAAAATATGCCATGCAGGGCTATGTGGATATTACCACCAGCTCTTACCCCTACTTTCCGGAATATGAAATAAAACCATCCAGTGCGCTCAGGCAGCTTCTGGATGCCGGGGTTCCCGCTGAACACATTACATTCACATCGGATGCCTGCGGGTCGTTGCCCGGATTTGATCCTGTAAGCGGAGAGCTGGTAAGGCTCGAAAGCGGGCTGCCTGCCTCCAACCTCACAGAACTGCGTGATGCCGTGCTCGACGAAAAAATTCCACTGGAAACTGCCCTTCAGGTGCTTACCTCAAATCCTGCACGAATCCTTAAACTAAAACAAAAAGGGAGAATTGCTCAGGGTTTAGACGCCGACCTGCTGTTGCTGAACCGGCATTTTGAAATTCATTCGGTATATGCCCTCGGCGTTCCCCTGATGGAAAATTACAAAATTCTGAAAAAAGGGGCATACGAAAGATAAAGCGTTCCAGCCAATTCTCAAAAACCTGACAACGGTTATCAGGCATAAAACACCCGTTCAAAACTCCGTTTGATGGTCTTCCGGTATTTCACCTGCGGATATCCGAAGACAACCATAATGGAATCATTCATTTTGGAGGGCAGGTGATATTTTTTCCTTAAATCAGATCCCATGCTCTTCAGGAACGGTCCCACGCTCCCGATCATACAGGCCCCAAGTCCCAGCGATTCGGCGGCCAGGGTGGCATAGGTTGCCGCAATGTAAGGATCGGCGGGATCGCTCAGGTTACCATAAAACATCATGGCCAGGGGCGCATCGTATAAAAGGTAGTTTTGCTCCTTTTCCCTTGTTTCAGAAAAGAAATTCACCATTGGAATTATAAAAGACTTAAACATCAGATAGTTGTCTTTTCCGATAAAGGGGCGCATCAGGTTCAGGGCCAGGGGCGATGCCATCCATTTTGCCCGCTGCAGCATATCGATAAAATCAAAAGAGAACGCCCTGACTTTTTCCTTTCCTTCGAGCACCATTACGCCCACGTCGGAGGGCGGAAGCCCCATGGGGGCCGTCACCGCCATGGCCAGTATCTGTTCGGTGATTTCGCGCGGCACCGGCTTATCCCTGAAATCCCTGATACTCCTGCGGTTCAGCATCAGCTGATAGAGCGAAGTATAATCCGGGAGATGGTCCGCTTTCAGGGGTTCAAAATCGCCGGGCGAAAGAGTCCGTCCTTCGACCATAATGGCATCGCGGGGGCAAACAGCCACACACTGCCCGCAGCCTATGCAGCCAAACAGCGGTTGGTCGCTTACTGTTAAAGTATGATCTTCAATGAACAGCGAAAAATCCTTGCAGACTTTTACACATAATCCGCAGAGGTTACATTTTTCATGGTTTATGACGATGCGTGCATTTTCGGTGCCTGTGCGGCTGGTAACTACTGACATGATCTGAATTTTTCAGCAAAGTTAATCTGCAAGACACGTGAATGCCGGATAATTTTTAAAATAATTCCTCTTTTCCAAACATCTTCTTACCGGATGATCAACCCGAACGGAAACTTCCTGCAGGATTAATACGCGTGTAAATCATGTTCGTCTGACAGCCGGACTTTATGTTTTCATCGAAAGATAGATGAAAGTATTCACTAAAAGAGCCGTCAGCACTTTGAGCGCTTATGCCAGCGCCTGCATATCGTGCAGCCGCCTGTAAACCCCCTGAAGGGCCATCAGTTCATTGTGGGAGCCCCGCTCTGCAATTTCGCCCTTATGAAGCACAATGATTTCATCGGCATGCTGCACCGTGGACAGCCGGTGGGCAATGACCAGCGAAGTGCGGTTTTGCATCAGGTTGGTGAGGGCCTCCTGAACCAGGCGTTCCGATTCGGTATCCAGGGCCGAGGTAGCCTCGTCGAGAATCATAATCGGCGGGTTGCGCAGCACCGCCCGGGCAATGCTGATTCGCTGACGCTGCCCGCCCGACATTTTCACGCCCCGGTCGCCGATATTGGTCTGATAACCCTCGGGCATCTCCATAATAAACTCGTGCGCATTGGCCACCCTGGCGGCTTCCATCACCTGCTCTTCCGTAACGCCCTGCAGCCCGAAAGCGATATTGTCGAAAACCGAGGCATTAAAAAGTACGGTTTCCTGCGAAACAATACCCATCAACGCCCGCACATCGCTGATAATATAATCCCGGATAGGCACCCCGTCGATCAGGATGTCGCCCTGCGTGGTATCGTAAAAACGTGGCAACAGATCGGCCATCGTTGACTTTCCGGAGCCGGAAGCCCCCACCAGCGCGATGGATTTCCCCCTCGGGATAATGAGGTTAATATTTTTGAGCACATCTTCCTGCCCATAGCGGAACCATACACCCCGGTACTCAATTTTTTCGCGGAATTCCTTAACGGGAAGGGCATCCTGCTTTTCGGTAATCACCTCCTCCGCAACCAGAACATGTTCGATGCGCTCCACGGAAGCCGCACCTTTCTGAATATTGTAAATTGCAGTTGATAATGCCTTAACCGGGTTGATGATCTGCGAAAACACCAGAATATACATGATAAACAGGGCTGCATCAAGCGTGGAACCCGGTTCAAGGATAATCTTTCCGCCATACCAGATCACGAAAACAGAAACGGCAATTCCAAGAAACTCGCTGAGTGGCGAAGCAAGGTCACGTTTACGGTATAACCTTACCATCAGGCGATTGTAACGGTAATTTGTTGCCCTGAAATTGCGGTTGGCCCAGTCGATGGCATTGAACGCTTTTATATTTCTGAGTCCGCTGATGGTTTCTTCGATGGTTGAAAGCAACTCGCCCATCTTGATCTGGCCTTTTGCGGAAGTCCGTTTGAGGCTTTTCCCGATCTGCCCGATGATCAGGCCGGTAACCGGCAGCAGCACCAGCACCATCAGCGTAAGCTCGTAATCAAGGATAAACAGGGTGACCAGGTACGTTAGAATATACACCGGATCCCTGAACATCATTTCAAGCGAACTCATCACCGACCATTCCACTTCCTGAACATCGGTGGTCATGCGCGAAATAATGTCTCCCTTTTTCTTTTCAGAATAAAATGAAAGCGGAAGAATCAGAATTTTGTGATAAAGCGCATTGCGGATATCCCTCACCACCCCGTTGCGTACTTCGGCAATGTAATACATCGCCAGGTACCGGAAGAGATTCTTCAGGAAATACATTACAACCAGTGTCGCACAGATAAAAGCCAGAACGGTTAATGCATCATATTGCGTGATCAGCCGTCCGATTTCAAAATAAAAGTAATCCTTAATGGCATCCACATTCCATTTGAATTCAGGCCGCATTTCCATCGGCTTGTCCAGCTTGAAAAGGATATTCAGCACGGGAACCACTGCGGCAAACGAAACCAGCGAGAAGATCACACTCAGAATATTGAACAGGATGTTCAGCAGTGCAAAGCCCCAGTAGGGAATGGCATACCGCAGCACTTTGATAAGATTTTTCATAGGCAGGACTGCCGTGTATGGTCAGCGCGACAAAGATATGGGTAAAAGGGATTTGTTGGTGGGCTGAATGCGTTTGCCTGCACGAATAACGCAGGAATACTTTCTTTTATTATCTATCTTTGCACCATGGAAAGCACAAGACAACAAAAGATTTCAAGGCTGATTCAAAAAGACCTTGGGGAGATATTCCGCCTGCTGGCCCGTGATAATTTCCCCGGATTTCTGATCACCGTTACCAAAGTAAACATTACACCCGATCTCTCCCTGGCGAAAGTCTACCTGAGTTTGTTCGGAGCCGGAAGCAAAGAAGATATTTTCAGCAGGATCAACGCCCACAAAAAAGAGATCCGGCATCAGCTTGCCCTGCGGGTGGGTAAACAAATGCGGATAATTCCTGAACTTGCCCTGTTTATAGATGATTCGCTTGATTATATAGAGAACATCGACAATCTGCTGAAATCCTGAAATTTTCCAACCTTAATACCGGCACATTGAGATTACCGCTGTTCATCGCCTGGAGATACCTGAAATCAAAAAAATCACACAATGTGATCAACATCATTTCAGGGGTTTCGGTAGCCGGAGTCACCATTGGCACCATGGCGCTGGTAATCGTGCTTTCCGTCTTCAACGGTTTTGAAAGCCTGGTCATCTCTCTGTTCAATACTTTTGACCCTGAAATCAAGGTTATGCCAGCCCGGGGCAAAACCTTCAGCCCTGACGCCTATCCCTGGGATAAAATTGCCGGAATGCAAGGAATCAGGGCGCAAACCGGAACCATTGAGGAAAAAGTCCTGCTGCGTTACGGCGAAAACCAATACCTGGCCACCCTCAAAGGGGTGGATCACAATTATATAACCTGGACCGGCCTTAGCAGTATGATTACCGAAGGTGCACTGATGCTGGAATTTAAAGGTCAGCCGCTTGCCATCCCGGGGCAGGGTGTTGCTTACTATCTCGGTTTGAATCTTGACAACTTTCAGCGTGAAATCGAAGTTTATGCTCCCCGGCGCAAAGGAGCGATCGGTGTAAATCCCGAACAGGCCTTCAACCGGATGGACATCAGACCTGCAGGGATATTCTCCATTCAACAGGATTTCGACTCAAAATATATGATTGTGCCCATCTCCTTTGCCCGGGAGGTGCTGCAGTATGAAGGAGAACTTTCGTCCGTTGAAATTGCGCTCAGCCCGGGAACGGATATGATCAGTGTTCAGAAAGAGATCAGGGCACTACTGGGCAGTAATTTTGAGGTTAAAAACCGCTTTGAACAACAGGAAGTACTCTACCGCATCATGCGGTCGGAGAAATGGGCCATTTTCATGATCCTGGGATTTATCCTTTTCATCGCGACTTTTAATGTAATCGGATCCCTTTCGATGCTTATCCTCGACAAACGCAAGGATATCGCCGTGCTTTACAGCATAGGCGCTGACAGCAAACTGATCAGAAAAATCTTTTTAACAGAGGGAATGATGGTTTCATTCAGCGGCGCCATTGCCGGAATGATCCTGGGCGCTCTGGTTTGCCTGATTCAGCAACGATTCGGGCTGGTCAAAATCAATACTGAAGGCGGATCTTTTCTGATTGATGCCTATCCCGTGGTTATGCAGGGGATGGACTTTCTATACATTTTCCTGATTGTTTCAGCAATAGGATTTATGGCTGCCTGGCTACCGGTAAGGAATGCCGGTAAAGTCGGCTCATTGACGGCATCCCTCCATTCAAAGTAATCCTCCCATTGGCCGGCACATTGGTGCACAAAAAGTATGACAGGGTATTACCAAAGGAATTTTTCCTGATTAACAATGGCCCGACTAAATAAAAAATTTTTCAAAGCACGGGGAAATTCCATCACAAATTGACCGAAAAAATCAAATAAAATGTCTAATTAATTGTTGTTCAGGGCGTTAAACAATCTGTTTTTTTTAGCTGAAAAGTCGGACTGATCTGATTTATATATAGATTTGCAGGGCACTATGAACGGGATTACCCTTTTTAATTTCAAATTCATGAAAAAAGTTTTACACCAATTGCTTTCAGCCGGAATTCTGGCAGTTATTCTGTTTACCGGTAAATTCTCCTTTGCACAGGTTGTACTGAATTCAACCCGGGCAAACGGCATCACACTTGAAGAAAATGCTTTCCAGGGTATCAGGGTTAAGAACTCCTTCACTTCCTTCGATTTCTTTGATGTAAATACGGATGAGGGTTTGTTTACCGAGATTTCAGCCACTGGCTATACCTTTACCTGGGAAGAAGGCTCCCCGAAGCTGCCTGTAATGAGAAGGCTTATTGAAATTCCTGCCGGTGCAGTTCCCGAGGTCAGGGTTATTTCATACGATGTCAGGGAATACACCCTCGGTGATTTCGGCATATTCCATCCCCTGATGCCCACCCAGCCGGGCGTTGCCAAAAGCCATCAGGGTAATATTGATTTTGTAATTAAAAATGACATTTATCAAAAAGACCATTTTCTGAAAAACACCCTTGCAAAAGTTGAGGTTATCGGCACCATGCGCAATACCCGTGTCGCCCGCCTCGAAATCGCCCCGGTTGAATACAATCCGGTGCAGGGGACGATCAGGGTTTACGATAATGTTGAAGTGGATATCAGATTTAACGGCGCTGATTATGCTGCCGCCACCGAACTTTACAGCAAGACACGTTCACCTTTTTTCAGCGGATTTTCATTCCTGAATCCATTGCCCAAAGGATCCTCTCAAAGGGAAAACCTTACCCGTTACCCTGTTAAGATGGTAATAGTTTCCGACCCGATGTTTCAGGCAACGCTTCAGCCTTACATTCAGTGGAAGACCAGAAAAGGGTTTACGATGATTGAAGCTTACACCAATGACCCTGCCGTAGGAACTACCACCGCTTCCATCAAGAGTTATCTGCAGAATATTTACAATTCCGCAACACCCGAGGATCCCGCTCCCAGTTTTGTATTATTTGTGGGTGATGTGGCGCAGATCCCGGCCTACAGCCAGGGCGGACACGTAACCGATCTTTATTACTGCGAATATACCAACGACATCCTTCCTGAAATCTATTACGGTCGTTTCTCTGCCACCTCAGTTGCGCAGTTGCAGCCCCAGATCGACAAAACCCTGATGTATGAACAGTACCTTTTCCCGGATCCTTCATTTCTGGGCGAAAGCGTGATGGTATCGGGTGTCGACGGAAGTTATGCAGCCATCCATGGCAATGGTCAGATCAATTACGGAACATCAACCTATTTCAATGAAGCCCATGGAATAAACAGTCATACCTATCTCTATCCGGCTTCGGGCAGCGCCTCTTCTGCCATTATCCAGCATGTCAGCGACGGGGTTGGATACGGCAACTACACGGCACACGGCGGCTCCAGCGGATGGTCAGATCCGTCATTCGAAATTTCGGACATCCCCGGCTTACAGAACTATGGAAAATATCCCCTGCTGGTCGGCAACTGCTGCCTTACGAGCACATACAATACCAATTGTTTCGGAGAAGAATTGCTCAGGGCACAGGATAAGGGTGCGATCGGGTACATCGGCGCCTCGAACAGCACCTACTGGGACGAAGATTTCTACTTCGGTGTGGGTGTGGGTCCTATCGTTCTCAACCCTACCTACGAAAGCACAACGCTGGGAAGTTATGACAGGGCTTTCCACGATCATGGCGAAGCGTTTGAGGATTGGTTTACCACGCAGTCACAGATGTTTTTCTCCGGAAACCTTGCCGTTACCGAATCCGGTTCATCCAGAATTACTTATTATTGGCAGATATATTGCCTTATGGGTGACCCCTCCCTGATGGTTTACTTCGGGGTACCGGAACCTATGAATGTTACCTATGAGCCGCTGATGCCCCTGCAATCAGATGCATTTACGGTAAATGCCGCGCCCTATGCCTATGTTGCCATTTCGAAAGACGGGATTTTATACGGTAGCGCCCTGGCCGATGAATCCGGGGTAGCGGTGGTTGAACTGGATCCCATTTCCGTGCCCGGCAATGCCGACGTCATCGTTACGGCACAGAACAAACAGCCCTATATCGGCACTGTTTTGGTCGCATCCCCCGAAGGGCCCTATGTGTTACTTCAGTCGCAATTGGTCAATGACCAGAATGCCAACAACAATCAACTACCGGAATATGATGAATCATTCGGGTTCAACATGGAATTGAAAAATGTAGGGAATTCTGTGGCTGAAAATCTTACGGTTACGCTTACCACAAACAGTCCCTATGTGGAAGTGAAAGAGGGCACCGAAACCTGGCCGGATATCGGACCCGGAGAAATCGTGAACCTTGAATATGCTTTTGAAGTCACAACAAGTATGTGGCTGCCTGATCAGCATCCCGCCGTTTTCGAACTTACCATCACTGATGGTAATGAAACATGGCTTGCTTCCTTTACAACAAAACTCAATGCGCCCCTGCTTGCTTCAGGCGCGCTTATCATTGATGATTTTCTGCAGGGCACCGGAAACGGGAACAGGCGGCTGGATCCCGGTGAAAATGTGGTGATCTCTTTCCCGGTAAGCAACCAGGGCCACTGTACCGCACCCCAGGCATTATCACATCTGTTTACTGAAAGTGAATGGCTGGATATCAACCTGATTCAGTATGAGGTCGGAGATATTGAAAGTGAAACCACCAGAAATGCCGTTTACGAAGTGGCCGTCAGCCCGGATATTCCGGTCGGCACCATCGTCGATTTTTATTTTGCCAATGCATCCGGGGTTTACAGTTCATCAATGGTATACAATCCAAAAGTAGGTCTGATCATTGAAGACTTTGAAACCGGAGATTTTTCGTCATATCCCTGGGTGAATACCAGTGCCGTACCCTGGACAATCACCTCAACATCGGTCAACAGCGGAACCTATGCCGCACGTTCGGGAGCTATCGGACATGATGCCTCGACCACCCTGCAGATTACCATGAACGTTTTGTCAGATGACGAAATTTCATTTGCCCGCGCGGTATCCAGTGAAAGCGGATATGACTTCCTCAATTTTTATATTGACAACGTCGAAAAAGGGTCATGGTCGGGTAACGAGTCATGGGGAACTGTTTCTTATCCGGTATCCCCCGGACAACATACCTTCAAATGGACCTACAGTAAGGATGGCAGTGCTACAGGAGGTTCGGATGCAGTATTTATTGATGACATTAATTTCCCCTCCTCCAACGGAAGTGGTCAGGGAACAGAACTGGCCGTTAAAGCCTTTGCCTATCCCGCTTCTTTCTGTGATGCAGGTGAAGCCAATCTGTTCGCTTTTGTGACCAATGCTGCGGGTCAGGTTCAGTACAACTGGTCGCCTGCCGATCTGCTTTCAGACCCCGGAATATTTAATCCGGTGGCCATATTATCCGACAGCGCTGATTTTAGTATAAACGTCGTCAACCTGATGATTGCAGCCAGCGATACGCTGCAAATCCCGGTTTTTGATATTCCGGCCACACCCGTTATTGAACAGCAATCGACACAGCTTATCTCCAGCGCTGCAGAGGGTAATCAATGGTACAACAGTCAGGGGGCAATCGAAGGGGCGGTTAACCAGATTTATGAGCCCCAGGTTTCAGATTATTATTATGTTGTGGTAACCTCGGCAGAGGGCTGTTCGTCAGAGCCGTCAGAGGAAGTATACTTCTCCGGGGTTGGCGTTGAATCTCCTGAAACCGCCGGCGAACTCACCGTTTACCCCGTTCCTTTCCGCAATCAGCTCAACATCAGTTTCAGCCTTAAAAAAGCCGGTCAGGCAAAAATCAGCCTGCTGAACCTGCTGGGACAGGAAATACAGACCATTACCGAAGGAAACCTGAACCAGGGAAATCACTCTCATATATTCCATCCTTATGGGCTGAAGCCCGGAATATATTTCCTGAAATTGCAGGCCAATGATAAAACCACCGTCAGAAAAGTTGTTTACTCTGAATAAAAACCGAAAAAATGAACTTTATGCGATTAAAAACGAACTTCATCATAGTCATTCTCCTGGTTTTAACCGGAGTCGTTTCCGCGCAGAACTGGGTTACCATCACTTCAGATCAGCCGGTTGCCGCCCATACCACCCTGTTATCCTCGGATGCGGCTGCATCAGTGGTTGAATTTGAGATAGCGGGTTTTAACCTGATTCCGGTAACCACGCCCCGCGGCGAAGCTTTTGTTGTGGATATGGAAGGAGCCACGCCCATGCTGGTAAAAGGAATGCCTGACCTCCCCAAACTTACCGCTTCATTGATCATTCCCGATAATGCACTGATGGATGTAAGGGTAATTTCATCAAAATATATTGATTACCCCTTTATCGACATTGCACCTTCAAAAGGGAATTTTACCAGGGACATTGACCCGGCAACCGTGCCTTACACTTACGGCCGGGCTTATGAGCAGGACGCGTTCTATCCTGCACAAATGGCAGACCTGCGCGACCCCTATATTCTGCGCGACCACAGGGGACAAACCATTATTGTCAATCCATTCCGCTATAATCCTGTAACCAGAACCCTCAGGGTTTATCACCAGATGACGGTGGAGGTTTTCCAGTCAGGCTTGTCGACCCTTAATGTACTGGAACGCAGTTCAGAACCTGAAACGATGGTTGATGAATTTCAGCGGATTTATGAAAGGCATTTTCTGAACGCGAACAATGGATCAAGATATACCCCGCTGGAAGAGCAGGGAAATATGCTGATTATTTCTCATGGTGCCTTTATGGCTGATATGCAGGATTTTGTCGACTGGAAAAAGACCATCGGAATTCCTACAGAAATTGTTGATGTCTCAACCATCGGTACCAATTCCACAGCTATCAAAAATTTTGTCGCCGATTATTACGCCACCAACGGATTAACCTTCTTGCTGCTGGTCGGCGACCACGCTCAGGTTCCCACGGTGACCACCGGAAATATCGGAGGCCCGTCCGATCATGCTTACGGTTACCTTGCCGGAAACGATCACTATCCTGAAGTCTTTGTTGGCCGCTTTTCTGCCGAAAACTCAGCACAGGTGCAGACTCAGGTGAACCGCAGCATTGCTTATGAGCAAAACCCCGATGTAAACGTCGACTGGTTTTCAAGTGGCTTCGGCATAGCTTCAAGCGAAGGTCCCGGCGATGACGGCGAATACGACTGGCAGCACATGCGCAATATCCGTACCGACCTGATAGGCTATACCTACACGGCTGTCGGTGAACTCTATGACGGAAGCCAGGGAGGCGAAGACCTTCCGGGAAATCCGAATTCAGGACATGTGTCAGCTGAAGTGAATGCAGGACGCAGCATCATCAATTATGTTGGCCACGGCAGCCAGACATCATGGAGTACAACCGGTTTCTCAAACAGCGGCGTAAACGGGCTCTCCAACAACAATATGTGGCCCTTTATATGGTCTGTGGCCTGTGTCAACGGAGACTTTCTCAACAACACCTGCTTTGCTGAAGCCTGGCTCAGGGCATCCAATGCCAACGGACCTACCGGGGCAGTTGCTACATTAATGTCTACCATCAATCAGAGCTGGAATCCTCCCATGGACGGGCAGGATGATATGGTCGATATTCTGGTGGAATCTTACGAAGATAACATCAAACGTACCTTCGGCGGGATTTCTATGAACGGGTGTATGAAAATGAATGATACTTACGGTGCTGATGGCGCAGAAATGACAGACACCTGGCTGATTTTCGGCGATCCTTCGCTGATGGTCAGAACTGCTTTACCGCAAGACCTGAGTGTAAATCATAATCCGGTTGCTTTTATCGGTTCAAACCAGTTCACAATAACCTGCAACACCCAGGGGGCGCTGGCATGCCTCACCCTTGACGGAGAAATCCTCGGTACAGCCGTTGTCAATGGCGGAACAGCCAACATTACAATACCGACCCTCACCAACGTAGGGACAATGAAACTGGCGGTAACCGCTTTTAATCACATCCCCTATATTGCTGATATCGATGTACTCCCGCTGGAAGGCCCCTATGTTGTTTATAACAACTACAGCATCAATGATGCCGCAGGAAATAATAACCAGCAGCTGGATTACAACGAATCGGTGCTGATGGCCCTCGGACTGAAAAATGTCGGAACCGAAGATGTTGAGAAC
Source organism: Lentimicrobium sp. (assembly GCA_023957275.1). Classification (GTDB taxonomy): domain Bacteria; phylum Bacteroidota; class Bacteroidia; order Bacteroidales; family Lentimicrobiaceae; genus Lentimicrobium. The sequence continues at coordinate 25,145 of JAMLHF010000039.1, read as the reverse complement.
GCAATTGTGACCATTTTCTGCACCGACCCGTATATTACCCTTACCGATACAGTTGAAGTTTATCCGCTGATCGCTGCAGGCCAGATTGCCGCTGTTGCTGATGCTTTTGGTTTCAGTGTGAGCAGCGATGTCCCCGACGGATATGCCATTCCATTCTCTTACACCATTGTTGCCGGAGAAAATGACTGGTCAGGAAACTTCAATGTAATTGCACATTCTGTCGTGCTCAACTTTGCAGGGAACATCCTCACCGATGAAGGCGGTAACAACAATGGCAAAGCCGATCCGGGTGAAACTTTCCAGTTGAACCTTTCCATTGTAAATGCCGGTACAGCGCCTGCTTCGGACGTATATGGCCTGCTCAGCACCGACGACCCCAATGTAATCATACACACCGACAGTGTCAGCTATGGCACGGTAGGAGGATACGAGACCATAAGCGCCGCGTTTACGGTTACAGCGCTGCCTTCAACACCTACTGGCCATACCGCTCAGTTTTTATTTACCATGTCGGCAGGCGGGGCTTTCACTTCAACTGCACCCGTCAGTCTGGTTATCGGACAAATCCCGGTACTGATCATCGACCTTGACGGAAATCATAATTCAGGTCCGGTAATCAGGAATTGTCTTACCAATCTTTCGGTGACAGCAGATTACCTCACTTCATGGCCCCTGATCCTTGGACCGTATCAGTCGATTTTCGTCTGCCTCGGCACCTATACTTCCAATGCCGTGCTGACCAACGCCCAGGGGCAGGCCCTGGCTAATTTCATGAATGCAGGCGGGAAGGTTTATCTGGAAGGCGGGGATACCTGGGCATATAACGACCCAACCCCGGCTCATCCGATGTTTATGATTGATGGAGATACTGACGGCAGCGGTGACCTTAAAACCCTGAACGGCGAGAGCGGAACCATGGCAGAGAACATGTCCTTTGAATTCGAGGGCGACAACAATTACATCGACCGCCTGTTGCCCCTCGAAAATGCTGTGCCACTTTTCAGGAATTCCTTACCTGAGTACTTCACAGCCATCGCATACGACGGCGGTAACTACAGAACCATCGGATCATCATTTGAATTCGGCGGGCTGCGCGACAGCGACAGCCGCTCGGTAAAAGACTCGCTGATGATGGAGTACATCAACTTCTTCGGACTTAGCAGTTCAGCCCCGTTACTTGCCAACTTTATTGCTTCCGAAACAAAGGTTTGTGAACTTGAAGAAATTGAATTTACGGATTTCTCAGCTGGTAACGTCATCTCATGGGCGTGGAGTTTCCCCGGTGCAGTTCCTGACACATCCAATGAGCAAAATCCGGTGGTAACCTATCGTGAACCCGGCATTTATGATGTCACCCTGACCATCAGTGACGGAACATCATCCCAGACCATTGTGAAAGAAGGATATATAACCGTGGATTACTGCATGGGAGTGATCAATCCTGAAAAGAGACAATCGGTACAGGTATTTCCGAATCCGGGAACCGGCCATTTCAATATTCTTCTGGATGGATTCTCCGGGGCTGCAACCCTCAGGGTGTTCAATACCGCAGGTAAAGAACTGATGACCCGGACATCTCCGTTTGCAGGTTTAACAGAACTCGACCTTTCAGGAGTTCCGAATGGCATTTACATACTTTCGGTAGAGAACAATAACATCCGTCAGTACGTAAAACTGATCGTGAATCACTAATCAGATATTAACTCTTTCTACTGTGGCCGGTGCTTAGGGTACCGGCCACTTTTATTAAAGTTAAAATAGAGGACCATAAGGTTTGATGTCCTGAAGAGAATACAGTTCACCTCTCCGGGCCGGATAAATGTTGTGATTTTACCTGCTGCCAGCAAACTGCTCCTGCGTAAATATCACGAAAAGATTTCATTCAGGATGAAAAAGAAGCCCTCTTAAAATGGCCTGCCGGTAAAGGATATCAAAAGCATTTTACATAATCTGATCGTAGAAGAAGTGTTTTTTTAACACTTTTTAAGCAATATCGAAACCAATAGTTAATTTATTGAGTATCTTTGTTGATTGAAGGTAAAAACGACATTGGGAGCATAAAAGCTAAGATAAATATCAATTTCTATTATTTCTAACCATTATTTTATATCAAAATGAACGACACGAATAGTATGATCAAAATTGGCGTTTTTTATGATGGCAATTATTTTCTTCATGTGAGTAATTATTATTACTACGAACACGAACGTAATGCGCGGATAAGTATTGAGGGATTGCATAACTTCATCCGCAGCCGTGTTTCGAAGGAAGAGGGGATTGACGTTAAATTGTGCCACATTGTTGATTCACATTACTTCCGGGGGAGGTTAAGTGCTTACGAAGCACAGAGCAGCGAAAACAAGCTTTACGCTGAGAGGATATTTGATGATATCCTGATGGGAGAAAAGGTAATTACACATTACCTGCCGCTACGCATGCGTGGTGGAAAACGTGAGGAAAAAGGGATTGACGTTTGGCTCGCGCTCGAGGCTTACGAATTGACCGTTTTCAAAAAATTTGATGTACTGGTGCTTATCGCATCCGACGGAGATTACGTTCCGCTCGTGCGGAAACTCAATACGCTTGGAACAAGGGTCATGCTGCTGAGCTGGGATTTCAGGTATCAGGACATGAACGGACGTGAAAGTGTAACACGTACCTCCCAGGAATTACTGGAGGAGGTGACTTATCCTGTGGCCATGCACGAACTGATCGATAACCGGCTGAACAAGAATGACGCGGTAATATCGAATCTGTTTGACAAACAGGATGAAAACAGGATGAAATACATCAACAAACCGGTTCCTGAAGGCGTACAACGCAGCCGCACCCTCAATATGAAGAGTGGATACGGATTTATCGCGTTTCCGCCCAACAACCTGTTTTTCCATTACGAAGATGTCCTCGATGGCAACTTCAATGAAATTATGGATGGCGACATGGTTGAATTCGAAATCAGGCGTAACGAACGCGGCGAAGAAGTCGCTTACAACGTCAGAAAAATTGAACCGGGTTTACAATGAGAAGTTCTTGTATAAGAAAAAGCCGGCCTTGAAAAAGCCGGTTTTTTTATAAAGTATAGTATGCGGAAAGTATCAGCGCATCGCTGAACTGTCCGTATCCCCAGAACCGCCACACATCGCCCGAAACCCTGTTTTTTCTTATAGAGAACAGTGAGTTGTCGGTGCGCACATTGAACCGTATGCGTTCGTTCAGGCGAATGGACATGCCTCCGACAAAACAAAGATTTTGCCCCCTGAAAGGCGATTCAACGGTTTCATAACCATTAAAGGTCTCCTTCTGATGGATCAGAAAATTCATGGCCAGACCGGCTTCAAACCCAAACAACTCATTGTAGTTAATCCTGTATAGAAAGGGCAATTCAATATATCCGAGGCGCATGATATAGGTATCATAACGGTTCCGCTCAGCATCGGGATTCTCCCGACTGCCTTTCTGGATATACCCCAGTTCCATCTGCACTGAGGACCGCTTTCCCGTGGCAAGGCTAACCCAGACACCCGGGTTTATACCCGCTTTGTGGTAACCGGAATACATATCCCCGGCAACCTGACTACCGGCAAGTCCCGCTTTCAAGCCTCCGGAAAACTGTTGAGCCTGAATACCTGAGGCTAAGCAAATTAAAACCGACAATAATGTAAAAAATACCTTCATCTCTTTTAGTTTCGGAAAACAATTTCTTTCGGGAAATAAAGGTAACCAATTTTCATTCGTCAGAACATCCTGCAGGCACACCTTCGGGGTCGGGAACCTCCCCGAACCATATTACGGCATATCCATCATAAACACCGACACCCATGGCCTTCCAGTCTGCCGTTTTCCATTTGCCCCGGTTAATGATCAGTTCATGATGACCCCGGCTGCTCTTCCACCCTTCAAGGGCATCCAGCGCAAAATCCCTTTCCGAGGCATAATCATGGTTTGAGTAAAAAGCGATTTCATAGCCGTCACCGGTGTAACTGGTTAATTCACGCGGCTTATCCCACATGCAGGAGGCTCTGCGGTGATCATCGGTATAGCAGCATGAACTCCATCGCGGATCAGATGACCAGCTGTGCATGTTACATCTGCTGCCAATCTTATGATTTGCTGAAAGGTCCAGCACATGCAGCCTGGCCACCTGCGACAAGGAAACCGACAAAGGAACCGGAGCGAGTTTGTTCATGTTCCTGTATGCATTGATCGCTGAAGCAAGTTCTTTCTCCGCTTCATTCAGGCAATGAACCGGGGTTTCCGCCACAATAACGGCATTGTGCCCCGGAGCTGGCTGACTGTATCCCTGCAAAGTCAAAAAAAGCGCGAGTACGGAAATGATCACTTTCATTTTTTAGCAATTTTAGATCAGATTATAACGTGGACCTCACCGTTTTGTTATGCAGTCAGATTATCTTGCCTGTATCAAAAAACTGCTTTCCGGTTTTATAACTCCTAACCGCTTGCATCAGGAATGAATAAAAAATCAGGCCAAAAAAATCATCATTGAATAAAATATTGCAATACAGCGGACAATAAGTAAGAATTCGTCAAAATTCGAGTAATTTTGGTAAATCTGTCTGATAAGTATTCTCCCTTTATGGAAAACAGCCAATTTAAGATTCTTCTTGTTGACGATGAACCGGATGTGCTGGAATTTCTCAGCTACAATCTGAAAAAAGAAGGATACCATGTACTGAAGGCCAGAAACGGGCGCGAAGGCTTGCTGCTGGCCCGGAGTGAAAACCCCCAGCTGGTTATTCTGGATGTAATGATGCCTGAGATGGATGGAATTGAAACCTGCCGTGAAATCAGATTGCTCCCCGGTTTTTCAGATACCATTGTCGTTTTTCTGACTGCCCGGGGCGAGGACTATTCGCAGATCGCTGGTTTTGAAGCCGGCGCTGACGATTATATTACAAAGCCTATCAAACCGAAAGTGCTCACAAGCAGGATAAAAGCATTGCTGCGACGATACAGGAGTAAAAAATCTCATGATCAGCCGGTAAATCTGGCCGATCTGATCATTGACCGGGAGAAGTATGTTGTAATAAAAGACGGTAAAGAAATCTCGCTTCCGAAAAAAGAATTTGAGCTGCTTCTGCTGCTTACTTCACGTCCAAATAAAGTATTTTCAAGGGAAGAAATATTCTCGAGTGTATGGGGCAACGATGTAATCGTCGGTGACCGTACCATAGATGTGCATGTGAGAAAAATCCGTGAAAAAATAGGGCTTGAGAATATTAAAACCATCAAAGGGGTTGGTTATAAATTCGAAGCCTGAACAATCACAAACAATTCCGGTCCGATATGAATATAGACTTTTCCAATCCCCGTAAACTCGCGCTAAATAATGCGCTGCTGATCACTGCGTTATTCCTGGTGCTGGGCATGTTATTTACCTTCCTTTTCCCTGCTGCTTCAGGCTGGTGGCTTATCGCCGGAGGAGGACTGGTACTTTTTGTCTTTACCAACTTCCTCTTCAGATACACCCTTGAAAAATTCATTTATGAGAAAATCAGGCTGATATATAAAACCATCAGAAACCGTAAAATCTCTAAGGATAACGACAAGACTTCCTCTTTCAAGGGAAAAACAATCGAAACCGTTTATCAGGAGGTTGCTGAGTGGGGGGAAACAAAAAGCAAGGAAGTTGAAGAACTCAAACGAATGGCAAATTACCGCAGGGAGTTTCTGGGTAATGTTTCCCACGAATTGAAAACACCCATTTTCAACATTCAGGGTTATGTGCTTACGTTGCTTGACGGCGGGCTGGAAGATCCCAGCATCAACAAGGAGTACCTTCTGCGCACCGAAAAAAGCATCAACCGCATGATCGCCATTGTTGAAGATCTGGAAACCATTTCACAACTTGAATCCAGCGAACTTCAGCTCAATCTGAAAAAAACGGATATCCTGGCCCTAACCCGTGAAGTAATGGAATTTCTCGAAATCAAAGCCAGAAAAAGAAACAATACCGTTTACTTCGGCGGCAACTATGAAAAACCGGTTTATATTCTTGCCGACAAGGAGCGGTTGCGCCAGGTCCTGATCAACCTTATCGACAACTCGATCAAATACGGCAACCAGGAGGATGGATCGACCAAGATCAGTTTTTTTGACATGGATGAGAATATCCTTGTGGAAGTAACCGACAACGGCAATGGGATCAATGAGGCAGATTTACCCCGTATATTTGAACGTTTTTACCGGACGGATAAAGGGCGCTCCCGTGAGCAGGGCGGTTCAGGACTTGGGCTGGCTATCGTTAAACACATTATCGAAGCCCATGACCAGACCATTCATGTACGCAGCACACAAGGCGTAGGCACGACCTTTGCATTTACGATGAAAAAAGCTTAATCCCGTTTTTAACTCAACTTTTGCGCTCGGTAGTAAACACAACCAGCTTTTCAAGTGATTCCCTGGCAGGACTTTCCTTAAATTCGCGAAGAATATCCAATGCCTGTTCCCTGTATGCCAGCATGCGTTCCTCTGCATAGGCAATACCTCCGGTTTCCTTTACCTGTTGTATCAGGGCAGCCACCTTGCGGGGATTATCATTGTTATTTTTCACAACATTGATAATCCTGCGTTTCTCAAGCCAGGTGCTGTTATTGAGCAGATATATCAGGGGGAGGGTCATTTTCTTCTCTTTGATGTCAATGCCGTTGGGCTTGCCCGTATCGAAGCTTTTGCTGTAATCGAAAAGATCATCCTTAATCTGAAAAGCGATACCGGTCAGTTCCCCGAAAAGGTGAAGCTTCTTTACTGTATCTGCATCCGCACCTGAGGAGGCAGCCCCGCAGGCACAGCATGAAGCGATCAGCGAAGCGGTTTTCTTCCGGATAATCTCAAAATAAATATCCTCGCTGATATCCAGTCGGCGCGCTTTTTCTATCTGCAGCAGTTCTCCCTCGCTCATTTCACGGGTTGCATCCGAAACGATCCTCAGCAATTCATAATCATTATTATCAAGCGATAGGAGCAATCCCTTAGAGAGCAGATAATCACCTACCAGAACAGATATTTTGTTTTTCCATAAAGCATTGAGAGAGAAAAAACCCCGGCGTTCATTTGAATCATCCACTACGTCATCATGGATCAGGGTTGCAGTGTGCAAAAGCTCGATCAATGATGCAGCCCTGTACGTCGCGTCATTGACTGCCCCGCATACCTGAGCCGTCAGAAACACAAAGAGCGGCCTGATCTGCTTTCCCTTCCGTTTTACCAGATAAGTGGTAATGCGATCGAGTAAAGGCACATTGCTGCGCATCGAATTCCTGAATCTCTTTTCAAATTCCGCAATGTGTTCCCCGACCGGAGCTTTTATTTCATTGAGTGAGGGCGTCATAAGCTTTGTGAAAGTGTAGCAGGTACAAAGATATTCCAATACAGCAGTCGGTTACCTGTTTTGTGAATAATTTTAAACCAACCAGGTCATTCAGGCAGCCAATACCACGCATTTGTGATGATAATAAGTTTGTACATTTGCACAAAAGTCTGTTATGGCCTGCTTCCTGTTTGACGATATTGTATTCGGCCCCGTGAAGAGCCGGCGGTTTGGCGTATCGCTGGGGGTAAACCTGCTTCCCCTCAATATGAAATTCTGTACTTTCAATTGTGTATACTGCGAGTGCGGACTCACCCACCCTTCCCAGGATAAAAAAGCAAGGCTCATCAATACCGAAGACATCATCGGCGCGCTGGAAAACCGCTTCAGGGAATTAAAGAAAAGCGGATTAAAACCCGACAATATTACCTTTGCCGGGAACGGAGAGCCAACCCTGCATCCCGGATTTTCAACCATTATTGAAAATACCATCAGGCTGAGGGACGGAATATTCCCGAAAGCCGAGATTACTGTACTTTCCAATGCCACCCGACTGCATATTCCTGCCGTCAGAGACGCTTTGCTGAAAATTGATAACAATGTGCTTAAGCTCGATGCCGGCACCCAGGAAACCTTTGAACTGATCAACCGCCCTGCTGCACCGGTAAAACTTGAAGATATCGTCAGCCAGCTTGCTTCCTTCGGGGGCAAAGTTATTATACAGACACTTTTTCTCAGGGGAGTGGTCAACGGCTGTTCCATTGACAATACCCTTGAATCGGAGATCGGCCCCTGGCTTGGTTATCTTGAAAAAATCAAACCTTCACGGGTCATGATCTATCCCATTGAAAGAAGCACGCCCGAACATGGAATTGAGAAAATTTCAAAGGCGGAACTTCTGACCATCGCCCGGCGGCTTGACCCCCTGTCAATCCCTTACGAGGTATTCTGATCAATGAACATAAACTGCAGCGCTGTTGTTGATCTGATATATTAAATCTACAGCTATGTGGGAAAAAGTTTCACTTGAACCGGGGCATAAAATTGCCATTGAAAAAGTCTTTACATTCAGCAATTTCAGCGAGGCTTTCGCTTTTATGACCCGGGTGGCCCTGATCGCTGAAAAATCGGATCACCATCCGGAATGGACCAATGTTTACAATAAGGTCATCATCCGGTTATCAACGCATGATGCCGGAGATGTGGTCACTGAAAAGGATTATCTCCTGGCTGCCGCCATTGATGATCTTTTGTAAACCGGTGTTTATACCCGATTCCCCTTTTTACCGGGGTGATTCAGGGAACCAATAAATCAAAATTGTATATTCGTCAAATGGTAGATTATCCGGTCAAGGTGTTGATTGCTTTCGGCGAGACCTTCGCAGGCAACGAAGAGTTGCTGAACTGGCTGCTGAATAACGGCTATCCGGAGCTTGCTGCCCTTTCGAGTGCCATCAGGGGCAGTGAGGAGGCATTCAAATGGCTGATGGCCAACGGCTTTCCTGAACTGGCAGCCCTCGATTCTGCCATTGATGAAGATAAAAAAGCCTATGATTGGCTGAATTACCACAAACATTTCTTCCTGGCCGTGTTATCCGATGCCTGTCATAACCAGCCTGAAGCCATTGCCTGGCTCACCCGGCATGATCTGAAGATATTCCTGCTGATCGCTGCTAAAATCAGGCACTTCAGGGATAATCAGACCTTTGATTATCATAAAATTCATTTCTGAAAGAAAATCCGCAAACCGCAGATGCAAAAAACCCCGTCCTGAGCGGAACGGGGCTTTCTGCATTTAACCACAATTATTAACTGCACTTTGAATATCCGCAATGCTTACAGGTAAGGCAACCCTCTTTATACATCAGGCCGTCTTTCTCGCCGCAGCTCGGGCATTCTGTTTTACTGCTCACCGATGTGCCGTCGGGAATATAGCGCTTCAACGCACGGACAACCCCGTTTTTCCATGTGGTGATGCTATCATTGTCAAAATTCAGGTTTTCAACCAGGTTAACCAGGAACGGCAGGGGCATCCCGTGCCTAAGGATTCCCGAAATGAGCTTGGCATAATTCCAGAATTCTTTATTAAATGATCTTGAGAGTCCTTCGATGGTTACTTTGTACCCGTCTTTATCAAGAAACTGAAAATCATACCTGGCCGGCTCATTTTCAACTTTATTGCGCAACACCCAGCCTTTCTGCACCCAGGGCGGGAGGTAGAACCCATCAGCTTTTCCTGTAAAAACCTCATAGGGTTTATTGTCAAGCAGACCGATAACGGCTATCCATTTTTCATAATCATTCTGGAAGCGGACCACATCGGCTTCGAGTTTCTGCGGTCTGGGAGGAGCCTTTGTTTCGCGGAACTCAACGGCGTCTTCCTTCTTGTCGGCGCCAACCAACACCCCTGAGCGTGAACCATCGCGATATATGGTCATGCCTTTACAACCACTTTCCCAGGCAGTCTTATAAACCTGGCTTACCAGTTCTTCCGTGGCTTCCTTTGGCAGGTTAACCGTTACACTGATGGAATGATCCACCCACTTCTGTATGGCGCCCTGCATCTGCACCTTGCTCACCCAGTCAATATCATTGGAGGTGGCTTTGTAGTAAGGCGATTTTTCAATGATTGCCTGAAGTCTGGCTTCATCGTACAACTGTACCTGATCCGGATCATAACCACTTATCCGGAGCCAGTCAATGAATTTAGGATGAAATACATTATACTCTTCCCATGAATCGCCAACTTCATCCACAAAAGTTACATTGACATTTTTGTCATTGGGATTCACCTTACGGCGACGTTTATAGCTTACCATAAACACCGGTTCGATTCCCGATGTGGTTTGCGTACAAATGCTGACACTTCCTGTTGGCGCGATGGTCAGCATGGCGATGTTGCGCCTGCCGTTTCTTACCATCTTCTCATACACTTCCGGTGACTCCTGCCTGAGGCGCTGAATGAAAGGGTTGCCTTTTTCGCGCTCGGAGTTATAGATCGGGAACGGGCCACGTTCTCCTGCCAGGTCGGCCGAGGCGCCATAAACTTCAACAGCCAGCGTTTTATGTACCTCAACTGAAAATTTGGTGGCTTCGTCGGTACCATATCGCAATCCAAGGGCAGCAAGCATATCGCCTTCAGCAGTTATTCCAATACCGGTCCGCCGGCCCTGCAGGGTCTTCGTTCTGATATTTTCCCACATTTTTCTCTCGATACGCTTGATCTCCTCATCTTCGGGATCCGCATCTACTTTACCCAGAATGGCATCGATTTTTTCGGATTCAAGATCAATGATATCGTCCATGATCCTCAGCGCATAGGCTGAATGTTTCCTGAAAAGATCAAAATCAAATCTGGCCTCAGCAGTAAATGGATTCTCTACATAGCCATACAGGTTAAGCGCTATCAGCCGGCAGCTGTCATAAGGGCACAAAGGGATCTCGCCGCATGGATTCGTGGACAGGGTTTTGAAACCCAGGTCAGCATAGCAGTCGGGTACCGACTCCCGGATAACCGTATCCCAGAAGAGTACACCAGGTTCTGCCGATTGCCAGGCATTATGGATAATTTTATTCCACAATGCCTGCGCGTCAATCTCCTGAATTTTCGCCGGATGGTGCGCATAAATCGGGTACTGCTGCCGGTAGGGCTTTCCGCTTATAACCGACTGCATAAACTCATCGTCAATTTTTACCGATACATTGGCGCCGGTAACTTTTCCCTGCTCCAGTTTGGCATCAATAAATCTTTCTGCATCAGGATGTTTTACCGAAATGGTGAGCATCAGGGCCCCTCTGCGGCCATCCTGGGCTACCTCGCGGGTGGAATTTGAATACCGTTCCATGAAAGGCACTATGCCGGTTGAGGTAAGCGCGCTGTTTTTTACCGGGCTACCTGTTGGCCTGATGTGTGAAAGGTCGTGGCCAACACCTCCCCTGCGCTTCATCAATTGTACCTGTTCCTGGTCTATCTTCATGATGCCGCCGTAAGAGTCGTAGTTTCCATCACCTCCAATCACAAAACAGTTCGACAGGGATGAAACCTGAAAATTATTCCCCATCCCCGCCATGGGGCTGCCCTGGGGAATAATAAAACGGAAATTCCGGAAAAGTTCAAATATTTCGTCTTCGCTTAACGGATTGGGATATTTACGTTCAATTCTGGCTACCTCTGCAGCAAGACGCCTGTGCATATCATCCGGCGTCAGTTCATAGATGTTTCCATCACTGTCCTTGAGGGCATACTTATTCATCCATACATTGGCTGCCAGTGTATCCCCACTGAAATACTGCGTTGCCTTTTCAAGGATCTCTTCATGCGAATAGGATACAGGCGTCTTCTTGACGGCCGCCTGCACTAAAGGCTCATTCTCAATTACCAATTCTTCCATTTTGTTCACTTTCTGTTCCGGTTGAAGTTCGATTTTTTCCGGCACAGCAGGCCTGACGCGCTTTTCAAGCATCTCATTATAATAATCTCCTGTTCTTTCCTTCTCTTTTGCTTCAGCAACCTCATCCAGATTTGCAAACAAGTTGATATCCATAGTTTAAGACTCTAATGGTGGTTTTTGAATACGTTAACAGCCAAATTATATTTATCTGATCAAAAGGCAATTGCAAAGGTTTTTACTCCCTTCTGATCGGAATGACCAATATACAACAGCTAATTGTGAGTGGCAAGATTGACTTTTCAACAATCCCCCCGGATTCTGTCGTAATTGATTGAAACCGAAAAAGAAATATTATTAATAATTATTTTTCGGCAGGGCTTTTCTGGTTAGTTACATCAGGTATTGGCAGATAGAAATAAGAAACTGATTATCAATGTAGAAGCTGAAAGCCGCGCAGGCGTAGCCGGAATGCAAATGTCGTCAAACTTCCCTTTGGGATAAGTTTAAAATTTCCACAATCGGTCAGGAGTTATTAACAATTGAAGTGGTGAATAACCTGATGTACTGATTATAAGAGCATAAGGAGGATGAACAGGCAGTGCAAAGCGATAGTTATTTATAACGTACTCATTATCAATAGCTAAGGAAAACCGGAAAAACAGAAAGCCTGAATCAGAAGTCCAGGCTCAGGGAAATATAAAATACCGGTTTGTTAATAACCATATCCTCAATGCCCCATGCATAATCCGCCCTGAGAAAATACCCAAGCAGCCTTGTTCTGGCACCGAAGCCTAACCCGCCTACCAGTGGTTCACGCTGTTCACGGATGGTTATCAGCAGGGGACCGCGGCTGATCACTCTTGTAAAAAGGGCGTTCTCGTCAGAATAAGGCGTTGCCCCTGTCCAGGCAGTCCCCAGGTCCCCGAAGGCGATCAGCTGGAAATTGTTTAAGAAATCAGACCGCAGCGGACGGTTGGCCAGGTAGCTGAATACCGGGAAACGCAGTTCCGAGTTGATCACGGCGAAGCTGTTTCCATTCCTTACATTCTGATAAAAACCGCGCATATTTGTCGCCAGGGTCTGATAGGCATAATTCTGGGAATAATCAATGGGCGCGTCGGTGGTAAACTTCGGCGCAAGCCAGGTATCTACCCCCCCCATGTAATAAATGAGCCTGCTTTTTCCAAAGGATGTGCTGGTGGCAAAACGGTTGGCCCAGATAAAATTACGGTGAATGGGCAGATAATGGCGGATATCAAATCCCAGCACCACCATGTTGGTGTTTTTGCTTTCGGGATCAAGTTGCTGGTAATACTCTCCGAAAAGCTTGTAACGCAAACCATCGAGCAGGTTCAGCCCCAGCTGCCGTGTGGCGTCATAGGTCAGTTCACCCTTGCCTGAAACCCAGTATCGGTTGATATCTGGTTCCCGCAGGTTATACTGATCGGTCGACATGAAAACAGCCCTGTCCTTGCGCAATGTGGCGGTACCTTTCACTGAAAGCAATGGATTCAGGGGATATTTCAGGATGTAATGCAGTTCATGAATACGATACCGTACAATTGAGTAAAGGCTGATTTGCTCAATTGACTGGCGGTGGAAATAGATCTCTCTGTCGAGCCGGTGTTTGAGATTGGCTATGCTGACTACATATTCGTTATTCACCAGATTGAAATCAAGCCTCACGCCTGCAACAATCCTGTAATCTTCAAGCAAATCAGACAAACCGATCCTGAAAAAGGCATTTAATCCGGGGGTAAGGAAAATAGGGCCACCACCACCCGAAAAGGGCTGATAGGAAGTGCTCAGAAAATTAAAGTCGAGTTGGCTTACCAGTTCGTTAATCCGGTATTCCACATTGTAATTTCTCTGCTTGGGAACAACGAAATTATCTGAATCATCAACAAGAGAAACCACCCTTTTACTTCCTGAACGATTTTGCCCTTCCTTTCCAAGCCGGTATTGATCAAGGTCGATCAGGCTGTCGGATGCCGGCAATTCCGGATCACCGGCATAAACATTCACGAAGCGCCTGCGCCTCTCCTTAGGCCTGGTCTGTGCCGGGGCTGACTTTTCTTTCTCCTTAAGAACGGAGAGTTCCAGCATTTTTTGCTCCATATAACCGGTAAGCGGGGGCGCCAAACGTTCAATTCCCCGCGCCGGAACCTGATCGTAGCTATAGATGGTCCTGTACTGGCCCGAGTGGATGATCTCCGCTATTTTCGCCGAACGTGGCGAAGAGGTGTGCGACACGACATTCCGGGCGTAATCCGTAAGCCCGTATGTGCGGGTAAAATAACGATAATGCGCTGCTGTATCAACATGGGTAATCACGCTGTCGAAACCGGCGAGGTAACGGTTGTATATCCCGTTCTCATCACCCAGGAATGAGATATAACCTTTTTCATATTCCACCGGCTGAATTTCATTGGCGTAGGGTGTATCCGTAATGCGGCGAAGCACCTTGCTTTTGGCGGCATAATCATAAATAAAAAGATCATGCTTATGATCAAATCCCGGTGTAATGATCTTTGGCTCTTCGGTGAGGGTATCCGAAGGCCGGTTGGAACTGAAAACTATCTGCCGGGAATTATTGATGAATACAGGGTTCAGATCGTTATATGCATCCCTGGTTATCTGATCTGCAGCGGAAGCAGCGATATTGTAGACATAAATGTCGGTCTGCCCTTTCCTGACGGCCGACATCACAATCCTCCGCCCATCATGCGAATAGGCCATATCCACAATTTTCTGAAAACCGTAAATATATTGCCAGGTGCGCCGGTTGGTTTCAAGATCAATCTGGTAAAACCTGATTTCGCCCTTGCGCTCTGTGATTAATCCGAGAGTATTCCCGTTAGGGAGGAATTCTATCAGCGGATAGGACAGGTCATTTTTCTCATCAAGCCGGTGGCCCTGGCGGTAGACGATTTTCGATTTACCATTACGGGTATCATGCAGCCACACTTTTACCTGCCCGTCCTGATTGCTGATCCAGGCCATATATCTTCCGTCGGCACCCAGGCGCACACGATCATATATTACCGCCTTCTTTACCTTCCGCTGCACCGGAGTTGCAGCGGGCTTCAACCTGCCTTCATCACTGTTGAGGTATTGCCCGCGGTATGTTTCGTACCATTCTTTAACAAGATTGCGAAACGAAATATTAAGCACATACAGAAATCCGGTCTCAACATTCCGGCTTACCCTTGCCAGATAGATGATATTCGGAATTGCTTGCTTACCATATTTGTCTGCAATGTATTTCCAGATGCCGTGTCCGGCATAAATGGCGTCTTCCCCTTTCAGATGATTGAATTTACGGTAGCGGCCCGAAAGGATGCCTTCGCGCATATAATTGTCAATCTCGGTATTCCAGTCTTCCGCTATATAAGATACCAGGCCGTCGATAAACCAGGACGGCATGCTCATCAG
This sequence comes from Lentimicrobium sp., assembly GCA_023957275.1. Classification (GTDB taxonomy): domain Bacteria; phylum Bacteroidota; class Bacteroidia; order Bacteroidales; family Lentimicrobiaceae; genus Lentimicrobium. The sequence continues at coordinate 9,992 of JAMLHF010000039.1, read as the reverse complement.
CGTGGCGTTGGTAATCTGCCTGCCCACCGAACCTCCGTAAATTGACTGGTCAATGAGGGCCCTGGCCATTCCCGCCCTGATCTGCTTTTCAAAGTTGGCATAATTGCCATCGAAATAGATAAAGACTTTATTTTCAATGATATGCGTAATACCGCCGATATTATATTGTTGCTCACTGACCAGGCCTATATTGCTCTGTTTAAGATCGGTAAGGGAGTTGAAAACGATGAATTCGATTTTATCACTCATCCGCGTTTCCAGCAACGACTCCAGTTCCGGGAGTATCTCTTTGGCATACCGTGCAGTATAAATGGCCAGTTCCTTACCGTTGAGATAAAAATAGGTGTCAAAGTCATTGAACCGGTAATAAGTCCACAGGAAATCCCCGTATTGGACACGGCTTTTACCGAACGGCATCTGCGAACCATTATAGAACTGGGCATGCACAGGCATCAGGGACAGCACTCCTAAAAGGAATGTGCCCAATAATTTCAGTTTATAAATAGCGTATCTGCCAGACAAATTGTTCATCTTCGATCTGAAAACCAGGATGTAAAATTAACACAAAAATCCCGTACTTGTTGAAGCGGGCCTGAAAACAGGTTTTTTCGCAGCAAATGTCATACCGATATACCAGCCAGGCAAAGAAATTTTCATGGCCAACCCGGAAAAGACACTTTCATGCAGGGCTTTGACGAACCGGAAGACAGCAAACGGATGGAATAATCAGTTACCTTTGCTAATTCATTTGAATTACAGGAATTATGATAACCGTTAAAACCTTTGTATTCAATTCATTTTCAGTAAATTCATTTGTCATTTCAGATCAGGATGGCAATTGTGTAATCATTGATCCGGGCTGTGAGAATATCCCTGAACAGCAGAAACTTTCGGGCTACATTGATGAAAAGCAGCTCCGGCCCATAGCCCTGATCAACACCCATTTCCATGTTGACCATATCCTCGGAAATCATTTTGTTTGCAACAGCTATGGCCTGAAACCGACCGGGCATGCGGCCAGCAAAATGTTCTGGGAAACAGCCAGGGAGTTTGGGTCCGTTTTTAACCTGAAAGTGGAGGCTATTGTTAAACCGGAGATTTTTACCGAAGACGGTGATGTGCTGAAATTCGGCGGCATCACCCTTGAGGTCCGTTACACCCCCGGGCATGCCAATGGCAGCATCTGCCTGGTGAACCACGAACAGAAGTTTGTGATTGCAGGCGATGTACTCTTCTATGGCAGCATCGGGAGGACCGACCTGCCTACCGGCGACTTTGATATTCTGATGGAAAGCATACAGCAGAAACTTTTTACCCTGCCTGATGATTATACCGTATATCCCGGCCACGGTCCCAAAACCACCATTGGTTACGAAAAAATGAGCAACCCCTTTCTCAGCTGACAACCGGCTGATGATCAAAGCACTGCGTTGATTTGCGTTTACCAGAACCAGGAAACAAATGGAATTAATTACAACCATAAAGCAAAAAGCCGCCGAATTAAAGGCGGAACTGCAGGAGATCAGGCGCCAACTGCACATGCACCCCGAACTTTCGATGCAGGAAAAGGAAACTTCGGCATTTATTCAGGCAAAACTTGCCGGATACGGGATTCCTTTCACAACCGGGATGGCGGTACATGGCGTTGTGGGCATAATTAAAGGCAGAAATCCGGACAAACGGGTAATTGCGCTCAGGGCCGATATGGATGCCCTGCCCATAACCGAAAAAAACCAGGTTGACTACTGTTCTCAAAACCCGGGTGTGATGCACGCCTGCGGTCACGATGTGCACATGACCTGTCTGCTGGGGGCGGCCAGTATCCTGAATGATCTGAAAGATCGCTTTGAAGGCAGCATCAAGCTGATCTTCCAGCCCTCGGAGGAAAAATTTCCCGGAGGCGCATCCATGATGATCAAAGCCGGCGTATTGGAAAATCCCGCCCCGCAGAAGATGTTCGGACAGCATGTGCTTCCCTCGCTCGAAGCCGGAAAAGTCGGCATGAAGCCTGGCAAATACATGGCCTCCACCGATGAGATCTACCTGACCGTCAAAGGCAAAGGCGGTCATGGGGCAACTCCGGAATTGAATGTCGACCCTGTGCTGATAGCCGCTCATATCCTTGTTGCCCTGCAACAGATTGTCAGCCGCACGGCTCCTCCCCAGCTACCGGCAGTGCTTTCGTTCGGCCGCTTTATCGCCGAAGGGCGCACCAACATCATCCCCAATGAAGTAAAACTTGACGGTACGCTCCGCACTTTCGACGAAGCCTGGCGCTCAGAAGCCCATCTTAGAATTGAAAGAATGGCTGCCTCCATCGCCGAAAGCATGGGTGGCTCCTGTGATGTATTTATCGACAAGGGATACCCTTTCCTCGTCAACGACGATCAGGTCACCGAGGAAGCCCGGCATGCGGCCGTGGAATATCTTGGAGCGGAAAACGTTGCAGACCTTGACCTGAGAATGACTGCGGAAGACTTCGCCTACTATTCACAACAGATTCCATCATGTTTTTACCGCCTGGGAACCAGGAATGAAGAAAGGAATATTGTGCATAACCTGCATACCGACCGTTTCGACGTGGATGAAAAAGCGCTGGAAGTTGGCGCCGGTCTTATGGCCTGGATGGCGGTGAACTCCTTGCGCTGAAAACGAAGGTTGAATTCAGCTTATCTGTTTAATTCTCATGGTTTTGATTTCCATCTTTTATTTATTATTTTTGTAAGTTAAACCAATAAAAAGCAGCAACATGGGATTTATCAATTCTTTGAAGAAACTGTTCGGTACTTCGAAAGAAGCCGCCACCGTAAAATCAGCCGAACTTAAAGAAAAGGCCGCCGATACCTTCGAATCGGCAAAGGAATATACCAGAGAAGTTGCCGATAAACTCGACGATAAGCTTGAAGATGTAGTTGAGGATGTGAAAGAAGCCGCTGCAGAAACCAGGTCGAAAGCAAAGGAATTCGGAACCAAAATCAGGGACAAGGCGGAAGATGTGATTGAGAAACTGGATGACAAAGCGTCTGAAGTGGTTGACAAACTTGAAGAAAAGATACGGACTTCCACCGCTAAATCTGAAGAAACCACTGAAGTTGTGGCAGATAATGTGGGAGAAATCGTTGAAGACGCCACTGAAAAGGCCGGAGAAGTTGTTGAAGATGTCGCAGAATCCATTGAATCAAAAGCTGAAGATGTGGCTGATGAAATCAAGGATGTGGCAGATGACGCGACAGAAGAAATTCCTAAAGCCTGAAAACGTGACATATACCAAAAAACCCTGCAGTGATTTGCAGGGTTTTTTTATTAATCCTGTTTGGATGGATTTCGGGCATCAATCAACCCGGGGTAAAAAATTCCGGGAAAGATTGGCAGGGCAACTGCTTACCCTGTCTGCTTGATATAGTCAGACAGTTTGTTTGCAGGGAAGACAGTTCAAAAAAATAGAGTGCGCTCCAATCTGTGAGCCAATGGCTTTGCCAATAAATCCGGAAAACTTCCTAGGTCAGAAAGTTGTGATAATTTTCCCTGTCAATGATCTGATATGTACTTTGTGGGTAAGCATTCCTGAAACCAGAAGGAATTTTTTGTCCCGGTCTGGACTTCCATTTGAATTCAAATGTATCGAGAATGCCTTCATGCTCTTCTATCAGGTCAATTTCCTGTTGCTGATAGGTTCGCCAGAAATACATATTGACCCTGCGATCTTTTGCCTGATTTTTTTTGATTCTTTCGATTATGCAGAAATTTTCCCAAAGTTGTCCTGTATCATTCCGGCTGGACAAGGGGGTAAAGTTTTGAAGCAGGTTGTTGCGTATGCCCAGGTCGTAGAAATAGTACTTCCGCCCTTTAGATATTTCATTGCGTAAGTTTCGGCTGAACGACGGAAGTGAGAACAGGACAAAAGACTGCTCAAGCAACAAAAGATAGCGTTGTACCGTTTCCACGGCAACTTTGAGCAGGTTACTGAGTTCACGCATTGAAACCTCGTTGCCGGTTTGTAATGCAATGGCTTTAAGAAGGTTCACCAGAATGTCGGATCTTCTTATATTTTCAAAACGCAGCACATCCCTGAACAGATAGTCGGAGGTTAATTCATCCAGCAGCTTCCGTTTCTGTGATTCCGGCCGGTCAATGATGTCGGGATATGATCCGAAAAGCAGAAGGTTTTCAAGCATTTCATCCTTCTGAAACCGGTTAAAGTGCGGTGAAAGTTCGATGAGCGAAACAGGGTACATAATAAACTTGACATTGCGCCCTGTAAGCGGCTCTGACAAAGCATTTGACAGGTCAAAACTACTCGAACCGGTAGCGAGGTATTGAATTTCCGGATAAGTATCAATCAACAATTTTAGTAAACTACCTATCTGAGGAATTTTCTGGGCTTCATCAAACACCACGATTTTTGCATCGCCAAGGTATTGCCTGATGCGATCCTGGTTCCCCGAATTCAATAGTTCCCATACCTGCTGGCGTTCGCAATTCAAATATAGGGCTCCGGATTGCCCTGATATGATCTCATTGGCAAGCGTTGTTTTGCCGACCTGCCGGGGGCCGTAAAGAATAATTACCTTACCCTGAAACAACCATTCAGTGATCTTAGCCTGTAAAGTGCGCTGATACTTCAATTTCTTCATAATATTGAAATATGTCGATTATACCCGACATATTTAATAATATTTGTCGGGTATAACAACAGTAACTGATAAAATCTGAATACAAGCGGCCTTTTTAAAATCTGGAGTCTTTTCCCGACAATCGGATATTTTTGATTTATGAAATCAAAATCAGCCTTTAAATCAGTGAATTGACAAGGGTATGCTCATTGAAGATTATGCTTTTAACAGGCTCTGGGCCAGGTTTGAACCTGATATGGTCAAATTCTGGCGAACTGCGGATGGAAATGAGGTTGATTTTGTGATCATGCAAACCCCGGAATCCGGAATGGCTTTAATAAAAATAAAAAAGCCCTGTAATTGTCACAAGGCTTTTTCATCGATTCATCCGGAAAAACCCGGAATTGGCAGCTGATTATTTAACCATCAGCTTTTCCCTCATTTTCCCCTGATCAGTCACAAGTTCAATGATGTACATCCCAGGTTGAAGGGTGCTGATGTCAAGCCGGTCTTCCATACCGGTAATTCTCCCTTCCATAACTTGCCGGCCGGTCAGGGTGAAGAGGGTGACGATGGCATCTCCGCTTAACCCGGGTGCTGAGACGGTAATCTGGTTGTCAGCCGGATTTGGATAAACTTTGAAACGGTCAGCCTGAGGTTTATTTACCTGAGGAGCAGCCGTGTAGATATCGAAAAAGTTGAGTATCCTTTGCAGCAACTCCTCACGGGTATTCGGGTTTTCTCCGTCCTCAAGTTCAGCCAGCGCGTATGAAAAGCAAAAAGTACGGTGAGCGCCCGGCACATGATTCTGTACGGCCACAATTCCGTAACTGTTTTCGACAAATGCAGTGCCGGCATCGTCAATGGGCACATAGCGGTCGATGTAGGCAACAGATGTCTGATTACTGCCGGTGAACACCAGGGCTTCGGCCAATGTACCTGTTTGTCCTTTCAGGCTGTCGATCGGATTGTTCGTCCCATCGGTTGCAGAGGCTATACCAAACATTTCAAGCAAATGGTCATTTTCTGCCTGATCATAACCCAGGGCATCACCACCTTCCAGGTAAATGTATCCGCCACTTTCAAGATAATCGCCAATGGTTTTAGCCATAACTGCATTCAAAGCGGTGTATCCTGATTCATAGTTGCCAAAAGAGAGAAATGCAGCAGAAAATCCATCCAGGCTTTCAGGCAAGGTGTTCCGGTAGGTAACTGCATAAACGTGCTCCTGCAGATAGTCCCGGATAAATGCACCACTGTAAGCATCACCACCGGCAACGCCTTCGTATACAAGGTACCCGGTATTGATTCCGATAAAACCTTCCTTCACCAGGGTATCTGATTCCAATTCATTAGAAACAATCAGCCTGACATCAAAAGTGCCCGGATCATAGTAAGTCCATGCCGGATGCTGATCCTGGGAGTCTGTGATTCCGTCGTTATTAAAATCCCATTGCCATGACAAGGCCGGATGTGCAGGATCGGTGAGCGAGAGATCAGAGAAGTTTACATCCAGGGGAATTCCACCCACTTTTTTATCCGCCATGAAATTAGCCAGGACATAATTCTCTGGCAGTATCTCAAAAAAGTCGAGCACCTTTAGCAGGACATTGTTTTTTGAATTTACAGGATCGGTGTCAACAAGTTCTGCCAGTGAATAGCCGAAATAAAAAGCTTTATGGCCATGGGTTGCAGCACCGTCGAACATAATGGAAACATTGCCGTAATTGTATTCATAAAACGGGACGATGGCATCTTCTACCGGGGTAAGTTTATCAATATACCAATTGTATAACTGGGTTGAGTTATTGAATTCAATCCCTTCGAAAGCACTGCTTTCCGACCCTATCAGCGAATCGAGCGAATGTTCAATCATCACGATCTGATTGCTGCTAACCCCAAAAAGCTGTTTCATGGCAGCATAATTCGGATAACCAAGGTATTGCATCCCCGTGAACATCCCTCCGGCTTCAATATACAAATTGCCTCCGTTCTCCAGAAATTCCTGGCAGATCATAGTATGTTCCTCCGTTGGAATAGTACCTTCGGAAAGCGTTTCGCCGAAATTTGCATGGGAGAGGAATACGTTGTCAAATCCCTGCAACGTTGCTGGATAAGTGTTGGAATAGGTATAAGGAATACCCAATTGATCCAGCACACCTTTGATATAGGTTCCGCTGTAATCCCGTTCGTTGGGTTCCCCTTCAAAAACAAAGATGCCTGAGGGCGCCACCAGGACTTCAACAAACTGCTCGCCACCGGTAACAATCTCTGCATCGCCGTCAAATGTAATGGTGAAACCTGCAAAATGAGAGGTGGCATCTTCACTGACCAAAAACCGAAACTGATTTTCAATGGTGAAGAAACCATCCGGTGGAATATCTACTATTGCAGTATCATTCAAAATAGTAATATACTCATCTTCAGTACTTAGTGTAACTATGACCTGATCATCGCCTGCATACTGAACAAAATTTCTGAATGTAGGATTCAGGATTACTTCTTCACCGGGCTCATTAATCTGATTCCCATTGGCATCATCAATATTCATACTGAACAGCTCCAGTTTAAGGATTTGCGGCAGGATTACATTTTCTTCCGACAGAAGACGAAAAGCATTTACCCGGCCGGTTCCAAGCTGATATGCATAGCCGGGGTTGAGGGTATCGATGTCATCGGCGGTTCCCAAAAGCTGGTTTATAAGCTGTTCGTTCGACCACGCGGGGTGGTATGATTTTAAAAGACCGAAACAACCGGCAATCAGAGGAGTTGCCATGGAAGTACCCGATGACAGTCCATAATTGTTTCCGGGCAGGGTACTTAAAATTCCTCCTTCAAGCCCACCCCCGGGTGCAGAGATATCCACACCCGGACCAAAAGAAGAATAAGCCGCTTTGGTATCGTCCACGCTGACAGAGGCGACCGATATTACGCCCAGGTAGGAGGAGGGATAATGTACGTCATCGTTATTGTTGTTACCGGCAGCGGCCACCACAATACTGCCAAGCCCTGTTGCATAATCAATAACTTCCTGGCTGGCGATGGAATACAGAAATCCTCCCCAACTGTTCGATATGATATCAGCACCGTTTTCAGCAGCGTAAATAATTCCGTCCCATCCATATTCAAGGGTATTATTCTGATCGGCACAAACCGGCATCAGGGTCAGGTTCCAGCTGATGCTGGCAATTCCGGTTCCATTGTTGGTAACTCCGTTCGAAATACCGGCACAATGGGTTCCATGATTCCCGGCCGGATTGCCCGGGATTGGATTGGGATTCCCGTTGTTTGTTATGAAATTCCATCCGATCAGGTCATCTGTAAACCCATTGAAATCGTTGTCAATTCCGTTTAAATCTCCGGGATCAAGCATCCATGAAATTCCGTTAAACTCCATAGTGTGGCCGTCACCATCGGCATCTTCCGCCAGATTCTGCCACACATTGCTTTGCAGGTCAATATGATCCCAGTCAACTCCGGTATCGATGATGGCTATGATGATTTCTTCGGAACCGTTTTCACCTTTGTGGATATCCCACGCCTGCGGCGCAAAAATCTGAGGGAGGTGCTGCAACTGCTCATATAATACGTCGTCGGGGACCTCCAGCACGTGCCCGGTTGGAACCGGCTCCGCGTATTCCACATTCGGGTCGGATGAAAAGGCTTCTGCCACCTCCCGTACAGGGAATCCGGCCGGAAAAGAAAGCTTATAAATTCTCGAAAGGTCGGGCACATCTGATCGCAGTTTTGAGGGGTTATACCTGAATCGCTTATCCAGTTCAAAAACGTCAAAATCAACAACCTTTTCGTCCAGCGATTTAATCCCGAAATGCACATCCCCGGTTTGTCTCTGGAATTCACCGGTACCTGGTTTCAGTTTAACGGTAATTTGCCCCTCAACAAAACGCGGACCTGTTTCTTTTGCCGGTATAAATTTTCCTGTCTGACCAAATGAAAGACATACAGTACAGAGAATGGCTGCAGAAAGAAAAGTGAATGTTTTCATAATGAATGAATTTAATGGTTATACACTGTTTTTCATTATTTCCTTATCAGCTTCGTTACCGCCACTGATTTTTCATTTTGCAGACGCACGATAAATACTCCCGGAGGCAGACTACCAATGTCAATCCGGATTTGTGAACCGGTAAACTTCAGTTCCATAACCAGTTGTCCGGTGAGGGTAAGGATCAAAAGTCTGGCAATGTCTGTTGAGACAGCAGTTGAAATGGTAACCATGTCATTTGCCGGATTGGGATTCAGGGAAAGGGAATTCACCCGCGACACTCCGGAAACAGAAAGAGCATCGCAGGCAGCTTCCACCTCTTCGGGACTGTTGCACCCGGGAGCGTTATCATATATTTCAACAGTACCATTGGGGTCCGCCAGATATCCGCAGATGCTTTCAATATTGCATTCGGCCAGGGTATGATTGTATATGATTTCGAGGCCTTGAATGGATTGGGAAGTAATATGCCCCAGGCCGCTGATGTCTGTGAGGGCGTTATTCCAGCGGATTTTCAGGCTTCCGCCAATGGATGTAAGCTGATCCAACCCCTGCATGGTCGTTAGTGATTCATTCAGATCGAACCAGCAATGCTGACCTGCGGTAACCAGTGAATCCAGGCCGGTAAGATCAGCCAGGTTATTATTCCCGGCTACAAACAGGCTTCCCCCGATGGCAGATAACCGGGTAAGGCCGATAAAATTTACGAGCAAAGGATTTCCGAAGGTGAATCCATAAATAAATTCTATACCTCCCACCTGCAGGTTTCCCCCGACAGAGGCCAGGTTTTCAAGGCCGGAAAGCGTGACAAGTGAATAATTGCCACACAGTTTCAGGTTTCCCTGTAAGGAAACCAGGCTGCTGAGCCCGGCCAGGCTGGTAAGCAGGGGATTCCCCGTGCTGTACGGATATTGTCCCCAGACAATGTCTCCGATGATCAGGTCACCGTTGATGTCTGACAGGTTTTCAAGACCCAGAAGATTTTCAAGCACATCATTCTGCTCAATACGTAAATCGCCTCCCAGGGTTTCCAGGTTCTGAAGTCCCGAAAGGTCACCAAGCAATTCATTGAGTCTGATTTCCAGATTGCCTCTGATGGATAGCAGCACACCCAGGCCATCGAGGCTGGTGATATCAGCACCTGAAATGATTACATTTCCTTCAATCTCCGTGCATCCCGGGTAGTTGATCTGAAAAAGGTCAACTTCATCCTGGGTAGTGAATATGATGCCCTCCGGCAGGCAACCCTGAGGAAACACTACCAATTGGCTGAAAACAAAACCAATGATGAAGGGCAAATATTTCTTCATTATCCGGTTTTTTAATAACTCCTGACTTCTGACACTTTTGATAATTTCGGGGAATCAGTTTTA
>JAMLHF010000038.1 GCA_023957275.1 Lentimicrobium sp. | reverse complement strand
AGGCTCATAGTCGAAAATATCTTTCAGATAGGTGACACCTTGATAATGCCGGTGGGGAGGTGTGAATTTCCTTGCGGTTCAACTTATCCAATGTTTTTAAAAACTGATTTGCAGGGAAATATTCTATCTGAAGTCTTCCACGATGATCCATCTTTAAATAGTATCTTCCATTCTTTCATCCTAAGTATCGACAAAAAAAATATTTTTATGTTAGCAGATGCTTTTGTCGGTGGAGTTACTGGTTCTTCGTATAGCATATTTAACGAAAACTTTGAATATGTTACAACCTTACCACTAGTACCACAGGACAATTCATCATGGCGTTATTACACCACCTGGACACCAGATAGCATGATACTGATGTCTTATGTTGCCCGAAGTCCAATCATAATTACAGATTATGATGATGTTTGGCTTGCAAAATATGATTCTGCTTTAAACCTGATTAATAAGGTAAGTTTTGGTTCACCGGATACACTAGATCACACCCCAATTACTGGAATTGGAGTAGGATGTGTACATTCTGATACAATATTCTTTTCAGGTTTTAAGAATGCGACAGGCTGGCCACCTGCAATTAACCGGGTAAGTTGGATAATGGCGGGGCAGGTAGATAGCCAGCTTCAGCTCAGGTATCTGCATTACCTGGGGGGAGATGCATTTTATGAACCCAGATATATGCTTCCGCTTTCTGATGGTGGTTTTGTGATTCATGCCCCCAGGTTTAATCATGAAACTGACTTGTACGACATGTACTTTATTAAACTAAACAGGGAAGGTTTAATTACTTCAAATAAACCTGGTCAGATTATCATCAACCGTGCTTTTATCTCTCCCAATCCAGCTAAGGAGTACCTCAAAGTAGAATGTATGCTGAAACAAGCTGAAGCCAGCGTATTGACCCTGTCCGGAGCAGAAATCTCTGCTTATAAACTGGTGCAGGGAACCACCAATTTACCAATACAAAATCTCAAACCCGGTATGTATCTGTTAAAAATCAGTACTGTGGGCAAAGCAGTAATTGAAACGCACAAGTTTATTAAACAATAACAAACACTGCCATGAAAAAAACATTGACAATAATTGCAGCAGTTGCACTTGCAATTTATCTTAATCCTCAAGCTATAAAAGCACAAACATGCGCTACCTGCCCGGGAAACACTGTAACCGGTGCATCGGCCTCAGCGTTAGGGTCAAACAATACTGTATCTGGTACAAAATCTACTGCCATTGGCAATGATAATATTATTTCATCAGGTTTTGGATTTATTGCAGGTGCACAGTCAAAAATAAATAGTAGTAGTACTAACTCTTATATAATTGGAGGTTTTAATACCATCTTTACAGGTGGACAGGAGAGTTATATTTTTGGTAGTGGTTCTGAGGCACTTGCAAGCAGAGTAATGTTGATTGGCCACAGACTTAAATCAGGGTCTACCAATCAAATTATTATTGGGGCAGGACCTGTAGGTGGTTTTCTTACCAACAATAAAATGCATAGTCTGGCAGTTGGCTTTAAAAGCACTTTTCCTACTTTTTTTGTAAGTGAATCGCCTGCAAGTGATAGAACCGGCAAAGTGAGCATCGGCAACACTACCGATCCACAGGCGAAACTGCATATAAGAGCCGATGCTGCCGAGGATGCCTCTTTGCTGCTCGAAGCCACAGGCACCAATAAAATAAGCAGTTTTATTATGGCCGGTGGTCAGGCTTACCTCGGTACTGCTTCAAATAATCATTCCCTGTCGTTTGTAACCGGTGGTACAAATACCCGCATGTTTATCAATGCAGCCAACGGCAACATAGGCATTGGCAGCGAAGAACCGGTGGCCCGCCTTCAGGTTAAAGATGGCGATATTTTTGTGGAAGACATCAACCGGGGGATTATCATGAAATCGCCCGATGGCAACTGCTGGCGGGGTGTACTCAATAATTCGGGGCAACTTGAATTTACACTACTACCCGACTGTAATATGGTTACCGGATCGTCTGTAAAACAAGATGTTAATCCAGGTGTTGTGGTCAGGCCCAACCCCGCATCAGGGTTTCTGATGGTTGATATCTCAGCAGCCGGTGAGCATAGGTTTACTGCTTATAAACTGCTTGACTCGGCAGGTAAAGAAGTAATATCGGGCAAAATAGAGCAATTATCAACCCGGATAGAGATGGGCAGTGTCAAAAACGGAATCTATTTCCTGCATTTGAGCGGCGAAAACAGTTTCTGGTCAGAGAAGGTAATTATCAGGCAATAAGGCCTGATGGATTTATATTGTAAGCGTCCGGTAAACTGCATCTTTCTATAATATGGCTGCAATTGATTTTTGCAGAAAAAAGCTATGACAAAGAAAGAGAAGGCCGTTCTAATGCAGGATATGATAGCCAGGTGGCATGAAAGTGGGCAGAGCCGGGGGTTATCAGGCGCTGACAACCCCGGGGGCTTTAGCCCAAAAGGTGGCAAAAGATAGGCAAGCATAAGTAAAAACAAGCAAGCCCGGATGTCCCCCTGATCAGGCTTCTCCCGGCTTTTCGGCTAAAGCCGGTTAGTTCGGGTATTTGCATTTTCCCCGGGCTGAAGCCCGGAGTAAGGCAAACAGCATTTTCTGACTTTTCTTCGGAAATCTGATGCCTGGATCCGGCCTTCGGCTCAACTAATGCAATTTATGATGCCCATTTCGCAGTTTCTGAAGATACTCAATTCCGGTTTATAACCCCCGGCTTGAGCCGGGGGGTATCAGGGCCGACAAACTCAGGGGCTTTAGCCCAAAAGGTGGCAAAAGGTAGGCACGTATAAGTAAAAACAGGCAAGCCCGGATATCCCCCTGGCCAGGCTTCTTCCGGCTTTTCGGCTAAAGCCGGTTAGTTTGGGGACTTGCTTTTACTCCGGGCTGAAGCCCGGAGTAAAGCAGGCAGGATCACATTCCTTTGCATCAGAATTCTAACGTCCGAATCAGGAATTAAAGCCAACCAACGCAATCACAAGGAGATTGAATTAGTCACTTAAGGGAATTTGCTTTTCTTCTTTCTATAACGCATCAAGTAACGAATTACCCCTCAATTTCACGGCATTAATAAAATGAATTGCTTATTTGCTTTGGAAATCAGATTTTTTTGTACTTTTGCAATCCGTTTTAAAAACACCATGAATTAATAATTAAACCTAACGCAGATGTTGAAAAACTATGAAACCGTTTTCATTATGACTCCCGTTTTGTCTGATGAACAGATGAAGGAAGCGGTTGGAAAATTTCAGAAATTGCTGAAAGACAAGGGGGCTGAGATAGTCCACGAAGATCACTGGGGCTTGCGCAAGCTGGCTTATCCTATCCAGAAGAAAACTTCGGGATTTTATCATTTAATTGAATTCAAATCCGAGGGTAGCCTTATCGGAGATCTTGAAGTTGCCTTTAAACGTGATGAGCGGATCCTCCGTTTCCTCACCGTAGCGCTCGACAAGCATGCCGTTGCCTACAACGAGAAAAAGCGTTTAAACAAAGCAGCCGCAGTTGCTGAAACAAATCCGGAAGCCTGATCAGGTTAAATTTTAAATTCATTGAACAATGGCAAATCAACCCAATTCTGAAATAAAATATCTTACACCGATCGCGGTCGATGTTAAGAAAAAGAAATACTGCCGCTTCAAAAAGAGCGGGATCAAGTATATCGATTACAAGGATGCCGACTTCCTTATGAAATTCGTGAATGAGCAGGGTAAGATCCTTCCCCGCCGCATCACCGGTACATCAACCAAATACCAGCGCAAGGTCGCGCAGGCGGTTAAAAGGGCCCGTCATATTGCCCTGATGCCTTACGTGGCTGATCTTTTAAAGTAAAGGAGGGAACATACCATGGAAGTTATTCTCAAGAAAGACATCCCCAATCTGGGCTATGCAACTGATATCGTGAAGGTTCGCGATGGTTACGGACGCAATTACCTTATTCCGCAGGGCTTTGCAATGCTGGCTACCGAAGCCAACAAGAAAATGAATGCCGAAACCCTGAAGCAGAAAGCTTTTAAGGAAGAGAAAGTCCGTAAGGAAGCCGAAGCAATGGTTAAACTGCTCGAAAACGTAAAAGTTAAAATCGGTGCCAAGGTTGCTTCAACCGGTAAGATTTTTGGTTCCGTCAATGCACTGCAGATTGCGGAAGCGCTGAAAGAGCAGTTCAATTACGATATCGACCGCAAGAAGATCCACCTTGATGGAGATTCCGTTAAGGAAGTCGGTGAATACAAGGCCAAAGTTATGCTGCACAAAGGCGTGAGCGTAATGGTGAACTTTGAGGTATTCGCCGAATAGGCGATACTGAGGATTTTTTGTAACTTTAATCCCGGTCGTAAAGCCGGGATTTTTTTCATTCAATAGTCTGTTAAATTTAAGAATCACGCAAGGACGCAAAGACGCAACGAATTGATAATGATCGATTTGCTATCTTTAAACAAGTTTTAATATTCCGCTGTAAGTCAATTCATTTAAAATTCTTAACGGACTACTGTAATAGGATGCTGAGTAAAAACCAATTAAAGCTGATCAATTCCCTGCGCCTGTCGAAAAACCGGCAGGAGGAGGGGCTTTTTGTCGCCGAAGGGGTTAAGCTGGTGGATGAATTGTTATCCAGCGATTTTGCGGTTGAAAAGATTTTTGCCACTGCCGGCTGGATAAGCGGAAGTCATATCCCAAAACATCGTTACCTGGTTGATATTGTTGAAATAAGCCAGCAGGAACTCGAAAAAATAAGTGTACTGAATACCCCGAATCAGGTACTTGCCATTGCCCGGATTCCGGAAACCCACGCTGCTGGTGATCTTTCGGGTGAATGGGTGCTGGCGCTTGACCAGATCAGGGATCCCGGTAACCTGGGGACAATCATCCGCACAGCCGATTGGTTCGGGATTGACCGCATTGTTGCCGCATCGGGCAGCGTCGATATCTGGAATCCAAAGGTTGTTCAGGCAAGTATGGGTTCCGTTTTCCGGATGCCATTCCATTATGTTGATCTTCAGAAATTTTTGAATACCCATGCTTCGCAAGTGCCGGTTTACGGTACCCTGCTCGAAGGGGAAGATGTAACTACTGTCCGGTTCAAAACAGGTGGAATAGTAGTAATAGGTAACGAATCGCACGGAATTTCGGAAGAGATCATCCCCCTGATCACCGGACGGATTACCATTCCGGGGGCATTAAAAGGACCCAAAGGCCGCGCTGAATCGCTGAACGCCTCCATCGCTGCCGCGCTGATCTGTTATGAGATCAGGCGTCAACATCCTTTGGGATAGACAAAAATTACCGGCTGATAACAACATTAAGCGGAAGCTGCTGTTATATTGCCTGAGTGCTGATGCTGAATTTTCCGGGCTGTTAAGGCCTGGTCTTCAATGTAAAATGAATTTAATTTTTCTGATCAATGATACTGAAAGTCGTTCTGCTTGCCACTGCAATCATCGGATTATCCATTGCCGGTATAGCCATAAAAATGTTTGTGAAAAAGGGAGGGGAGTTTAAGAAATCCTGCTCAAGCGTTGACCCCAATACAGGTCAGCGGTTGGGATGCACCTGCGGGAACAGCGAAGGAAGCTCCTGCGAAAATAAAACTGCCTGATTTACTCGGCGTTATTATCTTCAAACAGTTTTTCGAGTCCCGGGCTGGTCCAGTGCTGGTTGGTGCCTTGCGCGTCGCTGAAGATGAAATGCGCTTCCAGGCCAGGATGCTTAATGAGAAAATCCCTAGACTTTTCAACACCCATCACCATAAATGCCGTTGCGAAGGCATCGGCGGTGATGCAGTCATCCGCAAGTACCGAAACGCTCAGCAGTGAATGCGTAACGGGATAGCCCGTTTTCGGGTCGATGGTATGAGAGTATTTCACGCCATCTTTCACGAAATATCTCCGGTAGTTTCCTGAGGAAGCCAGCGCTTTATCTTTCAGTTTTACCACCACGTCAACGGTGCGGGTTTCATCGCCTTCGCCGGCGGGTTTCTCGATGCCGACCCGCCATAATTTACCGCCTGGCTTCGCTCCCCTGGCAAGCACCTCGCCGCCCACATCGATCAGATAGTTTTTTATACCTTCTGTTTCAAGCATTTTTCCGATCAGGTCGGCTGAGTAGCCCTGCGCGATGGCATTATAATCGATCATAATGGCCGGGTCTGCCTTGATAAGCCGGCCGTTCTCCAAAGAGATATTTCTGTAGTTCACCAGGGGAAGAATACTGTCAACCTGTTCCTGGCTGAGTTTCATGGCATCGGTAAATCCAAAGCCCCAGGCATTGGTCAGCGGCATGGTGGTGATGTCGAATGCGCCATCTGTCATTTCAGAGACTTCCTGTGCCTTTTTGAATACATAAGTGAAGGCATCGTCGGCGACCGCTGTTGAATCATTATTGTTGAACCTTGAAATAACAGATTCTTTAAGATAAACCGAGGCTGACATGTCGAATGCCCTGAAAAAACTGTCGATGGCGGGCTGGAAGTTCCTTCCTTCCTCATCGTAATAGGTGATGGCATAATAGGTTCCCTGTGCCATCCCGTTAAGTTTAACTTCCTTGAGATTGTGCATTCTTCCGCATGAGGCCATTACAACTGACACTGCAATCAGGCTCAAAAATCCGGTTTTTGTCATCTGGTTTGTTTTGGTTGTGCGAAATTAGAAAAATTATGCCGGTTGTCACAAAAAAAGCCCTGAACCGGTTTCAGGGCTTTCGAAGAGGCAGGAGTCTGTTATCCTCCGAAATCGTCAAATGCAATGTTTTCCTTTGGCACGCCGAGGTTATCAAGCATTTTAAATACGGCTGAGTTCATCATGGGCGGGCCGCAGAGGTAGAATTCAATCTCCTCAGGTTCAGGATGTTTGCTGAGGTAATTGTCGAGAACTACCTGATGGATAAATCCGGTATATCCGTTCCAGTTGTCTTCCGGCAAAGGTTCCGAAAGGGCGATGTTGAACTTGAAATTCGGAAAATCCTTTTCAATCGCCTTGAATTCATCATCATAGAAGACTTCGCGCAACGAGCGTGCTCCATACCAATAGGTCACTTTCCTGTTTGTTTTTTCGGTGTGGAACATATGGAAAATCTGGCTTCTGAGCGGGGCCATGCCAGCACCTCCGCCGATGTAGAGCATTTCTTTGTCGGTGTGCTTGATATGAAATTCACCGTAAGGGCCGGAAACCATTACCTTGTCGCCCGGTTTGCGGGAGAATATGTAGGATGAACAGATTCCGGGATTCACGTTCATAAACTGATTTTTGGCCCTGTCCCAGGGTGGGGTGGCAATACGGATGTTAAGCATCACAATGTTCCCCTCGGCCGGGTGGTTGGCCATGGAGTATGCCCTGAAAATCGGTTCGGGATTTTTCATTTTGAGATCCCATATCTTCAGTTTATCCCAGTCTTCGCGGAATTTATCCTCAACGATGATATCCTTGAAATCGACCTCACACTTGGGTACATCAATCTGGATGTAGCCTCCTGATTGAAAATCGAGGGTTTCGCCTTCAGGCAGCCTGACCACGAATTCTTTGATGAAAGTAGCAACATTGCGGTTGCTGACCACTTCGCATTCCCATTTCTTAATTCCGAAGATTTCTTTGGGGATACCGATTTTCAGGTCGCCGCGCACCTTCACCTGACAGCCGAGCCGCCAGTTGTTCTGCTGCTCTTTGCGGGTAAAGTAGCCCTTTTCGGTTGGCAGAATGTCGCCGGCGCCTTCAAAAACCTGGCATTTACACATGGCGCAGGTTCCGCCGCCTCCGCATGCTGAAGGCAGGAAGATTTTCTGTGCCGAGAGGGTGCTCAGCAATGATGACCCCGGATCTGCTTCGATCTCGGTATCATCGTTGATGGTAATTTTTACTTTTCCCGGAGGTGTGAGTTTTGCACGCACATAAAGCAGCACACCGACCAGAAGCAGGATTATGGTGAGGAAAACCACAATGCTTATCAATACAATAATTCCGGTTCCCATGGCAGTATTTTTCTCTGTTAATTAAATTAATTCCTGTTATCCTAGAGTTTGATGCCCATGAAACTCATAAAGGCAATACCCATCAGGCCTGTGATGATAAAGGTAATACCCAGGCCCCTCAGCGGTTTGGGTACATTAGAATACCGGATTTTCTCCCTGATTGCGGCAATGGCCACAATGGCAAGAAACCAGCCTATTCCGCTCCCCAGACCGAATGCCGTGGCTTCGGCTATGGATTCGTAATCCCGCTCCTGCATAAAGAGCGAGCCTCCGAGTATGGCACAGTTTACAGCGATTAGCGGAAGGAAGATACCGAGTGAAGCATAAAGGGTAGGGGAGAACTTCTCGATTACCATCTCAACCAATTGCACCATAGAGGCGATTACCGCGATGAACATGATGAAGCTGAGAAAGCTCAGGTCAATATTGGCAAACTCTCCGCCCAGCCATGAAAGGGCCCCCTTGCGGAGAAGATAGTTGTTGATCAGGTAATCGACCGGTACGGTGATGCCCAGCACAAATATTACCGCAATCCCCAGTCCGACAGAAGTTTTTACCGTTTTTGATACAGCCAGGTATGAACACATCCCCAGGAAGTATGCAAAAATCATGTTGTCAATAAAAATTGACTTTACAAATATATTTATCAGATTTTCCATAATCAGTCTGTGTATTGGGTGATTGACTAATTTTCTTCCTGAAGGTCAGGGTTCTTTGCACGCTGCACCCAGATAATGATACCTACCACAATAAGAGCCATAGGAGGTAAAATCATCAGGCCATTGTTGACATATCCGAGTTCATAGAATGCTTTTGGCATTACATGATAGCCCCACACGGTTCCTGAGCCCAGCAATTCGCGGAAGAAAGCCACGATAATGAGAATAATTCCGTATCCCAGGCCATTCCCGACGCCATCCACGAAGGAAGGCCACGGTTTGTTGGCCATGGCGAAAGCTTCAAGGCGACCCATAATGATGCAGTTTGTGATGATGAGCCCTACGAACACGGAAAGCTGTTTACTTACATCATAAACATAAGCCTTAAGTATCTGGTCGACCAGAATTACCAGCGCCGCGATAACAGTCAGCTGAACAATAATCCTGATCCGTGGTGGGATGGTGTTGCGCAGCAATGAAATTGACAGGTTTGAGATGGCTGTGACCGCAATAACCGAAAGTGCCATCACAAATGCAGGTTCAAGCTTAACGGTAACAGCAAGCGCTGAACATATACCAAGTACCTGAACGGTGATGGGGTTATCTTTGTTGAGCGGGCCCAGCAGCAACTTCTTGATTTTAGCTGAGAACATGGGTTCTCTCTCAGTTTTTGCAGTACTCATAAGGCTTTCTGATTTTTAAAATAGGGTACATAATTTTCCAGGCAATTTCTGAGCATATCAGATACACCATTGCTGGTGATGGTTCCGCCGGAGATTGCATCTACACCATGGGCAGGGTCGATGCTGGAATTTGCGACACCCCCCTTCACCACCTGAATAGAAGCGAAGTTGCCATTGGCATCAAAAAGGGTTTTTGCCGGGAATTGGGCAGTAAAGATCTCTGTGGCGATTTCGGCTCCCAGACCGGGCGTTTCGCCTTTATGCCCGAAAGTGACACCTTCAACCGTATTAAAGTCCCCTTTTAATGCAATGTTCCCCCAGATGGGGCCCCAGAGCCCTACGCCATACAACGGTATGATGTAAATGTCCTCATTGTCCTTACGGCAGACAAATAATGGGAAAACCGGTTCCTGGGCCTGTTTGCCCTGGGCAAGCTGCTGTTTGGCCTTAAGTTCGGATTTTACATCTACAAAAAAAGCCCTGCGGTCGCCTTTTTCAAACTTTCCGCCGGCATAAACGCCTACCTCTTCTCCGGCAGCATTGATGACAATCTCTTTGATAATGTGCTTGTCATAAAGTTGTTCGGCATCCGAAGTGGTTGACTCTATGTGGGCTGAGCGCAGAATATCCTGTATCTTCTCGATCTTGACATTCCTTTCCTGCGCCGGTTGCAGCAGGATAGCGGCAGCCGAAAGCAAAGCTGCTACCAGGATGACCATGATAGAAGCGTATCTGAATATATAACCGTTACTGTACATGATTACGATGTGTTTTAAATTTGGGTTGATTTCAGGCTTTTGCAGGTTTCATGCGTTTCAGCCTGCGCTTGATGTTCGCTTCAACAACATAATGGTCAATCAGCGGTGCAAATACATTCATGAGAAGTATGGCCAGCATCATGCCTTCGGGATATGCCGGATTGAGCACGCGAATAAGCACGGCCATCACACCGATCAGAAAACCGTATATGATTTTACCCTTGTTGGTCTGTGACGCGGTGACCGGGTCGGTGGCCATAAACACCATGCCAAAAGCAAAACCACCCATTACCAGATGATAGTAAAAGGGAACATCCATATAGGCATTCACCGAAGCAAGGTTAAGCAGGCCGCCCATAAAGATACCTCCCAGCGCGACGGAAACCATGATTCTCAGACTTCCTACGCCGGTAAATGCCAGTATAATGGCACCAATCAGAATGGCAAGCGTTGAAGTCTCTCCGATGGAGCCCGGAATGGTCCCTATAAACATTTCCATAAAGCTGTGGGTGAAATTCACCGTTTCAGCGCCGATTCCCGCGGCCGCTTCGGCCAGGGGTGTAGCGCCTGAAAATGCATCAGCCTTTTCGGCAATCCACACTTTATCGCCCGATATCTGGGCGGGGTAAGCAAAAAACAGGAATGCACGCGCGGTTAGGGCAGGGTTGAGAATATTCATTCCGGTGCCGCCGAAAACTTCTTTTCCGATGATCACGGCGAAGGCTGTAGCGACAGAAACCATCCACAGGGGGATGTCCGGTGGAACTACCAGCGGAATCAGCATCCCTGAAACCAGGAATCCTTCATTCACCTCGTGGTGCCTGATCTGCGCGAAAGCAAATTCAATGGCAAGCCCGGTAACATATGAAACAACGATGATGGGCAATACTTTCCAGAGACCGTAGAGAACTTTATCCCAGAATGCAACGGTTTCGCCATGTGAAAGAAAATGCTGATGTCCAACATTCCAGATGCCGAAGAGCAGGGCCGGAATCATAGCGATGACCACAAGGCTCATCGTGCGCTTCATATCTATGCTGTCGCGGATATGACTGCCATGTGAAGTTGTTTTGTCGGGGACAAAAAGGAAAGTTTCGAACGCATCGAATGTTGAGTGAAGCTTCTCGAACTTTCCGCCCTTCTGAAACTGGGGCTTGATTTTGTCCAGTTGTTTTCTGAGCGCTTTCATTCAGTAACGTATTGATTTTTAATTTTCTGTTTGTTTCGTGTCATTGAATCCCCTGCTTAGCTCATCTCCTTGCGCATAATTTCAAGGCCTTTTCTGATGATGGTTTGTATCTCGGTTTTTGAAGTGTCCATAAATTCGCACAAAGCAAAGTCTTCGGGTTCAACTTCATAAATCCCAAGGTTTTCCATCAGGTCAATATCTTCGGTAAGAATGGCTTTGATCAGCTGCAGCGGATAAATATCCATCGGCAGTACCTTTTCAAACTGACCTGTCATCACATAGGCCCGTTCACCTCCATGCAGGTTGGTGTCCAGTCTGTATTCCTTTGAGGGATTTATCCAGGAGAAAAATGCCCTGGAGGTACTGAATTTTCCGAAACCGGGTAAAGCCCAGCCCAGGAATTCATGATAATTGCCTTCAGGAATAACCGTTACCATGGAATCATAGAATCCCAGAAAATTATCGGGCCTGATTTGTTTCCCGGTGAGTACATTTCCTGATATATATCTCACGTTTTCATCGTTCACATTGCCTTTTACCATCGTGCTGATGGAAGCGCCCCGCCTGGTTTTATAGTACTGCGGGCGGGTAACTTCTGACCCTGCGAGTGCAGCTGTTACTGAGGAATCATATATGCCTTCCATAAAAAGGCGTCCGATGGTAATGACATCCTGCACGCCGGCGAACCAGACAACGTCGCCTTTGTTAATCGGATCGATGTGATGAATCTGGATCCCCACATTGCCTGCAGGGTGAGGCCCTGAAAATGTATTGATGGTCACATTACGCGCACCGAGGAATTCTTTTGCTGCAGTTTGTTTGCTTACATTCAGATGAACCTTGCCATCGCTCAGCCTGGATAGTACGTCGAGCCCCGTCTGAAAGTACGCTCCCTGCCCGCTTACAATAAAATCGTAATCAGGTGCCAGCGGAGCGGTGTCGAACGCGGAGATGTGCACCGCTTTGGGGGTTTGTTCCGGGTTGGCAATCACGGCATACGGCCGTTGCCGGATCACAGTCCAGACACCGCTTTGAAGCAGTTTCTCAGCAATCTCCTGTCTGGTCATGGAAGCGGGATCGGCCTTCCCGAAATCTATGGCTTCGTATTTCCCGTCTGATTCAATCCGGACTTCAAGCAACAAACGCTTGTCACCACGCTTAATCTCAGTGATTGTCCCGCTGACAGGTGAAGTAAAAATAATATTCTCCCGGTACTTGTCGATAAACAGCGGGGAGCCTGCCTTCACTCCGTCACCTTCCTTTACCTGCAGACGCGGGAAAACACCGGTAAAATCAGTTGGCTTGATGGCGAACTGCTGTGAAGATAATCCTGAAATCTTTTTTTCGGCTGAACCTTTTAGCCTGATGTTAAGCCCTTTGGTAAGTTTAATGGTCTTCGGCATAATGTTGGAAATTTCAGACTGTCGCATTAAAAGCGGCAAAGGTATTGATTAAGTTAAATATTTACTTTTGTAAATGAGACTTTTTTTTACATTGCCCATTTTCTTAGCAAATCTACAGAATAATTCAGCTTTAATCAAAAATTAACCCGGCTTGTTTACGTTATTCCGGTACGAAAACCGTTTTGAATTATCCTGAGGGATTAATCTATTGTTAATTTTGTAACAAATCAATTCTCAAACAACTTATGAATAGCATTGTTCAACCGGCACTGGTTAAATTCATTGTTTTTCTGTGTTTCATTTACATACCGGCTGTTACACATGCGCAGGCCGGCGAAGAGCAACCGGGGAAAAGCGGCAAAAGGACAAAGGAACGGGAAGTCAGACAAGCGAAAGACAACAACAGCTACTTCGATTCCGGATTTATGCGGTATGAGGATTTTATCTATCGGGAATCGCTCAGAACGGTGCTTTTTCACCGGGAAGGCTGGGAGCTGACACCCCCGATGATTCTTTTCAATTCCGACGAAAAGCTGATGCTTTCTTTTGATGATCTGGATGCCGATTATAAAGTATGGCAATATACGGTAATCCATTGCGATGCGGTCTGGAAGCCGACAGACTTATGGCCGAATGAGTATATCGGAGGGTTTACGGATGATTATATCCGGGATTATAAATATTCATACAACACGCTGCAGGCGTTTACCCATTACAACCTGGTAATCCCTAACGACAACTTCAGATTTACTTTGCCCGGAAACTATATTCTGAAGGTGTATCCCGAGGGAATGCCTGATCAGCCGGCCATTACCCGGCGGTTTATGGTGGTTGATCCGAAGGTGACCGTGAAAGCGCGGGTAAAGCGATCCAGTGTGATTGACCAGTATTTTACGCATCAGGAAGTGCCGTTTTCGATCCTTAATTCGGCCTATCCGATTGCAGAGCCGTATCGTGACCTGAAGGTTGTATTACTGCAGAACAACCGGTGGGACAATGCCATCTGGGATCTTGCCCCGATGATGCTTCGCGCCGATGAGTTGGATTACCACTATACCGATGGCAGAAATTCCTTTGAAGCCGGGAATGAATTCCGCTATTTTGATATTAAAAGTCTTCGTTATACTTCTGAAAGAGTAAATCAGGTTGAAAACCGGAATGATGGCTATCATGTTACCCTTTTACCTGATGCTGCGCGTACTTTCAAGCCTTATGTTACATATTCCGACATCAATGGTCAGCGCCTGATTAAGACGGAAGACGCCCGTGATAATGATCTGGAAGCAGAATATGTCTGGGTGCATTTTTTTCTACCGTGGGAGGCTCCGATGACAGACGGTGCGCCGTATATCATGGGCGCCCTTACCGACTGGCAGTTCAGTGCAGCCGGCAATACTCCTGAGCAGGGTAAAGCACCGGGAAGAATGAATTATAATTTCGCCCGTCAGGGTTACGAAGCAAAACTTTTCCTG
The DNA here is from genome assembly GCA_023957275.1 of Lentimicrobium sp. Taxonomy (GTDB): domain Bacteria; phylum Bacteroidota; class Bacteroidia; order Bacteroidales; family Lentimicrobiaceae; genus Lentimicrobium. The sequence goes on along the minus strand of JAMLHF010000038.1, from coordinate 29,693 downwards.
AAACAGGGGTATTATAATTATTTGTATGCTTTTCTTCCAAACGGGGAGTCGGGGGCGGAACTCTCCAGACTGGAAGGCAGCCGGTATGAAACCCGCAACAGCTATACGATTCTGGTTTATTACCGGGAGCAGGGGTCGCGTTTCGACAGGCTGATCGCTGCGGAAGTTGTGGAAAATTAAGGGGGGGGATACCCGGATTAGACGGACTTTTTCAGGGTTTGATATAATAATTCCTTTTTCCGCTGCCCGCTGTACGATCTATTATTTTTTCACGTAAGTTTGACATCCCAAAAAACAAGTGAGCTATCAGGATGGAGAATTTTATAGTTTCAGCCCGTAAATACCGGCCGGCATCATTTGCCACGGTGATAGGCCAGGCTTCTATTACAAATACACTCAAGAATGCAATCCGTAACCAGCAGATCGCGCAGGCATTCCTTTTTACAGGACCGAGAGGGGTAGGGAAAACCACCTGTGCCCGTATACTGGCCAAGACGATTAACTGCCGTTCACTGACCCCTGATGGAGAAGCCTGTAATGAATGCGAATCATGTCTTTCGTTTAATAAGTCGTCTTCCTTTAATATCTATGAACTGGATGCCGCATCCAACAATTCGGTGGATGATATCCGGAACCTTGTGGATCAGGTACGTATACCCCCGCAATCCGGAAAATACAAGGTATATATTATTGATGAGGTTCACATGCTTTCAGCGGCAGCTTTCAACGCTTTTCTGAAAACCCTTGAAGAGCCGCCTGCATATGCCAAGTTTATTCTGGCCACCACGGAAAAACACAAGATACTGCCGACCATACTTTCGCGCTGCCAGATTTTTGATTTTCGCCGGATAGGGGTGGAGGATATCGCCCATCATCTTGCATGGGTAGCTGAAAACGAGCATGTTAACGCTGATCCTGATGCGTTGCACATCATTGCTCAGAAGGCCGACGGCGGCTTACGTGACGCGCTTTCCATGTTTGACCAGCTGGTCAGTTTCGCCGGCGACAGGCTTACCTATAAACAGGTGATTGATAACCTGAATGTGCTTGATTATGATTATTATTTCAGGATTACAGACTTTATTCTTGAAGGAAATATAAGCCGGACATTGCTTACCGTGAATGAAATCATCGATAATGGTTTCGACGGGCAGCATTTTATCACCGGACTTGGAAATCATCTGAGGAACCTGCTGGTTTGCCGCGATGAAGAAACCGTGGGCCTGCTTGAGACCAGCGCAAATATCCGTAATCTTTACCTTAATCAGTCAACCGCCTGTCGATCTGATTTCCTGCTTAAAGCCCTTGATCTGAGCAATAATTGCGACCTCAGTTATAAAACCAGCAACAATAAGCGCCTGCATCTCGAAATTGCCTTGTTGCAACTCTGCAACCTGGCTTCACCTGTTCAGCCTCCGGCAGGACCCCGGGGAGCTGCGGCTATGGCTGTACCCAAAGAGCCGGCCCCGGCTTCAAAACCTGTTGATTCAAGACCAAAGCCACAGGAACAACCGCCGCTTAAGACATTGCAGGAACCGGAATCAGGCATTCCGGCTGCAAATGTGAATAAAGCTGCCGAACCGCTCACTTCATATCCTGTAAAAACCACCGCACCTGAGGGTAAAGAGTCTCCTGCCGCTGTCAGAACCTATACCGGAGTTAACATCGGGAATCTGATGAAACCCGGCTCAGGCGCCGCTGATCCGGCTGAAGAGAACACATCGGCCCAGGAGCCGGAAGTACTCCCGCCGGACAGGGAAAATTTTACCCAAAGCGATCTTGAACTCGTTTGGAAACCCATGGCTGAATCCGTGGCAAAGGACTCGCCAAACCTTTTTAATACCCTTACCTGCCGCATTCCTGTGCTTACAGATGGATTTAAGGTCATCGTTACCGTAGATAATAAAATCCAGGACAGTGAAATTTTCGGGAAAAGAACCGAAATATTGGGCTATCTGCGTAAAGAGCTCAGAAACTGGGGTATACAACTGGAGACTCATGTTACTGACCGGCCGGTTGAATCGCGCAAGCCATATACAGATCAGGAAAAATTCAATGCAATGGCTGAACGAAACCCGGCCATAAAAACGTTGAAGGATCAGTTGAACCTTGATATAGAAATGTAAGCTGACAGATGACGAGGTAATGCCCCGTCATTGAGCATTATGCCGTGATTTTGCAATACATTCTGACTGGTGTCGCACCGGCGGAATGTGTTGCTATACTCAGGTGCGACGCGGCATTTTTATATATGCTATTGAATCTGTGAGATTTGTGTTTTCCAGGGTAAGTCTAAATTTATCTTTATTATGAAGTTTATCATCAGTGGTTATTTTGATGCGGGTTTTTCAATCGGAATTGATGATTATCCTTTTGTTAATCCGGAAGTGATCGCCATGCTGAATCAGCAATATGATTTCAGTGTCAAATACAACAAACCTGCTGATCAGTATGCTTTTGCAGATGAGTTAAATAAGGCAGAATACACTTGTGATGATGCCGAAGGACATATTGGCCTGAGTGTCCCGATAGGGGCGGGGCTTGAAATCGACCTGCAGGGAAGCGCCATGCTGAAGCAATTGCATGCGGAAGCGATGCAGGCAGTGGCTGATCCCCGGTTTATGGGTTCCTATTACAGCAACCCGCCTGCAGGTATTGCTGATATCATTAGTGATTTTCAGGCTGAAGCCGGTTTCCGGAAAGCAGTTGTTCATCTCTATGGGCTGGGTATTGGTTATCTTTATATTGAATCGGATGAACTGAGTGAGCACCTCGCGGATTACGCATTGTGGATTTACCGCTGTTACGAATATGCCACGTATGGCACATACAGCAGCGGTGACTTCAGAAACGGTTTCAGGAAGTCGGTTTCAAGTATTTTCCGGTCATTTGGTAAGCGCGATGGTATTGAGCAGATTACACGCCGGAGGATACCCTGTGATTTCTTCCCCGGCTATCAGGTGGTGCTGATGTGCACCAAACAGGGAGATGTGGCCTGCGCAGAAAAAATACTTTATGGTTATGACGAGCTTACCCCTATCCGCCTGGATGATGGGAATATTCAGCTGGGGTGGGCTGCGGCCATCGTGGAACCTGTTAATGAGGACTATGTTACCCGAATCCAGTTCCTGCTGAAAATGACTCAGGTGTATTATGGCATTTGCGATGGATTCGAACGCCTGTTCTCTCATCACATTTCTCAATCCGTAAGGGAAAACCTGAGCGGGGACGCATCATTGTATGATGCCGTTTCGCTGAACAGGCTTCGCACCATCGCCCATACAGTGGCAGAGTATACCCGTTTCGGCGCGCTCACGCAGAATATCTCTGATCTGAAGTTGCTGAATGCCTTCGATCAATTGGGCGGCCTCTCTGCAAAAATTGAACATATGGCTTCCGCCTGCGAGATTTTTACCAACATTCAGAATGAGGTGATTGAACAAAAACAGGCCAGCCGCGACAAGCGTCTGAATGTATATGCAATGGCACTGACCGCTTTAACCATCGTAAGTGTGCTGGCGGATATGATGAGCATCAATGAAGCGATTCAGGGAGATAAGTGGACGCTGCTGATAAAACTTGCCGCAATCCTCGGTCTTCTGGTTCTGGTAATTTACATGACTTTTGAAGGACGGTTCAGAAAACTGAAACTGCATAGGCGCTGAGACTTGTTTTCCCTTTTGATTTATTTGATATTCAGTGATTCAGCCGACTTTCATTTGAAGGGCTTCTGAGAATCTTTTCACTTTCCGGACCGGAATCTCCCCAATGAAAGGACAGGATTACCGGGAAGCGTAGTGCTTTGTCAGAATAATGGTAAGCGGAACAGGATATTTGAGAAAAGAATCATAAGCACGAGGGCAAGCGGATATACGGCGGCATAGGCCACCTGCGCGATACCGCTGTCGGACTGTGTGTTGATGGCGGCAAGACCGGGGGTGCTGGTCATGCCCCCCGTGATGACGCCCATCAGGGTGAGGAAATTCATTTTCAGGATGTACCTTCCAATCAAAAGTGCCAGGATCAGCGGGATAATGGTAATGGCAGCCCCGGCTGCAATAAGTCCCGCTCCGTAACTTTCAAAAGTCTCCCCGATATGGCCACCTGCCTCACAGCCGACCGTGGCAAGAAACATCAGTAACCCGAGTTCCCTGAAAAGCTGGTTGGCATTACTCGACATAGACCAGATTATGGGCCCTGTTTTGCCTATCCCGCTCAGAATCAGTGCGGCAGACAAAACACCTCCGGTGATGCCAAGGCTGAAATCGAACAGCCCGAAAACAGGAATTTTAATCATTCCGATCAGAATGCCGATGACAATGCCAAGGGTAATGGGAAGAAAGTCTGTTTCCGAAAGCCGTTTGTCGTCATTGCCAAGCAGTTTTACTACCTGTCGCATACTGTCGCGGCTTGCCGCAACCATCAGCCGGTCGCCGAACCGAAGCATGGTATAATGCATTGGCCGCAGTTCAACACCGCTTCTGCGGATTCTTACCACCGTGGCATCGTAGTTCGCGCCCAGGTTGAGTTTCTGAAGGGGCTTATTCACGACCTGTTTACTGGTCACCAGGATCCACTGTACATCGTGGCCTTTGTCCAGTGGAATTTCTTCATCGGTCTGCGGTCCGACCAGTAATTTTACTTTCTCCAGGTCTTCAGTGGTTCCGAGCGCCCTGATTACGTCACCTTTTTTAAGAATGGTATCTTTGGAGGGTGTGGTAGTGTGATCTTCGTGTTTTACGCGGGAAATAACACAGCCGGTTACGGTCCTGAACTTAAGTTCAATCAGTGATTTCCCGTCAATGTTCGGGTTTTCTACCCTGAAGTTTCCGGGAATAAATTCAGGATAACTCTGCTTCAGACTCTGGTTAAACGCTTCTTCCGCTTCTTTAAAATTGATCTTCAGAATTCTCGGGATCAGACTGACAAATAGTACAACACCTATAACCCCGAATGGATAGGCAATGCCATAGCCTATAGAGGCAAGGGGAGATTTGCTCACCTCCACGGCAGCGGCCAGGCCGGGTGTGCTGGTCATGGCGCCGTTAAAAAGGCCGATGGCGAGCGCTTTATCGATGCCGAGAATGCTGCTGAGCAACCAGGTGATGAGGGCTCCGCTGGCAATGATAATGCCGGCGATGATGAAAAGTTGTTTCCCGTACTGCCTGAAACTCCGGAAAAATCCCGGCCCCGATTGAATGCCGATGGTAAATATGAAAAGCAACAAACCGATATGCTGATATTCGGAAGGCAGCCTGAAGCCGAAATGTCCGAGCAGCATGGCAATAAAAATAACTGCCGAGATATCAAGCGAAAAGCCCCTGATTCTGGCCCTTCCGGCTATCAGGCCCAGACTGATTATTAGAAAAAGCGCGAGATAGCTGACGGATATTAGGGTGTCCATAAGATTGCAAAATCTTTGCAAAGTTAAGGAAGTCGGGTGAATTTGGATTTTGCCGCATAAAGAAAACCGGCAAATCAACTTTTTACAGATTGTTTTCCATAAAAAGATAGATTGCCGGACACTGTCGTCTGGTTAAAGCATGAGATTACCTTCGGTGAGCTCTCCGCCCCCCGGCGGATCGGTTCTTCGCCAACGCTCAGAATGGCTTTGACTTACATAAGTTTGAGGGGGTAGGGGGCCTGGTGGCGGTATTGCCGCCACCAGGCCCCCTTTGATTATTGTTAATGTATTGTCATTCTGAACGTAACGCAGTGAAGTGAAGAACCGATACCGATAGTATCGGGAGAGCTCACCGAAGGTAATCTCATAACTCCTTCCAAAGGTTTACCGGGCAACAGTGAATACCGGGGTAAGCAGTAAGCCGAATCAGTTCAGAATGTTGAATGCCTTTCGGGTCAGGCTTTGATTGTTGTGATTCAGTGTTGTCAGTTGTGGAATTCAAGCCTGTTATTATCAGAATCCAGGGTGATGTTTGCATCTTTACTGACTTCTCCGCTGAGGATTTTTTTGGATAAGGCATTCATCACTTCCCGCTGAATAACTCTTTTTACCGGTCTTGCGCCATACTGAGGGTCAAATCCCATAATTGCAATATGTTGTACGGCTTTGTCCGTAAATGTAAGGTTGATGTCGTTTTTCTTCAGCACCTTAACCAGGTTGGTCAGCATCAATCTTACAACGCCCGATATTTCTGCCGCCGACAAAGGCCTGAACATAATCAATTCATCTATCCGGTTAAGGAATTCGGGGCGTATGGTTTTGCGAAGCAATTCCATAACCTCCTCCTTTGTCTGCTCAAATACCTTGTCCCGGTTTTCTTCGTTCATTTCTTCAGAGCGCTCACTGATTATATGCGATCCAAGGTTGGAAGTCATAATGATGATCGTATTCCTGAAGTCGGCGGTCCTGCCCTTGTTGTCAGTAAGCCGGCCATCGTCGAGCACCTGAAGCAGGATATTAAACACGTCCGGATGGGCTTTTTCGATTTCATCCAGCAAAACGACGGAATAGGGCTTACGCCTGACTTTTTCGGTAAGTTGTCCGCCTTCATCATAACCAATATATCCCGGAGGTGCGCCGATCAGCCTTGAAACGGTATGCCGTTCCTGATATTCAGACATATCGATGCGAACCATGGCATTCTCGTCGTTAAAGAGAAATTCGGCCAGTGCGCGTGCAAGTTCTGTTTTGCCGACGCCTGTGGTGCCGAGGAAGATGAACGAACCAACAGGCCTGCGGCTGTCCTGCAGCCCTGCGCGGCTGCGGCGAATGGCATCGGAAATGGCTTCAATGGCCTCGTCCTGACCGATTACCCTTTTGTGTAATTCGTTTTCAAGGTGGAGAAGTTTTTCCCTTTCGCTCTGCAACATGCGGTTTACCGGAATGCCGGTCCAGCGAGAAACGATTTCGGCGATTTCTTCTGACCCGACCTCTTCTTTTATCAGCGCTGAGCCCGTCTGCATTTCAGCCAGTTGGCCTTTAAGCGCTTCCAGTTTTTGTTCCGCTGCCTTGATCAGTCCGTAGCGGATTTCGGCAACCCGTCCGTAATCTCCGTCACGTTCAGCCTTTTCGGCTTCGAAACGGTACTGTTCTATTTCCTTTTTTTTAAGTTGAATGCCATCCACCACTTCTTTTTCGGATTTCCAGCGGCCGGCGATCGCATTGCGCGTTTCATTCAGGTTGGCAAGCTCTTCGGAAATTATTCTGAGTCTCTGTTCATCGCCTTCACGTTTGATGGCTTCCCGTTCGATTTCCAGTTGTTTGATATGCCGCTCTGCCGCGTCCAGTTCTTCAGGCACTGAGTTAATCTGCAGCCGGAGTCTTGCGGCAGCTTCGTCGATGAGGTCGATTGCTTTGTCGGGCAGGAAACGGTCGCTGATGTATCGTTGCGAGAGCTCTACCGCGCTGATGATGGCTTCGTCCTTGATCCGGACCTGATGATGGGTTTCATAGCGTTCTTTCAGTCCTCTGAGGATGGAAATGGCGCTCATCGTGTCTGGCTCGTCTATCAGTACAATCTGGAAACGGCGTTCCAGGGCTTTGTCCTTTTCGAAATATTTCTGGTATTCATTGAGTGTTGTTGCGCCGATGGCGCGAAGTTCGCCGCGGGCCAGGGCCGGTTTCAGAATATTGGCTGCATCCATGGCCCCTTCGCCGCCTCCGGCACCGACAAGGGTGTGAATCTCATCGATAAACAGCACCACTTCTCCGTCTGATTCAATAACTTCCCTGACGACACTTTTGAGCCTTTCTTCAAATTCGCCTTTGTATTTTGCCCCGGCAATCAGCGCCCCCATGTCGAGTGAGAAAATTTGCTTCGATTTAAGATTTTCAGGTACGTCGCCGTTGATGATCCGGTGCGCCAATCCTTCGGCGATGGCGGTCTTGCCAACTCCGGGCTCACCGATCAGAATGGGATTGTTTTTGGTACGGCGGGTCAGAATCTGCAGTACCCTTCTGATCTCTTCATCGCGGCCGATCACCGGGTCGAGTTTCCCGCTCCGGGCCAGCTCATTCAGATTCCGTGCATAGCGGTTAAGCGCGTTGAAGGAGTCTTCGGCCGAGGCTGAATTTGCCCCTGAACCTTTACGCAACTCCCTGATGGCAGCTTTAAGTTCCTTTTCGCTGATCCCCGCCTGTTTCAGCATGTCCGAAACCTGGTCTCCGGCTGAGAAAAGTCCCAGCAGCAGGTGTTCCAATGATACATATTCATCGCCCATCTCACGGGCTGCCGCAGTTGCTTTCTGCAGCGCTTTTGAGGTGGAGTTGCCAAGGTATTGATCTCCGCCGCTCACCTTCGGCATCCCCTGAATCATGGCGTCAAGGGCTTTGCTGAGCATGGCGGTGTTTACACCCAGTTTGCCGAACAGGAAAGGAAGTACATTTTCATCAGAATTCATCAGGCCTTTGAGCAGGTGCGCTGTTTCTACCGACTGATGATTCCGGGCGGCGGCCAGCTCCTGAGCCGATTGCAGGGCCTGCTGCGATTTTATCGTGAAGTTGTTCAGGTTCATTGCTAATCTCCTTTAATGCTTTTACAAGTGTTTGAAGAACAGCAAATGCCTTGCCACCCGCAGAAATGGTTACATATCTGACAAAATGGCATATCTCTATATTCCCAATAAGTCAAATTGGCGTAATTCTTTTTTTGTTCCGGTAAACAAAACCCGCGAAAGCCTGTTACCTTTGTGCTTTCACATGAAAACAGATTAAAATCAGTATATGGCAGCAAACAGATTAATGGATCCCATCGGAAGGCTGATGGGTTTAAGGTACAAATCGCACCCGTGGCATGGCGTGGATATTGGTCCGGATGCCCCTCAGGTACTTACCTGTTTTGTTGAAATGGTTACAACAGACACCGTTAAGTATGAGGTTGACAAAATTTCGGGATATCTGAAGATAGACCGGCCTCAGAAATATTCAAACGTGCTGCCGGCGCTGTATGGTTTTATTCCACAAACACTGTGTGCAAAGAAGATTGCTGATTACGCAGCACAGAAATCGGGCAGAAAGGATATCATCGGTGACGGCGATCCACTGGATATCTGTATTCTTGCCGAAAAGAGCATATCTCACGGAGATATCCTTGTTCAGGCCATTCCCATCGGGGGATTCAGAATGCTTGACGGAAACCAGGCGGATGACAAAATCATTGCAGTGCTGAAAAATGATGCCGTATACGGGGAATATACCGATGTGGAACAGTTGCCCCCCCTGATTGTAACCCGTTTGAAGCACTATTTCCTGACCTATAAGGACCTCCCCGGCGAAGCGCGGGATTGTGAAATCACCCACACCTACAATGCTGCTGAAGCACACGAGGTGATTGAAGCATCCATGGAGGATTACCGTCAGAAGTTTGAAAATCTGGATACACTGCTCTCGGAAGTTTAGCCGTTGAAAAGCATGTTTTTCCCGGCCCCGGTTATGCCTGGTTTTATAACTTTGCAGTCGAAAAGTATCCTGTAATGATCCCTAAATCAAGAAAGCACACACTTGTGCTTGGTGCGAGCCTGAATCCTGAACGGTTTTCCAATATCTGTATCAATGAACTTGTGGATAACGGATTCCCGGTTTCGGCCGTGGGACTCCGCAATGGTATAGTTGCAGGAATTGCCGTAATGACAGGTTTACCGCAATTAAGCAACATTCATACTGTAACACTTTACCTCGGGCCAAAGAATCAGCCTCAGTATTATGACTATCTGATGAATCTGAAACCCGCCCGGATTATTTTTAATCCCGGCACCTGGAATCCTGAGCTGGCAGAGCTCGCCGCGAATCGCGGAATCAATACCGAGCAAAAATGTACACTCATGATGATTTCAGGCGGGTATTATTAATAAATGGACCTGCTTATACACGAAATCCATAGTTTAAACGTTATCTGGCAGTCAAAGGATTTTTCAGTAATTTAGCCTGCTGATAAGCTGCAGCAGTTTCCAGGCTGCCTGTGGTGAATTTCTGAACTTAAACAGCTCAATGAAGAGACGCATCTTTTTCAGATCAGTATTCTATATGCTTGGCGTATTCCTCTTATTTCCGGGAATTTACGCGTCAGGACAGGTAAATGAAACCAGGGTAACGGGAGGGCTCTATTGCCCGCAGGCGCAATTTGTTACACCGGTTATGGTAACCGCCGTTGAAAATGTGGATTCAATCTCACTGACCCTGGCTTTTCCGCCGCAGACACTCACCTATTTAAGTTTCAGGCAGGTGAATCCTCTGCTGCAAACCGGATTTTTTGATGTGGCGGAAGATGGTTCGCGAATTACATTTACATGGAAATCCAAGGCTCCGGTGAGTATTACCGATGATAAACTGCTGGAACTGGTGTTTGAGACCGGAAACCAGCCCGGCACGCTTGAATGGGATGAAGCCGTTTGTTATTACAGGCAGTCAGATGGTAATGAATTGTTATCGGATTACATTGGGGCAGAAGTTGAATTATTCCCCTCCCTCTATGTTGAGATTGAAGAGATAGATGCTACCTGTTCCGGGAAATGCGATGCCAATATTGCGGCTTATGTAACCGGTGGGCTGAAGCCATATCAATACCTGTGGAATGGAGAACCGGCGCTTTTTGACAGCATTAAAACCGGTGCCTGCAGTGGAATCAATAACCTGAACATCACGGATGCCAATGGTTGTGTGCTGGATACCAATTTCAGCGTTTCTGAACTTCCATCCACAAAAGTGGAAGTTGATGTCAACCCTGATACGGTTTATATCCAGAATCCGGTTGTTACCTTCTCATTTACTGAAGATCAGAATGTTGTTGAATGGTTATGGGATTTTGGAGACGGAAGTGAAAAATCACGCGAGAGAAATCCCCTGCATGTCTATTCTACAGCCTCCGCGCCTGATCTGGAGTCATACCAGGTTCAGCTTATTGTAGTCAACAGTCAGGGTTGTGATACGCTGATCATTTTTGAACTTCCCGTTAGCGAAGCGGAAATTTTTATTCCGAATGTGTTCACACCGAACGGTGACAATATCAATGATGTTTTCAAAATTGCCAAGGCCAACGATGGCGGCAGCAGCAGTGGCAGTGAATACATCCCGCTCAATCTGGAATATATGCGTCTTGAACTTGTCGTACTTGATAGATGGGGACGTAAGGTATATGATAATGACAATTACAAAAACGACTGGGACGGAGGGAATCTTCCGGACGGCACATACTATTACAGGCTGAATACTTATGGTTACTTCCGGGATGAGACCTACAGAGGTGCAGTCACCATACTGCGCGGAAACCGCAATTAGCCTTAACTTGAGAAATCCATACGTTTCAGCTCGGTGTGTTCAATAGCTGACAATTCACTTTCCAGCCTTGTCCATTCATTTTCATCTCCGATCAGTTCAAGCAGAATCAATCCGCCTGATTCCGTATCATCGTCGGTTTCATTTAACCCCAGGCGGGTACGTATTGAACATCCGTAGGTTGTGAGAATTTTCTGCACCTTTTCAGCAACTTTGTGCTGATTGCTGACACTGATTCCAAGAATTCGCCTTTTCATGATTCTGCCTTATAATTCAAATGACATTTTTTGCATTTCTACTCCGCCGATTTCCGAAATTTCGGTCTCAAAAGCCTGCCATTCCTCTGGTTTTCCTGAAAGATGAAGAATAACAAATCCCATCCTGCTGCAGGTGTTTTCACTTAATTCATGAAAACCCAGTCTGGATTTGATCAGATGTGCATGCTTACTCAGTGTAAGCTGTAATTTCCCGGCTTCCTTGATGCGATCCCTGATGAGCAGACCGATAATTCTCGTCTCTTTCATATAAAATATTCCTGTAAAGTTTTAATATCAGAAGTAAATGTCCCTTTCGCCCCCCCTGACGCGTTCCAGTCTGTTCCTGAGTTCATTGATATTGACAGCATCGGGATACTGCTGGAGGTCGCTGAGGTTCTTGTCAATAACTTCCCAGCCTCTTTGCTTTGTATTCGCCGGGGCATAATCCTCGAGGTATTCGGCCAGGGTAAGCATGGCATTTGGTGAACAGAAACGCTTGATAAATCCCGGAACCGAGAATTCCATAAAGTGTTCTCCGGTTCTGCCGAGTCTGTAACAGGCTGTGCAAAAGGAGGGGAGGTAGTCATTTTCGAAGAGTTCCTCAATGATTTCATTCAGTGACCGGTTGTCATTAATCTGGAATTGTTCCCGGTTGAGGTCCTGGGCTTCATTGATGGAATTTGAGTAAGATCCGAGTTCAAGTTTTGTTCCCCCGTCAATCTGCGAAACGCCGAATTGAATCACTTCATGCCTGAGCCCGGGATTTTCGCGGGCGGTAAGGATCATTCCGGTATAAGGAACTGCAAGCCGTAAAATGGCCACCAATCTGGCAAAATCCTCATCGTTAACCGTATAATCGGTTCCAAGGTCCAGTTTTGAAGCATTTTGAATCCTTGGGAAGGAGATGGTATGAGGACCTACATGGTAGCAGGCTTCCAGGTGGTTTGTATGTCTCACCAGGCCCAGCACCTCGTAACGCCAGTCGTACAAACCGAATAGGGCGCCGATGCCAACGTCGTCAATTCCCGCTTCCTGAGCCCGGTCAAGCGCGGTCAACCTGTATTCAAAGTTCCTTTTTTTACCGCCCAGATGGTAGTTTTTGTAGGCTTCGGGGTGGTAAGTCTCCTGGAAAATCTGATAAGTGCCGATGCCGGCCTCTTTCACCTTCCTGAAATCTTCTATCTCCAGCGGAGCAGCATTGATATTGACCCTGCGGATTTCTCCCGGTCCTTTTTTCACTCCATAAACGGTCCTTACGGTATGGGCAATGTAATCAGCTGAATATTCAGGATGTTCACCGTAAACAAGTATCAGCCTTTTCTGGCCATTATCTTCCAACGCTTCAACCTCCTGAACCAATTCCTGATCAGATAAGGTTTTACGGATAGCCTCCTTGTTTGACGCCCTGAATCCGCAATATTTGCAATTGTTGGTGCATTTGTTGCCTACATAGAGCGGTGCAAACAGAACAATACGGTTTCCATAAACCCTCTTCTTGAGTTCCCGGGCACCTTCCTTGATTTCTTCAATCAACTCAGGGTCATTGGCATTGATCAAAACGGCAGTTTCCCGCAGCGTCAGTCTTTTCTTGTCAAGTGATTTGGCGATCACCTCCCGCACTGCCTGTTTATCCGATTTGGTTTCATTGAGGATTTCCCACAACTCATCTGCATCGATAAACGGTTTCATCCTTTGATCAGGAATGCGGCATTTTTCCGGTGTAAAAATCATTATATACTGGTGTTCAGTTGTTTAAAAAAAATGAATTCTATGGTACAAAGTTAATGTTTATTCACCGTAAAATCCATTCCGGAGTATTCTAAATTGCTTCCAGATTACGTTTTCAGGGCTTTTCGTTTAATGCTGTGCCGGTTTCACGCCATCGCGGATGCATCAGGATATAAAAAACCAAATATTTGTAAGAAAAGAAATATATGGCACGGGCTTATGGTTGATCCCTCAAAATGCGACTTGTTTTATCTTCGTAAAAAAGCCTGTTACACAGAGCAACACAGAGCAACACAGAGAAACACAGAGCAACACAGAGAAGATTATAAAACAATGTGTCCCCTTTGGTGAATATCTTTTATAATTACAATACGGATTACAAAGTTCATCTTTAACTCCGGCACAGCAAATAACGAATTGCCCTGTTTTTAAGGAATTTCCACGATGAGGTTGTCATAAGCCAGACGTACATTCTCCGGAAGCTTCTTCTCAACTTCTGAATGCAGTCCGAGAAAATGGCTGATATGGGTAAGGTAAGCCCTGGCCGGTTTAAGCTCTTCTATCAACAGCAATGCTTCGCTCAGCGAGAGATGAGAGATGTGTTTTGAATTCCTGAGGGCATTCAGCACCAGAATTTCTGATCCGTAGATTTTATGTTTTTCCTCGTCAGGGATCATACTTGCATCCGTTATGTATGTTAGCCCGCCGATACGGTATCCGAATACCGGTAGTTTGTTGTGCAATACATTTACGGGTAATATTCTGGTAGGGCCGATGCTGAATTCAGTCGCGTCGATTTCATGAATGGTCAGCTGAGGAACCCCGAAGTAACGGGTTTCGGTAAAAATATAGGGGAATTCCGTCTTAATGGCTTCCATCACGTTGGCGGATCCATAGATAGGGATATTCTTGTTGAGGATATAGTTGAACGCCCTCACATCGTCCAGACCGGCAATGTGGTCGCGGTGTTCGTGCGTAAAAATTACCGCGTCAATATCTTCTACATTTTGTTTAAGCATCTGGAACCTGAAATCAGGTCCGCAATCGATCACAATATTCTGGTTGTCCACATTGATCAGGGCGGAGGTCCTGAAACGCTTATCCCTCGGGTCGGAAGATTTGCATACCGGACAGTTGCAGGCTATTACCGGCACCCCGATTGATGTTCCGGTTCCAAGAAAGGTAATTTTTATCGGGCCTGTCCGGCTCATGTTCTTTGTATTAATAAATAAGTTCTTCAACCTCGGCAAGGTCAGATTTGAGTTGCCGGCTCATGGATTCTTTATTGTCAAATTGCAGTTCATCCCTGATCCGTTTGGCGAAGAACACCGTAGCGGTTTTCCCGGTAAGGTTAACATCTGCTTCAAACAGGTGAATGTCAATGGTGATTTCTTCAATATTCCTTACCTCGAGAGGCAGAGAATTTTTGATATTCAGGATGCCTTTGTAAAACTCTCCGTCAACCAGCACATTCACGGCATATACTCCGTCGCATGGGACGAGCTTGCTTTCCTCATCAATTTTTACCCGCATCGTCGGGAAGTTGATGCTTTGGCAGGTTTCGCTGCCGGTGAACAGTTCGCTGATGATGATGTAATGATGATCCAGATATGCGTTTGCCCGCTGGATTTTTCCTTCGAGCAGGGCCTTCCTGATCAGCGTGGAGCTGACCGTTTCATTATGGATGTCCTGTTCCGGAATCTCTTCTACCCCGAAGTTATAATACTGGCCCAATTCATAGAGGTAGTCGAAATTGCCTTCGCGATTATGACCGAAATGATGGTTAAACCCTATAACTACCTTGCTGGCATGGAGCTTTCCGACCAGAATATTGCGGATAAAATCTATGGAAGAAATTTCGGAAAATTCACGGGTGAACTTGATGATAATAAGATGGTCAAGCCCGGTTTTGCGGAGGAGTTCGATTTTCTCGCGTTGTGAATTGATCAGCAACAAGGTTTTTCCTGCGGTATCCGGAAACAGGACTTTACGGGGATGAGGGTGGAAGGTGATCAGCACTGATTCACCGTCAATATTTGAAGCGATTTCGCGCAGGCGGTTGAGGATCGTTTTATGACCGATATGAACACCGTCGAATGAACCGGTGGTAACCACCGGATTCCGGATTGAGGTTATAGAGTCAAGATCGTAGTATATCTTCATCTGAATGTGTTTGTCAGACCTTAATATCAGGGCTTCTTGACGAAATAGGCAATTTTTTCAAGGCTGGTAATCATGTCATATTCCTGCAAATACACATGCGAAGGCACATTCAGCGCTTTGGGCGAAAAGTTGAGGATTCCCCTGATTCCGGCCATCACCAGTTCTTCGGCAACCTGTGCGGCCGTTTCGCCCGGAACTGAAATAACGGCAATTGAGATGCCTTCGCGCTTGATGATTTCAATCATCTGATCGCTGTGATAGCACTGCACCCCGGCGTAAATACGGTTGATTTTTTCCGGATTGCTGTCGAATGCCGCCACAATGGCAAGTTTGGTCCGTTTGCCGCTGAAATATCCCATGATGGCGCGGCCAAGGTTACCGATTCCCACCACGGCTACTTTCTGGCCTTCCCTGGTATCAATGATTTTTCCGATAATGTCAATGAGTTCCTTCACATCATAGCCCTGCCTCAGCGTGCCGGTATAACCGATCAGCATTATATCACGCCTTACCTGAACAGCGGTGATATGCAGCAGACTCGCTATTTCATGAGAAAAAATATGGTGCTTCCCCCCTGAATAATAATTCAGCAGGGCGCGACGATACTGACTGAGTCTTTCAACTGTTTTATCGGGTAGCCTTTTTATCATGTGTCATTCGCTTTTAAGAGTTATCTGCCGGAAGGGTTATGGTAAACGTTGTTCCCTGGTCAGGGATGCTTTCAACGTCTATATCGCCATGATACATTTCAACAATTTTTTTGAGGATTGAAAGACCGAGGCCTGAGCCTGTAATGTGTTTGGTTTTTGGGTTCTTTATGCGCACAAAATCCTGAAAAAGCGTACTTTTCTCTTCCTCAGTCATGCCGATACCTGAGTCAGCAACCTGTAGCCTGATCTTATTATTATCCTTGTGAATGAAAATATCCACACGGCCTCCCTGTTTGTTGTATTTTACTGCATTGGATATCAAATTATTGAAAATAATTTCAATCTCCTTGGGATCCGCTTCCATCATGACAGGCTCCTTTGTGTTGAGGTAAATGTCAACATCCTTCTGGATAGCATAAGGTCGCATTGTATCCAATGAAATGCCTGCAATTTTTGTGATATCCACCGATTGCATATGCTGCACAGGTTTGCCTGATTCAATCTTCGTCAGGTCAAGCAGGTCCATAATCAGGCTGCGCATACCGCTGATCCGTTCAAGTGAGCGATCTATCATATCCTTGTAAGAAGTGATATTGTCGCCGAACTGCTTTTCATGCATGATTTTCAGATACCCTTCAATGGCATTGATAGGGGCTTTGAGTTCATGCGAAAGCACTGACAGGAACTGGAACCTGATGAGCCTTCCTTCCTTGTTCATTTTTTGCGTCATCCGCTTTAGGAAGAGCTGTTTGGTGATATTTTCGAGTGAACTGCGAAGTTCCTGAGGGGTAAAAGGCTTTGGGATAAAGTCGTAGGCTCCGTCGCGGGTGGCTTTTACAGCCAGCTCCAGCGATGCATATGAAGTGATCATTACTACCACAATGTCGTAAAGTTTTTTCTTTACATATTCCAGCACTTCGATGCCTTGTATTCCGGGGAGTTTGTTGTCCAGCAGAATAATGTCGGGCATTTCCCGGTCAATGATTTCTATGGCTTCCTCCCCGGTAGGGGCTTCCAGCACGATATATTCTATGTGCTCATCCATAAAGGGGTAGTCAACTTTGAAGTTCTGAAGTATCCTCCGGGTTCCCATCCTGATACCCATTTCATCATCAACCACCAATACTTTGTACGATGCCATTCCTTAAATTTTAAGTAGTTTGTTTATTTCACGCTGCAGCTGGTCTGCCCGAATCCCCTTGTCAAGAAACAGATCGGCTTTTATCCACTGTTTGTTTTCATCTGTGTTGATGTCGAAGGTAATTCCGGTTTCTGCCGTAACCGCGGTCGCAATGATGATGGGCACATCGGGGTACATGCGTTTGATCTTGTATGCCAGGATAAACCCGCTGTCGTCACTTTCCATCATCAGGTCGAGAATGGCCAGGTCAGGCCTTACAGTTTCAATGATCGATTCCGCCTCTTTCTGTCCATCGGCAGTAATGGTGTCAAACCCGAATTGTTCTACCTTCAGCTTCATCTGGAACAGGTAATCCATGTCATCATCAACAATCAGAATGGTCTTTTTCATTGCATTGATTTTATGAAACGCGATTCATTTTTCTTTTCAGTTCACTGTAATTCAGGTCATTGCTCTTCTGGGGAGGGTAATGGTAAAGGTGGTTCCGGTTGCCCCCCTGGTTTTATCGGCATTCGAGCTGAATGTGATATTTCCCTTATGCATTTTTACAATTCCATAGATAATCGGCAATCCCAGACCCGTCCCCTTGCCAATGGGTTTGGTGGTAAAAAAGGGCGTGAAGAGTTTATTCATATTCTCTTCTTCGATTCCGGTGCCGTTGTCGGCAATATGAACTGTAATTTCGTCAATAGTATCATGCATTTTGACAGTAATCAGTCCGCCTTCTTCGGGCATGGCTTCAATGGCATTTTTCAGCAGGTTGGTAAAAACCTGGGTCATCTGGTCGTAATCCAGTTTTATCTCAACATTAGTGACTTGTGATTCGAGCGAGATGCTGATTTTTTCAGGAACAATTACTGAACTAATCGAATGTTCCATCAACTGGTTAATGTTGACATCTGTGAAGTTGACCTGGTTTTTGCGCGCAAAGTTAAGCAATCCGCCTACTATTTTTTTACAGCGTTCGGCCTGCTCCGCAATCAGGTCAAGATCCTTATGGATAGGATCTTCGGGCGAAGCTTCATCTTTAAGTATGTTGCTGTACATGGTGATGATGCCCAGCGGATTGTTCAGTTCATGGGCAATGCCGGCTGACAGTTGCCCCATCCCGGCAAGTTTTTCTGATTGCCTGAGGGCTTCCTGGGTATTTGCCAGTTTTTCATTCGAGATGTTCAGCTCTCTGATGTAATTATGCAGTTTTTCAATGGTATATGGCAGGCACATTTCATGTTCGGCCAATCCCCGTATAATGGCAACAGCGTGCTCCTCGCACGATTCATAACCGCAAGCACCGCAGTCAAGGTGATCCTGCGGCTCAAATTTACCCATCTTATTCAGCACCTTTTTGATATCTTCCTTGTCAGGCCTGCTGTAGCGTATGTCGCGCCTGGTAAATTCGCAGAACAAATCTATATCCGAAAATTCTTTGTAATCCTTTTCCCACTGGTCCATATTCATGGTCTCCATCTTGTGGATAACATAATCGCTGACGCTGGCCCTTTTTCTGAACCTGCGGCTGAGGGATGAAAGAAAAGGATAGGGAGACATGCCCGGCCCCATGATGCAGCCTTCACAACAAAGCAATTCCAGGTGCTCCTGGGCGATCTGCCCGCTCTCAAATTCCTTGATGGCTTCCTGGAAATCGCTGCGCCCCTCGGCAACAATCACATTCCTCTCAAAGATATCTTCCTTGACTTCCATGGTATTCAGCAGGCCCCTGCTAACGGGGAAGATTGATCCTTTGCCTCCCAGCGGAGGGTCAAACTCGGTAGGACTTACCTCAGCGGGTTTCAGCCCCAGTTGGTTTATCATCTCCCTGAGTTCCCTGAAGGTAATAGCGGCATCCACTTCGGACGATTCATCCTTTTTTGCAATACAAGGCCCGATAAATACAATCCTGAGATCCGCGCCGTATTTTTTGCGCATGACCCTGGTCATGGCAACCATGGGCGAAACGATGTTGGCCAGTGATCCTACCAGGTCGGGATGATAGTGTTCGATATAATTTACAATGGCCGGACAATCTGAAGAGATTACCGGCGGATAACTTTTTGATTGGATAATTTTTTTGTATTCTCCGGCAACCAGGTCGGCCCCGAAAGAAACTTCCGATACATACCTGAATCCCTGGGCCCGGATCAGTGATACCAGCAACCGGTGATTCTTGATTTCCGAAAATTCGGCAGGAAAACTGGGCGCAACGATTGCTGCAACCTTTTGATTGCTGCTGATCAATTCTTTTACTTTATCAATCTCTTTCCGGAAAACTTTGGCATTCTGACTGCAAACTTTCACGCAATTTCCGCACCCGATACATCTTTCCGGGATAACTTCCGCCTGGCCATTGATGATCCTGATGGCCTTGGCCGGACATTCGCGTACACAAGTGTAACAAACCCTGCACCGCTCCCTGATGGTGGTAACCAGTGGCCGTTTTGAAGTTGTATCGTCGGGATTCATGGACATCAGGTTTTACGCTTACAATGAAACATCTCTTTTTTTATAGGAAGTATGGAGCAGTTTTACGGATAATTCCCCCAGAGGTTCGCCCAGAAACTCCTTGTATAATTCAACGATGGCAGGATTTTTATGTGCCACCCTGATAGGCTCTTTTTCATCCAGATCATATACGGCTTTTATTCTCGCTTTCAGGGCTGACGGATCATCCACGATGGGCTGGCCCCCTCCGTTTACGCATCCGCCCGGGCAGGCCGTTACTTCGATAAAATGAAGGTCGTTGCGTCCGTTTTTAATTTCTTCAATCAGCATCGCTGCCTGTTTAACCGTGCTGACAGCCGCAAAACCGAGTTTATGCTCACCGATCTTAAGTTTCACTTCCTTGTAATCCCGGTTACTTCTTAGTTCGCTGATGCGCGTTTGCTGCAATTCCTTGCCGGTGAGCCTGAAATGCAGGGTACGGATCAAAGCTTCGGTCACCCCGCCCGAAACGCTGAAGAGTTTGCCGGCCGAACTGCGGATATGAAAAGGAAAGTCGGCAAGTTCAGGGTCCCCCTGATGAATATCAATGCCGTTAAGGCGGATGAACTGAGCCAGTTCGCGGGTCGTAAGTACGGCGTCAACATCACTGATTCCCTTGTGGGTCATTTGCTCCCGCTGAGCTTCAAACTTCTTGGCAGTGCAGGGCATGGCTGAAACCGTATAAAGATTGTCGATGTTGATGTGGTATGTTTTGGTATAATAACTGCTTATGACAGCTCCGAGCATTTGCTGGGGCGACTTACAGGTGGAAATGTCCGGGATTAACTCAGGATGCCACTGCTCCACAAACTTGATCCAGGCAGGGCAGTCACTGCTGAAAAGGGGGCGCTGAATGCCGTTGGCAAGGCGTTGCTCAAATTCCGCGGCAAGCTCCATGATGTAAAGATCGGCACCGAAAGTACTGTCGAATACTTTATCAAATCCTGTTTTCCGGAGGGCGGCGTTCAGGATTCCGTTGATTTCTTTACCGGCCTTTAATCCGAACTCCTCTGCCAGGCTCACAGCGATGGTTGGAGAATACTGCACTACAACATGAATGTCCTTATTATGCAACGCACTCTGTAAATCCGATGAATGTCTTTTTTCATGCAAAGCTCCGGTCGGACATGCCATGATGCATTGACCACAGGTAATACAGCTGGACAGGTTGAGTTGTTTGTTGAATGCAGGTCCGATAATCGTTTTATTTCCCCTGCCGATAAACCCCAGGGTGGCAGCGCCGATGATTTCCTCGCAGGTTCTGACACAGCGTCCGCAAAGGATACATTTGGCAGGATCCCTTACAATGCTTGATCCCGACGGGTCTGTTTTGTACTTGTTCTTCTTCCCGATAAACCGGCGCTCTCTGACGTTGAGCTGTTCGGCGAAGTTTTGAAGTTCGCAGTTGCCGTTCCTTTCACAGTAAAGGCAATCATCGGGGTGATTACTCAGCAGGAGTTCGACATTGGTTTTTCTGGCATTCACTACCCTGGGGGAATGTGTCCGGATCTTCATCCATTCTTCCACAGGGTAGGAGCAGGCGGTAATAAGGTTGGGTTTGCCTTCTACCTCAACAACGCACATCCGGCAGGAACCGGTAGGGTAGAGGCCCTGCATATGGCAGAGTGTAGGGACTTTAATGCCGTTGCGCTCCAGGGCTTCCAGTATGGTTTCTCCCCTCCGGGCAATGATCGTTTTATTATTTACTTCAATAGGGAAGTTCATATCTTTCAGTTTCAGTCAACCATGGTCATTTTACAAAAACAGCAACGAATTTGCATACATCAAAGCAGATTCCGCATCCGATGCACTTATCTTCGATGATAAAATGCGGTATCCTTGGCGAACCGATGATGGCAGTGGTCGGGCATTTTTTGGCACATGCGGTACACCCTGTACACTTGTCAACATCAATGTAGTAAACCTTAAGGTCTTTGCATACGCCTGCGCGGCATTTTCTGTCGAAGATATGTTCTTCAAATTCTTCCCTGAAATATTTCAGGGCGCTCAGCAATGGATTAGGCGCTGTCTGGCCAAGCCCGCACAGGGAGGTATCTTTGATCACCTCGGCAAGGTTTTCGAGTTGCATAACCCCTTTGAAACGTTCCAGCGTTTCATGGCCGCTTTCATTAACGGGCCTGCGGGTGATATTCTCCATGATTTCGTGCATGCGTCTTGACCCTTCGCGGCAGGGGATGCATTTGCCACAGCTCTCACGTTGAAGGAAGTCGGTAAAGAACTTTGCAATGTCCACCATGCAGGTATCCTCATCCATCACCACCAGTCCTCCGGAGCCCATAATCGTACCTGCTTCAAGCAGGGCTTCGTAGTCAATCAGCACATCCAGGCTTTTCTCAGGCAGGCAGCTGCCTGAAGGGCCGCCCAGCTGTATGGCTTTCAAGCGCTTACCGTCCCTCACACCTCCGGCGATGATGTATATCAGGTCCTTGAGGGAAGTTCCCATGGTAACCTCGGCAAGCCCGGTAATTGCAATTCTGCCTGCCAGGGCGAAAACTTTGGTTCCTTTGCTGGTTGAAGTTCCCATCGAGTTGAACCAGCTTGGTCCGTTTTCGATGATGGCAGGGACATTGGCCAGGGTTTCCACATTGTTTACAACGGTTGGTTTCCCGAACAATCCCCGGATGGAAGGGAAAGGAGGCTTCGGTCTGGGGGTTCCTCTTTTCCCTTCAATGCTTGAAATCAGTGCGGTCTCTTCTCCGCATACGAACGCGCCCGCCCCTTCCCGTATCTGTATCTGCAGGTTATACCCGCTGTTAAGGATATTGTAACCGAGCAGTCCGGCGTCATTGGCCTGCTGTATGGCCTGCCTGAGCCTGTCAACGGCAATGGAATACTCAGCCCTGACATATATAAAGGCTTTCTTTGCATTTACGGCGTAGGCGGCAATGGCAGTGCCTTCAATCAGTTTGTGGGGGTCGCCTTCAAAAATTGCCCTGTCCATAAAGGCCCCCGGATCACTTTCATCGCCGTTACAGATCAGGAAACGCTCATCGTCCTGTGTATTCAGGGCTGTTTTCCATTTGCGGCCGGTAGGGAAGCCTCCGCCCCCACGGCCTCTGAGTCCGCTCTCTTCAATAATTTCGCAAACCTTGTCGGGCGCGTAGTTACGGAGTGCCCTGACCAGCGAGCGGTAGCCACCCCGGGCAATATATTCTTCGATGGAATATGGATTAATTATCCCGCAATTCCTGAGTACCAGCCGGTTTTGAAGCCTGAAATACGGCATTTCACCCAACAACCTTACTCCGTCCCATGCCTCATGATTAGGGTGTGAATATTGCCCGAGCAGATTATCAGCCGGCACTTCATAGTTGAGGATCTCATCCAGCAGGGGTTCAACCTTGTTTTCCGTAATGCATGAGAAGGCAATCCTTCGTTTGCCCGGAAGCTGAACATCAACCATTGGTTCGTGAATACACATTCCGATGCAACCCACTTCAATGATTTCCGCGTCAATGCTTTTTTCGGACAGATACTGACGGATGGCTTTCAGCGTGCCTTTAGCCCCGGCAACCATTCCACAGGTGCCGGTTCCCACATAAATTACCGGCTTATCAACGGTGTCGCGTCTGAGCCTGTTGATGTATTCTTCAGTTGCCGGATCATTGCCTGGGTGGGTATTGAGTAATAAATGCCCGGCCAGCTCTTTGGTATTCATTGTGCTCAAAATATTCATTGCCGGCTGATTTTTTCTTTACACTGTTCAATTATTTCTTTCAGATCGGCCGGTTCGATGCCGTGATAGTAGGTGTCATTTACAGCGATAACCGGTGATAGTCCGCAGGCTCCCATGCAGTTAACCACCTCAATGCTGAAAATGCCATCGCGGGTGGTCTGCCCCTGTTTGATTTTGAGCAGCCGTTCTGCTTCCTGAATGATGCGTGCTGAATTGTTGATGTGGCAGGCTGTACCGTGACAGATCTGAATATGGAAGCGACCCCTGGGTTCAAAGCGGAACTGATCATAAAAGGTGGCAACACCATATACCTTGCTTGTGGGAAGATCAAGCGACCGCGCAATTCTGTTGATCGATTCTTCCGAAAGATAACCTAATTCATTCTGGATATCCTGCAGGAGGGGCAAAAGGCTGTCGCGTTGCACATTGATGTGCTTTTTTATGATTTCATCAATCTTGTCGGCCATAGCTAGCTGATATTCAATTGTATAAACAAGTATAAATGCCCTGGAAAAGCAAAAAGAAACACATTCTTTTATGATTTTCTGAGGATAAAATTACTGTTATTTTTTTAACATTGTTATTCCTTTAACAGATATTTTTCTAAAAAAGTAGTAATTTTGTTTTGTCAGGATAAGCGGAAATCAACGACATAGCTGGTTTTGGCTGACAGCAGCGGTAATAGTAAGCAATGTCCTGAAAAATGAGAAGTTGCTTCAGATGCATTTTTACCGTAATTTCGCAATGGTTGTTGGCATCAGATATCTTTTCATTTGCCGGCAGCTCCTGGTAAAGGAAGTTAATACTCCGGATGTTATTCCGGTTTGGTTATAGTTTAATACAAACTTTGGTGGAAAACAGAATTGATATCCAGATCTGTTTGGGTAGTTCCTGCTTTTCAAGGGGGAACAAGCGGCTGGTTAAAGTGATAGAGCAATACCTGACTGAGCGGAACCTGAGGCATCTGGTATATTTTCACGGCGCCCATTGTTTCAGCAGTTGCGATCAGGGGCCGCTTATCAGCATTGACGGTAAGGAATATACCGGCCTGAATGAAGACAAAGTGATCATGATCCTGGACGGCATTTTTGGGAAGACCTCTTCGGGTGTCTGATAATCAATTGATGGAAAGATTTTATTATGAAACCTCCGCTGATTAATATTGACAAGACCAAATGTAAGGTTTGCTATGCCTGTGTCCGCGCCTGTCCGGTGAATGCCATTCAGGTTAAGGTAAATCAGGAAGCGCCGGAGGTTGAACACGCCCGTTGCATCGGCTGTGGCAGTTGTCTTCAGGTATGCGCTCCCCTGGCCATCACTTACAGGGATTCCTGCCAGGATGTGAAAGAATTCCTGGCTTCAGGCGAAAAGACAGTCGCCATTGTCGCTCCCAGTATTTCCGGTGAATTTGACGATATTACGGATTACAGGAAATTTGTGCGCATGATCCGTGAACTCGGATTTTCATATGTAAATGAGGTTTCATTCGGGGTTGATCTGGTCGCGGCCGAATACCGTGAGTTGTTTACCAAATTTCTGGGAAAGTATTACATCACCACCAACTGTCCGCCCATTGTTGCACTAATTGAAAAATTCCATCCTGATCTGCTTGGTAACCTTGCACCCATCATCAGTCCGATGATTGCTACCGCGCAGATTGCCCGTCAGCTTTATGGTAAGGATCTCAAAGTAGTTTATATCGGTCCGTGTATCGGAGCCAAGGATGAAGCCCTTCGGTTTGAAGGCGATGCAAAGGTTGATGCTGTGCTTACATTTGTGGAACTGAGGCAGTTATTCGCAGAATTTAACATTAAGGAAAGCACGGTTGAATATTCCGATTTTGACCCGCCGCTTGGGTATAAAGGATCGCTTTACGCGGTCAGTAACGGAATTCTTCAGGCAGCCGGCCTGGATGAGGATCTGATGCAGGGAAGTGTAATCACTGCGGAAGGGAAAGACAATGTGCTGGAGGCCATCCGTGAATTTGAATCATCCATTGATTTTATCCGTAAGCATTTTAACCTGTTCTATTGCGAAGGTTGCTTAATGGGGCCGGGAACTTCACGTGGCGGTAAAAAGTATGCGCGCAAAACTCTGGTAACGGATTATGCCAATAAAAAGCTGAAGAATTTTGACCTGAAAACATGGGAAAAGGCATGTAAGAAACACAGCAACCTGACCGACTTTAAAGCGGAATTCTCCGTCGATGATCAGCGTTTGCCTCAGCCAAGCGAAGAAAAAGTTGAGGAAATCCTGAAAGTGATCGGCAAGCAAAACAGTGAGGATAAGCTCGGGTGTGGTGCCTGTGGCTACGAGTCGTGCAGGGATTTTGCCGTGAATGTTGCCAAGGGGCTGACAAAGACCGACATGTGTATAACTTATTCGCTGAAAAGCAAGCACGATTTTATCAGAACCCTCAAGCTGACCAATGAAAAACTGGCCAAAACCCAGGAAGCCCTGCTTGAGTCGGAACGCAAAGCGCGTCAGGAGCAACAGGCATCACAGGAGGCCCTTGAAAGAACGTCATCCATGCTTCAGAAACTGCCCAGTGCGATAGTTATTGTGGATGAGAACCTAAAGGTGATAGAATCAAATCAGAGTTTTATCAATACGCTGGGCGAAGATGCCGAAGAAATTAATGAAATCATACCCGGACTGGTTGGAGCGGATCTGAAAACCCTGCTTCCTTTCCAGTTTTATAAACTCTTTACTGCAGTCCTTACTACCAACGAGAATGTGGTAAACCGCGATGTGCATCTTGGCGACCGCCTTCTGAATGTTTCAGTGTTTTCGATCAGGAAAGGGAAAATCGCCGGCGCTGTGCTGCGCGATATGTACCTGCCGGAAGTCCGCAAAGAAGAAGTAATCCACAGGGTCACCGAAGTGATTGATGAGAATCTTGACCTGGTCCAGAAAATTGCATTTCTGCTTGGTGAAGGCGCCGCGAAAACGGAGCGCATGCTCAATTCAATCATTGAGTCGCACAAGGCAGCCAAAAAGTAAGCTAAGCGCATGGATAACAGGTTTTATATCGAGGTCAACGCGGAGCTTAAAAATCATCATGAATCACGCATCTGTGGTGATGTATTCCTTTCAAGACGGATCAATGAGGAAAACCGCATTGTGGCGGTTTTGTCTGACGGCATGGGGCACGGGGTAAAGGCAAATATGCTGGCGACCCTGACGGCTACCATGGCGCTGAATTTCACGGCCGAGCATAAAGAAATGCACCGCATTGCAGAGATCATCATGAATACGCTGCCGGAATGCAGCGAGCGAAAGATGAGTTACTCCACTTTTACCATCATTGATATTGAATTTGATGGCAGGGTGAGAATACTTGAGTATGACAATCCGCAAACCATTGTTTTGCGCGGGAAGAAGATATTTGAACCCGAGTGGACCTGTGTGATGCTTGAAGGCGGCAAGAGCGCCGGCAAAGAACTTAAAAGTTGTGAATTTATTCCCGAGAAGGAAGATCGTATCATATTTTTCAGTGATGGTGTCGCCCAGTCGGGGCTTGGCGGAGGCAAGTTTCTTTTTGGCTGGGGGCGCGACAGCGTGCAGCAGTATGTGCTGGAACTGGTTAATCATGAACCGGATCTTTCAGCGCTTCAGCTTGCCCACAAAGTGGTCAATATGGCCCATGTAAACGATGGGTATCTGAGCAAAGATGATACCAGTTGCGGCGTAATCTATTTCAGAGAGCCCAGAAAGATGCTGGTGTGCACGGGCCCGCCGTTTGAGGAAAGCAATGACAGCGAGTTTGCCCGCATGGTGGATCAGTTCGACGGTAAAAAAATCATCTGCGGCGCAACCACCGCGGATATCATAGCCAGGGAGCTGAAGCGCAGCATTGAAGATACCTTCGACTTCGACGATCCCGACTTGCCGCCAATCTCACTGATGGAAGGCGTCGATCTGGTCACCGAAGGAATCCTTACCCTGGGGAAGGTAACCGAAATACTTAAAGGATTCAGCAGTTCTACCCGTCTTACCAAAGGCCCTGCCGACCGCATTGTAAAAATGCTTATCGAAAGCGATGAAATTCATTTTATCATCGGTACACGCATCAACATCGCCCATCAGGATCCAAGTCTGCCGGTTGAACTGGAAATCCGCCGCACTGTGGTGAAAAGGATTGCCCGGTTGCTGGAGGATAAGTTTCTGAAGGAAGTGGCCCTGACTTTTATATAGAGTGCCCGAAAACCTGAAAGTTCAGTGATTCAAACGCACATATTGTATTTTCTTTGATCAGGTTACAGGCTTCAGGATCTTTTCAATTTGAAAAGGATAAAATGAGAATGCTAAAGCAATACAAAGGGCTTGCTCTGATTATTATTATTTTCGGGGTGATATACTCGTTGATATCGCTGGTGAATCATTATAATTTCAGAACGTATGCCCTGGATCTGGGTGCTTACACCAATGCGATGTATGATTACATCCATTTTCGCTGGAACGACAGCGCAGTTTTCAAGGAAATTGAAGAAAACCTGCTGGCCGATCATTTTGATCTGTATCTTATCTTTTTTTCTCCATTGTCATTGGTTTTCGGTACCTATACCTTGCTGATCGTTCAGATTGCAGCGGTCCTGGCCGGTGGGGCAGGGGTATGGTTCTGTTTCAGGCTGAGAAATCCTCATGGCAATATACCCCTGTACGCCGCTCTTTATTTCTACCTGTTTTTTGGAGTTTATTCAGCACTTTCATTTGATTATCACAGTAATGTAGTCGCAGCTTCCTTACTGCCCTGGCTGTTTTATTCTGTGCGGAAACGAAATCTGGGGGCCGCCGCCCTGCTGCTGGCCTTGATGCTGGTTTCAAAGGAAAATGTATCCCTGTGGCTCTTATTTGTATGTCTTGGAATAGCGGTTGAGTACAGAAAGGAAACCCGGATCAGGAATTTTATGCTGTTCTCCTCAATCATTTGCGGTGCCGCTTTTATAATGATTGTTTCACTTATCATGCCCGCATTTTCAAATTCAGGCGATTATCCTCATTTTCACTACAGTTTTCTGGGTAGCAATTACAAAGAGGCTTTCCTGCATCTTGTTTCCCATCCGCTGGAGTCGCTGAAGGTTTTATTTGTGAATCACAACAACAGCCGGTTAGGTGATTATGTTAAGCTTGAACTGCATCTTTTGCTTGCCGTTTCAGGGCTGCCGATACTTCTATTCAGACCAGCGTATTTGTTGATGCTGATACCGGTGTATTTTCAGAAACTCTTTCATGACAATTATTACATGTGGGGCATTGCCGATCAGTACAGCATTGAATTTGCCCCTGTCATGGCCATCGGGATTTTTGCGGTTATTTCAGGTATCCGGAAGAAACGGCTTGCCGGGGTACTCTCTATCCTGGTGCTGTTGCTGACTTTTGCGTCTGCCTTCCGGGTGATGGACAATACCGTCATCCATACAGATAAGGTCAACATCAGATTTTACCAGAAACAGCATTATACAAGAGCGTATGATGTTGCAGCCGTACATAAGGTTTTATCCGGATTGCCCCCTGATGCGATTGTCAGTGCCCAGTCTCCTTTTCTGCCGCATCTGGCTTTGAGGGACAGAATCTATCAGTTTCCGGTTATCAGAGATGCAGAATACATTGTTCTCTCTTTCAGTGAAGTTCCCTATCCATTGACAGAAGCGGAATTTCGCATGACTTCTGATTCCCTTGAGGCCTCCGGTCAATGGCATGTTCTTTATGAAGGCGAAATAGTGATCCTGCAAAGAGACGGGATATATTGATAATTTTACAGTCCCTTTTCGCGGTTTTTAAGATTCAATTAAAACGAAAAAATATGAAGATTACATTTGAAGGCAAAAAAAAGGTAATTGCGGAATTTAACGGTCACCGCATTGTTACTGACCAGCCTGTCAGAGCCGGAGGAGAAGGTAGTGCACCTGCCCCATTCGATCTGTTTCTGGCCTCGCTGGGAACCTGCGCAGGTATTTACGTAAAATCTTTCTGCGAGCAGCGCGGTATATCAACCGATGGGATCAGCCTGGAGCAGGAAATGAAGTATAATGCAGAAACCCGAATGATCGGAGGTGTTGAAATCAGAATTATATTGCCGGAAACGTTTCCTGAGAAATACCGGGATGCCGTAATCAATGCTGCCAATCTTTGCGCTGTTAAAAAACATTTGCATAATGCGCCTGAGATGAAGGTGGTAACGGAAGTAAGGAGCGTCTGACATTATTGCAGCAGAAAAAGCAAACTTTCGCTGGTCTGGAAAATTACCTTTCAGCAGGAAATTTTATGAATCTCACATGATATGAGGCTGTCTCAAAAGGGCAGCCTCTTTTTAATTTATTGATTATCAACAATATTGTGTTGA
>JAMLHF010000037.1 GCA_023957275.1 Lentimicrobium sp. | reverse complement strand
GTTTGATTTCATAAATCGTATGCAGCAACATACCGAGTTTACCTTCCGGAAAGCCTTTGCGCCCGAACCACTCCAGATAGGAAACCGGCAGATTGCAGAGCAGCGTGCCATTGTATTTCCCGAATGGCATCGGCATGGTAACGAGTTGAACAAGTATCTGAGGGTCGGGATTCATAAAAATTTATTGTTGTCCGGAGAAATATTATAATTTGACCGGAATGCTTTACAGGTGTTGGTTTCAGAAGATTGTAACAGCATAAACTTACCTTTAAATATTTCGCCAGTAAGCGATGCACTGAGCCTGCCGAAGTGGCACAAAGGCACCGGGTTGCACAAAACCTGTTTTTTCATTTAGTGATACTTAGTGTATTTGTGGCAAATTCTTTCTTTATCTTATCCGGACAATGGTGAAACAGAATAAGTAAAGCGAATTTAAAAATTCCTGAAATTACTTCGACACTTCTGCCCGGGGTAATTTTTCAACAGCGTCCCAATGAAGTTTTCCGGCAATTGTCCTGCTGACGAACCTGAGAAAAGCACCAGCTGAACCCCGAAACTGCATGTCAATTCTTTGCATTGAAACACGGCCGGATTCCTGTAATTAGAATCCTGCTTACTATCTTTGCATAAAAACCGGAGATGAGTCAGAAAAAACCCCGCATTCTTGTTTGTCCGCTTGATTGGGGCCTGGGGCATGCTACCCGATGCATCCCGGTAATCAGGAGCCTGATGAAAGCGGGAGCCGAACCCGTGATTGCTGCAGACGGCCCTCAGCTACATTTGCTCCGCCTCGAATTTCCCGGCGCTGAATTTGTCAACCTGCGCGGATACCGGGTTCAGTATAGTAAAAGAATCCCGGCCGGCATATATTTGCTGATGCACTTACCCCGCCTGTTGTTCAACGTATACCGCGAACACCGGAAACTCATAAAACTGATTACAACCCTGGACATTGATGGTGTGATCTCCGACAACCGTTACGGCTTGTGGAATAACCGCACCTGCAGTGTGCTGATTACCCATCAGGTGAACATTCTTCCTCCTGCAGCTTTACGCGTATTCAGTCCAGTACTCCGTGCCATTGTCCGGTTTTTCATCCGTCGCTATCACATTTGCTGGGTGCCCGATCTGGCCACAACGCCCAACCTCTCAGGGCAACTATCACACGGGAAGGCCCTGCCTGAAAACACAAGCTACATCGGACTGCTGAGCCGGTTCGATAAGTCTGCCGATAATAATAAAGGTTTAAATTCATACGATATTGTGGCTATCGTTTCGGGGCCTGAACCCCAACGGAGCATTTTCGAGAAGATCCTGATTAACCAGCTGCCCCCAGGCGAAAAAAAATGTCTGTTACTCCGCGGACTTCCGGGTGATACGGAGATCAGACCCATCAGGAAGAATCTGGATGTGGCGCATCACCTGCCTTCAGCCATGCTTGGTGAACTGCTCCGCAGCGGCCCCCTGGTGATTTGCAGGGCAGGTTATTCAACCCTTATGGAGATCGCGATGATGGGGAACAAGGCCATCCTGATTCCTACTCCCGGCCAGACCGAACAGGAGTACCTTGCTGAAATCCTTGATAAATCGGGTATTTACCTGGCCTGCAAACAGGGAGACCTAAACCTGCGTTCAGCCATTGAAGAGGCAGGCCGGCGACAGGGCCTCCGGTTTCACCAGGAAAACCAACTACTTGAATCAGCAGTAAAGGCGCTTCTGGAAAAAATAAAACAGGCACCGGAGACCGGCCGTTACCGGAACCGAACTCAGTAAATCAAAGCAGCATCCTTTGCCAATTAAATCGTTACATTTGCACTTTAATCCATATCTATGTTACTCAATCAGATAAGCTGGGACGTCAGTCCGGTCATTTTCAGCCTGGGAAGCCTGCATATCAGGTGGTACGGCCTATTTTTCGCATTATCATTCTATCTTGGGTATGTGATCCTCGAAAAGCAGGTGTTTAAACGGGAAGGGTTGCCTGTCGGTCTGCTCGACCGCCTGGCCACCTATGTAGTCATTGGCACCGTGGTTGGTGCCCGGCTGGGGCATGTATTATTCTACGAGCCGGCCTCATACCTCCGCGACCCCATCAGTATACTGAAAATATGGGAAGGCGGACTGGCCAGCCACGGCGCTGCCATCGGAATATTACTGGCCTTGTGGATCTTCAAACGCAAGTCGGGCAAGTCCTACCTCTGGACCCTCGACAGGCTGGTGATCGTTGTGGCGCTCGGAGGCTTCTTTATCAGGATGGGAAACCTGATGAACAGCGAAATATACGGACACTACACCTCTCTGCCCTGGGGATTTGTTTTCCTGCGCGACGGAGAAACCGAGCCCAGACACCCGACACAGATCTACGAAGCGCTCTCATACCTTATCCTGTTTTTTATCCTGTTGAAATATTACATCAGCAACTACAAAAAACTGAAAGAAGGTTTTATTTTCGGGGTTTTCCTCATCGTACTGTTTGGCGTCCGTTTCCTGATTGAATTTGTGAAGGAACCTCAGGTGGCCTTTGAACAAACCATGACGCTGAATATGGGTCAATGGTTAAGCATTCCGTTTATTCTTGCAGGCGCAGGGCTGCTATGGCGGACCAGCAGAAAGAAATAAGACTTCAATTAATGGTTCCGGCCGGCAACGGATGTTGATAAGAACAATACATCCCCCCGATCCTGCATATCGTCGTAATCCCGGAAAACCTGAGCAAGATCTTAAACACCTTTGCAATTCATGCTTCAAAACCCGGGAAAACAGGCAACCTGAATGCGCCCTGAGCGGTAAATAAACATTACCATCCGAATCCGATATAAAATCAAACGCCGGCTGTGCATGCAACCGGCGTTTGATTATCAATAAAATGCAAAGGATTATTTAAAAATATCCTTCAGATCTTCGGGAATCATCATCTTTGATTTGAATTCCTCCAGCAGATCCTGTTGTCCGTATTCTTCGGCCCATTCCCACACGCGTGACATAACAGCGTAAGCCTGCATGCTGTCTTCCTGATAATACGATGCAAAAGCAGGTTCAACGGCATTGTAATAGTTCAGGTTCTCGATATAGATGCCGGCGATGGCACGCATAAAATCATTGGCCTTTTCAGTGGCACCCGCTTTATAGTAAACCTCGGCCAGCGGCAACATATAATAGTCAAAGGTGATCTTATTGTTCGGGAATTCTGCCAGGCAACGATCCGCCACAGCCACGGCTTCAGTATTCTTACCTTTGCGCTGCAGCGCCTGGGCCAGGCGCATATAATTCTGCCTGGGCATCATGGAGTTACGGTAGCTTTCACGATCCACATAAATCCCCGGCTGATTAAGATTGCCCCACTTGCATTTGTTAATCAGGATATCATAGGAAGCATCGGCATCAATGCCGCCTAAACCGGGAACATAGTCTTCAGCCAGCACAGGAATAAATTTATATACGATTCCGGTAAGATGACAGTACTTATCAATATCAAGGACTTTGCTGACACTTCCCGGGCTGGCAAAATACAGGGGCCGTTCCCAGTTGCTGGTGGCCAGGAAGTCCATAAGCATAAGATCGTTCTTGTACAGGTAATTGCTTTTAACATCCCACTCAATTACCGGAACAACCCGGTCGGCCATGTAAGACGGGACAATTCCACTGCTTACCGCCCTTGCCGAATCAACTGTTAGTCTCAGTTTTTTGGTAGGGAAATAATTGATCCGCTCTCCGCTTTGCAAGGTCACCTTACTGCGGGCGGATTCATCAGCAATAAAATTAATAAGATCTTTCAGCTCAACACGGTCGGTAACTTCTCCGCGGCTGAAATAAGGGAGAAACTCATTCACCCCCTTATTATATTGTTCAGGGGTCAGCGTAAAGCTCAGGGGTTCTGAATCGTAAATCTTACGTGCCAGCTGGTGTACATACCAATCACCGGATGAAAGCATGTAGTTCACAACACGTATATCCGTACGAATGCCTTCCACTTCCTGGGCATACCACAACGGAAAGGTGTCATTATCGCCATTGGTAATCAGCACCGCGTTGGGCGCGCAGGAATTCAGGTAGTTGGCGGCAAAATCGCGGGCCGGATACTTACCGGAACGATCATGGTCATCCCAGTTTTCGGCTGCCATAATTCCGGGTACCAGGGCCAGGCAAACTGCTGTAATACCGCCGGCCACCAACAAATGATTTGCTTTGAGCCTTTTGGTGATCGCTTCATAGAGCGAGAGTACACCAAGCCCGATCCAGATCGCGAAAGCATAAAAGGAGCCCGCATACGCGTAATCCCTCTCCCTCGGTTGAAAAGGTGTCTGATTCAGGTAGAGCACAATGGCAATACCAGTCATAAAGAACAGCAGGGCCACTACCAGACCATCCTTGTAATTGCGGTTAAAATGATAAAGCATTCCCACTACGCCAAGGATCAGAGGCAGCAGATAATAGGTGTTGCGGGCAGGACTCTGCATACTCCGGGGAAGATCACTCTGCTTACCCAGCCTGGTTTCATCAAGGAATTTGATCCCGCTGATCCAGTTGCCGTTGCTGATTCCTCCATGCCCTTCAACATCGTTTTGTCTGCCGGCAAAATTCCACATAAAATACCGGAAGTACATGTGACCAAGCTGATAACGGAAAAAGAACCGCAGATTTTCTCCAAAAGTCGGCCTGATAATCGACTCCGGTTCCCCGCTGTTGTTGGTGGCAGCAATGGGAATGCCCTGTACCTTTCCCCAGCTTTTATAAGCCCGCACGTGATTATCCTGCGAACTATACATTCGCGGAAAAATCGTGGTAAAATTGGGGTCGTAGTTCGGAATTGAATTTTTTCGCGCGTCGGTGATCACGTATTTCCCCGATTTCTTGTCCCGGATGTACACCGGTGAACCATCCTTGTATGGATCCTGTGGATTGAGCGGAGCGCTGTAATACTGACCGTGGAAGATAGGCCATGTTCCGTATTGCTCACGATTAAGATATGACAGCAGGCTGATGGCATCGTCCGGATTGTTTTCGTTGATCGGAGTATTGGTATTCGCACGGATGACCAGCATCAGGAAAGAAGAGTAACCGATCAGGATAAAGGTAAGCGAAAGCAACGCGGTATTTGCAATCAGTTTTCCCCTGCGACGGGTATATCTGAGCCCAAAGAACAGCCCGGCCGAAATCAGTATAAAATAGATGAGTGTTCCGGAATTGAACGGCAATCCGAAAGTATTAACAAACAAAAGTTCAAATCTGGCTGAAAGGTCAACCACCCAGGGAATAATAATGTACATAATGGCTGCAAGCAGGAAAACGGAAACAGCGCCTGTAAGTAAAATTCCTTTGGTGGTTGGCTTATACTTCTTGAAATAATAGACGAACGCGATCGCCGGTATGGCCAGCAGGTTCAGCAGGTGAACCCCGATGGAAAGGCCCACCAGGTAAGCAATCAACACAATCCAGCGTATGCTGTGTTTCTCATCGGCATTATTCTCCCATTTCAGAATAGCCCAGAACACCACGGCAGTGAAGAAAGAGGACATGGCATACACCTCACCTTCGACTGCCGAAAACCAGAATGAATCGGAGAATGTATAAGCCAATGCACCAACGAGTCCGCTGCCCATAATAACGGCCAGCTGACTCCGGTTCATTTCACCGTCTCTGACGACCACCTTACGGGCAAGATGGGTGATGGTCCAGAAGAGGAACAAAATGGTGAATGCACTGACAAGCCCCGACATAAAATTCACCATCAGGGCCACATTTTCGGTATTGCCGAATGCGAATAAAGAGAAAAAGCGGCCAGCCATCTGAAACAGCGGTGCTCCGGGAGGATGACCCACCTGAAGTTTAAAGGCGGTAGCAATATACTCACCACAATCCCACCAGCTTGCGGTTGGCTCAAGGGTAAGGGTGTACACTACAAGGGCAATCACAAAAGTGATCCAGCCGATGAGGTTGTTAAATTTCCTGTAACTGTTCATCCGTAATAGATATATGTTAAAACAAGGCAATATACACAGATAAAATGCGAAAAACACTTCACAGAGGCTTTCTGCCCAACCCTGAGCGCTGACGGACCCCTGCCATTTCCGGCGGGGCGAAGTTAGTGATTTTGGAGTAAATGTATAAGTAGTGAGGCTTACAAATAATGTTAAAGTACTTCAGGATGTATCGCCTGCGGAATTGAAGATGTAAGTTACCCGCCGGGAACCGGATTTCCCGGGCAATTCCGGCATATTAATCAGCAGAGAGGAGCATCGGAAGTGTCCGGTTCAGGAGATTTTCAGGCCTTTAGCCACCTCTAAATATGAAATATTGAAGTGATTTCTTTATCGTTTGAAAAAAAATATCTATTTTTGCACACCTTTTCGAAGGGAAACTGTCCGATGGTGTAAAGGCAGCACAAGAGATTTTGGTTCTCTTGGTCTAGGTTCGAATCCTGGTCGGACAACGGATGGAAAACAATCACCCCGCGTGTGGTAAGCCGCGCGTACTCAATGGTGAAACGAAGTTGAGGGGACTGAATTGTCCCCTCTTTTATTACAACAACGGAGTATGATAGATAAATCAGAGATACAGCGTGAGGTTGAAAAAGCGCTGGGTGAAAGCGACAAATTCGTGGTTGAAATAAAGGTGAAAGCCGGCAACCGCATTACGGTGCTGCTCGACAGCGACACCCATATCACCATTGATGATTGTGTGGCTGTTACACGCCACATTGAATCAGCATTCAGCCGCGAAACCGAGGATTATGACCTCACCGTCTCTTCGGCAGGCATCGATCAGCCTTATAAGTTGCTGAGACAGTACATCAAAAACATCGGGCGTGAAGTTGAGGTGACCCTTGCAGACGGATCGGTTTTTGCCGGCAAACTCATCGCCGCCGATATGGACAAGATCGCGGTTTACAGGAAAACCAAGGTTAAAAAAGTTGAAACAGAAGAAACCAGGGAAATTCCCTTTAATGAAATAAAACAAACAAAGGAGATTATCTCTTTCAAATAATCAAGTAAATCACCTGTTCTAAAGAACAATTCAAGAAAATGGAACATATCAATTTAGTCGAAACCTTCTCCGAATTCAAGGAGTTCAAAAACATCGACCGTGAAACCATGATGCGCATCATTGAAGATGTGTTCAGGCATATGCTTATTAAAAAATACGGCTCGGATGAGAACTTTAACGTGATTGTTAATATCGATAAGGGAGACCTTGAGATATGGCGCAACCGTGAAATTGTTGAAGACGGGGAAATTGAAGATGAAAACAAACAGATCGCCTATTCTGAAGCCATCAAAATTGAACCGGACTTTGAAGTAGGCGAAGAGGTTTCGGAGGAGATCAGGCTGATGGATTTCGGCAGGCGTGAAATCCTGACCATCCGGCAGAACCTGATGTCGAAGATTCAGGAGTACGAGAAAGACAACATCTTCAAGAAATACAAGGAGAAAATCGGCGAGATCATTACCGGAGAGGTGTATCAGGTATGGAAAAAGGAAATCCTGGTGCTTGACGATGAATACATTGAACTGACGCTCCCCCGTTCCGAACAGATTCCTTCGGACTTTTACCGCAAGGGCGACACCATCCGCGCGGTGGTTTCGAAAGTGGACATGAGGAACAACACCCCGGTAATCGTGCTTTCACGCACATCTCCGGCATTTCTGGAGCGACTGTTCGAATCGGAGGTGCCCGAGGTGTATGACGGGCTGATTACCATACGCAATATTGTCAGGGTTCCGGGCGAACGTGCCAAAATCGCCGTGGAGAGTTACGACGACCGCATTGACCCTGTCGGCGCCTGTGTGGGGATGAAAGGATCGCGAATCCATGGGATTGTAAGGGAATTGCGCAATGAGAATATCGATGTAATCAACTTTACCAACAATCCATCACTTTACATCACCCGCGCCCTCAGCCCGGCCAAGATCTCCTCCATCAGTATCAACGAAGGCGAGAAGCGTGCCGATGTTTACATGAAGCCCGACCAGGTTTCCCTTGCCATCGGCAAAGGCGGATACAACATAAAACTGGCCAGCAGGCTTACCGGTTATGAAATTGACGTCTACCGTGATTCCGACATTGACAATGAAGATGTTGACCTTCAGGAATTTTCTGATGAAATCGATCAGTGGATCATTGATGAGCTGAAAGCCATCGGATGTGACACTGCCCGCAGCGTGCTAGACCTCAGCGTTGAGGAATTGGTAAACCGCACCGATCTTGAGGAAGAAACCATCAAGGAGGTGATCAGAATACTGAGGGCAGAGTTTGAATAAGCCCTGAAATCGCTTAAAATCAGGAAAACACGGGAAATTACGGAACTCTCAGGACTTGAATAACATAATTAGCGTATTTTTACAGCAGATCCGCGGCAGGAAGCGGAGCATAACAGCAAATCACAATATGTCAGAAGTAAGTAAGAGCACAAGACTTGGTAAGGCAGCGCAGGAGTTTAATGTGGGCATGAATACCATTGTCGAGTTCCTTCATAAAAAAGGAATCAAAATCGACAATAATGCCAACACCAAACTCACGCCCGAGGCTTACGCATTGCTGGTGAAGGAGTATCAGTCGGAAAAGACGGTCAAGGAAGTCTCGAAGAAAATCGAACTTGAGTACACCCAGCACAAGACCATCTCCATTTCGGACAAGCGGCATGCCGTTGAAGAAGAATTTGAGCCTGAAGTTACCCGCGAAGAACTTTTCATCCGTAACATGCCCCTGGAGCCTGAAAAAGCCGGCAAGCCGCAGCCCCAGAAGGAAGAAAAGCCTGTATCACCGAAAAAAGAAACTGCTCCGGAGCCTGCTCCTGAAGCGAAAGCTGAACCAGAACCGGTTGTTCCTGCCCAGCCTGTTGAATCGGAAACTGAAAAACCTGAAGAGAAGCATGTTGCTGAAACCGCTTCCGCAGAAATAACAAAAGAATCAGCGCCTGCACCTCCTGCAGAACCTGTTGAAGCATCGGATAAACCGGAATCCACAGAGGATACTCCGCCTGCAGAAATTGCGGCAGAACCGGACGACCAACAGCCCGGACAACTCAGGGTGCTGGGCAAAATGGATCTTGACTCCCTGCAAAAATCCACCTCGCGCAAGTCAAAAGACACCAAAAAGAAAGGGAAACATGCGGAGACCGCTCAGCCGCCTGCGGAAGAAAAACAACCTGAAGCTCCTGCTGCTGAAACCCCTGTTCCTTCGGAAGAACCCATAGCCCAGCCTGCCGCTGAGGTTACAGAAACGCCTGCCGTTGAAGAGAAACCTGAAGTTATTGAAACGCCTCCTGTTGTGGAACGGGAATCCAACTTCCTGAAAACGGAAGTCAGAAAGCTTGAAGGGCCCACCATCCTGGGCTCGATGAAACTACCGGAACCACGCAAGCCGGAACCCAAAAAACCGGTTGCCTCTTCATCCGACGACTCGATGAAGTCGAAAAAGAAAAAAAGAAAGCGCATCAAAAAGGCAGGAGAAGATGGACCCGGAGCAGAAAGCACACCGGGGAACGCATCAGCCCAGACCGGCCACGGCGGCGGAGCGCCCAAAGGCAAACCCTCACGCGATAAGAAGGGGACACGCCGCGATGTTCCCAAAGCTGAACTTTCGCCCGAAGATATCCAGAAACAAATTAAAGAGACCCTTCAGCGACTAAGTTCGGGAGGAAAATCCAAAACTTCGAAACATCGACGCGAAAAAAGAAGCATTGCCAGCCAGATGATGGCAGAAGAAGCCATCAAACGTGAAGAGGATCTGAAAACAATCACAGTGGCAGAATTCGTAACTGCCAACGAACTCGCCAATCTGATGAATGTGCCGGTAACCCAGATTATTTCCACCTGCCTTTCTCTTGGATTGTTTGTTTCTATCAACCAGCGCCTCGATGCGGAAACCATCGTGGTGGTAGCTGATGAGTTTGGCTATACCGTTAAATTTGTGGGCGTTGAAGATGTAGAGGCCCTGGCTGAAGCCGAAGAAGAAGATGCTCCGGAAGATCTCCTGCCCCGGGCACCCATTGTCACCGTCATGGGTCATGTGGACCACGGAAAGACTTCATTGCTCGACTACATCCGCCATACCAACGTCATTGCCGGAGAAGCCGGAGGAATCACCCAGCATATCGGAGCTTACGAAGTGAAACTTGAAGGTGGTAAGAAGATCACCTTCCTCGACACTCCGGGCCACGAAGCGTTTACGGCTATGCGTGCGAGGGGAGCAAAAATCACTGATATTGTAATCATTGTAATTGCGGCTGACGACACCGTGATGCCACAGACCGTTGAAGCCATCAACCACGCGCAGGCTGCAGGCGTTCCCATTGTATTTGCCATCAACAAGATTGACAAACCCAACGCGAATGCCGAAAAGATCAGGGAAGAACTGTCGAAACGGAATATCCTGGTTGAAGACTGGGGCGGCAAATACCAGAGCCAGGAGATTTCGGCCAAAAAAGGACTGAATGTTGAACTGTTGCTGGAAAAAGTATTGCTCGAAGCTGAAATGCTCGACCTGAAAGCCAATCCCAAACGACTGGCCAACGGTACCATCCTTGAATCCTCTCTCGATAAAGGAAGGGGTTATGTAGCTAAAATCCTGGTACAAACAGGCACCCTGAAACAGGGCGACCTGGTGATGGCAGGAACTACAATCGGAAGGGTGAAAGCAATGTACAACGAGCGTAACCTGCCTATCAAAGAGGCCGGGCCAAGTACACCCCTGCTGCTGTTAGGACTCAACGCCGCTCCGCAGGCCGGCGATACTTTCAAGGTAATGACCGACGAAAGGGAAGCCAAGAATATCGTGGCAAAACGTCAGCAACTGCAGCGCGAACAGGGTATACGTACACAAAAACACATTACCCTCGACGAAATCGGACGCCGGATCGCCATTGGGGACTTCAAGGAACTCAACATTATTGTAAAAGGAGATGTTGACGGATCGGTTGAAGCGCTCTCTGATTCATTGCTTAAACTTTCAACACAGGAAGTTCAGGTCAATATCATCCATAAATCAGTTGGGGCCATTACCGAAAGCGACGTGTTGCTTGCTTCCGCTTCTAATGCGGTAATTATTGGTTTCCAGGTGCGTCCGTCGCTGGGCGCCCGCAAACTGGCCGAGCAGGAGCAGATCGACATCCGGACTTATTCCATTATCTACACCGCCATCAACGAAATAAAGGCAGCCATCGAAGGAATGCTCTCACCCGACATTGAGGAGAAAATTGTCTGTAACCTCGAAGTCAGGGAAACCTTTAAAATCACAAAAGTGGGTACCGTGGCCGGATGTATGGTACTTGACGGAAAAATCCACCGGAACACCCGAATCAGGATCATACGCGATGGAATCGTGGTTTACACGGGCAACCTGGGCTCGCTCAAACGCTTCAAGGATGATGTGAAAGAGGTATCCGCCGGCTATGAGTGCGGACTGAACATCGAGAACTTTAACGACATCAAAGTCAGGGATATTATTGAAGGGTATGAGGAAGTGGAAGTGAAACGGAAACTCTGACCCTGTTAACGGACGTTAATCCTGCTTTAAGGCAGTCCAGAAGGGCTGCCTTAATTATTTATAAAACTGATAAATGGCAATTGTGCCGGATTACTCCCGGTTTCAACTTCACGGATAAAAAATAGCCCCGCAATCGGGGGGCTATGAATATTGAGCAAAAATATCCTGAGAATCCTCAGGCAATTGAACGGGAAAGGCAGACCGGCTGGCGGGCAAACAAAATGCTCACCGGAGTCCGCTTCCGGCGGAATTACCTGAACAGTTTGTCTTTCATTTCATGAAACTGCTTGTAACGGGCTTCAACATCCCGCCAGTTTACAATTTTCCAGAAAGAATCGACATAATCGGCCCTTTTGTTCTGATATTTCAGATAATAGGCATGCTCCCAGACATCAATTCCAAGAATCGGGAACCCTCTAAGGGATTCCGTATTCATCAGCGGGTTGTCCTGGTTGGCGGTGGAGCTGATAAATAATTCCCCCTTTTCGGGATCAACCGAAAGCCAGGCCCAACCGGAACCGAATCTTGTTTTAGCTGCCTGATCAAATTTTGCCTTGAAGGTTTCAAAACTACCGAAGTACTTATTAATAGCTTCGGCCAGCTCTCCGCCGGGTTCTCCGCCCCCTTTGGGCGAAAGGTTGTTCCAGTACATCACGTGGTTGAAGAACCCTCCGCCGTTGTTACGCACCGAAACAGGCAGTTCCGACATCTTGTTGAAAATCTCGAAAATGTTCATGGTCTCCATTTCAGTACCACCCACCGCCTTGATGAAATTATTGTAGTAAGCGCGGTGATGACGGTCGTAGTGAATTTCAACCGTCATTTTATCTATTACAGGTTCAAGTGCATCAAACTCGTAAGGAAGAGCAGGGAAAGAGAGTTTGGCAGAAGGAATCATCCATTCCGATTTTATCTGACCAGTTTTTCCGGATTGCTGTCCTGAAATGTCCGAAGCAGATTTAACTGTTGTACTCAATGGAACTACAGCCGGTTTTGTCTTTGGCTGAGTCTGCTTTGCTTCTCCTTTTTCAGCGTCAGGCTGCTGGGCCATAATTACTGAAGTGGTAAGCATTGCCGAAATGATCAAG
Organism: Lentimicrobium sp.; assembly: GCA_023957275.1. Classification (GTDB taxonomy): domain Bacteria; phylum Bacteroidota; class Bacteroidia; order Bacteroidales; family Lentimicrobiaceae; genus Lentimicrobium. Next base: position 31,931 of record JAMLHF010000037.1, on the reverse strand, counting down.
GCAGAATACCTGATAAGTTTTTTCATAAGATGAGATTTTTTTAATGAAAACAGTGCCGGTAGAAAATTCTGCCGGCACCTAATTAACAATTTATGAATCAAAAAGTCTTGCTTTACAACGCTTTTTCGTAATTGTCACTTATCTTTTCCCAGTTTACCAGGTTCCAGAATGCCGAGATGTAGTCAGGCCTCCGGTTCTGATACTTAAGATAGTAGGCATGTTCCCATACATCAAGTCCCATGATAGGTTTACCCGGGCAATCGTGTACATCCATCAGGGGGTTGTCCTGATTGGGCGAAGAGCAAACGCAAAGGCTTTTATCAGCTTTTACGCTCAGCCAGGCCCAGCCGCTGCCAAAACGGTTGGCGGCAGCATCATTGAACTTAGTCTTAAAAGCGTCAAACGAACCAAAATCCCTGTTAATCGCCTCAGCAAGTTTGCCACCGGGCAGTCCTCCGCCTTTCGGACTCAGAATTTCCCAGAAAAGGTTGTGGTTGTAAAAGCCACCACCATTGTTGCGTACGGCAACCGGGGCTTTGCTGATGGAAGCAAAAATCTCTTCCAGGCTCTTGTTTTCCAGTTCAGTACCCTGAACGGCAGCAACAAATTTATCGAAATAAGCCCTGTGGTGTTTGGTGTAATGGATCTCCATCGTCATCCTGTCAATATGGGGCTCAAGTGCATCATAAGCATACGGCAGTGCCGGAAATTCAAATTTCATTCGTGTTCCTCCAGAATTATTTAAATGGTAAATTTTATTATTTAGATTTATTATAAATAACAGAAGCAGACGGACTTTTGTTCATCCGGAGAAGCCCGGCCCGGCTCCATCCTGAATAAAGATGCTGATCAACAAGGCAATTACAGGAGCGAAAACGCGCCCGCAGCCTGCTGAACCGGCAACATTTCAATCACCGTGCTTTAATCCGGTGACATGTAATCGCGGGAAGATTCTACAGGAATTATACAATTTTAAAGTTTCAGGGCCCGTTTCAGAATTCAACCGAAAGCTTTACATTCAGCTGTCTGGGTGTCAGATAATTGGGCACTCCGTACTGCCGGTTGTTAACATCCTTTACCCAGATATAGGAAATGGTATTGTTAACCTGGAGCAGGTTCAGCACTTCCGCGCTGATCCAGATATTGCGGATATGCCTGAGTAATCCTTTCCGGCTGATTTCATTGGGGCCGAAGCGGCCGGATTCACCGATGATCTGCTTCGAAAATCCGATATCCACCCTGCGGAAAGACGGCATGCGCTGGGCATTTCTGGCGCGCGGAACGCCCGGGGGGCTGTATGGCAATCCTGTTCCGAACAGCAGGTTCAGGTGCATCTTGTAGGTCGGGTTGCGGGGAAGGTAATCCTGGAAAAAGAGTGCGAAACTCAGGCGCTGGTCGGTAGGACGGGGCATAAAACCACGCTCGGCGGTAATGCTGTCAGCCACTGTAGCATCGCTGGTATATCCGGGTATAATCAGTTCGCCGGCTGCATTGAAGTAATCGGTATAAAAATCACCTTCAATATCTTCGCGGGTCCGCATCAGGGAAAGGCTGGCCCACGACTCCACCCCTTTTACAAACTCACCGTTCACTTTAAAATCTATACCGGCGGCATATCCTTTTGCACTGTTGGCGGCAAAATACCTGATCCTGACATTGTCCACATCATAAGGCACCAGGTTATCAAGGAATTTATAGTAAGCTTCGGCCACAAACTTGAAGGGTCTTCCCCAGGCGTTGAAATTAAGGTCGGATGCCGCCACCAGATGTATAGAGGACTGCGCCTTCAGGTCGCGGTTGATATTGCCCCTGACATCGCGAAGTTCACGGTAGAAAGGAGGCTGATAATAAAGTCCCGAGGAGAAACGGAAAAGGATATCGGTTTCCCAATAGGGCCTGAATGAAACAGCCCCTCTCGGACTGAATAGCAACTGCTTATTCAGGTCCCAGTAATTGAAACGGAGACCTGCATTAAACCCCCACTGACCTTTGGTATTGTCAATTTCCCAGGATTGCTGAACAAAACCCGATAAACGGTTGGATTCAAGATTAATAGTCGTTCTGAGCGCTTCCTGAAGTTCAATATCTGATTGATTTCCGGTCATCCCCGGGATTCCTCCATTGTATGGCAGGGTAAATCCCGCCGAATCGTTCATGATCCATTCATTCAGCCGGTCGGTTACCGCCTCATGCTGCACCTTCAGTCCCCACAACAGGGTTGAGTGCGGTTTCAGCCAGGTACCGCGGTGCTCTGCGGTGCTGACGGTGGCATTCAGATAGTTTCTGGCATGATTCAGATAGGTTCCAACGCCCCTGGCTTCAAGCGCCTGGCCAAATGTTTCGCTGCCCTGATCTGTTTCAAGTTCTCCGATCCAGTACTGGCCCATTATGTCAAATGTCTCGCTTTCTATGGTTTGAAATGCAGAAACAATGAGCCTCAGAGAGACATCTTTCACAGGTCTGTAGGTTGTGGTAAACGCACCCATGTAATTGACAAAACGGTCGACCTCTTTGCCGTCGAAATAAACGCGCAGTTGAAGTGCTTCGTTGATGGTGCCGAAACTGGTGGTCCGGTCGGACGGCTCAAGGTTATATGCATTCCGGGCGTAGTTACCCAGCAATGAAAACTCCAGTTTCGGATTTACCTCGTATATCAGCATCCCCTGAAGATCAGTAAAAGACGGCTTGTAATCGCCTTTCGTTTCAAGCGCTTTCAGAACATAAGCATTTGACTTTTGCCTGAAACCCATCAGATACATAAACCGGCGGTCTTTTGAAGATCCTTCGAGGTGTAAGGAGGCCCCGAGCAAGCTGGCACTCACTGATCCTGAAGTTTCGGTAGGGCGTTTATAACGGATATCAAGCACCGAGGACATCTTGTCGCCATAGCGGCTCTCAAACCCTCCGGCTGAAAAAAGAATGGAAGCTACCAGGTCGGAATTCAGAAAACTCAGGCCCTCCTGCTGCCCTGACCTTACCAGGAAAGGTTTGTAGATCTCCACGTCATTCACATACACAAGATTTTCGTCATAATTCCCTCCCCTTACCGAATATTGAGAACTCAGTTCATTGTTGGATGAAACGCCGGGCATGGTTTTGATCAGTGCTTCAATCCCCCCCGCGGTGCTGGGGATGGCATTGGCCAGTTTCGGGTCGATGGGACTAAGGCTGGTGGCCCTGATCTGTCTGTCTTCAACGACGAAATCAGGCAGTTGAGTGGTTGACTCTTTCAGTTTACGGTTCAGTTCAATCTTTTTACCTGCTTCGGCCTTTACCTTGTACGTCAATGTAGAGTAACCAATTGAAGAGATAAAGAGGGTAATTTCGCGATTGGCAGGAATTTTCAGGCTGAATGTTCCGTCGGGTCTGGTAACAGCGCCTCCCGGCAACCCCTGAATGTAGACATTGACAAGCGCGAGCGGCAGGTTTCTTTCATCGGTAATCTTCCCATGCACCTCGGCATATTCCTGCGATATGGCCGATAAATTGAGCAGCAGTAAAGTAAATGCGAGACAATACCGCATATATCTTCTGAGTAACTTATATTGCATGACAGTGTAAGTGCATATCATTCTTTGCGTTTAAAGTCTCCCCGCTTCCAGGCCTTGATAAATTCGGCCCAGGCAAAGGGATTAAAGAGAGGAATCGGCTGAGCCTGACCGCGATAGTAAAGCTTACTTACCTGATTATCCATATAGTTCCGGTAGTTCATGCTTCCATCCATTGGCATTGCAAGGGCACGTTCACGCATTTCCATTTTATCCAGATTCTTCCGGGCAATGGTCAGGTCATCATCCGGAATTTTATTCCAGACAAAGGCCTGCTTAAACTGCTCGGGCGTCGGCCAGGGATATATAACGGTTTCTTTTAGTAAAATAGTATCATTGGTCATAATTTGCACGAGCGAATACCTGCTTGCAGAAAGGGTATCAGGAATGCGATAACTTCCCTTTTTAAAACCAACTGCCGAAAACTGAATTACATCACCCTTGCGGGCTACGAGAGAAAAAAAACCGTAAAGATCGCTGGTCGTTCCCCTGTTGGACCCTTTTATCCTGATGTTGACAAAAGGCACCGCCCTGATGCTGTCGCCGGCCACTACCACTCCGGAGAACTGAACCAGGTCGGATTCCTGAACCTGGGCCATAAGGCCGGATATGATAAAAAAGCAAAAAATCAATGACAGGAGAGTTCTCATGGTAACCGGCAAATATACTACTATTCCGCATTCGCTGCGAGCCCTCCGCCCCTGGCTATGGATAAAAAAAAAGCTGTTGTCGGTCAGACAACAGCACAACTGTAATACGTTCAGATAACCCCGGGATTTAGCGGGCAAGGAAACCCTTTTCGCGCGCTTCTTTCAAACAGGCTGTTATCCCCTTTTTGTTGATATGGCGGATGCCGTCGGCAGACACCTTCAGGGTGATCCAGCTATCCTCCTCGGGAATGTAAAACTTCTTCACCTGCAGATTGGGATAAAACCTGCGTTTGGTCTTTATATTGGAGTGGGAAACCTTGTTTCCAACCATCATTCCTTTACCGGTAATTTCACAAATTCTTGACATGACTGACTTTATCTGAAGGTTTTTTATTTCGGTCTGCAAAGGACGTAATTTTTTTCAAATTATACAACATGTTTTAAAAAAAAATTCTCCTTCCGCCCCTGGATGCAAAAACCGGGATATCCGCAAATCGAATATAAGGTTAATCAACTGAATATATGACATTTAAATATAAATACATCAGAACATATCTCAGCCATGGCTAGAGGAATGATAAACCCAGGCCCCGGAAACATCATTAATCGCCGGAAAATCAGGCCTGATAAGGTTGCGGGTGTATCGAACCCCGGTCAAGTGTCTGCGGCCTCATTCCTGATCCCAGATTACTGCCGCAATGCGTTTCTTGCCATCCATTTTTATCTGCAGGGGCTTCCTGAACCTGACGTGTCTGAAATGGGTGGTTCTGCTGACCAACTCCTGCCGGTCCAGAATATCCCATTTGATAAAGGAGCCTGACAATTCCTGCTGAACAGAAAAGTATCCGACATTCATAGAGGTGACATTGTGAAAGAAGTGCGATCCGGATGAAGCATCCAGCGGATAGCCTTCCAGACTGGTTTCCACAATCACTCCTGCTGAAGATATCTGAGGCCAGTTAACGGGAATGCCTATCCAGCGATCGCGCGTTCCCCAGCGACCGGGACCGATAAGCAGATATTTACGGCCCGATTCGCGAAAGGCCTGATTGAGAGATTCCACCTCCTCGGCCATTTCAACCGTCTTACGCTTGTCAAATACATTTGTGTCGATATAAATCACATCCGCAATGTCGCCGATCAGCCCGTTTCCCATACCTTTCTCAGAAACCATAAGCAAGCGGGATGGTTCTATCTGATCAGGTTCGAAACTGTAGTCCTCCATGCTTCCGATCAGCGGTTTGATCTGCAACAGGTAAAAAGAAGCTTTCATTTCCTTGTCGCGGTTCAGGTCGACGGCAAATTCAATTTCGACCGGAGCCCCCATGGCTTCCTTTACCACATCGAGCACCGTTTCAATGGTTTTGGCAAGAGGGATATAATTGTACTTCAGAATATTTGAAAAATTAATGATGCGCGGGCCAGGCTGCGTCAGACCGGGTACAATGCGGTGATTATCCACATCATAAACCGATGCAAGGTGCCTGAGTGTACCGTGCCGTTCGGCATCATCCAGGTCAAGTTTTGTCAATCCGGCAGTATCCCCTTCCATCAGATTGATTTCTTTTTTTGCAAGATCAACTGCATAAAAGTCGATCTGTGAATTCTTGTATTGATCTGCCGGGGTATTGATCTCGGTAGTGGGGTACATTGGCGAAAAGCGATAAGCCTTCTCCCCTTCCACCACCTGCTTTCCAAGCCCGAGCGCGGCCACGGCAAACCCCTCCTCGGGCTTCATATGGGCGAAGGGATAATAATTGTAAGATTGCGCGACCCCGCTGATATGCGGATAATAACAATCCTCAAACCGGTTACCGACAACTTCCTGAATGACAACAGCCATTTTTTCCTCCTCCAGTTTGTAACGGATAGCTTCGATATACCCCCTGGCAACCTTCGAATATACCGAGGCATATACCAGCTTGATGGCATCCATGGTCTGCTTCAGCCGGATATTAAAGTCCGGATCGTTATTGGGCAGCAGGTAGGTCTCAAAAATGCCCGCGAACGGCTGCATCAGTGAGTCTTCAAACAAACCCGACGACCGGATGGCAATCGGATTGGTGATATGTTTCAGCAGGATACGGAGGCGCTTGATGAGGGTTTCAGTCAGCGAAGCTTCCACAAATATCTTCTTGACCTGCTCATAATCCAGGCCATCCATCACCTGGTCGTGCAATTTGTTACGATCAATAAAATACTCAAACTCATCCGTGCCGATGATGGAGGTTTTCGGCGTACGTATATTAATATTTGGCAGCAGTTGTTCGAAATCGTAATTATAAATCAATGTATTGATAAAAGCCAGTCCGCGGCCTTTCCCCCCTAAGGAACCGGAACTAAGACTTACCACATTGCTTTCATCCACCAGGGCTGACTCTTCGAAAGGGATTACTTTTCCCATATTCTGCTCATTCCGGAACTGCTGAATTACCCTGATAAGGTATGCCCGCAGTTGAGCCGGACTCTCAAAATCGCTGACTTTGGCAGGATTGATAATTTTGGCAACCTGAATTTCGCCCCTGGCCATCAGCCACAGCGAGAAATGGTCCTTGCGCGCATGGTAAATCAGCGATTCTTCAGGAATAATCCTGAGGTAAGATTCAAACTCCCGGAGCGACCGCGCTATGGCGATTTGAGTCCCTTCCTTATCCCGATAAATGAAATTTCCAAAACCAAGATAATGGGTAATGAAACTTTTGAAATCCTGCACCAGGGTTTCAGAATTCTTATCGATAAAGGTGGTTTTTAACTCATAAGCGAACTTCGCATTTTCGATGTTGTGAGACTGGATAATTACAGGCAATTCCTTTACCACTCCCCGGGCATATTTAACAAGGTCAAAACCGGCCATTTCGTCAGCCCTGCCATTTTTCGGATATTTCACATCCGTGATCAGACAAAGCATAAAATCCTTGTATCTGTCAATGACTTCACGCGCTTCTTCGTAGGTGGATGCCAGCAATAGCTTGGGACGTGCACGCATGCGCAATACTTTATACAATTCGTCCGTACTCACATCCTCTATAATACGCCTGGTCTGTTCCAGCACAATACTGTAAAGCAGGGGCAGATAGCGCGAGTAATACTGCGGAGAATCCTCCACAAGCAGCAGTACCCTAACCAGGCCCACCTTGGTATCATTCTCCACATTGATCTTATCTTCAATCAGTTTGATCATGGCGAAAAACACCTTGGATTCCCCGTTCCATACAAAAATGCGGTCAACAAAGCGCATCAGCGGTTGCTCTGTGTAATACGAAAGATCGTTGTTATTATTAAGCAACAGGAAAATTGGGATATAGGGAAACTCTTCCTTAACTTTTTCTGCGAGCAGCAGGGGTTGCTTTTTCTCGACGCCTACCATAAAAATGATCAGGTCGAAATGCTTGGACTGCAACTGAACAAAGACCTCTTCCTCACTCGAAACTCCGGTAATCCTGGGCATGGAGGTAAGATTAAGCTGATGGTATTCACCCAGCACATGCTCTGAAAACCTTCCTTCCTTTTCGATGCTGTAAGCGTCGTAAAGATTGGCCACCAGCAGGATTTCCTTCACTTTGAAGGGCATCAGGTCATGATAGACATCCCGGTCATAATTGCTTTTATTCAGGAACTTCTGCAGCAACTGCCTGCTGGTAACCTGCGGGATTTTCTTATCCTCTGCCTGTGAGATTTTCTGCTGGACCAGGGTATGGCGCAGCAGCATTTTTGCTTCCTGACTGTTCAGGTAGCCGGTAATCATATTTGCCAGGTTCCCGATCAGGTGCCGCTCTTCAATCAGAAAAGGTCCCTCGTCGGCCTCAACAAATTCGCGGGTGTAAAAAACCTCGATACTCCCCTTCTTACCATTGATGGACTCAAACTGCTGCCGCTGCACCCAGATACTCTCCCTGAAACCGACTGACCGGTACTCCCTGCCATCAAAGCTGATTCTGACGACCGTATAGGCGGGATACTGCCAGGCATCGGGAAAGATCATGGCAAGTTGCTGAAGCGTTTCCTCAACCGGTTTTCCCTCTTTAAGTATCTGGGTAGTCTGATTGATGGCCGCCAGTTCCTTTAGACGCTCGCGGCGCTCATACATCAGTTTTTGAATATCAGGATTCTGCTCCGGAATGTCAGTCATAATCTATAATTTGCGATGCACTAAATTAAACATTTCAGATACAAGCCAGTCATGTTTTATCAAAAATGGCTGACACAACCTACCCGGAACTTGAAAATTCATAAGAAAATTATAATTTCGTGGCATTATTGTCCGGTTAATTATGAGATTACCTTCGACGAGCTCTCCACCCCTGGCGGGTTGGTTCTTCACAAACGCTCAGAATGAATTTGACTTGCATGGGTTTGAAGGAAAGGGGACCTGGTGGCGGCCTGGCCCTCTTTGATTATCGTTCATACATTGTCATTCTGAACGTAACGAAGTGAAGTGAAGAAGCTTATAACTCCTTCAAACGGTTTACCGGACAATAATAATTTCGTGACACAAAAGCAGCAATCGCAGTGAATAAAATAGAAGTCATTCTTGTTGACGATCACCGCATTATGTGTGAAGGGCTGAAATCCATGCTCAGCGATTCGCACGAAATCACCGTGATGGGCTGTGTAAGAAACCTTTCGGAACTGCTGATCAAGCTCAGAATCCTTCCCATACACGTGATTCTCCTGAGTTGTTACGAGCCGGGAGATCATGATATTGAAATGATCCGCATCATACAGCGTGAACATCCCCAGATTAAAATCCTCATCCTTGCCATGACCGCCCAGGAAAGTTTCATCCTCAGGACCCTGAAAGCAGGGGCCAAAGGGTTTCTGAGCAAGGACGCCGACCGTAATGAACTGATTGAATCCATTCTTACCATACGCAACGGGTACGATTATTACAGTAAGTCGATTTCAGAGATTATCCTTAAACGTTATCTGAATCAGCCGGGTAACAACAATGCCCAGCGCAACCAGCCCGCGGGCGTATTGAGTGATCGTGAAATGGAGGTACTGAAGCTTTACGCCGAAAGCTACACCAACCAGGAGATCGCCGATAAGCTGTTTGTCAGTATCCGGACAGTGGAGTCGCACAAAAACAACATTATGCGCAAGATCAACCTCAAAACCACGGTTGATATGGTAAAATTCGCCATCCGCAACAACCTGATTGAAATCTGAGCCTAACCGGGTTTGCGGCTGTGGCTAATATTACAGCCAGGCCCCTTCTCCCTGCTTCAATCTATAACCTTCCCCTCCCGACAGGCTGCACAGCCGGGCATTGCACAAAGGCTTCCGTAAATCACCCATCATCCTTGCGTAAAACACTGAATTTCGGTATAATCACTGAGAAATCAGCCCTTACACTTGCTTTCATTCAATTTACTTTCTTTAATATTGACCCGTTAATTCACTTCAACTTTTCAACAAAACCTATTTACTATGGCTAATGTATTCGATCAGATGGTCAATGATTTTATGGCTAAAGTCATTGCCAAAAACCCCGGCGAAGTAGAATTTCACCAGGCAGTGCATGAAGTAGCGGAGTCACTAATCCCTTACATTGAGGAAAATCCCAAGTACAAAGTTGCCAAAATTCTCGAAAGGATTGCAGAACCCGAAAGGGTCATTATTTTCAGGGTACCCTGGCTTGATGACAAAGGCGAAGTTCAGGTAAACCGTGGCTTCCGCATCGAAATGAACAGTGCCATCGGCCCTTACAAGGGAGGTTTGCGTTTCCATCCCACGGTAAATCTGGGTATTTTAAAGTTCCTTGCTTTCGAGCAGGTGTTTAAAAACAGCCTCACCACCCTTCCGATGGGCGGCGGCAAAGGTGGAAGTGATTTTGACCCCAAAGGAAAATCTGACAATGAAGTCATGAAGTTCACCCAGAGTTTTATGACTGAGTTATTCCGCCACATTGGCCCTGACACCGACGTGCCTGCCGGAGATATCGGCGTGGGAGGCCGCGAAATCGGATTTCTGTTTGGCCAGTACAAGCGCCTGCGTAATGAATTTACCGGTGTACTTACCGGCAAGGGCCGCGAGTGGGGCGGCAGCCTGATCAGGCCCGAGGCCACGGGATACGGCTGTACCTACTTTGCCGAAGAAATGCTTAAAACCAGGAATGACAGCCTGAAAGGCAAGACCGTACTGGTTTCAGGATCGGGAAATGTTGCGCAATTCGCGGTGCAGAAAGTGACCCAGCTGGGTGGAAAAGTGGTCACACTCTCCGATTCATCAGGTTTCATTCATGACCCCAAGGGCATTGATGCCGAAAAGCTTGCTTACCTGATGAACCTGAAGAATGTGAAACGGGGACGGATCAAGGAATATGCCGATAAATACGGTTGTGAATATTATGAAGGTAAACGGCCCTGGGGCATCAAGTGTGATGTAGCCCTGCCCTGCGCCACGCAGAATGAGGTAAACGTAGAGGATGCCAAAGCATTGGTTGCCAACGGGTGTTTTGTTGTTTCGGAAGGAGCCAATATGCCTTCGACTCCGGAAGCAGTGGAAGTATTTCTTAAAAATAAAATTCTCTATGGCCCCGGTAAAGCCGCGAATGCCGGTGGGGTTGCCGTTTCAGGCCTTGAAATGACCCAGAACTCGATGCGACTCTCCTGGTCGCGCGAAGAAGTGGATGCCAAGCTGCACCAGATTATGTGCGATATTCATGAAACCTGTGTAAAATTCGGAAAAGATGCTGACGGTTATATCAACTATGTGAACGGCGCCAATATCGGCGGGTTCGTTAAAGTTGCCGATGCCATGCTTGCCCAGGGACTCGTTTAAACCTCAGCTTTTTGTAACAGTGCGGAGGCTCCGGCTCAGGCCGGAGCCTCTCTTTTTTCAGCCGGTCCCGGAAACCTGCCCTGCGCCGTCAGCTTTCAGCTTTTGCAGATAATTAAAGGCATATTGCTTTAAGTCAGGAAAAAACAGGTTAAAACGCTCCCGGTAAAATCCATAGTTATCCTGCAGTTCACCCGCCGCGTTTTCCAGGTTCGACCTGAAAACCGTACGTCGGGCCATACCGTTGAGCGCATGGTTCAGCCCTTCAATTTCACGGTAATGCAGCAACCAGTTGTGCTGCATCATAAAAGGAAGCATTGTGCGCGTCCTGGCCGGCAGAATTACAAAAGAACCCATCAACACCCTGTACATCCTGACGGTAAACACCTCCAGGGGCTCAGCCGACCAGGCCGGCCATCCGGAAGCCAGAAAATGGTCAAAAAACATATCCAGGGCGACTCCGGCATACTTCCTGAAGCCCGGCCGGAGGTGCTCCAAGGTATCCTTTACAACAAGGTGTGTATCGGTATAGGTATCTATCGCCCGGTGCAGCCTGATTCCGTCCTGAATGCCGGCCCGGTAACGGTCCATCTTCCTGCCTTTCACATGATCGGCGATAAAATTACCGATGATGATGTCAGGATCATTGTCCGAAAGATACAGGTGTGCCAGGAAGTTCATGCGATCAGATTTCAGGATTCAAAGTTAGCCGATTTGTCCGTACATTCTACATCCGCACTATATTATACTGATTTTGCGCGCTTTATGTCAGCAGGGTATTCATTAAATGATGTGCTGATTATTAGCCATCCCGATCGCCATCGGGACTCCATAACCCGGAACAGCACAAAAATATTTAATAAGAAGACAGTTATCCCCAATGTCGTCCGGTTGAATTAGGAGATTCTGCTCCCGCAAAATGAAGGATCAGAATAACTTTTACTTACATGGGTTTGAGGGAAAGGGGACTTTGTGGCAAATTCTTTCTTCATTTTTGATCCGGACAATGGTGATTTAAAATATAGCTGCATCCGCAATCAGCATCCGGTTTTTTCAGGTTCTCAGGAAAAGAGAAAAAAATTGTGTATTTCTGTGTTTTTGAGATTTTGTGGCAAATATCTTAAAGCAAATTGCAAAGTTAATGCCAGTAAGTCAAAAAGGAATTGCCATGTCAACCGCCATTTGCCGGTGACGGAAGCAATTTTTATGATCAGTTCAATCAGAATCCGCCCAATTCGGGCATCTCCGCTGCCGGATGGCCGGGACGGGTGAACAGCTACCGGAAATACCTGATCGTTCTTATTATTTAAAACAATTCCAGATAATTTTAGCTGAACTGCATGTAATCAAATTTTTATAGTTTTGCCCCGCAGAGATTCCTCTTTTTCTTTCAGTTGAATAAAAATCAAAACCTTAAATATATTATGCAGAAGTTATTATTACTGGGTGACGAGGCCATTGCACAAGGTGCCATCGATGCCGGCCTGTCAGGGATTTACGCCTATCCCGGAACCCCTTCCACCGAGATCACCGAATATGTGATGCATTCGAAGGAAGCGAAATCAGGCAAAGTGGTAGCTTCATGGGGCGCCAATGAAAAAACCGCCATGGAAGCAGCCCTGGGCATGTCGTATGCAGGCAAACGCGCCATGGTATGCATGAAGCACGTGGGATTGAATGTTGCAGCCGACGCTTTTGTAAATTCGGCCATCACGGGCGCCAACGGCGGATTGATTGTTGTCGCGGCCGATGACCCCTCCATGCATTCATCGCAGAATGAACAGGATTCCCGGTTTTACGGCAAGTTTGCCCTGATTCCCATCCTTGAACCCGGCAATCAGCAGGAAGCCTACGATATGGTTCATTATGGCTTTGACCTGAGTGAAAAATACGGCATTCCGGTTATGCTGCGCATCACCACGCGGCTGGCCCATTCCCGCTCAGGAGTTGCCTTAAAGGAAAGCAGGACACAAAATGAGATCAGGCTCCCTGAAAACCTGAGACAGTTTATTCTTTTGCCGGCCAATGCCCGCCGCCAATATAAACATCTGCTCACAAACCAGGCGGCATTTATCTCAGCTTCCGAAACATCGCCATTCAACAAACTGACAGACCACAAGGACAAGAGCATTGGCATCATCGCCTGCGGCCTTGCCTATAACTATCTGGTTGAAAACTTCGCGGGGCATGAGGTCCCGCATCCTGTGCTGCGCATCGGCCAGTATCCGCTACCTGAAAAGATGGTCAGGGATTTATACGACAGTTGCGACAGCCTGCTGGTGCTCGAGGACGGCTATCCGATAGCAGAAGAGCTGATCCGTGGTTTTATGAACAACGGTAAACCCGTGAAGGGCCGCCTTGACGGCACCGTACCCCGCGACGGGGAGCTCAACCCCAATATTGTGGCCCGTGCGCTGGGCCTTGCCGATACCAGGGGAAGGGATATCCCGGCCATCGTAAGCAGCCGGCCGCCGTCACTCTGTAAGGGATGCCCGCACATATACAGCTACAATGCCCTCAACGAAGCCCTTGCCAGCCTGAGCAAAGGCAGGGTGTTCTCTGATATAGGCTGTTATACCCTGGGCGCCCTTGAACCTTTTGACGCCATCAATTCCTGTGTGGATATGGGCGCTTCCATCACCATGGCCAAGGGTGCCGCTGACGCCGGCCTCGTTCCCGCCGTGGCAGTGATCGGTGATTCCACCTTCACCCATTCGGGTATGACCGGACTGCTCGACGCGGTAATCAGCAAATCTCCCATTACCGTGATGATCCTCGACAACGCTACCACAGCCATGACAGGAGGCCAAAACTCAGCCGCTGTCGGAAAGATTGAAGACATCTGCCTGGCCATCGGCGTAGAAAAAGAGCACATCAGGATTCTCAACCCTCTTCAGAAACACCATGAAGAAAACCTCAGGATTATGATGGAAGAGATTGCCTATCCGGGCGTTTCAGTCGTGATCCCCCGCAGGGAATGTATTCAGACGGCTGCCAGAAGGCTCAGGGAAGAAAAGAAAAAACAGGAAACAAGCAAAGCAGAAGCATAATATAATGAAAAAAGACATAATACTCGCCGGCGTCGGCGGACAGGGAATTTTATCAATCGCGGCCACCATTGGAACAGCAGCGCTCAGCACGGGATTGTTCCTCAAACAGGCTGAAGTACATGGCATGAGTCAGCGCGGAGGGGATGTGCAGTCGAACCTCCGGATTTCGGACAGGGAAATCGCTTCCGATCTGATCCCGCAGGGCAAAGCCGATATGATTATTTCCGTTGAACCCATGGAATCGCTGCGTTATCTGCCCATGCTTTCGCCCGATGGCTGGCTGGTGACCAACACCAAACCCTATATCAACATCCGGAATTACCCGGAAATGGATAAACTGATGGCGGAAATTGAAGCCCAGCCCCGCCATATCGCGCTGGATGCCGATGAAATCGCCAGGCAGATGGGATCCCCGAAATCGGCAAATATGGTCATCCTCGGCGCAGCTTCCCCCTTCCTGGATATTGAGTATTCATCCTTACAGGATGCAATACGATCGATCTTCCGTAAAAAAGGGGATGACGTGATACAGGTGAACCTTGACGCCCTGGAAGCAGGACGCAATTTCACCACCGGGAAACTTAACAGCAGGACCTGAATCATATCACCCGGAACAAGTAAACTGCAGCGGAAAGGTTCTGATACCTGAATTACCCGCAGCATTGGATTGGTGCGATTATCGTTCATTCAACTGAAAACCAACATCCCTGATGTGGTCTCCTTCGGGAAGCATGCCTCAAATGACGAAAATTCGAAATAAATTTTGATTTTTCATTGTTTTTCGTGTCGAATAATTATTAGTTTTGCAATTGAAAGAAGAAAATTTTGTTTCACCTAAAAAAATAATGCTTATGAAAAAATTGCTACTCATTGCGACTGCTGTTTGCATCAGTGCCGGTCTGTTTGCACAGAAAAGCCCGGTAAGAGTTAAATCAGACATTCCGTCTGTTTCTCACAAGATTCAAAGTATTGATGAAGAAAGCATCGTAAAAACACCTTCAATGGTTACTGCAATTACCAAACCTGCTGTTAAGGGTACTGCTGACATCTCCATTGTTGACATAGGAGGTGCTGCCAATGCGTTTGGTCTCTATAACGGAGGCCGTACCGCGCTCTGGGCTGACCCCATGACCAACTCAGTAGCTTTCTTCCACCGTATGCTGATCCCCCCCGGATCAGGTTATGTTGCCTATGATATTTCGAAAGACGGCGGCAACACCTGGACCAACAATAACCAGATATACGATCCGACCATTGCTCCAGGCGCCAACGCCCGTTATCCGCAGGGTGTAATTTACAACCCCACAGGAAATACCAACCCTGATGAGGCTTATGTTTCCGGCTTCTTCCCGCTTCTTGACGGTAGTAACGGAACTGCCGGCAGCTGGGGCGGTTACGGCGGAACAACCACCAAGGTTGACGGCTCTGTTACTTCTCAGGTCAGCTGGCCTTCAGCACCTCCGATCAGGCACAATGTACCGGATGCCATGACCATCAACCCGGTTACAAATGAAATCTTTGTAGTTGAGCCTTCTCTCATCGGCGGACTTGGAAATCAGTATATTGACACCCTCCTCATTACCAAGGGTGTTTTCAACGCTGAAACAAGCGCTTTTGAATATGAGCAGTCGCTGCTCTATGCTCCGGTTGTATCTTATGGTACTTCGATTGCTGACTCAAGGATCGCTTTTGCACCCGACGGAATGACCGGTTATATTATGACCCTCAGCGATAACGGACAGGATCCCTTCGCTACAGGCCTTGCTTTCTACCCCATTCTTTACAAAACCACCGATGGCGGTTTAACCTGGGACGAAAACCCTATCACTGTGCCCCTGGGTGGTCCTGACGGCATCCCCGGCATTGTAAACGACCTGCTGACCGACGACCAGATTGCCGAGCTTTTCGAAGCTCCGGTACCTGCACGCGATGAAATCGCTTACACTACCGCTTTCACCAGCGACTTCGTTGTTGATATGTATGGCAACCCGGTTATTTCCGTTGTTGTTGGTGTTGCAGCTTCAACTGCATACTCAATTGTATCAGCCAGCGGATTTTTCGCTTCCTACAACATCTTCTCACAGGATGGCGGCGAAACATGGCTTGCCCAGAAACTTGGCACCAATCTGATAACCTTCCGTGGCGAGTGGGGTGATGTTTCTGAAGACAACCGTTCACAGGCTACCATTACCTATGATGGAAGCAAGATATTCTTCTCATGGCTGGATACCGACTTCGAAGGTCAGGTAGACAACCTTCAGCCGGATATCTTCTGCATTGGCTGGGATCCCCAGGAAAACACCTACACCGAAGTTGTAAATGTAACCTTCCTCAGCGACGCATGGCTGCAGGCCTATATGGGAACCGCTTCCTACTACGCATTTGTTGATGGTGATAATTACATCATTCCTTTTGCTTATCAGGATATGGATCCGACCGATCCCGGACTTCCCGTACAGTACAAGTACATCAAGGACTTTATGTTCACTGACCTTGAATTCGTCAATGTTGGCGTAAACAAAGTTGAAAACACCGTTGCCGGCGTTTCACAGAACTTCCCGAATCCTTTCAGCGGCGTTTCACAGGTTGAAGTTAACCTTGCGAAATCAGCCAATGTCAGCCTCGAAGTTTACAACATCGTTGGACAGAAGGTTTATGAAATTCCCGCCCGTAACCTCGGCGAAGGAAGCCATATTTTCGAAATCAACGCTGCCAATCTGAAGTCAGGTATCTATACCTACTCAGTAATTGCCAACGGCGAGCGTACTACCCGCAAAATGATGGTTAAGTAAGCTTACCGCATAATCTTTTAAAAGGCTGCACCGGGGTGCAGCCTTTTTTTATACCCATGTTGGCGCGAACATCCATTTACGTTGCGGAATTAAAAAGACCTGACAAGTTGGAAGAAAACCTGTCAGGTCAGACATTGTTGGCCCCCGATGGCGCGGACGTCCATTTTTGCTGCAGAGTTAAGAAGACCCGATGGCGCGGACGTCCTCGTCCGTGCCTTTTCTACCCCCGCTGGCCCCGTTGGCGCGGACGTCCTCGTCCGTGCCTTTTCTACCCCCGCTGGCCCGAACGTCCTCGTCCGTGCATTCAAAACCGCCCAGAGGAAGAAATATCTCAGATTTTGATGTTGATGTTGCAGTTGCTTGCGTCTTTTTCACACCTGACAGGTTAAAGGAAAACCTGTCAGGTGGATCGTGCCCGTTGGCGCGAAAGTCCATATCCGTGCAATTGCGCCGCCCCGATGGCGCGGACGTCCTCGTCCGTGCCTTTCCCATCCCCGTTGGTTCGGATGTCCTCGTCCGTGCCTTTTCTCCTGGTCGGCGCACTTCCCTCCACAATCATAAGATGCAGAGAAGAAAGAGAAATTTCCAAATTCCGTATCGATTTACTTACAGCGGCATTACCGTTTGTCTGACCGGCATATTCAGTGAATCAAGCTGCCTGGTAAGGCTGAGCCGGAAAAGGTTAAAACTGTCCATCAGCTCTTTCTTAACCGGTAGTGCCGGAGGGGATTCCACTTTCAGCGGATCTACAGGGGTTCCGTTTTTGTAAAACCGGAAATCCAGGTGCGGGCCGGTGGACAATCCTGAGCTTCCGACGTATCCGATCACCTGTCCCTGCTGCACCCTAGCTCCTGCTTTGATACCAGGTCCATATCCGCTCAGGTGCAGATACGCCGTGGTGTAAGTCGCATTATGCTTGATTTTCACCATACGGCCTGCCCCGCCTGCATAGCGCACGTCAGTGACTGTGCCGCTCCCCACACTGTGAACCGGGGTTCCTTTGGGTGCGGCATAATCCACCCCATGGTGAGGCCGGCGGATGCGAAGCACGGGATGCAGCCTGCTGTTGGAAAAGCGTGAAGAAATCCTTGAAAACTTCAGCGGAGCTTTCAGAAAAGCCTTGCGCAGGCTCTGACCTTTATCGTCAAAATAGTCAGCCGTTCCATCCTGCACAAAACGGAAGGCAAAATTATCCTTGCCGCCATGGAAAAATCGTGCAGATATTATATTGCCCAGTCCGATATGTTCTCCTTCTACCTGGAGTTCCTCATAGAAAACAGTAAAATTATCACCCGGCTGAATGGCATAAAAATCAATACTCCAGGCATAAATTTCCGAGAGAGAAACGCTAAGGTTCGGACTTGCACCCGCATCAGTCATGGCATTCCATAATGAAGAACTGATGGTTCCCGAAGCTGATCTCAATTTAACCTGCACCTCCTTTTCACCCGTATGGATATGCAGGGAATCCCCGGTTTCAAATACTACATAACGGGTCGGGCTCTGTTCGTAAATAAAGTATTCAGCCCGCATCACCGAGTCATTTGTGCATAAAACCGTATACTTGTTGCCTGACCGGATATGCCTGACATCAAAAACGCCCGCGGATTTCTTTGCCAGTTGCTCAATGGCAAGAGGACCTACACCATATTTATTCAGGATTGCAGATAGATTCTCCCCGGGACTGATTACATCTTTAACGATGTAAAAAGAATCAACGACAATCCCGTATTCCATCCTGGGCTCCGGCTCGTAAACATTCTCCGGCTCCGGCGCTTTCCGCAACGCCGACATGTAATAATCCAAAGTAAAAGTCAGTGCAATGGCAACAACAATCAGAACACTCGCTTCAATTAATCTCTTTCGTGTAATAAACTTCATTATTCAATATTTAAGAGCACTTCTGCTGTAAACGCAGCCACCGATAACTTATTGCAGTATTGATATAATCGGGCTGAATAAATTCATGATGAAGGCCGGCCGGTCAGCAACCTGAGCATCCGACTACTCCGGATTTATTCAGTATGCTGCCTTGTATCCATAGGAATTACTGTGGCTTTCTGGCTCTGACCGGGGGCATTAAACAGATAACGGTAGGTGATATGCCGCTTGGCAAAATGTGACCCCACCGCCTCATGCAACTGCCGCATTTTAGGATTGAAATCTCCGACCCATGACAACTCGACCTCTTTATATCCGGGACGCTTGTTCATCACCTTCTCCATATGCCAGAAAATGGCGGACTCGATGCCCGATTTCTGGTACTTTGGCCGCACACCCATCACAGTAATACGGGTCCGGGTGAAAACATTCCTTTTACTGTAGTACCAGAATTTAAGCTTACCAAAAAGGTTGAGCTTCCCGTTGAGATACCTGAAAATCTGGTTCGCATCGGGAATCATAACCAAAAAAGCTGCAGGATTATCATCCACATACGCAAACCAGATAAACTCCTCATCCATAATGGGTTTCATCTCGTTCAGGGTTTTACGGAGATCGTCGGGATTGATAGGGGTAAAATTTTCATGGAACTGCCAACCGTCATCGTAGATCGTTTTAAAATCCCCGATAAACTGTTCACTATCTTTCCAGGTAAAGTGCCGGAAGCTGTATCCCGGCTTTTGCCTGACCCAGTCGGCGATTTTCCAGAAACGCTCCGGAAAAGGTTTGGTAAGGTCCAGATGATTGGTTACCTGCTCAAAGTAGGGTCTGAACCCATAGCCCTCGAAAAAGTCTTTGTAATAAGGATGGTGATAATTCATCCCGAAACTTGGCGGCATAAATCCTTCGACCAGCAGCCCCCAGAAGTTATCGTTCTCTCCGAAGTTAATGGGTCCGTCCATGGCCTCCATACCCTTATCCTTCAGCCAGGCCTTGCAGGTATCAAATAAAAGGTATGCTGCATCCTTGTTGTTAATACACTCAAAAAAGCCCATTCCACCGGTTGGTTGGTCAAAATTGAAAGCCTTTTTCCGGTTGATGAATGCTGCCACCCTTCCTATTGCCTTGTTGTGATCATCATAGAGGATCCACCGGATGGCTTCGCCATGGGCAAAAAAAACATTCACCCCGGGGTCAAACACCGCTTCAACCATATTATCAAGCGGACAAATCCAGTTTTTATCACCCCGGTAGATATCTCTGGCAACATCCAGGAAAACCCGGGCCGTTGATTTATCGGTAACTTCTTTCAGAACCATGGCAGGAAAGTTTAATCGTTAGGAAGAGACAAAGGTAAGGAGAATTGAAAATCCACACTCCCCGGCGGATAATTATTGCATACGATGGGTTATTCAATAAGGGCTGGATATTAAATGGTGAGCTGTTTGTTTATGCCACAAAAACACAAAAGCACCAAACAACACCAAATATGAAAAATAGATTATCCCCGAATTAAGCATCAAGTTAATTGACTAGATTCTATATACTCATGCTAATATTTCCGGCACTGAAGTTCATCAGAATTATGTGACAATATTTTTAGTTTCTTGAGTCTGAATACCTGTGCGGCACAACTGAATTAACTCTTGCTGTTGTTTTGATTTTAATGATGCCCTGATTCTTTTTGTAGATGATTCATAACGGATCACCTGGCAACCAGTTTTATTCCGGGCTATTGAAATCTTTGTTAAACAGCGATTTAGTCTTCATTTCTCTATTTTTATAACCGGAGTTTGTTACATTAACCCCACAGCTAAGCAAGGCCCCGGATTTTTATATTTTCAGTGGAGCAAAATATACAAGCAGGCTCGCAGATGATCCGGTTCTTCAGAAAAAGCGAATAAAATATCTTTGGTGTGCTTTGGTGTTTTGGAGATTTTGTGGCAACTTTTTTTCGGCAAGTCACAAAGATAATTCCTGTACATCTGATAACGAAATTGCTCACGCTATACGATTTCGGGAGTTTTTACGATATAATAACACAATTACTTACTTTTGCACGAAACAGCCGCTTGTAGTGAAGAAACTCTATATTCTGATACTCCGGTCCTACCTGGGTCCCCTGATTCTTACCTTTTTCATTGCCCTGTTCATTCTGGTCATGCAATTTCTGTGGAAATACATCGACGACCTTGTGGGAAAAGGACTACAATGGCAGGTGATCGGCGAGTTGCTGTTTTATGCATCCACTACCTTTGTGCCGCTGGCGCTCCCCCTGGCAATACTATTATCTTCGCTGATGACCTTCGGCAACTTGGGCGAGCGCTATGAACTTGTTGCGATAAAATCGGCAGGAATCAGCCTCCGGACGGTGATGAAACCCCTGGTGGTGCTGTCTGTGCTTATCAGCATCTTCGCTTTCTTTTTCTCCAACAACATTTTACCCGTTACCAACCTTAAGTTCAAATCCATTCTATATGACGTGAGGCAGCAAAAACTGGCGCTCAACATCCGTGAAGGCATCTTTTACAACGGGATAGAAGGTTACACCATGCGTATAGGGAAAAAGGAGAAAGACGGGGTTACCATCCGGGATATTATGATTTATGATCATACATCGCGTATGGGAAATACCACGGTTACCCGGGCTGAATGGGGACGTATGGAGCAGAGTGCTGACGGGGCCACCCTCGACCTGACGCTTTACAATGGCTATAATTACGATGAAAAAACTGATCGCAGGAATGAAAGAAAAAGGCCTTTTCAGCGCACCTATTTCGCGGAACAGTACAGGCGCTTCGACCTGTCGGATTTTAAAATGATGCGGACTAACGAGGAGCTCTTCAGAAATCATTATCAGATGCTTAACCTGAAGCAACTTACCCAGGCAGAGGATTCGCTTCTGCGGGAGACTGACATGCGGTTATCAGGCCTGCTGAGATCCACTGAAATCAGTTATTCTTTTAACAACCAGCTTGACTCAGCATATATGAGCCGCATCCCCGACACCCTGAAGCCAGTCAACAGACTGCCTGTAATAAGCAGCCTCGACAAAACAGGGACACTTCAGGTTTATGAGCTTGCCCTGAATGCAGCCAGAAACACCAAAAGCAACATTGAGTTCAATAAAGCTGATATCGAAGCAAGACTGGTCCTGATCCGGAAACATCAGGTGGAGTGGCACCGGAAATTCACCCTCTCCATTGCCTGCCTGGTCCTGTTTTTTATCGGGGCGCCGCTGGGAGCCATTATCCGGAAAGGCGGGCTGGGACTTCCACTGGTGATCTCTGTGGTCTTTTTCGTCATCTATCATGTAATCTCAATGACCGGCGAAAAATCGGTTAAAGCCGGAACCATGGATCCGCTCACCGGTATGTGGTTATCCTCGGTGGTACTTCTTCCGCTGGGCATTATTCTCACCGTCAAGGCAACCACCGACTCCCCCCTGCTTGACCTTGATGCATGGAAAAGATTGTTTAACACCTCCCGGAAACAAAACCGCGCTAAAACGCCTGAAATTAATTCAACTGCCCGATGAACATCCTGATGCTCTGCAACAAATCACCCTGGCCTCCGCTCGAAGGAGGACCCATCGCTATGAACGCCATGGCTGAGGGGCTGGTGAATGCAGGACATACGGTAAAGATCCTTGCAATAAACAGTAATAAATATAGTGTAGACCCCAGGCAGATCCCCCGGGAATACCGTGATAAAACACGGATTGAAACCGTCTATCTCGACCTTTCGGTAAAATGGCTTCCTGCACTGAAATGCTTCCTCAGCCACAAATCATACCATATAGAAAGATTTATTTCACCGGCTTTTGCAAGAACGCTGAAAGACATATTAAGAAATGAAAAATTCGACATCATTCAATTTGAAACGCTTTTCACAACCCCCTATATTCCCCTGATAAGTTCCTTTTCAAATACAAGGCTGGTTCTGAGGGCGCACAACATCGAGCATCTGATATGGAAGCGCATGGCGGATAATTGCCTGAATCCGGTCAAAAGATTTTACCTCCGCCACCTGGCAAAGACACTCAGGGAATACGAACTATCCATACTTCCAACCCTCCACGGGATAGTCGCCATCACCGCCAAAGATGCTGAATGGTTTCAAGGCCAGGCTCCGGGTATCCCTGTTACAGATATTCCTTTCGGGATTATGCCGGATGCACCTCCTGAACAGGGCAATTCCACTAAAAAAGATACAGGAAACGATCTTTTCCACCTGGGTTCCATGAACTGGCAACCAAATCTGGAAGGGATACGCTGGTTTGTAAAAAATGTGTGGCCTGAATTACATCAGAACTTTCCGGACCTGAAATTACACCTGGCCGGCAGGGCAATGCCCGAATGGATGGTAAGAATGAAGATGCCGGGAGTTGTTGTGGACGGCGAAGTCGAAGATGCAGCCGTTTATATGCAATCGCACGGTATTATGGTTGTCCCGCTTTTTTCAGGAAGCGGCATACGCATTAAAATCATTGAAGGCATGCGGGCCGGCAAAACCATCATAACGACTACGGTTGGCGCCGAAGGCATTGATTATTCCGACAGAAAAAACATACTGATTGCCAACAACAAAGAAGAATTTATCCATGCAGTCAGGCAATGCCAGGCCAATCCTGACCTGGTGAGAATCCTGGGGGCCAATGCCCGGGAACTCGTCATCAGCAGGCATAACAACAGCCTTTTAATGGAAAAACTGACTGATTTTTATTCCGCCCTCCTCCCGTAATCAAATTTATTACCTTTGCAGAAAGCCTGATTAATGCCGGTTAAGTAACAACTGATTGCCGGTAAATCGTTCAGGCGTTACTTAATGGCTGAAGTAGAATAATACAGCCTGATATCCGTGTAAACGGTTTCGAAGATAAAACGGCCGTTCCGGATATTTTAAGATATTTATTATCAGGCAGTTAACCGGGAATGAAATTACTTGTTATTCTTCCGCGTTTCCCTTATCCCACTGAAAAAGGTGATAAGCTAAGGGCTTTTAACCAGTTGAAAATATTATCGCGTCATCACAGCATATACTTGTGTGCGATCAGTCATCAGAAAGTTGATGAATTGCAGCTATCGGCGGTTAAACCCTTTTGCAGGGAGATCAGGGTAATCCGTCAGGGGTGGTTAGCTGTTGCCTGGAATCTTACCAGGGCTTTATTCAATGGTATGCCTTTGCAGGCAGGTTATTACTATTCGGGCAGGGCGCATCGTACCATCAGGCAGATTATCAGGAAGGTACAACCCGACCACCTGTACTGCCAGTTGCTCAGGACCGCTGCCTATGTTATGGAAGAGAATATTCCGAAAACCATTGATTTTCAAGATGTTTTCTCAAAAGGCATTGAAAGGCGTATCCCTCTGGCCGGTTTTTTTATGAAGCCGCTGCTCAAGCTGGAGTACAAGCGCTTATTAAAATTCGAGTCACAGATATTTGACAATTTCGACAATAAAACCATTATCTCAAAGCCTGACCGTGACTTTATCCCCCATCCCGGCCGGGATCAGATACTGATTGTACCCAACGGGGTGGACCATGAATATTTCAGACCGGAACAACGTGAGCAGACGCATGAACTGATTTTTACGGGAAACATGGGCTACCCGCCCAACATCAACTGCGCGGAATATCTGGCTAAAAAGGTGCTGCCCATTATCCACAAGACCGCCCCGGGAGTCAGGATGATGCTTGCCGGCGCATCGCCTCACGGCCGGGTAAGAGCGTTGGCGTCTGAATCTGTTACAGTTACCGGCTGGGTTGACGACCTGAGAGCATGTTACGCATCAGCTGCGATATTCCTGGCTCCGATGCAGATCGGCACCGGTTTACAGAATAAGCTACTGGAAGCCATGTCGATGCACCTGCCCTGTGTTACCTCTTCATTATGTAATTTCGCACTCAATGCCACCCCGGGCAAGGAAATCCTGATCGGCGACACCCCGGAAGCCGTGGCTGAGCATGTGCTTAAGCTGCTCCATGACAAAGATTTCAGATACCGGATTGCGAAAGCAGGATATGACTTTGTTCAGCGGAACTACAGTTGGGAAGGCGCAACCAGGGGACTGACACAAATTCTGGGGTCATAATCCGGAAGCCAATATGATAGAGTGAACATCAGACATACTCATTTACCTGACAAATCTTCCCGCAAACAGTAAAAGTCACATTTTATCCGTTCCACAGGCATTACAAACAAGGCAAAGGCTGATTAACAGAAACCAACAGGCAAAAATGAACAAACCAGGATTTACCGGACTACAAATAATATTCTTCCTGATTCTTGCAAACCTGTTTATCTATGCCCAGGCCGACCCCGGAGAGGAAAGAACACCGGCAAAGATTGAAACCAGGATAGAACAGGTCGCTGCCCTTGCCGACGAATCACCTGATCAGGCAATCCCCCAGGCTTCCGAGTTGTTGAAACAACTCACCAAAAGCGATGACAAGCTTAACAGGGCCAAAGTATTGAAAACGCTGGGCGTTTCACATTACAACCTGGGTAACGACCGCCAGGCCCTGGAGTATTATGAGCAGGCCCTGATAATATACCGGGAGCTGGAGAACAAAACCGGCATAGGCAGCGTACTAAACAATATCGGACTGATCAGGGAAATACAGGGCGATTATAGCGGAGCGCTCAAAAGGTATATTGAGGCTTCTTCACTTTTCACGGAAACCCGGAAAGACAAATTCCTTGCCCTGAGCCTGACAAATATCGGGAATGTTTATTACACGCTTGGCCGTTTCGACAAGGCGCTTGAATACCTGACCCAGGCATTGCGCATCAATGAAAAAACAGGAGACAGCACAGGACTTTCAAAATCGTACAACAACATCGGGAACGTTTACCTGAGCCTGAAAGATTACCAGATTGCCCTGGATTTTTACAATAAAGCACTGGCCATCAATAAAAAAAGAAACAACCTGCACAGCCTTTCCACCAGTTACAACAACATCGGGCTGGTATATCAGGGCTTAAATAAAATTAATCAAGCCATTGAATACAACCGGCTTGCCCTGGAACTTTCCAGAAAAATCAATGACCAGAGCGGTGTAATCCACAGCCTGATTAATTCAGGAAATATATATTTCGACGAGAACAACATCGATCAGGCGTTGATTTATTACCAGGAAGCATTGAGAATATCAAATTCGAACAGACAGGGCTTCACCCACGCCACCATTCTTCAGAATCTGGCCAGGCTCCGTACAAAGCAGAATTTACCTGATGAAGCGATTATACTTTATAAAGAAGCCCTTGATTTTGCTGAAAAATCAGGATCACTGATCCTGCTGGAAGATATTTACAACGGCCTGGCGGAAGCCTGGCAGAAAAAGGGTGATTACAAACGGGCATATGATTTTATGACCCTTTACAAAGTCATCGCCGACAGTGTATACAACACGGAAAGCAACGACCGGCTCAACAGGCTCAGGGTCAGCTTTGAATCTGAGCAAACCGAGCGCGACAATCAGTTGCTCAGGCAACAGAATATCTATAGCCAGCTGGCTTTAAAACGCCAGCAGACCATCCGTAATCTGCTGATCATTATCTCAATAATTGTTGTTGTTTCAGCAATATTCCTGTTTTCGCTTTACCAGTCGAAAAAGCACAAAAATACTTTGCTGGCTGAACGGAACGAGCAGATCATCAAACAAAAAGAGGAACTGAACCTGCTTTATAAAGAGCAGTATAAGCTGAATGAAACCAAGAACAAGTTCTTCAGTA
This sequence comes from Lentimicrobium sp., assembly GCA_023957275.1. Taxonomy (GTDB): domain Bacteria; phylum Bacteroidota; class Bacteroidia; order Bacteroidales; family Lentimicrobiaceae; genus Lentimicrobium. Next base: position 5,492 of record JAMLHF010000037.1, on the reverse strand, counting down.
TTGTGGCCCATGACCTGAAATCCCCCTTTCAGTCAATCCTTGGATTTTCGGAACTGCTTTGCTCTGAATATGAGCATCTGGACGAAGACCAACGCCGGGATGCCGCGAATAACATCCTTAAAGTATCCGGTGACACCTTCCGGCTGATCGAGAACCTGCTGGAGTGGGGACGATCCCAAACAGGCGGTGTATATGCCGTATTTAAAGTTTTCAACATCAGGGAGCTTGTGGTAAAAACGCTGCCGGTCTTTGAGCCGCAAATTCAGACCAAGAAAATCAGGCTTACCTACGACCTTCCTCCCCTGCTGAATGCCTGGGCTGATCCCGACATGATCATGGCAGTAATACGGAACCTGCTTTCCAATGCCATCAAATTCACCCCGGCAGGAGGTGAAATACACCTGAGCGCCACCATGAGTCACGATTCCGTAAAACTCTCGGTCAGAGACTCCGGCAGCGGTATCCCGCCGGATGTGATGGAACGCCTGTTTACCCTTGACCCCAAAGTGCAGCGTGCAGGAACCATGGGCGAAAGAGGCACCGGCCTTGGCCTCACTTTGTGCCGTGAATTTATGGAGCTCAACCATGGCATCATCAAGGTTGAAAGCGAAGCCGGAAAAGGGAGCACCTTCACCATCATTATGCAGCCCAAACATCACGCAGGCTGAGCCTTTCATCAGCATTCACAAAGGTTTCAGGGACGAGCAGCAACTTTTCTGCCACAAAAAGCAATACTGCGATCAAATCGCTCAATACGGAACAATACATCCGGTTCCGCAGATGGTTTTTCCACCCGCTTGAAAAAAATTCATAAGTTTGCCAAAACACAATATCACTCGTATGTCAGACGATAAAAAAATCATTTTCTCTATGGTTGGAGTGGGAAAAGTCATTCCGCCCAACCGTCAGATACTTAAAGATATTTACCTCTCGTTTTTTTACGGCGCAAAAATCGGCATCATCGGTCTGAACGGATCAGGAAAATCCAGTCTGCTGAAGATCATTGCCGGGCTGGATAAAAGCTACATCGGGGAGGTTGTCTTCTCGCCCGGATACTCTGTCGGCATCCTGATGCAGGAACCCGAACTGGATGAAACCAAAACGGTAAAGCAGATCGTGGAGGAAGGCGTCGCCGAAACCGTGTCGTTGCTGAAGGCTTATGAAGAAGTAAACAACCGTTTTGCCGAGCCCATGGGCGATGATGAGATGAATGCCCTGATTGAGGAACAGGGCAGGCTAACCGAATTGCTTGACCAGCATGATGCCTGGGAACTGGATGCCAAGCTTGAGCGCGCCATGGATGCACTGCGTTGTCCGGATCCAGATCAGCCGGTAAAGACCCTCTCGGGCGGCGAGCGCCGGCGGGTGGCCCTTTGCCGCCTGCTGTTGCAGGAACCTGACATTCTTTTGCTTGACGAGCCAACCAACCACCTTGACGCGGAAAGCATTGACTGGCTTGAGCAATATCTGAGGCAATACAAGGGCACCGTGATTGCCGTTACCCACGACCGTTACTTCCTCGATAATGTTGCCGGCTGGATACTCGAACTCGACCGCGGGGAAGGCATTCCCTGGAAAGGCAACTATACCTCATGGCTGGAACAGAAGTCGAACCGGCTGGCCATGGAAGAAAAAACAGAGAGTAAACGCCGCAAGACCCTCGAGCGAGAGCTGGAATGGGTGCGTATGGCGCCCAAAGCGCGGCATGCCAAGTCAAAAGCCAGGCTCGCGGCCTATGAGCGTATGATGAGCGAAGATGTTAAACAGAAGGAAGAAAAGCTGGAGATCTTTATTCCGAACGGCCCCAGGCTCGGCAACAAAGTGATTGAAGCCAGAGGTATCTCCAAAGCGTTTGGCGACAAACTGCTGTTCGAAAACCTTGATTTCAGCCTCCCCCCTGCCGGTATTGTCGGAATTATCGGACCTAACGGCGCCGGTAAAACCACCCTCTTCAGGCTGATTATGGGGCTTGAAAAACCGGACTCCGGAGAGTTCTCGGTCGGGGAAACCGTTAAACTCGGATATGTTGACCAGGCACACACCGACATTGACCCGGAAAAATCCGTTTGGGAGGTTATCTCCGAAGGCAATGAAAACCTTCAGATCGGCGGCAGACTTTTTAATTCTCGCGCTTATGTGGCCAGGTTTAATTTCAGCGGCGCCGACCAGGGGAAAAAGGCCGGGGTGCTCTCGGGTGGCGAAAGAAACCGGATGCACCTGGCACTCACCCTGAGATCGGAAGCCAATGTGCTGCTGCTCGATGAACCTACCAACGACATCGACGTAAACACCCTGCGCGCGCTGGAAGAAGGACTGGAAAACTTCGCCGGCTGCGCCGTCATCATCTCTCACGACCGCTGGTTCCTCGACCGTGTGGCTACCCATATCCTGGCTTTCGAGGGCGATTCACAGGTTGCTTTCTTCGAGGGTGGCTACACTGACTATGAAGAAAACCGTAAAAAACGCCTGGGTAACGACACCCCGCACCGTATCCGCTATAAGAAACTTAAAGTCTGATTATGGAAAATAAATTTTATGCAGTGCTTACCGGCGATATTGTGAAATCATCACGTATGTCGCCCGCTGACCTCAGACGGCTGCCCGAAGCATTGACAACCATTTTCCAATCCATTGATCCCATTTGCAAACCGGCCGGTTTCGCTACCCGCTTCAGTATTTTCAGGGGCGACAGTTTTCAGCTGATCTGCGAACCTGAATGCGCCCTGAAAGCCTGGCTGATTATCAGAACAGGATTGCGCAGTACTTACCCTGCTCCCCTGAGCAAATCAGTGGATGCCCGCATCGGCATCGCTGTCGGAAAAGTAAATTACCTGGCCGGGAATATTACCGAAAGCAGCGGAGAAGTCTTTAACCTTTCGGGCCGGTTGCTTGAAACGCTCAAATCGCCGCGCCTCACCGGTTTTGTCTCCGAAAACAGGGAAATCAACCGTAACCTGAATGCAGGTCTGATGCTCGCCGAAGACATCCTCCGCAGATGGACTACTTCGCAGTGCCGGATTGTACCTCTCCTGCTTCAATCGCTGAACCAATCCGAAATTGCAAAGGCTACAAAAACAAGACAACCCACCGTAACTGCAAAAATAAACGCGATGGGATGGAACGCAATTGAACATTGGATGGATTACTATGTCGCGCTGGCAAATGAATCCGGTTCATTTACAAACCCTTAAGGCGATAAAAACAAAATATAGCCCTGCAAGGCTATAAAATCCAATTATAGTACTGTAAGGCTATAATTATCAATTATAGCCATGTGAGGCTTAACCAATCAACGATCCCGATAAACTGAATTTTAACCATTACCCTGCACAAAAAACTTTAGGAATGGAAGCGGTTTACCTTTTTGAAACTGATACTGTCTCACTGTTCATCAGACTTTTGATTGCTCATTTGGCAGGAGATTTTGTTTTTCAGAAAAAATCATGGATTGAGAACCGCAGGGCCGGCAGGTGGAAATCCCCTTTCCTTTATCTGAACGCGGGCATCGTAACCGTTCTTTCCTGGGCTTTGTCAGGTTTCCACCAGGTGTGGACCATTCCGCTGCTGATCTTTGCCGCTCATGCCTTTACTGATCTGCTGAAGTCTTATGCTCCGGACACGACCGCCATCTTCTATACGGATCAGGCGCTGCACCTCGGCGCTACAATAGTGGCGACAGCGCTATATCTTCCGGTATTGAACTCCGGGTACAGTTGTTGCGGTTTCCTTTTCGGAAATTATCATCTGTGGATTTACACTGGCGCTTATCTTACCGTCCTATGGCCCATGGGCATTTTCATCGCGCAGTTCACAAAGCAGTGGCAGGCCGAAAGCAATCAGTCAGGCGGTCTGAAAGATGCGGGTCGTTACATCGGGATGCTCGAAAGGTTACTGATACTCACCTTTATATTTGTGAACCAGTTTCCGGCCATCGGCTTCCTGATCGCAGCCAAATCCATCCTTCGGTTCGGGGATATCCGCGAAAGCGGCAACCGGAAAGGGGCTGAATATATCCTTATCGGGACCATGATCAGTTTCGCTGCAGCCATCTTTACCGGAATTGCTGCCAATTACCTCCTCAACCTACCGGACTTATGAAAAAAATCGACACAGATCTGATGGATCAGCTGACATACAAAGCCAGGCTATCTCCCCGCAAACGAATGAACCACAACTTCCACACGGGACCGGAGGACACCCTGCAACGGTTGCTGAACGCGATGGAACCGGGAACCTATGTGCGGCCGCACAAACACGAAGATCCCGACAAGCGGGAAGTATTTTTTGCCCTGCGTGGCAAACTCTGCCTTGTGCAATTCGACGGGGAAGGCAATATTACCGGCCACGTTGTGCTGAGTCCCGGCGGACAGGCCGTGGCTGCCGAAATCGCTGAACGAACATTCCACACCGTGATTTCGCTGGAACCGGGATCCATCGCCTATGAAGCCAAGGACGGTCCGTACAACCCGATTGACGACAAGAATTTCGCCCCCTGGGCGCCGGCCGAAAATTCTCCTGAGGCAGCCCTTTACCTGCAGGGACTTATCGGGAAACTTGGCTTGAAGTAAGGTTGTTTTTCCTTATTTTTGCCGCACCGCTGATCAGCCTTCATGTCTGCAAATAATGACGGCAAGCAGTCAGTGGTTTTTGCCATGAATATTACAAAGCCTGCCATACCCAAGGGGACCCGCGACTTTTCACCGCTTGAAATGAATCGCAGAAACTACATTTTCGATACCATCCGTTCGGTGTTCGGGCAATATGGCTATCAGCCCATTGAGACTCCTGCCATGGAGAATCTCTCCACCCTACTGGGTAAATACGGGGAAGAAGGTGACAAACTATTGTTCCGTATCCTTAATTCCGGTGATTTCCTTTCAGGGGTAGATGAGCACGAACTGAAAAAAGATAATGCAGGACACCTGTCGCATAAAATCAGTGAAAAAGGGCTGCGTTACGACCTCACGGTACCTTTTGCCCGTTACGTGGTTCAGCACCGCAACGACATCACCTTCCCCTTCAAACGTTACCAGATACAGCCGGTATGGCGTGCCGACCGTCCGCAGAAAGGGCGTTACCGCGAGTTTTACCAGTGCGATGCCGATGTGGTAGGATCCGATGCCATGATCAACGAGGCTGAGTTGCTGCTGATCGCCGGCCAGGTTTTCAGCCGGCTGGGGATAAAGGTGGTGATTAAACTCAACAACCGGAAAATACTTTCAGGCATCGCCGAGCTGATCGGGTATGCTGATAAGATTACAGACATCACCGTTGCCATTGACAAACTCGATAAAATCGGGACTGAAAAAGTAAACGAGGAACTGGCCGGAAGGGGAATCAGCAGGGAAGCCATTGAAAAACTACAACCTGTTCTTCACCTGCAGGGATCTAATACAGAAAAACTCGGAAAACTGAAAGCGCTGCTCTCAGACACTGCTGACGGCCCGAAAGGTATTGAAGAAATCAGCGAAATCCTCGACCTTACAGGCATG
>JAMLHF010000036.1 GCA_023957275.1 Lentimicrobium sp. | reverse complement strand
CAAGGTGATTTAATACCAAGCGAACCCAATGATTTTACTATTATTCAAGGGTCAAAAGTAGGAAGTGCAACATTACCTTATCATATTGGTATTGAAATTTTAAGTCGAGCTAATAATAGGTTAGTTGTACGTACTATAAAAGGTCTTGAAAAAAACCAATCACAACCTGCTACTGGAATAGAAAATAATCTTAAAACTCAAAAAGATTTGCGTCCCGGATTAAAGGATGATTTTATAAAAATCCCTGTTTATGAGGCTGAACATGATGCAAATAACTCAAGAGCAATTTATAATCAGCATGTTTTTAATGCAATAATTACAGGAGAAGATTTACCAGGTCATTTACCTGCAGGTAGTTCAGTTGACCTTACTTTAAAAGTTAAAGATGGCAATATAAGTTTAAGTGCATATTTTCCAATATTGGATTATACTCATGAACTTCAATATGAATCAAACAATGAAGGTCAAATTGATGCAAATTGGTTAGAATCCGAAATATCAAAAGCCAGACAAACTTTAAATATTGTAAAACAAGATGGTGATTTTGCAGACAAAGATTCATTAAATAAACTATCAAACGAATTAGCTGAACTTGAAAAACTTTTAGAACAAGGGCGTAGCGATTACGACCGTAAAAATCAGGTTTTAGTTAATCTCCGAAAGAGTTTACGAAAATTGGACGATATTCAAGATTCGACCGAATGGCCAAAAACAGAGGAAGAATTAAAAGATGCTTTCTACAAATTGGAGGAAACATTTAAAGAATTTGAGGGTAAAGTGGAAGGATTAAATGAGGATAGAATTAAAGAAGCTATTGCACAATTTAAAGAACAGATTCCTCAGGTAATTAAAGATAAAAATGTAAAAGTTGCGAAAGAATTAGTTGACTTAATGAGAGGTTTAGCCTTTACGATTGTAGACCAAGGGTTAGGTGCAAGAATGGAAATTTCGCTTTTACATCAATTTAATGAAGATTTTGATATGCATGACTGGAGGCCTGGCACAGAAAGTAAAGCAAGAATGCTCATTAATCAAGGATTAGCTATGGCTCAGAATAATCCAAGTAAACAAAAATTGAGACCAATAGTAATTGAATTATACAAACTATTGCCAGGTGTTGATAAACCAATATTTGCTGGTGATGATAGTGTTCTCACTGATTAGGAGAAGGAGCTTATGGCAAAAACAACTTCAAAAATAATTGTTCAGGAACAGGAAATTACACTACTGAACAAAAATAACGAAGAGTATATTTCGCTTACTGACTTAGCACGTTACAGGAATTCAATGGAGCCTTTCTCGGTGATAAACAATTGGATGCGTAGCAGAAGCACCATTGAATTTATCGGCTTATGGGAGAAATTGAATAATCCCGATTTTAAACCTATCGAATTCGAGAGGTTTAAAAATGAAGCGGGCAGCAATTACTTTGTGTTATCGCCACAACGGTGGATTGAGGCCACCAATGCTGTTGGTATTGTATCCAAATCTGGCCGTTACGGGGGTACATTCGCTCATAACGACATAGCTTTTGAATTTGCCTCGTGGATTTCGTCCGAATTTAAACTCTATTTGATTACTGAGTTCAAAAGACTTAAAACAGAGGATACAAAGCGACTTCAATTGGAGTGGAACTTGCAAAGAACCATTTCTAAAATCAATTACCGTATTCACACCGATGCAATAAAAGGAAACCTGATTCCGGAAGAAATTACCAAGAACCAAATACAAATGGTATATGCCAGCGAAGCCGATTTGCTCAATGTTGCATTATTTGGGGTTACAGCAAAAGAGTGGCAAGACGAAAATTCTGATAAAACCGGAAATATAAGGGACTATGCAAGCTTGGAGCAGTTGGTAGTACTGAGCAATTTGGAAAGCAATAATGCCTTACTGATTGAGCAAAGTCTTTCGCAACGTGAACGGCTAATACAACTTAACAAAGCCGCCATAGCCCAAATGAAATCATTGGTAGAAAGTACGAGTATGAAAAAGTTGAAGGAATGAGAAAAGTTAAGTATTATGAATAATAAATTATTGAAAGGGTTTTCCGTTGCCAATCTGTTTGAAATTCAATTTCCAATCGGGAGTAATTCTTTTGCCCAATCGTATCGGGCAAAAGATGCTTCGGGCAAGATTGTAAGGCTTGATTTAATTAATCTTGCTTCACTTCCTTCATCTTACTTTGACGAAAACGGGAAATTATTACAACTCAATTTGCTAAAGCAAATTAATCACAACAATATACCAAAGTTGTTGAGTGAAGGCGAAACCATTATTGAGAAACAGAAGTATGCCTTTTTAGCTTATGAGTTTGTAAGTGGCGAAACGCTTACAGAAAGGTTGAAACGTGAAGCAACATTTTCACCTTATACCGCAATTCCGATTATTATTGAATTACTTGAAGCAATTGAGTATTTGCATAATCAGTCAGACCCAATAATTCATAACGGAATAAATCCTAATACAATAAAACTTGATTATTCCTTAAAAAGAGACAAGCCTATTTTAACAGGGTTTGAACAAGCAAGGTCAATTCATCAAAACGGAAAAAGCGTTTCAATTAAGTATTTGTCGGTATTTCATTCTGCACCTGAATTATTGAACGGAATTTTCATCCCTCAAAGTGATTTATTTTCAATTGGTGCTGTGTTATATCATTTACTTTTTGGTGTTCCCCCGTTTTTCAATGAAAACATACTAAATCAACCGCTTAACAAGCAAAAAGGATTATTGGAAGCAGCAAGGAATAAACCTTTAAATTTTTCTCTTGCTGACGATGATTTAATTGATGAGCAAATAAAAAATACATTAACAAAGGCATTATCTATTGAAATTGAAGACCGTTTTGAAACAGCAGAGGATTTTTCCAAAGCGTTAAAGCGTGAAATGCTTTTAGAAACAAAAGACATTCAAAAGACCTTTGTAAAAACCAAAGAGAAAGAAGAAAAAAAGCAGGGAACAGGTTTTGACCAAATTGCAGGTATGGAAAGCCTTAAACAGCAGCTCAAAGAAGATGTAATAGACTTTTTAAACAATCCTGAATTATACAAAGAATACGGTGTTCCAATGTTAAACGGAATGTTATTATATGGTCCACCGGGTTGCGGAAAAACTTTTATTGCTCAAAAATTTGCTGATGAAGTTGGGTATAACTTTGTAATGATTAAACCTTCCGATTTGCAGAGCAAATATGTTAATGCCACTCAAGAAAATATTGGTAAGCTTTTCAAAGAGGCAGAAGAAAAAGCACCAACAATAATTTTCATTGATGAATTAGATGCAATTGTTCCATCAAGAGAAGGAGAACTACATCAAATGCACGCTTCGGCAGTTAATGAAGTTTTGGCTCAAATGACAAATTGCGGTGAGAAAGGAATTTTTGTAATTGGTGCAACAAATCGCCCTGAAAAAATTGACCCTGCAATTTTACGAACTGGTCGTTTGGATAAATCGGTTTATTTGCCGCCACCTGATATAAATGCACGTTCGGCAATGTTTAAACTTTACTTGAAAGACAGGCCAATAGACCTTGGACTTGACTATGACAAATTAGCCTTACTGACTGAAAATTATGTATCAAGCGATTTGAAATTTTTGATTGACGAAGCATCCCGAAAAGCGCTAAAAACAAGAGGTCGGATTACAATGACCATTTTCTCAGAAGTTATAAGCGATAACAAACCTTCGGTTTCGCTTACAGAAATTAGAAAATATGAGGCTTTAAAAAAGCAATGGGATAACGAGAAACAAGATTTACAAACGAAGAACGAACGCCCAAGTATTGGCTTTCGTCCTACAAATAATGAATAAATATGACACTAGAAAAACAACAATTTCAACATTTGCTTTTCAAAGTTGCCTTTTGCACAATAGCTTGTGATGGGCATATTGATGAAATGGAAATTAAAGAAATGAAAGCATTGGATAAGGCTTCTATCTATTTTAAAGATATTGATTTGTCTGTTGAATTAGATGACTTGCTTGTTACTCTTAAAGAAAAAGGAAAGCATATAATTGATGACCTTTATGCGTATTTAAAAGCAACAAAATTAAATCCAGTTCAAGAACTTTTAATTCTTGAAGTAGCGTTTCGTCTTTCGATGGCAAATAAAGAAATAGATGAAAACGAGATTAAATTCATCAGATTTCTTCGCTCACATCTTGACTTGCACGATGAAATTATACGTGACCGCTTTGGTGCAGTTGAGTATCTTTTTGATAAGGATTACTCACAGGATATTGTTAAAAGTGAAACCCATAGTGATTTGCTTTCAACTCTTTCTATTCCTGAACTAAAAGAAATTAAGACAATTGATTTTTCAAGTTTAAGAAATGAAAAATAGTTTAACTACAATAATCAAGGTTGTACTTGCAGGTCTATTCTTTCTGTGTTTGTTGGATATGCCATATGGTTATTACCAATTTATAAGGTTTGTAGGTCTTATTGGTTTTGCAATCCTTGCTTATCAGGCGAACCAGCAAGGAAAGCAAATAGAGATGCTTATTTATGGAGTTTTGGCAATACTTTTTCAACCATTTTTTAAAATAGCACTTGGTAGAGAACTTTGGATTATTGTTGATACAATTGTTGGAATAGGATTAATACTTTCAATATGGATAAGCCCAAAGAAAGTCCAACGCTAAAGCATTCATATTTTCAAACCGCGCAACCCAACTCTCCTACCAAAGGTTTGTCAAAGAGTATTCAAAGCCATCGCAACAAGAGGAATTGTTCTAAAAAATTTGTCAACAACTTAAAAAATTAAAAAACGCTGACACACGAACCGACTGAAAAGAGAGAAAGTAAAATGACAATGACATGGAAGCTGAATAATGGCAATGGTTTACGTGACTGGAAGACAGAACACCAGGCAAAAGCAGCCGGTATATTTTTATTGTCTGGATAGTGTGGATTTCAGCGTTTCTGCAGCTAATAGACTTTTACCGGAACAAGATCGGGACAGGCTATGTAACTTAACAGGGCTGCACATCGATTCTGAAAACTTTCGGAATGGCAATAAGAACAATCCGGGAAACTGTTATGGGCAGTTACAATGAAAAAATCCAACCAAACCAAATGAAAAAGCTAATAATAATATCCTTACTAACGTTATTGTGCGCTGAATCAGCATTTTCTCAAAATAATGCCAGGCAAAACTATGACAGTTTATGGTATTTTCATCCGTTTTCAGTTGAGCTGTTAGCCGGTGTATGGATGCCGTCCGGAAATTTTTCTGAGTTCTACTCTCCATCCGCTCAGTTCGGGGGAAGCCTGGGGATTATGGTTGCAAAAAATATGAGATTTAACCTGTGGGTAATGCCCAGGCTGATCAGTCAGAAGGAACCAATGCCATTCAAAGTCAACGATTCAGAAATTCACAATATCAATAATTTTCACGGGGCATCATTCGGAGGATGGTTATCGTATACTTTCAGCCGGGGCAAACGCTTAAGCGCTGAAGTGATTACCGGCGTAACCAAGGAAGACTTATATACAGCAGTTGAAAAACCAGATGGTAACGACACCCTGAATACTTCAGCTACAGGTCTTTCTATCGGATTAAACACCTGGATCAATACATTTTCGCGGCTGAACTTCGGGCTCAGGGCATACTATACATATACGGCATACAAAAAGTCTTCGTATGCTGCAAGATCAACGGGCGGCCATGCGATGACCTTTGCAGTTGTTTACAGATTCCCAAGGCGAAGTCAGGAATTCAAAAGATGGTATTGATCATGTTAACGATTCCGGTCCATTCAGTAGCCACCTTAAACCCAACCGCGCACAGCATGATAAAGCAACATAAATCTGCACCCCAAACTCCACCCCACCCCATGAAAAAACTCACCCTTATCCTTACCCTGTTGACAATAATCTCAACCTGTTCCTTCGGGCAGCATGCCACCGATACCATTTCGATGAAGAAAGTTCCGGGCGGCTATCAGTTTTACCAGGGGGCACAGGTTGACCATCAGCGAGCTTATTGTAACGATCAAACCTAATGCTCAGGCCTACCAACAGATAAAGTCGGCGCAGGCCAAACTACACCATGGGCCAGGTGCTGGGTTAGCGGGAGGCACCATTGGTTATCAGCTTGGAAGGGCGTTATTGAAACAGCGAAGTTAACTGGAGGATGGCTGGTCTGGGGGCAGGTCTGATAGTTTTAGGCCATTCGGTCGGCCAGGGGTTCAACACCAAAGCCAGGCAGGCAATTGATACGTACAACAGGGGGCTGCCGGCAAGTGCCCGCCGGAACAAAAGTGAAATAAATTTATCGGCAACCGGAAACGGCATCGGATTGGTTCTGAAATTTTAACCGCTGCAGCCCGGGATTTAAAGAACAGTGCGGAACAGCTTTGCTGCCAACAGGTCACCATTGCCCGGATAAAATGAAGAAAGGATTTGCCACCAAGACACGAAGACACTAAGTATCATTAAATGAGAAAAATAAATTTGTGCAACCTGATGCCTTTGTGCCGCTTCGGCAGGCTCAGTGCATCGCTTGGTGGCGCAATATTTAAAAGTAAGTTGTACGCTGTTACAATCTTCTGAAACCAACACCTATAAAGCATTCCGGTCAAATTATAATAATTTCCCCGGACAACAATGATTAATAGATTTGCTAACCGGATAAAAATAATGGAAAACAGGCAATTTACCACTCCATCAACAACAAGTACATTTCAGTTTAATTCAAACCAGATCTTCCACCCCAAAACTCCAACCCTCTATGAAAAATCTCTTTGCCGTTTTGTTTTCCGTCCTGATCCTGGCTTCCTGCCACAAAGATCCGCCTGCACCGCCTGATCCCGTGGATAAATTCTGCGGGATAGCTTCCATCAGCAATGAATCCGGTAAGATGATGCACAGCTATGCGTATGGCCCGGATCAGCAACTCAGCAAAGTCATTACCTACGACACCGCCAACGGAATATTGAATTTCGCGGAATACAGTTACGGCGCCCTGCAGATATTCAGAAACTACTTCGAAGGCGACGGCTCCCCGGCTTACACCGCCATCTACCATCTGAACGGGCAGGGCCTGCCCGGCATGAAGACCGCCGTGCTGCCCTTCCGGAACGACACCACCTGGTTTGAGTACGATTACGACGGTTACCTGACAAGGTCAATCCGCAAGCTGTGGGACGGCAGTTACGACACCCTGTATTACAGCTACAGCGACGGAAAGCGGACGAGGGTCCTGAAGCCGAACATCTTCCCGGCCGTGGACACCATTAAGTACGAATATTATGATTTTGAACTTCAGCCGAATGCCTACGCGCTGATGAACAGCGAATATGAAAGCGCCTCAGATCCCGCCGAAAATGAACTGTTGCTGGGGAAGAACACCCGTCAGGCGGTAAAAAGCAAGATTGTCAGGTATATGAACGACCCCAATCATATCGTGTATTATCAATACTTCTACGATTTCGACGCCGACAGCAACCTCACGAAGATCAGGGGATCCGTCGGATACCTGAACTCCTATACCCTGCATTCGTATGAGCTGAATGTGAAGGTGGAGTGTAAAGCGGGCACTCTTCAACTACTTGTTTTTCAGACTATAAAGGATCGTTCCAAAACATCAGGTCGTTTTGGTGAAAACATCAGGTCGTTTTGGTGAAAACATCAGGTCGCTTTTGAGAAAACATCAGGACGTTTTGGGAAAACGTAAGCACGTTTTTAGTAAAACGTAAGCACGTCTTTAGTAAAACGTAAGCACGTCTTTGATAAAACGTAAGCACGTTTCCGGTAGATAATTTTTACAGGAGTGTCAGCGGCTTAAAAGGGACGAGGGACGTTTCAAAGGGACGAGGGACGTTTCAAAGGGACGAGGGACGTTTCAAAGGGACGAGGGACGCTCAATAGGGACGAGGGACGCCCAATAGGGACGAGGGACGGACGGTTTGATTAAAAGTACAACTCACCCGAATGGGACAAGGAGACAAGGGGAAGAAAAAGTGTCGGGACGAGGGACGGGTGTGATGTGATGATTTGAGAATTTGAGAATGAAAGAATGTGAGAATATGAAAATGTGATAATGTTGCCGATCTGGCGGTTTCTATTGTGCTCTGTTCCCGGCAAAGTAGCCGGGACAAGTTGTGGCTATTGTGGTTAAACTACCTCCGTGGAAACTCCGTGGAACGTGTCGGAAAGACTTGCCCAAGCTGGGTTAGCAAAATCACACATTTCATTCGTGTCCCGATAACCATCGGGATCGTGGCAAACATCCTCGCACGCATCCGGAGGAGAAGCACTATTTAAAATCAAGAAGACCTAACAAGTTAGAAGAAAACTTGTTAGGTCAAGCTCAAACCGAAATGGAAACAAACAACTCGTAATGAAATTCAATTTCATTTTTTCTTTGTAATCCCAGTAATGTCAGGCAGTGCGAAAAATTTTCAGCTTTCGCAAAAGCGACCTTCTAAAGTTGACCTTCCAAAACTAACATTCAAGGAATTGGATAAACAGCTAAGAAATGAAACAATGGTCAAGTTTAGGCAGTCGCGTTACGGAAGCGAGGCCCCGCGGCCTGAGCGGATAAAAAGCTGATAGTTTGCTATTTGTGCTGACATCACTTAGCATTGATTGGAACATCAGTAGAAAGAAAACCTGACAAGTTGGAAGAAAACTTGTTAGGTCAGGTCGTTGATTATTGCAGCCTGGCCCAGTGGGGCAGCCAGGAATTGCGGCTTTGCGTGGGCTACGTTATGCAGGTTTGATTCTGTTGAAGTCTTTGGCACGCGTCAATGTCTGCCGGCTCCGCTTCTGGTCTGGGGCACCGGAATCTTCAGGAAACGGATGAAACAAAAAGACGCTGTAAAACATTGAAATACAAGCGCCAGGCGGAAGTCCCCGGCAATAAACCGTCGAATTTCACATATTAACCGAAAAATATTGTATATTTCAATCTTCAATATTGACAAGTAATCAGCCGTAACATTTATGAAAACCAGATTTGCCTTTTTGCATATTTTCCTCCTGCCATTGTTGGGTTCAACGGCACTTTTGGCGCAGTCACTCACAGCCACCGAGATTGTAAAAAAAGCTGATGAAAAGTTCAACGGGGAGAAAAGCAGTTACAGTGTTATGACCATGACCATCATCCGGCCCGGGTGGCAACGGACCATCGGATTCAAGAGCTGGGCGCTGGGCAGGGAATTCTCCCTCACACTCATCACAGACCCGCCCAAAGAAGCAGGCCAGACATTCCTCAAAAGAGGCGCCGAGATGTGGAGCTGGAATCCTGTAATCAGCAGGCTGATAAAACTGCCGCCTTCCATGATGTCGCAGGGCTGGATGGGATCGGATTACACAAACGACGATATCCTGAGGGAATCCTCACTGGTAAATGACTATATCCATGAGATTGCCGGAGAAGAGCGCATCGGGGAGCGCCTGTGTTACAAAATCAGGATGACAGCAAGGGAAAATGCCTCCATTGTCTGGGGCAGGCAGGTAAGATGGATTGATAAAAATGATTTTCTGGTATTAAAGGCGGAATTGTACGATGAAGACGGCTACCTGGTGAGAACTGAAACCGGTTCGGATATTAAAGTAATGGGCGGAAGAACCATAACCTCAAAAATCGAACTGGTGCCTGCGGAAGAGCCGGAAAATAAAACCCTGATTGAGATCAGGGAAATTAAATACAATATTCCGATCGCTGAAAGTTATTTTTCTCAGCAGAACATGAAAATTGTGCGTTGAAAACTGAAATTTAAGGCATGAAGGAGGAGTTTAAAATAGCCTGGCGAAATCTCTGGAGAAACAGACGCCGCACCGTCATTACTTCAGCTTCTGTTTTTTTCGCGGTTTTTTTCGCGGTAATCATGAGATCGTATCAACTAGGTACTTACGATCAGATGATCAACAATCTGATTGAATCGTTTACCGGCTACCTGCAGGTCCAACACAATAAATATCAGGACAATCCACTGATTGACAACTCATTTGACTATGATGAATCCACCGTTGAAGCAATTTCCAGGCTGGATAAAGTTGTTTCGGTAACCCCGCACCTCGAATCTTTTACTTTGGCATCCAATGGCATACAAACCAAGGGGGTGGCTGTGATGGCGATTGACCCGGTAAAAGAAAAAAGCTTTTCTGATCCTGAAAGCAAACTGGTAAAATACAGAATCACAGAGGAGGCAATAAAGGGTTTAACGGATACAGGTTCAGTTTCTGATGATCTAACGGATAAACTGAAAATGATTCCAGGCCGGTCCTATTCATCGGCCGACAGACTTAAGCGCGAACTGGAACTTACGGAAGAAGAAGCTGACCTTTACTTACCGGAGATTCTCAGATTTACGGAAGTGGCAAATGGATATCTTACCGGGGATGACGCAGGGATTCTTGTTTCTGACCGGCTTGCCGGTTATCTGAAAGTATCGGTCGGAGATTCGGTTATTCTTATGGGGCAGGGGTATCATGGTGTTACGGCAACCGGGATATTCCCGGTAAGGGGCATCATTAAAATTCCGTCTCCCGAAATTGACAACAAGTTGATTGTTATGACCATACCGGCTGCACAGGCATTGTTTGATGCGGAAGGTAAAATAACCTCATTGGTGGTTAATCTTACCGATAAATCAAGCCGTACAGTAAAAACAGTCAAAGCCCGGATCAATGCCCTGCTGCCGGACAAAAACACAACAGCCAGGACCTGGTATGAGCTTAACCCGGTCCTGTATCAGCAAATCCAGGGTGACAATCAGAGCGGCATTGCAATGCTGGGGCTTCTTTACTTTATCATTTTCTTCGGCATATTCGGAACGGTGCTGATGATGGTTTCCGAAAGGAAAAGGGAATTCGGCGTTCTGGTGGCCATCGGAATGCAAAAAAGGAAGCTTAAAAGAATTGTTGCAATAGAAATGATGCTGCTTGGCGCTGTGGGCCTGGCAGGCGGATTGCTTGCCGGCACACCGCTGATATTGTACTATTACCATTATCCGTTTGTACTGAAAGGAGAACTGGCCAATATGATGGAGGAATGGGGCTGGGAAGCAGTAATGCCGGCTGCATGGTTTGGCCCATATTTTTACTGGCAGGCCGCCATCGTCGCTTTGATGGTCGCGCTGGCGACACTTTATCCGTTGCGGAAAATTGAAAAAATGAAAGAAACAGAAGCCCTGAAAGGTTAAAATCTGAATTATGATGATTTGGTCGATCGCCTGGAAGAATTTGTGGCGTAACAGGAAACGAAGCCTGGTGGTGATAGTGGCCGTAACCATCGGCATTATATCCGGGGTGCTTCTTGTGGGGATCATGGAGGGCTGGATCAATCAGCGCCTGCATGATGCCATATATAATGAAGTATCTCATGTTCAGATTCACAACAAAGAATACCTTAAAAATGAGGAGATCGATCTCACCATAAAGAATTATGATCAACTTACAAATGGTATAGATTCTTTGAAAGAACTAGCCGGCCGGGTAAACAGGACAAGGATTTTCGCAATGGCAAATACGCCCTGGGCAAACACGGGGGTGATCATCTATGGTGTAGATCCTGAGAAAGAAAGACAGGTTACGGAAATTTATAAAAAGATCGTGCCCGGAGGCGGAAGATATCCTGATAAGCAAAGCCCGGCCGACATACTTATCAGTGATAAAACCGCCGGATTGCTGAAACTGAAACAATATATAATTACGGACGGCGTCATCGCGAAGCTCAAGGAAGAAAGAATCCGGGCAGATATTCTTGCAAAACTCGAAAAGCATAAAGATAAACGGTTCAGGTCGCCCGGCGACTTCAGGGAAATGCTGAAGCAGGAATTCAATAAAAGGGAATTAGACAAAGCTGGCCGGCTTATCACTGAATACGCGCTGGATTACAGGCTCAGGAACAAAATCCAGGTCACCTTTTCCGACTTAAGGGGAACCCCTGTCCAGGGAATATTCAGGGTGTGCGGTATATACAAGACCACCAACACGGGATTTGACCAGACTGCTGTTTTTGTGAATGCAGGGGAGCTGGCAAAACTTTACGGAGGAGGTGAAATCCTCAACCATGAGATTTCCATTTTACTCAAAAATATTGATGATGCCGGGGTAGTCAGGGACAAACTAAGCCGGATTGCAGACGGCAATGCTGTGATGACATGGAAAGAACTGGCTCCCGATGCTGCATTGATGCATGATTTCATGATTATTTACTATTTCATTTTTATCGGGATTATTATGCTTGCCCTTGCATTTGGCATCATCAACACCATGCTGATGTCAATTCTTGAACGGACAAAGGAACTGGGCATGCTGATGGCCATCGGGATGAACCGTCGCAGGATATTTCAGATGATTATGCTGGAAACTGTTTTTCTGACACTGGTCGGAGCAGTTGCCGGCATGTTTTCCGGGTGGATTATTACGGAAATCCTCGGAAAAACCGGGATCCATTTTTCAGGCTGGGGCGAAGGATTTGAAGCTATGGGGTTTGCGGCAAAAGTATATCCGGTCGTGTCATTCGGCTTTTTCGTATTTGTTACGGCGATGGTAGTAGCCACCGCAATCATTTCTTCTCTCTGGCCTGCACGAAAGGCACTCAGATTAAATCCGCTTGAAGCACTCAGAACAGATTAACCCAAAATATAAACCGGGAGGCTATGAAAATCCTCGAACTGAAAAATGTAAATAAGATATACAATTCCACAGAGGTTAAGGTCCACGCAGTGAATAATGTAAGTCTGGACTTTGAGGAAGCTGAATTTGCGGCAATCGTGGGCCCTTCAGGTTCGGGCAAAACCACCCTGCTGAACCTGATTGGCGGACTTGACATGCCCACTTCGGGTGAAATTATTATTGACGGCACCAACCTTGCGGAACTTAAACCTTCGCAACTGATCGACTTCAGATTGAATAACATCGGATTTGTATTTCAATCCTATAACCTGGTGCCGGTACTCACGGCGAGGGAAAATGTAGAGTTTATCATGACGCTACAGAAATGGCCTAAGCAAAAAAAGGATGAGCGGACCCTTGAGTTGTTAACGGCCGTAGGCCTGGGCGACAGGATCAACAGCCGGCCTGCAAAACTTTCGGGTGGGCAGCAACAGCGCGTAGCGGTGGCCAGAGCGCTTGCATCAAGACCGAAATTTGTGCTGGCCGATGAGCCCACGGCAAATCTTGATTCAAGGGCGGCGACAAATCTTCTTGAAATCATGAAAAAACTCAACCAGGAAGAAAGAATAACCTTTATTTTTTCAACACATGACCCCCGCGTGGTTAAGATGGCTCACCGCATCATCACGCTTGAAGACGGGAAAGTCGTGTCGGATGATAATCGTGAATAAAATGTCTGACTCGGTACATATCATATTTATCAGGGCTGTTTTTGTTTTTCATGCAATATTTCTTTTCCTGTCTTCAGGAAATTGTCAGGAAAAAGAGAAGGTGATCACCCTGGCCGGGTATCTTTCCACTATACAAAGCGCTGCCTTTGATTCCCTTTCCGGCCCTTTCCTTAACGAAAACATTATTCATAACCGGCTGAACTTTAAAGGCTATCTGAACGATAAAATAACTTTCGCCGCTGAGTTCCGGAACCGGCTTTTTACAGGAGACATGGTCAGGTACGGCAAACTTTACGCAGACCTGATCGGTTACGACGACGGAGTGGCAGATTTATCATGGAACATCATTGAGGAGCAGTCTTTTCTTCTAAATACAACCATCGACAGATTGTGGCTTGATCTTCATCACAACAAATTTCAGCTTACCATAGGCAGACAGCGGATTAACTGGGGTCAAACATTTGTCTGGAATCCAAACGACATTTTCAATGCCTATTCATTTTTTGATTTTGATTATGCCGAAAGGCCGGGCAGCGATGCCCTCAGGTTGCAGTTTTTCCCCTCCTCCTCTTCTGTTGCAGAGTTTGCAATAAAGGCCGGTGAAGAGAATAAGGTGACTGCGGCTGCCCTTTACCGGTTTAATGCATTGAAATACGATTTTCAGATACTCTCCGGATTTATGAACAGTGAAGAATTTGTCGCCGGAGCAGGCTGGTCCGGTTCAGTCAGGAATATGTCATTCCGGGGTGAGGGCACCTGGTTTGTTCCGATAGAGGATGCTGCAGATGACGGGAGCACGCTGCTGGTTACCGCTGGCCTGGACAGATTGTTTAAGGACAATTCAATGGCACAGATTCAATTCATGTATTGTAACAATCCATTAGATATCAGCAATATAAGCAATTTATACGCCCGGAATTTCTCATCAAAGGACCTCGCCTTTTCTGAGTTTACCGCATTTGGTCAGTTCACCTGGATAGTTATGCCATTGCTTAACCTTTCCATGGCTGCGATGTGGTTTCCCGACCTGAATGGCTATTATGCCGGACCAGCGGTTGATTATTCACTTGCGCAGGATATCGGTTTCTCTTTTATCTGGCAGCATTTCGATGCCAATCTGAACGGTGAACGGTCCAAAATCAACCAGGTATTCCTGAGGCTGAAATACAATTTTTAAATCACTGCTGTCCGGTTAAATTATGAGATTACGTTGGTGGCCCCCGGTCACAGGCCGATCGGTTCTTCGCTAACGCCCGGAATGACATTGACTTACATGGGTTTTAAGGGCTGGGATTGAAGGTCTCGTTACGATGGCTACAGGCAGTTGTACTTTGGCATGGGTCTTTCCGGTCGCAATCGCTCACCACAGGCCGTTAGGGTCAGGGACGAGGGACGCTTAAAAGGAACGAGGGACGCTTAAAAGGGACGAGGGACGCTTAAAAGGGACGAGGGACGCTTAAAAGGGACGAGGGACGCTTAAAAGGGACGAGGGACGCTTAAAAGGGACGAGGGACGCTTAGATAATGTTGCCGATCTGGTGGTTTCTATTGTGCCCTATTGTGGCTATTGTGGTTATTTTCTCTTTGCAGGGTTTATGGCACGCGTCAGGAGACGCAAGCCGGGAAAAAGAAGACCTAACAAGTTGGAAGAAAACTTGTCAGGTCAGAATGTGGATTGTTGCAGCCAGGCCCTGTGGGGAAGTCAGGAGTTGCGGGGACGCTATATAATCTTTGCGTCGTAGCGGCTTTGCGCGGGGCACGTCATGCAGCTTTGATTCTGTTGAAGTCCGTGGCACGCGTCTTGAGACGCGCGCTAACTGGGTTTGATCTATTGTGCCCTATTCCCGGCAAAGTAGCCGGGACAAGTTGTGGCTAATGTGGTTTAATTTCATCTGTGAAAAATCCTTGGAACGCATCGGGAAGACGCAAGCGAGCCGGGTTAGCTATTCCACTCATTGCATTCGTGCATTCGTGGCTATCTCCGTGGAGCGCGTCCGGAGACTGGCACTTACTTCAGAAGGTTGAGATTGAGCTTGAGGAAAAAAATAAGGATGATCAGCAAAAGGAAGGTCGGATAAATTATTGCTTCGCTGTATATGGCAGAAAGAACGGTTAAAAGATCTGAAAAAGAATTGCTAAATTGCACCCCTATCCGGCGTCAATGGCACCTGCATTTGAAAAGGACCGGCAGTATTATAAATTCTGCGCTTACGGGTTTTTCAAAAACCTGCGGTTTTTCGAACCTTTTCTGTTGCTATTTTTTCTCGAAAAAGGGCTGAACTTTCTCGAAATCGGCACTCTATATGCCATTCAGGAGATTACCATCAATATTTTTGAAATACCTACCGGAGTGCTTGCCGACAGTCTGGGACGACGACGAAGCATGATCTCGGCTTTTGCTTTTTATATCCTTTCATTTATAATTTTCTTTTTTTCATCATCTTACTGGATGTTTGTTGTGGCCATCCTTTTTTACGCTTATGGCGATGCATTCCGCACCGGCACCCACAAAGCCATGATCTTTGAATATCTTAAAATCAAGGGATGGAAGGATCAGAAAGTACATTATTACGGGCATACGCGCTCATGGTCACAAATGGGATCGGCAGTTTCTGCAATGATGGCAGCGCTCATAGTCTTTCACTCCGGAAGTTACCGTACGGTCTTCCTCTTCTCGGTTTTCCCCTATATTATTGATCTGGTGCTGATGACAACCTATCCAAAGATGCTGGATGGTCAAAGGAAACTGTTACATAAAGGTGACCTGCTCCGGAATTTCAGCAGCACCATCCGGGACTTTATTTATTCATTCCGGAACACCGGGATACTGAAGGCCATCCTAACGCAGGCAGTTTACACGGGCTATTACAAGGCCGTGAAAGATTATATACAGCCGGTACTTAAAACATTCGCCCTCAGCATACCCTTGTTTCTTTACCTGGAAACTAAACAACGCGCTGCGTTGATGGTAGGACTCGTTTATTCGGTAATTTATTTGCTGACTTCTTACTTTTCTCGAAACTCCGGCCGCTTTGCCGGGCGTTTCACCAATTTATCGCGTCCGCTGAATGTCACTATGCTGATTGGTTTACTGATGGGGCTGGTGAGCGGCTTCCTGTTCCATTATACATTTTATCTGGTTGCAGTAATATTTTATACAGGAATATACCTGATTGAAAACCTGCGTAAACCCATAGGGATATCTGTTGTAGCCGAACGTTTGGAAAAAGATGTACTGGCCACGGCACTTTCGGCAGAATCTCAGGCAGAAACACTTTTTGCAGCCTTGATTGCCCCGGTGTTGGGTTTCACCGCCGACCGCCTGGGTGTTGGTGTTGC
The DNA here is from genome assembly GCA_023957275.1 of Lentimicrobium sp. Classification (GTDB taxonomy): domain Bacteria; phylum Bacteroidota; class Bacteroidia; order Bacteroidales; family Lentimicrobiaceae; genus Lentimicrobium. Next base: position 30,294 of record JAMLHF010000036.1, on the reverse strand, counting down.
GCTGATGGTAGTTTCCGCCGGTCTGATCCTGTTGATGCCGCTTTACAGCGCGTCTGTAAAAGGCTACAGGCAAAGAGAGGCTTAAAGGCTTAATGTATTGATGCAGGAACTTTTCTCAACTGCACTATCAATCTAGAGACCGGAGCCTGAACGGGTTCACAACTTGAGTACATATTACACATTGCTAAAGGGATAACCATATTTTTCACTACTGCTTATTACCTGATACTTCGCCAGGTAACTACAAGTAAGCAAGCAGCGCAAATCAAGGGTTCCGGAAGATGGCTGAACACATTTCCCATCTAAGGAAATAATTGGTTCATTGGTGCTGTTTCTTTTCTGATGAGACTGCCTGCTTTCTTAACGCCATTTTTGGAAGGCCAATCCTATCTCAATTAATATTCAATAGTTTTGTTAAACAGTTCATATCACCATTAGAAATGGTAACAAGCCAACCGTAATGAAATTCGATTCTAATTTTTCTTAGTAATCCCGGTAACGCAAGGCAGTGCGAAAAATTTTCAGCTTTCGCAAAAGCGACCTTCTAAAGTTGACCTTCCAAAACTAACATTCAAAGAATTGGATAAACAGCTAAGAAATGAAACAATGGTCAAGTTTAGGCAGTCGTGTTGCGAAAGCGAGGCCCCGCGGCCTGAGCGGATAAAAAGATGAAAATTCGCTGTTTGTGCTGACATCACTAAGCATTGATTGGAAGATCAATAAAAAGAAGACCTAACAAGTCGGAAGAAGACTTGTTAGGTCAGGTCGTTAAATTTTGTGGTCAGGCCCTGTGGAGAAGCGGGAATTTAGGGAGATACAACATTATCGTTGCGACATTGCGACGTTTCGTGGGGAAAGTTATCTAGGCTGGTCACGGTTGGTCTCGGCTGGTCTCGGCTCCGCTCGACCACCGCCGCTCGACCACCGGGACAGATTCACCTTTGAAAGGCTCTTGGCAAGCGTTGAGAGACGCGCGCTAACTGATAAAAAAGAAGGCCTGACAAGTTGGAAGAAACTGGTTATGTCAGGCTCAAATCGGAATGGAAGCACTTAACTAGTGTCATGTCAACTTGATATTGTCGTATATATTTTGTATCTTTGTCAGCAAAAAAGCCATGATAAAATACAAGGTCACTTTAACAAGAGAAGAGCATGAGGAACTTATGTCAATAGTAAACAAAGGCACTCATACTTCTCAGCAGTATCGAACAGCTTATATTCTCCTTAATTCCGATCAAGGGGAGTATGGCGATAAAATCTCAGGCAGACAAATCAGTCAGGTCCTAAAAATAAGTGATAGGATGATAGACCGAGTTAAGCAGCGATTTGTTGAGGAAGGTTTCGATGCATGCCTGGAGCGCAAACCAATGAGTAAGACGAAAGAGAAAAAGGTTGACGGTGAATTGGAGGCGCAGTTAATAGCCATGAGTTGTAGTGAAGCACCTGAAGGATTTGCCAAATGGTCACTCCGATTACTTGCAGATAAAATGGTCGAAATGAAATATATTGAAAGCATCTCACATGAAACAATTCGTAAGGTGCTAAAAAAAACGAACTTAAACCATGGAAAACAAAAGGCTGGATAATTCCACCACACCAGAGCAGCCAATTTGTTGCCGCAATGGAACAGGTTCTTGATGTTTATAAACGGCCGTATAATGATCGTTTCCCTGTTATTTGCATGGATGAATCGCCGAAACAATTGATAAAGGAAACGCGCACTCCTGTTCCGATGAAACCAGGGCAAGAGACAAGAGTTGATTTCGAATATGAAAGATGTGGGGTTGCCAATATTTTCCTGGCCTCTGAGCCATTAAAAGGCAAAAGATATGTTAATGTTACAGAGCGAAAAACAAAAGTGGATTGGGCTGAATTTATCAGGAAGATTGCTGATGAATGGTATTCAGATGCAGAAAAAATTACTTTGGTTATGGATAATTTGGCAACTCACAAAGCTTCTGCACTTTATGAAGCCTTTCCTCCAAAAGAAGCCAAGCGAATTTGGGACAGGTTTGAATTCGTCTATACCCCAAAGCATGGAAGTTGGCTTAACATGGCCGAAATTGAGTTAAATGTACTTATGGGACAATGTCTTAAGAGAAGAATTAGCAATTTGGGGATTATGGAGAAAGAAGTAACAGCGTGGCAGACCCATCGCAATAACAAAACAGCAAAAATAAACTGGCAGTTTACAAATGCGGATGCTCGCATTAAATTAGCTCGGCTTTATCCGACAATTATAGATTGACATGACACTAGTAATGAAACTCAATTTCTTTTTCTTTGTAATCCCAGTAAAGTAAGGCAGTGCGAAAAATTTTCAGCTTTCGCAAAAGCGACCTTCTAAAGTTGACCTTCCAAAACTAACATTCAAGGAATTGGATAAACAGCTAAGAAATGAAACAATGGTCAAGTTTAGGCAGTCGCGTTGCGGAAGCGAGGCCCCGCGGCCTGAGCGGATAAAAAGTTGAAAGTCAACAGTATGTGCTGACATACCTCCCCAATATTTGGGTTATCAGGCTGAAAAAGAAGACCTTACAAGTCGGAAGAAGACTTGTTAGGTCAGGTCGTTGTTTGTTGCAGCCAGGCCCTGTGGGGAGGTCAGGAGTCACGGGAGATACAATAAAATCATTGCGTCATTGCGTCTTTGCGCGGGGCATCCTGCGCTTTAGTCTGATAATACCTGCACCATTCCCTTAATCCGCATTCACTGCATTTGGGTTTGCGGGCGATGCACACATAGCGGCCGTGGAGGATCAGCCAGTGGTGGGCAATGGCCAGCTTTGACTCAGGAATATATTTCACCAGCTGCCTTTCCGTTTCAAGAGGGTTCTTGGCCCTGTAAGTCAGTCCTATACGCGCCGATACCCTGTGCACATGAGTATCTACCGCCATGGCAGGCATGTTGAAAGCCACGGAAGCAATCACATTGGCGGTCTTTCGGCCCACGCCCGGCAGCCGCTGCAATGTTTCCACATCGCCCGGCACCACTCCGCCAAAGTCATTTACCAGCATCCGGGCCATGCCCGACAAGTGCTTAGCCTTGTTGTTGGGATATGAACACGAACGGATCAGCTCAAAAATATCCTCCACTTCAGCGGCAGCCAGCGCTTCCGCATCCGGGTAACGCCTGAAAAACGGGGGCGTGATCATATTCACCCGCTTGTCGGTACACTGGGCCGAGAGGATTACGGCTACGATCAGTTCGTATGGATTGTCATAATGCAACTCCGTTTCGGCTACCGGCATATTTTGTTCAAACCATCCGATCACGGCCTTGAAGCGTTCGGGTTTGCTGAGTCGGGACATCTTTCCGGGATTAAGTTTGCAAATATCCGTAAGTTCAGGAATCAGGCAAAGGAAGTAAAAAATATGGAACGGAACGGCAAAAGATTATTGAAGCCTGCCAGATGTGATGATTTGAAAATGTAAAAATTTGAGAATGTAAAAGTGTGTTCAGGTGTTCAGGTGTTCATGTGTTCAGGTGTTCAGGTGTTCAGGTGTTCAGGTGTTCAGGTGTTCATGTGTTCAGGTGTTCAGGTGTTCAGGTGTTCATGTGTTCAGGTTACAATGAAATGGGCCAATGTGGAAATATGTAAATGTGATAATGTTGCCGATCTGGTGGTTTCTATTGTGCCCTATTGTGGCTATTGTGGTTATTTTCACTTTGCAGGGTTTATGGCACGCGTCAGGAGACGCAAGCCGGGAAAAAGAAGACCTAACAAGTTGGAAGAAAACTTGTCAGGTCAGAATGTGGATTGTTGCGGCCAGGCCCTGTGGGGAAGTCAGGAGTTGCGGGGACGCTATATAATCTTTGCGCCGTAGCGGCTTTGCGCGGGGCACGTCATGCAGCTTTGATTCTGTTGAAGTCCGTGGCACGCGCCGGAGACGCACGCTGACTTCAGGTGGAACCGAGGTTTACAGGCCGGTATTACTTCACCCGCATCAATCCGAACATCCGGAACATCCAGCGAGGCAGCGGGCCGGGTTTGCGTTTGGTAAGGTCGAGCGACCAGCCCAGGCGCTTAAGCAGGGGGATTTTGTGGGTTTCCACAAATTCAATCAGAGTGCCTTCGGGCGCCTGAATATAGCTGAAGCTGCCGGCGGCCTCTCCCATATCAAAGGTGTCCATATCGCGGGCGCTGTCTACGGTAAAAGGAAATCCTTTTTCCTTCACTTCTTCGCGCAGGGAGTCCATCCCGTTGATATCGTAACAAAGGTGGATAAATCCGGGATCGCCCCAGAGCCTGCCCTCATAGATGGAACGGGGCTGCCGGTCGAGTACCTGCAGCAACTCGATGCAAGAGGGGCCGAACATCGGGCTGAATGCTCCGTCAGGCGTATGCGAATGGCGGAGCAATACCCGGCGGAACCGGCCCCCGCCCCCCGCCAGTCCCTGCAGGTCTTCAAACTCTCCGCTGACATCGTAGACCACACGGTCATAGCCCAGGATCAGCTGATACACCGGAAGGCTGGCTTCCATATCCTGCACACCGATCACCGCGCCGTACACACCCCCGGTGACTGATTTCTGCTTCTTAAATACATAAGGCTCGCTGCACACTTCCCAGGTGTTATTATACACATCCTTAAGGTAGAAATGCTGCCTTCCTTCCGGATCCGTGGTAATGCCTGACAGCAAATCAAGGTTCAACGACTTAAAGTGATTATAGGCCTTCTGTACATCGGCCGTTTTCAGCTTGCCGGCAAAGATGCCCAGGTCGCCCAATTTCAGCTCAAACGCGGGATATTCGGGCTTTTTTCCGGTGTGCTGCCAGATTTCAAAGCCGCCGCCCCCTTCGAGGTTCAGGGCAAGAATGGCATGGCGTTCCCGGGGCTCGCCCTCGGTATGGGGCAGCATCAGCTCTGCCATGGCCGCCTCTTCAAACATCTTGATATCCATCCCGAAATACCGGCGGTACCAGGCGAATGCCTCCTGAATGTCAGTGACGCCCACCCCCAGTTGCTGAATTCCGTTGATTTGTGTTCCCATGCTTTTATATGCTTTAACTGATTACACCGGCCTGATCCTGGTAGACAGCCTGTAATATAATGCAGGCAGAAACCTGCGTATATACAACATCATCAGCTCATTGCCGCCGACATGCACCTCTTTTTTCTCCCTTCGGAGCCCTTTCAGAATTTGCCTGGCGGCCTTCTCAGCGGTGATGCCGTTGGCCTGTCCGGGATCCATTTTTCCATATTCCTTACCTTCCTTATCCAGTGCAAACCTGGAGATATTGGTCTGTATCCTTCCGGGGATCAGGATGCTTACGCGGATGTTGTGCCTGCTGTTCTCGGCCCTGAGGCTCTCGAAATAGCCGTGCAGCGCGTGTTTGGAAGCGGAATATGCAGAGCGGTAAGGGAAGCCGAATTTGCCTACCAGGCTGGAAGTCACGGCCAGTTGTCCGCCTCCGCAGGCAATCATGTGCGGCAACACGGCCTTGGCCAGCGCCACCACCCCGAAAAAGTTGACCTCCATAATGCGGCGGTCGTTGGCGTCGGGAGTTTCCACCACCAGCGAGCGCTGACTGATGCCTGCAAACTGGTAAAGACCGTGGATGCGCCCTGCAAGCCCGATGACTTCCGCTGCTAAGGCAGCGATGGAGGCAGATTCAGACATATCAAGCACCCTGGTGATCACCGTGGCCCCTCTCCTGCCGGCTTCCTCAGCTACTTCCTGCAACCCCTGAGGGTCGCGGTCGGTAAGGATAAGTTTCGACTGATATCCGGCAAGCAGCAGGGCCAGTGCCCGCCCCATACCTGAAGCCGCACCGGTTATCCAGAAACATTGCTGATAAAATTCCATCCCGAAAAATAAAGTGCGAATATACAAACTTCATCCGCGCAAGCCCAGATCCAAAGACTTTTCTTTGAGGATTCACAGCGGGAAAACTGGATTTTCATCATTTGATGCGCCTGATTTTATTCAGAATTTTAAACATGCTAAGATCAACAATATTTCAACCCTCAGAGCCTGCCTGTTCAGGTAAAGCAAAAACCTCATTCAGGCCCTACCTGCCTGACTGCATCATTCAAGCAAGGGTCTTACTATAAATAAAAGACTTGCACCCAGAATCAGTTACTTTTTTGAATCACCGGGAAATATCTGTCAATTAACAGGAACAAATATGAAGTCAATCAGAAATATCGTACAATTTTGCGAATCCGTATATAGCCGCAAATTCATCTACTTCCTCATTGAAAGTCTTTTCATTATGATGCTTTTCCTGATTCCTGATATACTCCCTTACCTTATCAACTTGTGAGTCAGAAACAGAAACAGCATAATATTCATTCTGCCATTCAAATTTATAATCACATAATCCGGATTGATTTATCCAATGGGATGACTCGCCTTTAATAAGTTGCATTACGGAACTCATTGTCTGATCAGAATTCAGAGAAATGAGACAATGGCAATGGTCGGTATAACCATTTACGAAATCAATATAGATTGCCTTCTTTTCTGCATTTTCCCGGATATGTCGCTAAACAGCTGTTCTCTTAGCGGCTGTATTAAAATATGGAATCCCTCTTTTCGTTCTCCATACAAAATGAATGTATACACTTACAAATGGCATAATATAATATTTTTAAGTTGTCATATACAAATATATGAAACTCGTTATAATAATTCCAGATATTCTATCACATTTCTTTGATTATTAAGTAAAAACATTTAATTATCAGCCAACTTATCCTGTCAATGAGCCGGGCTAAATTCCTGAATAAAAAACAGCGCGTGCAATAGTTAACAAAATAAATAATTCTGAAACCTGCTTCCGCGCAGCTTTAAACTCAATTATTTTTACTTCCTGCATTTTTTTGATGATGCTCAATTACGATTTATTACCCCCGGCTTGAGCCGGGGGTAATAAGGAACTGAAGAACACAGGGGCTTCAGCCCAAAAGGTGGCAAAAGGCAGGCAGGCAACAATAAAATCCGGTAAGTCTGGTAAGTCCACTGTTCAGGCTTCTCCCTACTTTTCGGCTAAAGCCGGTTGGTTCAGGCGTCCGCTTTCCCCCGGGTTGAAGCCAGGAGTAAATCAAGCAAAACTTTCTGGCTTTTCCCCGGAAATCTTACGTTTGAATCCGGAACTTTTGGCAACAAACTCATACACAGGTTATTTAGCCTTAAACACAATTTCCTTTATATCATGCAATTTCCGAAGATGCTTTATCCGGTTAATTACCCCCGGCTTGAGCCGGGGGTAATCAGGCGCTGACAAACACAGGGGCTTTAGCCCGAAAGGTGGCAAAAGGCAGGCAGGCAACAATAAAATCCGGTAAGTCTGGTAAGTCCACTGTTCAGGCTTCTCCCTACTTTTCGGCTAAAGCCGCAAGGTTCGGGCATCTGCATTTACCCCGGGCTGAAGCCCGGAGTAAATCAAGCAGAACTTTCTGGCTTTTCCCCGAAAATCTGACGCTTGAATCCGGAACTCAACTCAACCAGCGCAAGCATTGGATATCTAGCATCAAACACAATTTCATTTATATCCTGCAATTTCCGAAGGTGCTTAATTCCGGTTAATTACCCCCGGCTGAAGCCGGGGGTAATCAGGCGCTGACAAACACAGGGGCTTTAGCCCAAAAGACGACAAATGGTAGGCAGTCACTAGAAAAACCGGCACACCGGAAAATTCCCCTGGTCAGGCTTCTCCCGATACCTGTATTATCATCAAAAACTCTGTCTGGAAACAGCTGATTATTTCCTTCAGCGTTATTATTCCGGGATCCGGCCGGCTATAAAAACTTAATTCAGGCGGTACAGGTGAGAATGTTTTTTGGTATCTTCGCTTTTTCATGATCAGATCAGTCAGGCCGGCAAAAGATTACCTTACCATGACTGCCGGATTCCCGGACACTGCCTGATTCTTTTTCAACGCTTTATTCGTATTCATTACATCCAGTTTCCAGATGAAAAAGTGTACAATTATTTTCCTGCTGACGGTTATCCTGGGGATAAGCGTCCGGGGTCAGTGGAGCGACAATCCCGCCATCAACAATGCCATTGCTTTGCTTACGGGCGAACAGGCCATTCCGAAAATCGCCACCTGCCCCAACGGGGACACCTACATCGGTTTCTTCAGCAACGAAACCGGCAATTACAACGTAAAGCTCCAGCGGCTCGACAGCCAGGGCAATGCCCTGTGGGCGGACAACGGGATCCTGATCAGCAACCAGCCCTCCATGACCTGGCTTACCGACTGGGATATGGCCGCCGACATCAACAACCACTGCATCCTTACCTGGCAGGATATCCGCAACGGCAACAACAACACCTACGCCTACCGCATTTCCCCGGAAGGGAACTTTGTTTGGGGCGCCGACGGCATCGCGCTCTCGAACAATTCAGCCTTCAACGCGGCACCCAAGGTGGTGACCACCCCGGCGGGCAACGCGGTGTTTGCCTGGACTTCCGACAATGTAATTATCATGCAGAAGATCAGTCCGACGGGGGCCAAACAATGGGGCGACAACGGAATCACCCTGAGTTCGGCCAACACCCTGAACTGGCCCCAGATGCTGCCGGTGGGCACCGACGACATTATCCTGAAATATTTTGAAGACAGCGGCCCGCCCAATGCCCCGACGCGCCATGTTTTTGCACAACGATACAGCAGCGGCGGCAGCCCGGTTTGGGCAGCTCCGGCGGTGATTTCCAATGCCGGGGGCATTTCGGCCTGGACGCAGATATTCCCGTTTATCAACGACGGCAGCGACGGCTTTTACATCGCCTGGCACGACGACCGGGACAACAACATGATGGCATCGGTGTGGGTGAACCATGTAGATGCATCAGGCGTGGTGCAATTTCCGGCAAACGGGGTGGAAGCCACCACCGCGGCCGCATTCAACCACTTTTACCCCTACCTGGCCTGCCCTCCGGGATCGCAGGATGTTTATGTCTTCTGGAACGAGATGAACGGGCTGCAGAGCATGCGAGGCATCTTCGGGCAGAAGTTTACGGCCACCGGCACCCGGCAGTGGGGCAACAACGGCATGACGTTTATCCCGCTTTCAGCCACCACCTTCACCCCGCTGGAGGTGCGCAACACCCCAACCGATATGATCGTGCTTTACGAAGAAGGCCTCTCAGCCACCACAGGCATGCTGAAAGCCATGCGGATAGGTACGGACGGAAGTTATGTGTGGCCCGGCGAACATGTTACCATCAGTTCCGTGGCATCGTCGAAAGTCCATACGGTGATCAATGAGTTTCAGGACAATCAGTGGATCATCAGCTGGGAAGACGATCGCAACGGCCCTTCCGATATCTATGCGCAGAACCTGCTGCTGGATGGCAATCTGGGCTTCTGGGACCCGCAATTCGGGAACATCCAGGGTCAGGTAACCCTGAACGGAGGAACAGGAAACGTAACGCAGGTAGTGATCACAGCCGGAAACGAATCCACCTTGCCCGACCCCACAGGCTTTTACTTCCTTGAAGTCCCCACGGGCACCTATACCGTTACGGCCACCCTTGCGGGATATTATCCCGGCTCGGTCGGCAATGTGTTGGTATTGCAGGATCAGACCACCACCGGCGTTGATTTTGTGCTCGATCCGGTACCGACCACAGGACACATCCAGGGAATCGTTGAACTCGACGGCGGCAGCGGGGAGATCACCGAAGTGACGGTTACAACCGGAGGTTTCAGTACCAATCCCGACGCCACGGGATTTTACAGTCTTGAGGCCCCGGTAGGCGTCTGGGATGTGGAGGCCAGCCTCAGCGGATACACCAGCCAGATCAGGTCCGGGATCGTTGTCAACCCCGGGATCATCACCCCGGATGTGGACTTTTTGCTGACCCCGGCGCCAACCACCGGTTATGTGCAGGGATATGTGACCATAGAAGGTGACTTTTATGATGTTTCGGAAGCAACGGTAAGTTCAGGAAATCAAACCACCCACCCTTCCCCAAACGGCTTCTGGTTTCTTGAACTGCCCGTCGGCAGTCATAACATTACCGCTTCCCATCTCTGGACAGCAAGCGTCACCGTTGAAGATGTAGAGATCCAACCCGGCATGTCAACCACCGGCATTGATTTCCAGTTACAGCCCTATAGAACCGATATCATTGTGAAAGCGCTGGATCAGCACGGCAATCCCGTATTCCCTTGCAGCATCCAGCTTACAGGGCCCGGCCCGTCGTATCATACAGCCATGCTTACGGAAGATTCGGTGACCATCGTAAATGCCGTTTACGGAAATTATCACGGCACCTCCATCCACGTGCCCGGCGGAACCATTGAAGCCGACACCCTGATTGACCAGGATAACCATTTAATGATCTTCCGCTATTTTATCACTGCGACCGACCACCACAGCGCGGAATTTTCATTCAGCGTATCACCCAACCCGGTAACGGGCAACAGCCGGATTTTATTGAAGTCCCCGGAACCCGGAGCATACACTTTACGCTTGTTCACCTCAAACGGCGAAGTGCTTTCATCCGTAAACACCGGGCTGACGAGTTCCGGAACCCACGAATGGCCGTTCACTTTCATCTCCGGAAACAGGCGGATTGAACCGGGCATTTACTACCTTGAATTAAATGACGGAAATAGCTCTGCTGCGGTAAAAGTGCTGATTCCGTAGCTGGATGTTCAACAATTTTGCCGGAATCCGGTTTATGTTTTAACCGGTACCGTAAATTTTTTATTCGGTTATTGCCGGAGGCAAATCCTGTGCATCAAACTGAGCCGGTATTATTCATCGACAGAACCCATTAAAAATCCTGAAAAGTGAAAAAACTCAACTTCAAACTACAATTAATCCTGCTTCCATTATTTGTCATGCTCACCATCACAGCCTGCAACCGTGGAGCCAAAACCAATGCAGAAGAAAATCTTCCTGCCGGCACCCATGCTGTTACGGTGATTGATGTGATACAGACGACCAATTACACTTACCTGGAGGTTCTTGAAAACGAAGGAAAATATTGGATTGCGGTAACTTCCCGCGAAGCAAAACCCGGTGATGTGATCTATTTCACCGATTTTCTTGAAATGAAAGATTTCGAAAGCAAGGAGCTTGGCCGGACCTTTCCGCTGGTCTATTTTGTGCAGGACCCCAGCGACAGCCCTGTGTCGAATCAGCAGCCGGCCAGCATGGGCAAGCCTGTCAACGAACGGGTGCAAGGCATCGAGATTGAACATGTAGAAGGCAGCCTGACCGTTGCCGGAATTTTTGCCGATAAAGCCGGGCTGAAAGGCGAAACAGTAAAGATCAGGGGGCTGGTCGTTAAAGTCAACGACAACATTATGGGTAAAAACTGGGTTCATCTGCAGGATGGCACCGGGGATGAGGGAAACTATGACCTGACCATCACCACTATGGATCTCCCGGAAGTGGGCAGCATTGCCACTTTTGAGGGTAAAATAGCCGTTGACAGGGACTTCGGCGCGGGATACAGCTACGATGTGATAATGGAAGACGCCAAAGTGTCTGACATCAAACCCGGCACTCCCCGGTCCTGATAAAAGCCTGCCTTTGTACCCCGGCAACAGGGCTCATCTTTATTTTCGGGATTTTTTTTTGAGTGGACAGAAATGTCAGGTCATCTGACACCCGCATCTGCTGATAATTTCATTTGCCGCGTAAAATCCGCCTGAAAAGCAGCCCTGCAGCAGGAAACCGCCGGTCGGCGCGTCCCAGTCGGTCATCTCGCCGGCGACAAAAATCCGCGGGAACTTTTTCAGGGAGCAATCCGGATTCAGCGATTCCAGTCCAAGCCCACCTGTGCTCGAAATGGCTTCATCAAGTCCGCGCAGAGAATGCACGGGCAGAAGAAGGTTCTTAAGAGCATCCGCAAATAACGCAGGTTCGAGAAATTCTACCTGTGAGGTATATGCCTTGACCAGGGCCAGTGAAACGGTGTCAAGTTTCAGGCAACGGGCGTAAGCACGGCTTCCCGGCCTGGTATTTCCCAATCGTTTCAACAGGGAATTCCTGTCACTTGTCGGTTTCAGGTCGAGCCGGAGTGCAGCGCTCTGTCCGGACGCTATAAGCTTCCTGATCTCCGGTACCAGCGGATAAACAGCAAAACCTTCCAGTCCGTACGCGGTGATCAGCGCCTCTCCCCTGCTTTTCACATCCTGAACCTGCATCACAATGTTCTTGAGGGGTTTCCCTTCATGAAACTGCCTGAGTTGCGCCGGCCATTCAATATTCACCCCGCAGTTAGAGGGTTGAAAAGGCAATGTGGATATCCCGCGCCTGTTCATTATTTCCGTCCATTTGCCATCCGAGCCGGTTCCCGGCCATGAAGCACCTCCCAGGGCCAAAACGGCGTAATCAGCCTGGATTTCTATCTGTTTGTTTCCGTTCAGAAAAGTAAACCGCATCTGCCCGTCGAAATCCGTGAGTTTATGGCTGGTATGGATATGAACGCCTCTTTGTTGCAGGGAGTTGACAACGGCTTTGAGCACCTGAGCCGGGCTGATCCCTTTTTCGGGAAACACTTTGCCGCTGCTGCCGGTATAAGTGGGAATGCCCAGCTGGCCGAGCCATTCCCTCAGCTGCCGCGGGCCGAAGAGGTTCAGGGCGGTATCCATAAACCCGCGGGGCGAATACTTTCCTGCAAGCTTTTCTCCTTCAAGGTGGCTGGTGATGTTCAGTCCTCCCTTCCCGGCCAGCAGAAATTTCTGACCCACCATTTTTTCCTTCTCGAAAAGATGGACCTCAAAATAAGCAGCCAGTTGCCAGGCGGCCATCAGTCCTGCCGGACCACCGCCCGCCACAATCGCCACGCCGCCCGAAGCCGGTTTGTTTTTATTATGATTCAAAAGATTTAAAACTTTACGTTTACATACCTACTGTAATCTCCCGGGTCGAAAACACGGGAATGGCAAGCCGGAAACCCCACTGCCATTTTCCTTTATCGTTTACCGCTGAATAGATGCCAAAGTTATACAAACTATTGCCCAGTCCGAAACCGCCCTCGATATGGTATCCCTGATGCTGCACGCCAAGCAATCCGAGGCTGAACTGTTCCTGCCACAACCGGTTGCGCAGGAGTGGCAGGCGCGTAAACAGCAAATAACGGGAGGAGTAGTTTGCAAAAGCCCTCAACCAGGCTTCATTGGTACTGTAGTCGTAATAATTGATCAGTTGAAAGGTGTTGAAGGGGTTCTTTCCTCCCACTGTCAGTGGCTGGGCGCTGAAATGGGTAAAATCGCCGGAATAGATACGAGCTGCCGTTACAAACTTTCCGTATTCCGCTTCAAGCTTCAGCCGTTCGCCCGGACCGGTGGCAACCTCCTGCCTCAGACCGGCGTGAAGCACCGTAAAATCAGTAGTAAACGAGCCGGAAGGGATTGCTTTTCTGATGCCGGCGAAGAATTCCGGCGCCCGGTTCAGGCCACGGCGCGGAACTTTTACCCCGTCTTTGATGTAGTAAAAAGGCATGGGTTTATAAGTCAGTTCCATTTCAAAAATCAAATCACGGTGGCGCTCCATCCGGTATAGCGGACTCGCCGGAATGTTGGGGCTGAATGACCGGGAATCCTTATAGAAAAACGAAAAATCACTCTGGTTCTGCAGGGGTGTGGATTCCGACAAGGTGAGACCGGAATTCAGGCTTGCCCCGAAAAAAGGTTGTATGGAGTGTGTAATCCGGATGAAATCATATTGATACAGCCGCGACAGGTTTTGCCGGAACAAAAGTGTCGATAACGCGTTCTCAATTGCCATGGCGCCCCCTTCCCGGTTAAAATCGGGGTGTAAAGAACCTCCGCTGATCCTGAATTTGTTTTTCAGGTTTCCCTGGCCTTCCAACCCCACCGAAGTGGTCCACATAAAGTCACGGGATGCAAACCCGAAGGCGGGGGCAAAATCAACCATCGCCTTGTATTTTCCGGTTTTAAACCGGTTATATGTAAAGCGGGTTCCGTATGTCAGTCCGTCAACCGTGCTGAAACTCACCCCAAAAGGGTATAGCAGCCCGTTCGACGAAAACCGGTTCACGGAATCAATCTCTGACATTCCACCGGTGAGCAGCACGGAAAGCAGCCGCTGTTTCGCCGGCTTTGGCTGAATAGTGCTGTCAGCGTCCTTTTTGCGACGGGCCATCAGGGTATCATTCCTGACAACACTCAGCACTTCGCTGCGGGCCAGCGGAATCGGCCTGATGCTGCTCCAGAAAGCGGTGTCGGATACCCTGGCATTGGAATCGACGCTTAATTTGTAGCGCTCCACATATTGATGATCGTTCCTCAATGAATCCCTGGCCTTCAGCGCCTCCTGCTTCTGCCTGATCCTTGCCAGCCGGTAAGCTTCAGATGTGGTCGGCTCCGGGCTGGCCGTAAGTTTCTCCGCTTTCTTCTGCAGCCGGTCCCTGCGCGCCTGGCTTGAAGCCGGGGATGCGGGCAACTGCATGGATACAGGGGGCGCTTCGGCAGACGGGATGTGCGAGGTATTAACCAAAAGATCGCGGTACCTAACGGATGTGTTGTATAAAAAGCCGCCTGCATTGCCCAGCAGGTCCATATCCAGCTTCATACGGTTGCTTACCGGAAGCCACACCGATGGCTTCACCTCCCCGTAGGTCTGCGAAAGCCGGATATCCACGCCAAGCTGCTCCTCCACCTGCACGTCAATGCTGTGGATGCACCACAGGTCCTCAATGATATAAACATGCCCCCGCACAAATTTCGGCCCTTTGCCTTTAGGGATAATCCTGATTTTACTTACCAGCACCTTTCCGTTCACCCGGGTCCCCTCGAGGGCAAAACGGTAATGACTGAAGGCGCCGGGCGCAAAGGGCGACCAGGCGTTGCCGAAAGCGTCGGGTTTATAAAGATTTCCCGATATATAACCAACTGCCGCCGAGGATTTACTCTCATCGTCGCGGGGAAAATTGCTGTGTATCGATTTTACCCGCTGATTTACCTTTGAAGGCGCGGTAAACTCTATTTCATTGACCGATTCTTCCATATACACGTCACCTTCCCTGATCCCGCTCTCTTTCAGGTCTTCCCTGGCCATCCATTTCACCATTCGTGATATGGACCTTAACTCCAGACTGCCTCGGATATACACATCGGCCTTGTAATATTTTACCATCCCGGCATACTGCGGCGCCATGCGGATTACCTGACGCATAATGCCGTAGGCGGGGTCCTCCCCGCTGCTGCTCACCACCACACCTGAAAGGTTATAGACCATGGATTTCAATTGAATATGCATAGGGTTCGCTGCTTCCCCGATGCTGATCTGCCGGGTTTCAGCCTGATAACCCATACTCTGAAACACGCAGGTATAATCGCCTGCATCCAGTTTCAGCTCAAAAGCCCCGTCCTGATTTGCCACCGTACCATACATCAGTTCCTTTACAAACACCGTGGCCCAGGGCACAGGTTTACCCGCTTCATCCGTGATAACCCCGGAAAGCACCTGGGAATGTGAGGCAAATGAAAATGAAAGGGTAACCGAAAGAATGAGAATAATCCTGAACCACATCTGGAAATCAGTTAGGAATAAAAATAAATTTTATACCAATAAAACGCGTATGACGATGTAAAGATAACCCGGCAATAAAAGGAAAACAAAAACATTGCAGGCTTTTAACCATATTTAACAGGCAACCGCAGCATCCTGCAAGCCGGCAGTGAGCGCGGCAGTTCCGGATTTTTTAGGAAACACCTGCAATCCAGACCAGAAATAAGATATCAGCAGATATCCTCCTGTTGGGACCAAAACACGCCAGGAAGCATCCTTTTCCGTCTTTTGAGATCCTGAATGAATCCGGGGAGTTGCATGCGGATACGGCATATTCATTGAATCGGAACCCCGCCAATGGCATAACAGATTATGACCACTGAATTGACAGAATTATTAATACATTCCCGCTTTTCCAGTATTCCGGCGGCGGAGAATACGGATTATTGAATTGACAAGCCCTGTTTGTTTAATGCGTATCAATCGTGTCCGGTAAATTATCTGAAACTCCTCACCTTATCCGGAATAACGGGGTTTTCAGGGTGCAGATGGGGGATGCAGGCGAATGGAGGAGCAGCCGCTTCGCTCCCTCTCAAGGTGCTAAAAAGCAATTTCCTTTATTTCCGGCAGTTTCTGAAGGTGCTCAATTCCGGCTCTTTACCCCAGGCTTGAGCCGGGGGTTATCAGGCGCTGACCAACGCAGGGGCTTTAGCCCAAAATGCGACGAAAGTTTATTGGAAGAACGGTAATAATAAATACCGGCAAGCCCGGGAATTCCAATGGCCAGTCTCCACCCGGTTTTTCGGATAAAACCGGGTGGTTCGGGTATCTGCTTTATCTCCGGGAGAGAATATGTTGAAAATAAATTTTCCCCGGGTAACCATTCCGGAGAAAATCTTCGTATTTTTATCCATCCGTGAAAACATTGAATAAACCTGCGCCATGGTGCATGGGTTTATGTTAATTTTAACGTAGCTTAATATTATCACTGCCATTGCTATCAGATACCCGCCTCTGAAAAACATATTAAATTAATTAAAGTATAACCGGCCATTCTCCGGGATCACTTGACTTACAACCACCGGAAACCGGGAAAACCCGGGTGGCAGTTTAATAAGCATTAACTCTGCAGATATGAAACCTTATTTTTCTTTACTGATTGTACCGGGGATATTTCTTACCTTCTTGTTGATTGCCACTTGCAGTTTTGCTGACGGAACTTCCGTATCAGACTCTCCTGTATCCATAAAACCGGATACCGAAGAAATCTGTGCCGGGACATCAGTCACATTCACGGCTATAACACCGGTTCTGCAAAACCCCGTATATCAATGGACAAAAAACGGTTTCGCGGTTGGCAGCAACGCCCCCGATTTTATTGATGTTCCGGCCAACGGCGATATTCTTCAGGTAACTGTAACTGCAACAGGATTCTCCGGCACTTCTGATCCTTTGCAACTCATCGTGTATCCGACCTACGCCGCCGTGTATATTTCAACTCCGGAAATACAGGTAACTGAAGGGACACCGGTATCCTACCATGCCGAAACCTTCAATGCAGGGGCTGCCCCGCTGATGGAATGGCTTGTAAACAATGTC
Source organism: Lentimicrobium sp. (assembly GCA_023957275.1). Lineage (GTDB taxonomy): Bacteria > Bacteroidota > Bacteroidia > Bacteroidales > Lentimicrobiaceae > Lentimicrobium. The sequence continues at coordinate 13,245 of JAMLHF010000036.1, read as the reverse complement.
AGGGTCGCCGTCAATGTATATGATTTCACGTATACCCCTCAGAACGGCGATATTGTGCAGGCCAGGCTTACCGTGGGCAGTGATGTACCCTGCATCGGTACGAATCCGGTTACGTCGAATCAACTGGTAATGTCGGTGTGCAATTCAGCGCCGATGGTATTTGACATCTGGGGCAGTGGTGAATTCTGCGGCGCCGTTGGTTTTGAGTTCGGCATTGTATCCTCTGAGCCCGGGGTCATTTATTATCTCTATAAAAAACTCGGTGATAATCTGTTCCGGTTAAATGGCATGGAACAATCGGGTACCGGCGGTCCGCTGAGTTTTTTCGAAGAAGCGGGGGAATACATGATCCTCGGCAAGAATGCCTGCGATTCCGTGTGGATGAACGGCAGCGCCCTGGTGACCCCGTTCAACACCAGAACCTATATCTCGGCAGCCGGTAACGACCTTTGCTCAGGGACTCAGGTAACCTTTACAGCCTCTCCGGAACGAAACGGCAACCCGGATTATGAGTTTTTATGGATGATCAATAACAGCCAGGCCTTCCCGGGAGGAACATCCTTCAGCTATACCCCTGAAAATGGAGATCAGGTGTCCGCCATCATGATTTCGCCCTGTTTCGATTATGAAATGAACAATACCGTGGTGATGATGGTGAGAGACTGCAATGTTGCACCCGTAACCTGGACCGGCAATGTGGACAACAACTGGAACCGGAATGAAAACTGGGACAGCGGGGTACCCGGCATTTCATCAGTAGTTGTAATTCCGGGAAATATCGAAAACTACCCCACCCTTACCGCACCCGCATCCTGCGAAAGCATCATTATTGAGAATGGCGGTTCGTTTATAGGAACGGAATTCCTGACGGTAAAATCCGCCATGGTAAAGCGTGATCTGAACAACCAGCAGTTTCATTTCCTGTCGTCACCCATGGGTTACCCGGAACCGGCTTTCGGCGGGGTTTTCACGGATAATCAAAACGGTATCTGGGCAAGAAAATATGATGAATTCAGCGGCGACTGGCAAAATCTCCCGGCAAGCGCCCTGCTGAATCCGGGCACCGCTTATTCCATGCAGATGACGCAAAACCAGACTGCCGGGTTCATCGGAATCCTGAACAGCGCGGCTGTCACCACCCGGCTGTTATACAACAATCCGGGGAATGACCCCGACCGCGCAGGGTGGAACCTTGTCGGCAACCCCTTCCCAAGCGCCATCGACTGGGATATGGTATCGGTGAACGCCGCAGAGCAATCGATCTATGCCTGGAACGGAACCCAGTATATTACATGGAACGGTACGATCGGCGCCCTTACAAACGGCATCGTCCCCGCCCAGAGCGGCGTTTTTATCAAAGCATCAGAACCGGGTTTTATTTTCAACAGGGATGTCACCATCCCCCTGCCGGCAAGGGTCCACAGCAATCGCCCGTTCCTGAAGGAATCCGTGGCAAATACCCTTGAACTTGAGGTGGATGGAAACGGTTACAGGGATGTTACCTATATCCGTTTTAACAAAAATGCCACCAAAGGTTTCGATACCTATGCCGATGCACATAAACTCCGGGGCATTGAAGAAGCCCCGCAGCTCTTCTCCTGGTCGGGCACATACCCGTTAAGCATCAACGAGTTGCCCCTGGCTTTCAACGAAACCATTGACCTCGGTTTCAGCTGTGCCGCCAGCGGGGCGTATGCCATCACCGCAAACGGATTGTCAGGCTTCGACCCCTCTGTCCGCTTGCTGCTCGAGGATAAAAAAACCAGTTCCATTACAGACCTTTCACTAAATCCCGGATATACATTTGATTACCAGGCCGGAGAAATTCCTGACCGCTTCCGCCTGCACATTGCCGGAGGATCCGCGATTCCTGAACAAAACAGCATATTTGTCTGGTACCACAACAATCTCCTGTCCGTATCCAATCCTTCCGGGATTGCCGGCGAATTGCATTTATTCGACCTCGCGGGTCGTGTGGTGCTTTCATCGCCTCTGGGCAAAGATGACCTGACGGTAATGCCCGTCAGCCTGAAGCCCGGAGTGTATCTGGCCGGCATCTCGGCAGTAAACTTTAAACTGACCAGAAAAATAATTGTCAGGTAATATGCTGACAACAAGGCGCTTCAGACAATAAAACCCGCCGCTAACAGTAAATGCTGACATCTTATAGATTTACTGCCGGATAATTGCTTCACGTCAGAATATTTTAGTAAACCCATGCTCCTGCCGGATTCCGTATGCCGGAACCATCACTTCTGTGGCATAGCTTCCTTAAAGCCTTCCGGGTTCAATTCAATGATGAAAATCCTGAATCAACGGCATCGCTTCCGATCATTTGACATGAACGTTACAGTTGTTATCTTTGCTGAACAATTTGCCGGCAGCCAGGCGCCAGGCAACCCATACGCTGTTGATGAGAAATAAAATACTGATACTTGCTGCATGCCTGATTCCATTGATTACGGCCGCCCAATCATGGAAATCAAAACCATTCTCCATCAGCCTCCTGAACAATGCAACCCTTTACCCGCCCAAATCGATCACCGCGATATTTAACCAGCCGATACACCCCGGATTTTCAGTAAGTCATGAATTCGGATGGCGCGAAACCATCAAAAATCCGATGTTCAGAAATGTCAACACCCATGCGCTTGGCGGCCGTCAGGTCTATACCGGGAAGTGGTTTCAGAACGTCGGCCTTTCCTATTATTATCACCGCTATGTCAACCATGCCGTGCTGATCACCACGCAGGCCGGTTACAGGAGATATCTGGGAAAATTTTCAGCCGAAGTCTCCTTACACGCGGGATACATGCACGCCTTTCTGCTTACTGAGCAGTTTTTAAAGCAGTCAGACGGCAGCTGGAAAAGTCAGAAACTGCCTTCAAAGGCTCAGATTGTAGGTGGAGCCGGCATTGGCATCGGGTATGACGCAGGATACCATTACAATACACGTCGGATATTTATCAACTACGACTTCAGGCTTCAGATGCCATTTATCAGTAACTATGTCCCGCTTTTACCCAACGGCATCCTGTCGGCGGGAATACAGTTTACCCTTTTCAAAAACCCCGGCAGTCACAGCAAGCCTGCCCCAAAACAACTTGAATGTCCAAAGTCCTGACCGTCATTATACTTGCCCTGGCAGGCTTTTTAATGACAGGTTGCAGCAGCGATGAAATAAAAAAGCCTGTCGCCCTTGATTGTCCGGTTGAAGAAAATCCATTGTTTCAGTCGAACACGAAAAGCATTGCCTATAGAACAATCCTTGATGATTTTGTCAGGCGCGGACTTCCCGGCATCTCGCTGCTGGTGAAGGACAGTACGGGTTTCTTTATCGGTTCCGCCGGCATGGCCGATATTTCCGGCAACATCCCCATGCAGCCCTGTCATATCGCTAAAATTGCCAGTATAACCAAGATGATGTTAGGAACGGCCGTGCTGCGGCTTCAGGAAAAGGGTATCCTCTCGCTCAATGATCCTCTGAGTAAATTCCTTCCTGAAAATACCCTCAAAAAAATCGGCAATGGGGATGCACCAATTACCATCCGTAACCTGATGAATCATACGACGGGTTTTTATGATGTAATTGATGACCAGGGGTTTTACCTACAGATACTGAATGATCCTGCCCGAAAATGGACTGCCGCGGAGTTGCTGGAGTACGTCTACAACAAAGAGGCCATGTTCTCCTTCAGACCGGCAGACACCGTCGGCTATTCAAACACAAACTACCTGCTGCTCAGCATGGTAGTTGAATCGGCCACCGGGGTTCCGCATGAGGTTGTCCTTCGCGATGAAGTTATCGACAGGCTGCAGATGAACGACACCCGTTACTACTGGCATGATCCCCTTCCGGAAACGGGCATTGCCCAGGGATATTATGACCTTTACAACAACGGCCGGATCGAAAACATCTCCCACTGGAATACCGGCAGCGGCAATGGCTTTACAGGCGTGTATTCTACGGTTTGGGACATGTACCTGTTTGCCGATGCCTTGTTTGAAAGCAAAACCTTGCTTTCCCGGCCTTCACTGGATGAAATGCTGACCTTCCATCCCGATGTAGAAGCGCGCAAACAGATAGGCGTTGCCTGCTTTAAAGACTTTATTGATACAGGCAATCCTGAAAGGGATTATGCGTGGGGCCATCGCGGGAGGGAGCTCGGTTACAGCGCCGATCTTTACTACTTTCCGGAATATCAGACCACCATGGCGCTGATCGTGAATTACGGCACCGATGGGAACAGTCCGTTAAGACCGGTATTCCTTGAGATGCGCGATAAGATCGCGAGGACAATAACAGGGAATTGAAAAATCCGAAAAAAAACCGGCTGCATTACCTGAGCGATGCAACCGGTTAATCAGATGTTGTTACCTGCGCTAATTCAGCAAAATCAGGTTGAAATGTCCCTGGATCCTGTCCGGAATCACGGTCAGGGCCTTTGAATAATTCATCAGGTTCCTTATTACTGATTCGCTCGGCGATGCATTCAGCGGGCTTGTCCTGACACGTTTAAGGTTGTACCCGGCCGGATGCATATAAGGAACATTTAAAGGATTTTGTAGCGTAAAGTTCTTGGCCATAGGCGTCTGTCGTTCGGTTTTAAGATTGTTCATGTTAGTAACGACCGGTTGTTCCGTTTTATTATCTGCTGTATAATTTTTTATAACCTGCGATAGCGCCGGCGATTTTCCCGCCGGAACGGCGAAAGGTCATAGCTGGGCGAAAACCCCGGGCTGTAAATAAAAAACAGGAGGCAATAATGCCCCCTGTCCCAAACATGAAAACAAGAAAAATTATGCGGACAAAGAAATTTCTTTCTTCTCAATCATTTTCCTGAGGTTAATCAGGGCATAACGCATACGGCCAAGCGCCGTATTGATGCTTACATCTGTCTGCTCGGCGATTTCCTTAAAGCTCATATCTGCATAATGCCGCATCATCAGAACATCGCGCTGTTCGGCAGGTAAAAAATCTATTAAAGCCCTTACATCCTGATGGATCTGCTCGGTAATCATCCTGTCCTCCACCGATTCATCATAGATTCTGAGGTTATCTATAATGCTGAAATCCTCATTCTGACTGTCAACAACGGGGATTCTCCTCGATTTCCTGAAATGGTCAATCACCAGGTTGTGCGCGATCCGCATCACCCATTGGATAAATTTGCCTTCTTCTTTGTAGGAACCGGATTTCAGTGTGTGGATTACCTTGATGAAAGTATCCTGAAAAATATCATCAGCATGCTGCTTATCCTTCACAACCATGATGATGTAAGAAAAAACCTTGTTTTTGTGGCGGTAGATCAACTGTTCAAGGCATGATTCATTACCGGACAAATACCTGTTAATCAGCTCCTGATCGCTAATTGACTGGGCATACATAACGCCTCCTTCTGTTAGTAAGTGAAAGCGTAGATGTTTATCCGATAAGTGCCTCCTATGATTTAGTTAATAAACTGAACAGTCAGGGAATAAGAAAATTCACCCTTTGAGCTACAAATATACGGCAATTGAATTCACAAAATCAAGTGTCTGCCTAAATTTTCTCTAATTTTGTTGCCTGAAGTGCTTACTGAAATATGAATTCTGACTATACGGCGGGCAAAACCCCGGAAACCCACATCCTTATCAAAGGAGCTAAAGTACACAATCTCAAGAATATATCTCTTGCCATTCCGCGCAATTGCTTTGTGGTGGTTACCGGGCTGTCCGGGTCAGGAAAATCTTCACTCGCCTTCGACACCTTGTACGCCGAGGGGCAACGCCGGTATGTTGAAAGCCTCAGCGCATACGCCAGGCAGTTCCTTGGCCGGATGAGCAAACCAGAAGTAGAATACATTAAAGGAATTGCTCCTGCCATTGCCATAGAGCAAAAGGTGAACACCCGTAATCCGAGATCCACCGTTGGCACTTCCACCGAAATCTATGAATACATAAAACTGCTGTATGCCCGCATCGGGAAGACCTACTCTCCTGTTTCCGGAAATCTGGTCAAACGGGATACTGTAACCGATGTGTGTGATTACCTTATCTCTTTGCCTGAAAATTCCAGGGCAACGGTGATGTGCCGCCTGCTGCTCAAGCACAACCGTTCGCTGCAGACGCAGCTCTCCATCCTGCTGCAGCAGGGATTCAGCAGAATTAAATACAACGGCACCTTTGAGCGGATTGAGGAAGTAATCAAACAGGGCGCCGATGAAAATAAAAATTACTTCCTGGTGGTTGACCGGGTAACCATCAGGCCCAACGATGAAGACCTGATGCAACGCCTGGCCGACTCGGTGCAGACTGCCTTTTATGAAGGCGACGGTGAATGTGTCTGCGAAATCGAGAACGATGACACCATCAGACAGGAGGTATTCTCGAACCGCTTCGAAGCCGACGGTATCAGTTTTGAAGAACCTACCTCCAACCTGTTCAGCTTTAACAACCCTTATGGTGCCTGCAAATCCTGCGAGGGTTTCGGGAGTATCATCGGCATTGACGAAGACCTGGTAATACCCAACAAAAGCCTTTCGGTATACGAGGATGCCATCGCCTGCTGGCGGGGCGAAAAACTCAGCGAATGGAAAGATGAGCTGGTAAACAACGCCTACAGATTCAACTTTCCGGTACACAAGCCCTGGTACGACCTCACCGAAGAGCAGCGTCAACTGGTCTGGAGCGGCAATAAATACTTCGGGGGAATCAACGCCTTCTTTAAGTTTGTTGAAGAGCAAACCTATAAAATACAGTACCGGGTAATCCAGTCCCGTTACCGGGGAAAAACTGTATGCCCCGAATGTAAAGGAACCCGGCTCAGGAGCGACGCCAACTATGTGAAAGTCGGCGGAAAAAGCATCAGCGAAATTGTGCTGATGCCGGTTTCGGAAGCGTTGCAGTTTTTTACCTCACTTGAATTGAGTGAGTTTGACAGAACCGTGGTCAAGCGGCTGCTTCAGGAAATTACCAACAGGCTGCGATTTCTTTGTGATGTAGGATTAAGTTACCTGACCCTGAACCGGCTCTCATCCACCCTCTCGGGCGGGGAATCGCAACGGATAAACCTTGCTACATCACTGGGAAGCAGTCTGGTAGGCTCTATGTATATCCTGGATGAACCCTCGATCGGACTTCACCCGCGCGACACCCACCGTTTGATCAGGGTGCTGCAGCAACTCAGGCAACTGGGCAATTCGGTCATTGTGGTTGAACACGACGAAGAGATCATGCATGCCGCCGATCACCTGATCGACATCGGGCCCATGGCGGGTGAAAATGGCGGACAGATTATGTTTGAGGGGAAATATGAACAGCTGGTGAACGAACAGGAAAGCCTGACCGCCCTGTATCTGACCCGTCGTATGGGTATCCCTGTGCCTAAAATCCGCCGGAAATGGAGGAATTACATCGCCCTGTCGGGGGTGAGGGAAAACAACCTCCGGGGAATAGATGTGAAATTCCCGCTCAATGTTCTGGTAGCCGTTACCGGCGTAAGCGGATCCGGCAAAACATCCCTGGTAAAGAGGGTACTTTACCCTTCGCTGAAAAAGATGTACGGGGGCTATGGCGAACGGACGGGACGTTTCGATAAAATAACCGGTGATTACATCAAGATCAGCGAAGTGGAGATGGTTGACCAGAATCCGATAGGCAGATCCTCCCGGTCAAATCCTGCCACATACGTCAAAGCTTACGATGACATCAGAAGCCTGTTCGCCGAACAGCCGCTGGCCAGAACCAGGTCCTACAAGCCCGGTTATTTTTCCTTCAACATAGAAGGCGGGCGTTGTGAAGAATGCGAAGGCGAAGGGGTAGTTCAGATCGGGATGCAGTTTATGGCCGATATCCACCTTACCTGTGAAAGCTGCAAGGGAAAAAGGTTCAAGGAAGAGGTGCTTGAAGTAACTTACGAAAGCCTGAACATCGCCGATATCCTTGACCTGACCATAGATCAGGCCATTGAGTTTTTCAGCAAACACGCGCGAAACAACAGCACTGAAAGCCGGATCGTAGCGAAACTCAAGCCCCTGGCGGAAACCGGACTCGGCTACCTGCGTATGGGCCAATCTTCTGACACCCTCAGCGGCGGTGAAGCGCAGCGCATCAAACTGGCCAGCTTTCTGGTTAAAGGGTCCTCCGACAAGCCGACCCTGTTTATTTTCGACGAACCAACTACCGGCCTGCACTTCCACGACATCAGCAAACTGCTGGCATCATTCAATGCACTGATCGCCAAAGGTCACAGCATTATTGTCATTGAACACAACCTCGACGTGATCAAATGTGCCGACTGGGTCATCGACCTGGGGCCCGAAGGAGGAAATGAAGGCGGAAACATCCTGTTTGAAGGCATTCCCGAAGATCTTGCCAATCAGGAGAACTCATACACCGGCCAGTTTCTGCGCGAAAAACTCAATCCATCAGATAAGAACTGATCTGATTGAATGACCTGCCGCGGATTCAGGGTGAAATATTATACCTGCATCCTGTTACATTTTATAAATTTGTTCATAAACTGTTAAACACAACTTTTTTTTTGAAAAGGAAGTGTTAACTTTGGTTTCTGAAAATAATTGTTACTATTTTAGTGCAATACTGCCCAAGAGCATGGCTTTCGGGTTCATGAATGTCAAATAATCCTTAATCTACATGGAAAATAATCCCTTGAAGGACGAATCCGGAATGTCGCTTCAGTTGTTGCGTGACGAGAATAAGAAACTCCTCGAAGCCCTGAAACATCTCGAATACCTGAAAAAACAGGAACAGGAGCTGATCAAAGCGAAAGAAGATGCCGAACGCGAGAACAGGATGAAATCGGATTTTCTTGCCATGATGAGTCACGAGATCCGTACCCCGATGAACGGGGTTATCGGGATGACCAGCCTGCTGCTCGACACCAACCTGACCGTTGAACAAAAGAATTTTGTGGAAACCCTCAGGGTGAGCGCTGACAACCTGATGACCATCATCAATGACATTCTGGACTTCTCTAAAATTGAATCAGGGAAAATGACGCTCGAAGAAGCGCCGTTTGAGCTGAGGAACTGCATTGAAGACGCGCTCGACCTCTTTGCCCAGAAAGCCATCGAACGCGGGATTGACCTGCTATATCTGATTCAGCCCGACGTTTCGCCTTTCCTGGTTGGTGACATCACCCGCCTCAGACAGATTCTGATCAACCTGATCAACAACGCCATAAAATTCACCGAAGAAGGCGAAGTCTTCATATCGATTGAAAAAGTCCGGGATGAAGAAGGTTACCAGGAACTGCAGTTCTCGGTAAGAGACAGTGGTATCGGCATCCCCAAGGAGAAGATCGGAATCCTTTTTGATGCATTTACCCAGGCCGATTCAACCACCACCCGTCGCTACGGCGGTACCGGCCTCGGGCTGGCCATCGCCAAACACCTGGTAGAGCTTATGGATGGACGCATCTGGGTGGAAAGTGAAGTGGGCAAAGGCTCAACGTTCTTCTTTACCATCAGGCTCAGAACCTCCGGCATCGGCAAAACCAAGCTGTATGTCCGCGGACAGATTCCCGAACTGAAAAACAGCCGTGTGCTGATCGTGGATGACAACGAAACCAACCGCCATATTTTCACCCTTCAGTTCGAATCGTGGGGGATGCTTCCGTTTACCGCGAAATCGGGCCATGAAGCCCTGGCCATCATCGAAGAGGATGAAGAGCCCTTCGACCTCGCAGTGATTGATATGCAAATGCCTTCCATGGACGGACTTGAACTCGGACGGGCCATCAAGGCATTGCCCTTCAAAGGCGACGTACCCATGATCATGCTTACCTCGCTGGGCAAAATCAATAAACTGCCCACCGATGTCTTTGATGCCCAGTTGTCGAAACCGATCAAGCTGGCCGAGCTTTTCGAGGAGGTATTGCGCGTGATTGCCGAGGCCCGCAACCGCCGGAGCAACCTGGCCGACCATAACATCGACAAAAACCTGGCCGCCAAGCTGCCCATGCGCATCCTGCTGGCCGAAGACAACATTACCAACCAGGATCTCGTCATCACCCTGCTGAGTAAGATGGGTTATAAAATCGACGCGGTGGAAAACGGCCGTAAGGTACTCGAAATGATGGAGCGCAAAAAATATGACATTATCCTGATGGATATCCAGATGCCCGTGATGAACGGCATGGAGGCCACCAAAGTGATCTGCGAAAAATATGCCGAGCATGAAAGGCCGAAAATCATCGCCATCACGGCCAATGCCATGCCCGGTGATAAAGAGCGCTACCTGAACGCCGGCATGGTGGATTACCTGCCCAAACCCATTAAATTCAAGGATGTACAGACTGTCCTGATAAAATGGGGAAAGAAAAAAGTAAATTAGCGAAAGGCCCGGGAAACCGGGCTTTTATTTTTTACAGAACTTTCTTACAGCATACTGCCCATCCCCCTGAATGCGAAGCATATAAATTCCGGAACTTAAGGAAGCCTTGCTGATTGTGTTCGTTTCATCCTGACACAGGCGGTGCAATACCCTCCGGCCACGAAGATCATATACATCGCAGGTATATACTGCTGAATGATTACCGGCCTCAATCACGATAAAATCATCATCCGGATTCTCAATAATGCTGAAAACCTCCGGCAAAGAAGGCTCATCCACTCCGATAGATTCACACTTGTGCACCACCTCATAATAATCGGCACAACCCGGCCCGTTATTTTCAATCTGGTTCAGCCCACCAACCCCATAAGCCAGCCGGTCGCACACACTTTGTACGTGGCATTTTGTCAAGAGCGGATTATTAAAGATTCTCAGGTAACTGATACTGGTTCCGGGAATATTCGCAATACCGTCAAGATTCTCCAACACAGCATTATCATGAATAAAAACACCGCCTCCAAATTCATTCAATCCGGTCAATGCATCAATATTTACAAGTGATTCGTTAATCCCAATCTTAAGAATGCCAATGCATTTTTTAAGATTTTCCAATCCTGTGAAATCAGCAAGGAGATAATTATTTTCGCAATAAAACCCATTGCGATTAATGTAAGTTAGATTTGAAAGCCCAAGGAAGTTTAGCAAAGAATGATTTCCTGTCACCCATACCCCTCCCTCTATGGTGGTAATTTTTTCAAGACCCGCAAGCAAGGTCAACGAATCATTCATTTCGATTAACAATTGACCAGTCCCCAGGCTTTCAACATTCCCCAATCCTTCAATATTTCTCAGGAATGGGTTATTTTGAAGGGTTATTCCTCCCCCGACATAGGTCAGCCCCTGCAAACCATTAAGATTTCTCAGGTTGGTCCACCAGAACGGATCACCGATATACAGAGATCCGCCAATGCTTTTTACTCCGCTCAGCCCCCCGAGACTGTAAATATCTTCCCCGAATATATGCACATTACCTTCAATGTGCGTGCACCATGAATAATTTGCCTGAAACCATTCAATTTCATATTGATGGGCAAAGGAAATGCCTTCAGGGAAGCAGCCGGACTGGGATTTTGCAGCAACCCACGAAAACAGAAATAAAATTGCATAAATCAATGTTTTCATACTATTGTTATTTACAGTTATTTATACATCTTATGTAACTATTTATCAAAGATATAAAATATTTTACAAGGATTTCCAAACATACGATACAAAATGTTCCGGAATATTATTCTCCGGACAGAATCGATGCTGATAAAATCCAAACAAAGAAAGTTTTATGTGATTTACAGGCGGGCATTGGCAGGGGTTGATTAAATTTGCATAAAATCTTCAGCAACAGGTATTGATTATTACCTTCCGGCCTGATTATAATATCAATCCTGATTTTCGCCATATGAGCAGAGCATTTGTCAATGAAGACGATCAGCGCGAGGCGCCTTTTGTCCCTCCGCGGGCCGATCTGCCCGAAGGGGTCCCCAATTATGTTACCCCTAATGGGATGGAAGCCCTGCTGCAGGAGAAAGAGGTACTGCTATCGGAACTGAAGCAGTTGGTGGCCGGCGATGACCATGACAAGCAGAATGCCATAGCGGTTGTAAACACCCGGCTGCAGATGCTGGAGAACAGGATTGGTTCCGCCCAGGTCATTGAACCGGAGGAGGGCAAGCCGGAAACCATACGTTTCGGCTCTTATGTTACATTACAGATAGGAAATACAAAACAATCCCAGCAGTTTCAGATAGTCGGCGTGGATGAAGCCAATCTGAAAAAAGGAAAAATTGCTTTTACCTCTCCCCTTGCCCGCCTGCTGATGAACAGAAAGGCCGGGGAAACCATCACCCTGAACCTGGAACATGGCAGCAGGGTGTTCAGCATTATGGAGATCCGCTAGGTGGCTGCAATTATGATAGTTATAACCAAAGTTGAAATTTCATCAGATAAAAACAAGTTGGTCAAATGAAGCAAAAAGAAGTTTCTGAACTGACAGATCAGGAATTGATCGAAGAAGAAAAAAAAATTAAACCATCTCCAATAGTCGATGCATTTTTCATTGGATTTTTGGTTGGCGTAATTATTTACAGTCTTTTAGTGAACAGCTGGGGTTTTCTTACTTTAATTCCTTTGTTTATGATATATAGGCTATTGAAAAAATCGAAAAGATATGAAATGCTGAAAAATGAATTGAAGAGACGCAATTTACAATAAAATTGCAGCTGTGATTAGTAAAAACCAAAACTCCTTTTGACGATAATGACATCCGCTATTATAATGATAATGATTGGCAGAGAAGTGAATTCATTTATCTGAGACAATCAAATAACAGCGGCCAACTGTACCTAACCCCAACAGCATATGGGCGTGCAGATTGAAAGATTTTACCACGCAGAAGCATTGTGCCGAAGCCCGCAAATCGGCTACTGTGCATAGCTGTGGAACGATGAACCCAGGAACTATGGTTGAGCTGTTCGTTTAATGATGTGCCGGCTATATGCCATCGCGATGGCTATCAGGGCATAAATAACCAAATATTTGAAAGAAGAAAATAATCAGTACTGGTTTAAGGTTTATCCTTCAAAATGTGACTCTTTGTATCTTTGAAAAATAAACAGTTACACATTGATTACCGAGGTATCAGGGAGTAACACAGAGCAGAATATAACCATCTTTGAACCTCTGTGAAATTATTTCATAGTTAACGTTGCAAATTACCTGATGCATCTTTAACGCCGGCGCTTCAATTAACGAATTGCCCCTGGTTCTGGGTATTTCAGTAATTGATGTGCTACGATAAAAATTGAGACAGTCTGAAATAGAAGAAGTCAAGGTTTTTAGCTCCTCTATTAT
>JAMLHF010000035.1 GCA_023957275.1 Lentimicrobium sp. | reverse complement strand
CGGAAAGAATCAGCGTTCATAGTGATTCCCGGAATTATTCTCTTTAGTTCTATGGTTACTTTTAGGTAAACATACTATAAATTAGTATCATTCAATAAATATTTGTATTTAAAATAAGTTTTAATATTAAATATCTGATGAAGGTGATAGGATTGTATTATATATGAGCTATTGATTTTGCTGTATAATAAATCATTATTATCAGGTATACCTTTGGAAGGAGTTATGAGATTACCTTTGGTGAACTCCCTTTGGTCGGTTCTTTACTTCACTAGGTTACGTTCAGAATGACAATACAATAACGCTAATCAAAGGGGGCTTGGTGGCGGCATAGATGCCACCAAGCCCCCTCCACGTCAAGATCATGTAAATCAAAGTCATTCTGACCGCTAGCGAAGAACCGATCCGTCAGGGGCGGAGAGCTCACCGAAGGTAATTTCATAATATAACGGGACAACAGTGTTAATAAATTTCAGATATAGGGATTTAATTTCCATTTTAGTTATTGATGATGATCCTTTTTTATAAATTTACGCTCCGGATTTCATTGATTTATTATAACATATTAAAGATATGTAATCATTATGTTAGGATTAGTCAATGATCTAAAGTATCCTGAATTAGTTTAATTGAAATTGTAATAACCTTAATTATAAATAATTATTTCTTATTTCGTGCAACAAAGATCTTTTTCAATCTTTTTAGGTATTATTATTCGGAGTTTTTTCCAATTCTTAGCTTTTGGACTGATCCTCTTTGAATTTTCACCTTCTCTATGGGCTCAAAAACATGGAAATGTCTGGTATTTCGGCAAGAATGCCGGTATTGACTTTTCAAGCGGTTCACCTCAGGTGCTTTTTGATGGCGTAATAGATAATTTTGAAGGAGTAGCTTCTATTAGTGATTATAATGGAAATTTGCTTTTTTATACGGATGGAATGACCATTTATAACCGAACGCATCAGCCAATGGTAAATGGTACAGGGCTAAATGGCCATCCCTCTTCAACCCAATCGGGTGTTATTGTTCCGCTTCCCAATAATGATACCCGATATATTGTATTTACCGTTGACTATGCTTATTCTGACGGTGATCTTTATTATTCGGTTGTTGATATGACACAGGCAGGGGGAATGGGAGCTGTAGTGACCAAAAATGTTTTTCTGCAGTCAAATTCTACTGAGAAAATTTCTGCTGTCAGGCACTTAAATCACATCGATGTATGGGTTGTTATTCATGAACGTGAATCCAATGAATTCAAAAGTTATCTTGTTACCTCTTCTGGTGTAAGTTCGACTGTTAAATCGTCATTCGCTGGTCAGATTATAAATAATGGAGTTCAGGGTTGCCTTAAGTTTTCGACTGATGGCAGGTATCTTGGTATGGCAACCTACCATGAACGCCGGGTGGAAGTGTTCAATTTTAACCCTGGGACAGGTGATGTGAGTTTTCATTCCGTATATTCATTCCCTGATGCCACGTATGGTGTTGAGTTCTCAGGCGATTCTCATTTTCTTTATGCTTCGGTATCCTATGATCTCAAACAAATTTATCAGATAAATCTCCAGCTAAAAACCAGGACATTGATTGCATCAACCGGAATGGCTCCTGGTTGCCTGCAAATGGGGCCAGACGGAAAGATTTATGTTGCCCGCTATAACCGCCCCGATGTAGTTAGCAGATACCTGGGCGTGATTAATAACCCGAATGAGGAAGGAACTGCCTGCAACTATGTGGACGAGTCCCTGTATCTTGGAGCGACCCGGGGCTCGCTGATGGGATTGCCAACATTCATTCAGAGTTATTTTGTTCCTGCCATCACCCTCAACGGTACGAACTCCTGTCTTGAGGATGCGGTTCACTTTAGTGCTAACCTATTCGGAAATCTTCAGCAAAATCACGATTGGGTTCTCTGGAATTTTGGAGATCCGCTTTCTACTGATAATACGTCTGACATTCTGAATCCGCAACATCGTTTCTCAGCTCCGGGAAATTACACTGTAACTTTTAAGATCAGCTCGGGTGGTAGTGAGCTGGAAGCCTCTGTGGAAGTTGAAATATATCCCATGCCACAGACTACTCTGCCCGATACACTTAAACTATGTGAAGGTGGTGATGCAACACTTTTCGCCGGTGAATCGGGATTTAATTATTTGTGGAATAATGGACTTACAAGCCCAGCAATAAATGTTTCGATTCCCGGTAAATACTGGGTAAGAAAAACGTCTGAATTCGGATGTTTAGCATCTGACACGGCAAATGTGGTTACTATCCCAGGTCCTGAGATTGACCTCCCAGGCAGTTACACTATTTGTCCCGATTCATTGCTTATCGTATCAGCAGGTAACGATCAGTTTGAATATCTGTGGAACGATATGCTAACTTCATCCACACGTACCATCACTGATCCCGGTACCTATTTCGTAAAGAAAACCGATACATTTGGATGCCATTCCGAGCACCGTTTTTCAGTAGATTATTTTTACGTACCCGACTTATTTATAGGTGCAGATACAATGTTGTGTTCGCCAGAAGGAATTGACTTGAGTGCTTCCGGATTTGCGACTTATCGGTGGCAGGATGGTACGAATGTTTCGGTATATCACGTTGATAATCCTGGGATTTATAGTCTGGTTGCATTAACGGCAGATCAGTGTTCGGCAACCGATTCTGTAGAAGTATTCATGTGTTGTGAATTCAGCATGAAGATTCCCAATGTATTTACTCCTAATTATGATGGCGTCAACGATACCTTCAAGCCTGTATTGCACGATGCCGGTCGTTATAAGATGACAATTGCCAATCGCTGGGGCGCAATACTTTTCGAAACTAATGATCCGGAAGAGGGCTGGGATGGATATTTTCTTAATGAACGCTGTCCTGCAGGTGTATATTTCGTCGTTTTCGACATTGAACGCTGCACCCGAGAAGGTCGTTTTACTTTTGTTAAGACTTATGGAAGCGTAACACTTTTGTACTAGTGAGCTTTTAATACTCACAAAATCCCACTTAAAGTGTCGTTTGTGCGTAATTTCTTCGCTTTTAACTGAATCAGCCTTATTTTTGCAGTTCACAATCACTGCATGACTCGTCTGAATGTAAAGGAACACCTTAAATTATCGCTCGTCTATTCAGGCGTGGCAGCAGTGCCACCTGTCCTTCAGGTTCTTATTCAGCCCATTATTGAAGGCAATGAACGGCTGAATGCGATAGATTTTTCTCAGATTGGTATTGCAGAAATGGTGACCTCCCTGGCATTTACCATCACCCTGTTTTCTATGGGTAATGCCATTTCCCGTTTTCTTTACGATGTGGAAGACAATCGTGAGTCATACAACTGCATGGTTTCCTCAGTGTTTAATTCCATACTGTTGCGGGGTTTGATATTGTTGACGGCATCTTTCTTTTTACAACACTATATAGGGAATATTTTTTCTCAGGAAGGACTCCGTAATTTCGGAAGCTTCGGTTTTGCAGCAATTATTACCGGTATCAACCGGTCTATTATTACAACCGCTGCAGCTTTGTACCGGAACGAGAAACGCGTCCAGGCTTTTATCATCGTTAATATTGGCAATGCAATTGTACGAACTGGTTTTCAGCTGATCGGTCTTTTCTATTTTGAAATGTCGTTTATAGGATATGTTTATGGAAGTGCTATCGGAAGCAGCATCGTTTCAGCCGGTGTTATTCTAGTTACATATCACAGAAGCGGGATAAGGTACAGCAGGGGAATTTTAAACGAAATGAACCGATTCGCCTGGCCTTTGGTACAGTACGGCGTTTTGGCATGGGGATTAAATTTCGCCGATAAATACTTTATGGAGCGATTCCCCAGTGATCTTGGTATTTATTTTACTGCAGTGAATTTTGCGCTGGGTATGCAAATCATCATGCAGGGACTTCAGGCTGCAACCCAGCCAGAGATATTTCGCTATATGAAGGAGGGTACACTGAAGCATGAAGAGGAAATACGATCACTGTCCAATATGTTGATGGCCCAGTCACAGCTTATTATAGCGCTGGCCATCCTTCCTGTAATGGCGTATCTTACCTTGTTCTATGAAACCGATGTGCGACTGGCCTCTTCTTTCATAGCCTTGATATTTATCCGCTATCTGCCGCGAACACAATATGTAATATTTTCATTTGTAATGTATTACGAGAAAAAAACTAAATTTTTCTTGTATCTTAACATCGCCAGTCTGCTGGTTAATATTCTGCTGAACCTTATTCTGATTCCCCGATTCTTGATTTATGGTGCCATTATTTCGATTATGGCAGCAGATGTTATCCAGGTTATCGGGGCATACATTTACGCCCAACGCATTCGGCCGTTTAACTGGAATCTCGGCAAGTTGCTTTACAGTCCACTCATCTGCATGGGCCTGATAATATTGCTTGAAATATCAAAGTATACCGTAGGTATGGGACAGTATACTTCGGCTATTCTTTCCGTACTGATTCTGATTTCTTCATTGGTGATTCTATATCGCCGCGATATTAAACGATTGATAACCAAGATATGAAAAGGGCAATTGTAATTAATCGAAGCCTCTCAGTATCTGATATCCTGAATATCCGCCGTTTGGCTGAATCAGAGGAGAACCTTAGGATTTTTTCAACAAGCAGCTTCGCCTATCCTTTTCCGGTTGAAATTATTTCACAGGATGCAACTGAAAAACGGGCTATTAATTATTCTGAAATGGATCGCCTTCTTGCATTCGGTGATGCAAAAACGGGTGATACTTCCATGGCGGAGTTTCTTTCGGTTTCTGGTATGAGTCTTTGGCATTATCATAAGTTCCGGATTTATTTCATCATGCGGAATCAGGCATATGAAGAAGCACTAATCCGGGATTTGGCTCTTGTATACGATGAAATTCATCTGTATACCAGCTTCAACGATTTTCAACTGTTTGGCAATCTGCCTGAGAATGTTGTAATTGTGCCGGGTGCGAAAACTGCAGGCCATGGAAAGAGTATCGTTTCTTTACTTCATTACCTTACGTATCTGCTCCTCCGTTTCTTCATAGGTATGGCCTCAACGCTGAAAGCAGGGGAATGCCGTCATCTTCTTATCGACCGCTCCGCTCGTCAGCCCTGTCTTGATCCAGGTACCCTTAAATTGAAACAAGACAATTATAACCTTGCCTATGTATTTGCAAAAGCAGGAAAGGATTTTGCGATCATTGACGAAACGGAGCCTCCAAAGTTTTCGCAAGGACAACAATTCCGTATCGAACGCTGGATGATCCGAAATTCGCACCCTCGTGTTCACCGGATTCCAGGAGAATTCATTCTTATCAGAGGAGTGCTGTCGCCGGCTGTATGGAAGGCTTACAAGAAGGATGAAAAACTTATTTATTCCAGGCTTCGGAGCCTGATTGAGGAAGCAGAACCTGGTCGCAATAACTGGATACTTAAAAAAATGCTGGAATTTCATGGAGCTAGTCGTTTCTATATATTCAAGAACCGGGCATACAACATGTTTTTCAGAAATCATGAATTCAAAACCGTTACTAGTATAGACGAGAATAGCCCTTCCGTTAAAAGCATTTTAGATGCTGCACGTGTCAATGGGATGAAAACAATCGGAATACAGCATGGAAACATTCATGACCTGCATCCTGCTTACCGTTTTACGTCTGCTGACTTGCGGAGAGGTCTGTTGTGCGATGTTACCCTGGTGTGGGGAAGCTACTGGAAGGATTATTTGATCAACAAATCGGGTTATCCCGAAACCAGCCTTGAAGTGGTGGGACAGCCGCGCACCGATATCATTCCCGCACTGCTGAATAACTGCGATAAGCTGATAAAAGAGCTGGGTTATCCCGAAGTCCCTTTAGTTGTGTTTGCCTCCCAGCTGCAGCAGGATCCTCTGCTGCGGGAGAAGGCAGCTTTTGATGTATTGAATATGGCCGCCAGTTTTTCCGATATTCATTTGGTTATCAAGCTGCACCCCTCAGAAGCTTCGGACCCGGAGTACTACCATCGTATCGCTAGGCAGACGGGATGCACCAATTATTCCATTACAAGCGAACACGATTTGTATTCGCTCATTGCTTCATGTAATATGCTTATTACCTGTTTCTCCACGGTTGGGGCTGAAACGGTGTACTTCAGGAAACCCCTTGTGATTCTTGATCACCTGGATCAGGATATTCAGGCTTACATTAAGCAGGGGGTTGCATTCCGGGCATTGAACGGTGCTGAGCTAACGAAGGTGGCTGAGGGTATACTGAGCCGGGAACTAAGCATCAACGATAAGGCATATGAATCCTTCATTCAACGAAATGCATTCAGTATCGATGGCCGGACTTCGGAACGAATTGTGGACTTTATCCGTTGTATGTTCTGATGCGCTTGAAATAGGAGTCCAGAGCTTCCTGAAACAGGTTGTTTTCCTGCAATATGCGTTCGACAAACTCTCTGAACGCACCTTCACCGCCATTTTTGTCAAGAGTCCAGGTAACGGCCTTTTTTACATAATCCGGTGCACTAGCAGGAGTGGCGCTTAACCCGCATGCTTTCAGCAGAGGAAGGTCGTTGATGTCGTCGCCGATATACGCAACTTCGTCAAGAGTTATGTTAAGCGATTTAACCAGCTCACCCGCAACATACAGTTTGTTCCGTACGCCCATATAGAGGTGTTCGATGCGGAGTTTTTCAGCACGGCGTCTGAGCGAAGTAGTATCTTCTCCGCTGATAATTGCCAGTGGAATTTGAAGTTCCCTCAGGAAAACAACGCCGGCACTGTCGGAGGTATTGAACTTCTTCAGCTCATTGCCCTGATTGTCGTAGTACATTCCTCCATCGGTCCATACGCCGTCGATATCGGTAATTACAAGTTTTATCGTCATTCTTCCAGCATATTTGGGTAAATAACTTCATCGGCGGGAATTTCGCAAGCGGCTCTACGGCCAATGATAAGGCTGCGCTCATTCCATTTAAATCCGTCGCCCGGACTCAGAAGGTGCAGCTTGTCGCCGGTAATAATTTCTCCTTTTCTGAGTGGTGAAAGGGCTGCAACGGAGCGTTCCAGCTTGATGCGGGTATCCTGAACTGCATCGCTGATGAACATATCTTCGACGCCAAGTGCCATTTCCAGATTGCGAATATCCCGCACCATGCGGTAGATTCCATCAACGCCTAAAGAACCCTGATGGTCAGTGCCCTTCATTGTACGGTCGAGGGTGATGTGTTTTTCAATGATCTCAGCTCCAAGTGCCACTGCTGCTGCAGGAACCATTATTCCTATCGAATGGTCGGAATAGCCGATCTTGTATCCCGGATAATGCTTCTTCAAATACGGAATTGTATTCAGATTTATGTTTCTGTACTCCGAAGGATACTGTGAAAGGCAATGCAGTATGGATACATCGCTGTGCTGACGGGTAATAACTTGCAGAGCCTGGTCGAGTTCTTTGCGGCCGCCCATCCCAGTGGAAAGGATCATGGGTATTCGGGTTTCCGCCATGGCTTCGAGCAGCGGAAGATTGGTGAGGTCGCGTGAGGCTACCTTTAGCCGGTCAGGAATGAAATGATTTAATAAGGTAAGACATCCCCGTGCACAGAGGGTTTCAACAAATTCCAGCCCCTTTGATTTGGCATAAAGAAAAATCTCGTGGTGCTGCTCATCGCTCAGCTCGAGATAAGCCCTGTGCTCGCCGTAGGTCTTTCCAAAGGAATTCGGACTATTGTATGGCTTAAGCATTGCTGATGCCGACAATTCCTCCTTTAGGTCGCGTTTGGTGAGCTTTATAGCGTCCATTGGCTTCAGCTTTTCACCAAAAAGGTTATCAACTACCGGCTGTGAAACGGCATCGATAAGGGTACGGGCAATCTCAACCGAACCGTTATGGTTTTGACCAATTTCACCAATTATGTATGTGTGTTTCATACGTTTGTTTTGTCCGTTGTTACTTGGAATTGCGGTGGATCTCCTCCCGCATGGTAACTCTAAACTGCTCGTTTTCGCTAGTAATCTTTAATAGTTCAATTAGTCTTTCAGGGTTAGGAATACCGCCAGCCATCTGGTATAATTGCTGTTGAAACTTAAAGTCGATTTCCGTGTCGAGTGTAAACCGGAGATCTTCCCGGTTGTGAAATCCATATGGAGCGGGGATAAGTGTAATTTGGAATTCTGGCTGATTGGAATACAGGTAATTTGTTACATGCTCGCGGTACTTCGGCTCAACTGTGAGGGTAGAGGTTTTTAACAGACTCTTAAATGTTACGGCTTCTCCCCACAACCCGAGATGCGTTTTGATTGATGGCTTACCATTTATTGAGAAACCGGCATAATCGCACCTCATTTCTGTGAGTACGTCAAGTAATCCGAGGGTAGTTCCCAGGTCAAAAAACGGGTTGTCGGCACATACTCTGATAATGTTGTCAAAACCAAACTGCTTCGCAGTTAATATAAACCGTTCCAGAACATCCTGTTCCGGTCCTCTGAAGTACGGCACATCCAGATTCCTGCAAACGTCAACAATGGCACTGTCCCCGCGCTGAACGGAAGTAGCAACAACGAACGGAATTTCTCCTGCGGTTTGTTTGAAATCCGTCAACATAAGTTCCAGTAGGTTCATATTCCCGGCAAACGGCATGGTCATTTTTCCAGGTAATCGCGATGAACCTGTTCGGGCTTGTATTATAATCCCTGAGTGATATGTCATCTGTACTGAGAATATTGTATAGCAAAGATACGAACAAAACCTTAGCGGGAATCCTCAGATCATATGAACGGTCAGGAGTTTATCAAAATAGTATCTTTGCCTTCTAATCCGAAACGAATGAATGAACATCCCGTCATCTGCATCGCCGGAGCCGGAACCCTGGGAACAGCCCTTGGTCATATCCTTGCGGCCAGGCCCGGCCTCGATGTTACCCTGCTCTCTATCGAAGAATCCGTAGTTGAAGATATCAATCTCAGGCACATCAACTCAACTTATTTTCCGATGATTCGCCTGGCTCCGGCCCTGAAAGCCACCACCGACAGCAGTATTCTTGAAAAGGCAGATATCCTGTTTGTGGCCATTCCTTCAGTGGCCGTTGTTTCTTACATCCATGGAGTTAAAAACCTGCTCAGGCCCGGAGTATTGATTGTTAACCTCGCCAAGGGATTCGGAAAGGATAACAAGACCATCGTTGAAAATCTTCTGGAAGCAACCGGTTGTGCGGTTTGTACCATGAAGGGGCCCACTTTTGCCAGGGAGCTTATCAACCATATCCCGACCGCCATGACGGTGGGCGCAGCTGATGAAGCTATTTATCACCGGGTAAACCGGATTTTTAGCGAAACAACCATTTACACAGATTTTTCCACAGATATAAAAGGCGTGGAAACCCTGAGCATACTGAAAAATATCTATGCCATTCTTATTGGCATTGTTGATGCACACTTCGATTCACCTAACCTGAGGTTTCTTGCATTTACCAAAGCTTTTGATGAAATGCGCAGGGTGCTGCTTTACTATGGGGGCAGGGAGGAAACATTATTTAAATATTGTGGTATTGGGGATTTTGGCCTTACCGCACTCAACGACCTCAGCCGCAACCGCACCCTCGGACTATTGATTGGCAAGGGCTACTTTACCAGTGGGATATCCGATAAAGTGGTCCTTGAAGGGAAAATTTCCGTGAATATTTTTGTGAAGGAACTGCAAAGGCTGGGAATGCCTGAAAAAGATTATTTCCTGATGAATGAACTGAATAAAGTATTTAACGGCTCCTACAAAATCTCACTGTTTGTCAGTCGCTTGCTCGATCATTCATATCCTGAATGAGGGCTTCCGGATTGTCGAATTCCTGAATCCGTGACCTGATTTCTGCATCCTCCCATTCCCACCATGCAGTTTGTTGCAATTCCGCTATGGTTTTTTCGTCGAAACGGAAGCGGATGTGTTTTGCCGGGCTTCCTGCAACGATGCTGTAGGGCTCTACGTCTTTGTTTACCAGCGAATTGGCCCCGATGATGGCCCCGTTTCCTATCTTTACTCCCGCCAGTATCACGGCATTGGCCCCGATCCATACATCATGGCCTATTATGCATGGCTCCTGAACCTGTCCGGTAAAAACTTTATTGTTTTTAACGAATCCGTATTTCCTGTCATAAGCAAAAGGGTGTGAGCTCACCCAATTTGCCGGGTGGTTGCCCAGGCCAATCTTTACGCCGTATGCAATGGAGCAGAAATTTCCGATAGATGCGGTATTCCTGTCGATCAGGCAGTATTTGTTGATATAAGTGTATTTTCCGATACTGCCGGCGCAGATATGTGATCCATAACCTATGGTAACGCCCTGCCCGAGTCTGACATGGCGGCAAATGCTGGCTGCATGTATGTTACAGGTAGGATTAAGCAACCGCTGAAGGGTAACCCAGATGAAATGTTTCATGGTCAGGTATTCGTTTATCTGTGTTTCCCGTTTCCGGGAAGCGGAATGAAACACTTGATTGTTTGCAGGGTGAAATTACAAAACTTCTTCCAGAATCCGGATAATTCTTCCGGCGGCCTGACCATCCCACAATTCGGGGATTCTCCCCTTTTTCCAGTTTCCGTCAAGAATCTGTAGGGCAAGCGCAACGATTGTTTCCGTATCGCAGCCGGCTAGTTCATTGGTCCCTTCCCAAACGGTAACCGGTCGTTCGGTGTTTTCACGCAAGGTGATGCAGGGAATACCGTAAACGGTAGTTTCTTCCTGTATGCCGCCGCTGTCGGTCAGCACGAAGCGGGAGGCAGAAATCAGTTTGCCAAAGTCGAAGTAGCCCAACGGATCGGTCAGTATCAGGTTTTTCATCGAAGCTACATAGTCCTCAAGGCCAAATTCCGAGATCATCTTTCTGGTTCTCGGGTGGATGGGAAAGACGATAGGCAGTTTCTGCTGAATGCTTTCAAGCGCGGCCAGTATCTTCCTGAAATTATCAATATTGTCAACGTTGGAAGGACGGTGCAGGGTAAGCGACACATAGCCGCCGGGCTGCAGTTTCAGGGTTTTCAGGATTTCAGACTTTTCAATCAGTTCCCTGGATTTCATCAGGGTGTCAATCATGATATTCCCGACCAGGTGAACCTTTTCCGGTGAATGTCCTTCAGCCAGAAGATTTTCGACGGCATCCCGGGAAGGTGGCATCAGAATATCAGTAATGGAATCGGTCACCATGCGGTTGATCTCTTCGGGCATGGAGCGGTCGCGGCTGCGGATGCCAGCCTCAACGTGGATGATTTTGATGTCCTTCTTGGCGGCAACGATGCTGCAGGCCATGGTGGAATTTACATCACCTACCACCAGAATGGCCTGAGGTTTCTGCTCATCACATACCGGTTCGAAGCGTTCCATAATTTTTGCTACCTGCCTGGCATGGGTGTCTGAACCAACTTCAAGAGAGATGTCAGGACGGGGAATGTTCAGCTCATCGAAAAAAGTATCCGACATCTTCACGTCATAGTGTTGCCCGGTATGCACCAGCACTGGTTCCAGTTTAGGTGACTTATGCATGGCTTGCATGATGGGGGCAATCTTCATGAAGTTTGGCCGGGCGCCGGCTATGACCAGGATTTTGACAGGTTTCATATTATGCGTTTTCTCGTTTTGTTATCTCGTTGAGGATGCGTGCGATATCGCCGGTAAGGCTTTTGCGTGAAAATTTATTGATGGAATCCTTTGGAACGGGCAATTTACGTTGCTGATAGGATTCAAAGAGTCCGTCAATCGCCATTTTTAATGATTTCTCGTCGCCAAAATCAACTATTTCACCGGCCCGGGTTTCACGGATAATGCCGGCACTGTCGCCTTCGGGCGGTCCAATACAAAGCACCGGCCGGCGCGAAGCCAGGTATTCAAACACTTTGCCGGGGATGATACCCATAGCATTGGGCGTGTTGTTTATAAGTAGCAGCAGTACCGCCGAAGTAGCAGAAACCTTCAGGGCTTCCCCATGCGGCAGGTAATCGGTTTTTACGGCATACTCACGTAAACGGTAATGTTCGAGCGACTCAAATACGCTGATATCGGTTTTACCCACAAACCGGATTTGGAGTTTCCTTCTGAAAGCATCATCTGTTTCAACCATTTCACCAAGCACTTTCCACAGAAAATCCGGATTACGGTCCCTGTTGAGGGAGCCGATGTGCGTGATGGTAAAAGATTCAGGTAATAACACGGGAATTTCAGGGAAATCTGCCGGGTCATATCCGTTTGTGATAACCTCAGTGCGGCTGGCTCCCAGTCTTTTAAAGTCAGTCTCCCAGCTCCGGCTTACAGTTACCAACCGATCGGCATGTTTAATAACCTGTTGTTCCATACGCCTGTGCTTGTGGTCGGCAAAACGGCTCAGCATCAGCTGATCGTAAAAGTCGATGTTGGTCCAGGGGTCGCGGAAATCGGCCAGCCAGGGAAGGCCTGTCTTTTTTTTAACACCCAAAGCGATCATATGCATGGAGTGGGGCGGACCGGTGGATATCAGGGCATCAACCGGATGATCTTTCAGGAATTTTGTCAGAAATTTTACTGATGGTCTGATCCAGAATTTCCGGGCATCAGGGATAAAAAAATTTCCTCTCAGCCAGACAGAGAATTTATGGGCGCTGCCCGGCTTGCGGGTTTCACTGAGAAAGCCTGCATTGATGCGCTCGTCTTTCCGGGCTCCGATAAGCTTTCTGTAAAAGTCGTATGGCTCCCAGATAGGTTGTTTGATGACGGTGATGTCTTCGGGCACTTCCCGGCTCAGGGAATCGTCAAAGGCGGGTGGCTCCGGATTCTCAGGCGTGTAAACCACCGGCTCCCACCCATAATGCCGGAGATACTTAACGAACTTCAACCAACGCTGAACTCCTGCACCTCCGCTGGGCGGCCAGTAATAGGAAATGACCAGTACTTTGCGCAAGCTGTTGATTTTTAAACTTTTTTCTTAAAATTCTTTCTAACCTCATTACCGGCATATCCTAGTATCAGCAGGATCAGCAGCAGAGATCCTGCGAACGAGATTTTTTCTCCGGTAAAATAGACCCTTGGCTCAAATCTGAACTCAATTTCATGTGAGCCGGCGGGTACAATCATGGCCCGGAGCACATAATTTGCCCTGAAATACGGAGCAGGTTTACCATCTATAAATGCTTTCCACCCCTTATCATAGTAAATCTCAGAAAATACGGTCAGTTGATCGGTTGCAGCCTGATATTTATATTTTAATTTATTCGGCTGATATTCAGTAAGCTGTATAAATGCATTGGTGTCAGGCATGGATGAAAATCCGCTCAGCTGTTGTGCAAACCGTTTATCCACTATGGCCGTGGATTCAGGAGAAAAATTCGTCAGGGCGTCAATTTCCTGATCTGCATTTTCAACCATTTTATAGGTATTTACAAACCACGCATTTCCGGTGGCGTCCATATTGATCTGTAATGAAGGCTTCCGGTTGGCGTCATTTACGATGTAGTATTTGGTATTAAGCATATTCAATACACTTTCATTGCCTTTGCCGATATGATGGTCGATCAGTTCCTGATACCTGCGGAGTTTGGCTCCATGATAACCTCCGATACTTTTATGGAAGTAGGATGTGCTGGCATCCTGGAATGTGCTGACCGTAGTGTTGAATACCCTGAAATTAGGATCTGCATCCTTCAGAATAATCTTATCTGCTTCAGTTGGCATAAAGGGATTGTTTACCTGTGTTTTGCTGACGAAGTTGTCGTTGTTCAGGTAGCGGTTTGCAACCGGGATCATGTCAATAGCAATAAGCAGGATGGCTGAAGCGGTAAGGACGCCGGCTTTGATTTTTTTGCTCCCATAAAGCCAGATCAGGGCAGCTGCAGCCAGAATAAAAAGGAAACTCCTGATGGCATCTGATTTGAAAATGTATATCCTGGCAGCTTCCAGGTTATTGATGAGGCTGTCGAACTGTGCAACCTGGCTGCTGTCGAGCGTAGTCCGCTGCTCAGAGATGGCAGCTTGTTCCATTCCGCTGAAGAAGTTGAAGAATGTCTGTGGCATGAGGTAAAATACCAAGGCTAATCCGCCTGTAAGCCCTAATGCGATATAAAATTGCTTTTGTTTTTCCCGGACGATCGCTGGTTTTTCGAGAATCTCCTTCAGGGTAAGAATACCCAGAAGCGGTATTGCAAGATCAGCAATTACCAGGATCATGGAAACAGCCCTGAACTTGTTATACCCTGGTATATAATGCAGGAAAAAATCGGTGAGCGGCATAAAGTTTTTCCCCCACGACAATATAACCGAAAGTATTGTGACAGCCAGTAACCACCAGCGCATGTGTCCTTTAAGGATAAAGAGGCCTAGAATAAACAGGAATACCATGATTGCGCCTGCATAAACGGGGCCGGAAGTGAAAGGCTGGTCGCCCCAGTAGTGATTTTGTCCTGCAACGGCCTGGGCATATGTCGGATCAACTTTTTCCATAGCCTTCCGGTTATTGCCAAGACTCCCCGTGGCTCCTCCCTTGGTATTGGGAATCATCAGGGTGAATGTTTCCGCTTTTCCGTAACTCCACTGGGTGGCATAATCCTTGTCCAGCCCGGTAGTGCGGTTTCCGGGATCAGAGCTTAGTTCACTTTTGCCACGGATGGTATCTTTTCCGTATTCCCAGGTCGCCCAGATATTGGTAATATTGGTGCTGAGTGCCAGAAATGCAGCAATGAAAAGCAGGCCCGTAGCCTTCAGAAATGCGGGAACTGTTTTCTGCTTTATTGAGATGATAAGTTCGCTGATTCCGAGAATGATCACCATCATCATAAGATAGTAGGTGATCTGCAGGTGATTTGCCCTTAGCTCTAGGGCCAGGAAGAGTGCAGTAACCAGCATTCCGGCAATGTGTTTACCCCTGTAAGTGAGGATGATGCCGGCCAGCACAGGCGCCATATAGCCAATGGCGTGGGCCTTGCTGTTGTGCCCGGCTTCAAGGATGATAAAAAAATATGACGAGAACGCAAAGGCAACTGAACCTGCCAGCGCCAGCCATGGATCAACCTTAAGCACCATGAGGAGGATAAAAAAACCAATGAGGTAAATAAAAACAAGGTTGGCAGGGTGGGGGAGTCCGAACTTAAAGATGTTGTCAATATGCCGCATCAGGTTGCCCTTATATTCAACCGAAATCTGGTAAGCCGGCATGCCACCGAACATTGAATTGGTCCATAGGGCTTCTTCACCGGTTTTTGCCCGGTAATCAACGATTTCCTTCGACATTCCTTTCCAGTTGGTGATATCGGGCTGTCTGAGCCGCTTCCCTTCAAGCAGGGGGCTGAAATAGCTCATGATAACTACCAGGAAAATCAACACCACAGCAAGGTGCGGGAGATACTGTTTCAGGTTTGGAATTTTCATAATTTGAGCTGAAAAGGTTGATGTTTACTTGATGTCTTCGTATTCAGTATATTCTCCAATGTTCTCAGGTACGTTACCCGATTCTTCCCGGCCTACTTTCTCAATGGTCACTTCCCCTTCTTTTCGCGGTTGGTCAGGTTTCAGGTGCGGATTCTGTTCATAAAACTTTTCCTGGTATTTTTTCACAGAACGTTTAACCAGCCATGGGAATACATAAGTAGTCAATATCCTGAAAGCAAGGTAAATGGAAAAGATGATTATTAAGAAACGGAGAAGGCCCATGGTGAAAAGCAAAAGGTGCAGCTTATGGTTTGCGAAGTTAAACTTTTTTGATGAATCCGTGTGGTTCTGCTGACGGTACTATGGTGTTTGGTGCAAGGTTGCAGCCAAATGCTGATATAAGAAAAGGAGGCAATATGAATTACCTCCTTCCCGGAATATGATGGTACGGCTCAGGGCCGCATCAGATATTATTTGTGCTTGGCTTCGTCCGAAACCGTCAGTTTTTTTCTTCCCTTAGCCCTGCGGGCAGCAAGAACCCTGCGGCCATTGGCAGATGCCATTCTTTCCCTGAAACCATGTTTGTTCCTTCTCTTCCTCTGCGACGGTTGAAATGTTCTCTTACTCATATTCTTGTTTTTTGGGACTGCAAAGATAGTAACTATTCTGAAGCAGACAAATATTTAGGATTTTTTTTTAGAAAATCGTCCTTATTGATAACAAAAAGAAAGCCAGCGGATTATAAAATCCGCTGACATGTTTTTCTCAGACAGCCGGTTTTACCGGTGCATTTTTCAGGGTTTCGGTCAGGTAAATCCAGAATTTTTCAACCGAAGCGATGTTTACTTTTTCGTCGGGTGAATGCGGATAACGGATGGTAGGACCGAAGGAAATCATATCCCAGCCGGGATAAACCGCGCCAAGTAATCCGCACTCGAGGCCGGCATGTATGGCTTTGATTTCCGGCACTTTCCCGAAACGGGTGTTGTAAACATCCTGCATGGCTTTCAGGATTGCAGAATCCGGATTTGGCTTCCATCCGGGATATTCGCCGTCGAATTCGACCTTGGCCCCTGCCAGCTCAAAAATGCTGCCCATCATATGCGTGAGGTCTGTTTTGGCTGAATTTACAGAACTGCGGAGCAGACAGATCACTTTTACGGTTTCTCCGTCAGTTTTTACGATTGACAGGTTTGTTGAAGTTTCCACCAGTCCTTCCATCGTATCGCTCATTCTGATCACACCGTTAGGGCATCCGTAAACAGCCCGCAGCATACGGTTTTGCGTATCGGCATCCATCAGGTAATCAGGCATGGCAGCTGAGGTGGCTGTAATCTGAAGACCGGGTTCGGTAACCGAAAGTTCTGCCTTGATGGTTTCGGCAAAGCTGAGCATGCACTTTTCAAACTTTTCTTTTTCGTTTACCGGAATGGTAACTGTGGCGTGCCCTTCGCGCGGGATGGCATTGCGCATATTGCCGGCTTCAAGTGATGAGAGCCTTAATCCGTGTTTTTGAATGCCGTGCCACAGCAGGCGGGTAATAATCTTGCAGGAATTTCCGCGTCCAAGCGGAATGTCAAGTCCCGAATGTCCGCCTTTTAAGCCAGTTACGTTGATTTTGTATGCAATGGTACCTTGATCGGTGGAGACCTTTTTAAACGGGAACTCAAAATTGCCGTTGATCCCGCCGGCGCAGCCAATGTAAAGTTCGCCTTCGTCTTCCGAATCGAGGTTCAGCAGGATGTCGCCTTTAAGTACATCAGGCTGCAGGTTGAAGGCTCCGGTCATGCCGCTTTCCTCGTCAATGGTAAAGAGGGCTTCAATGGGCCCGTGAACAAGGTCTTTTGATTCGAGCACAGCCATTATTGCAGCGACCCCCATGCCGTTGTCGGCTCCGAGTGTAGTACCGTTGGCTTTAACCCATTCTCCGTCAATCTGGGGTTCAATGGGATCTTTTTCAAAATCATGCGTTTTATCGCTGTTCTTCTGCGGGACCATGTCAAGGTGCGCCTGCAGCACTATGCCTTTCCGGTTTTCCATTCCGGGGGTTGCCGGCTTGCGGATCATCACATTTCCGACTTCATCAACCCAGGTTTCCAACCCGGCTGATAAACCGAAATTTTTCATAAATTCTATGATGCGCTCTTCTTTCTTGGAAGGACGCGGAATCTGGGTGAGGCTGAAGAAATTTTTCCATACAGCTTTAGGCTCAAGATGCTGAATCGGGTTATTCATAATGGTGTTTATTAAAAGATTATTGATTTGATTTCGATGAAAGCGGTCTGCTAAAATAGTGTTTTTAGTTGATAAGAGGCAGGAAGAACGGCCTGGATGCGGAATTTATTGCAGACTTTGTTGCTCAGAACCAGAGGTGAATTACCGATTTGGTTTCGAAAAACTCTTCGGTGAAATAACGGTTCAGGTGATATACCTGATATTTTGCGGCTGATTGCTTCAACTCTTCAGTGAGATTTCCGCCTTTAAGATAGAATATCCCATTGTGAAGGGGGTTGATGTTTCTTTTGTAAATGTTTTTTCTTATCCATGATGTAAATTCAGGCAGAGAAGTTACGGCGCGGCTTACAACAAAGTCATACTTTCCGGTAATCTGTTCTGCCCGGCACTGTTCGCTGGTGACATTTTGAAGGCCTAGCGTTGTGGCAACGGCATCCACGACTTTAATTTTTTTACCGATTGAATCAATGAGGTGAAAACTTACTTCGGGGAACATCACCGCCAGCGGAATTCCCGGAAATCCTCCGCCTGTGCCAACATCAAGCACTGAGGTGCCCGGGGCAAAACGCATCACGCGGGCAATACCCAGTGAATGCAAAATATGATGCTCGTAAAGATGATCTATGTCCTTGCGCGAAATCACATTGATTGCTGAATTCCATTCTTTATAAAGCGGTTGCATGGCTTCGAAGCAACTGATCTGCCAGGGATTCAGGTCCGGGAAATATTTCAGGATGAGTTCCATTTGTCAATGAGTGTAAGGAAGACAGACTTTTACAGTGGTGCCCTTATCTTCGGCGGAATCTATCGTAATAGAACCTCCGTGCAGAATGACTATTTTTTGTATCAGGGATAATCCGATTCCGTGTCCGGGATGATTTATCGCGTTCCTGGCCCTGTAAAACGGTTCAAATATCCTTTGCTGTTCATCAGGATTGATGCCGATTCCCTGGTCCTTAACAGCAATCACTGCGCAATCAGGGTTGTATTCCAACATTGCCTTAACCGGTTTCCCTGATGAAAATTTGCAGGCATTGTCAATCAGGTTGGTGAAAATCAGTTTCAGCAGGTTTTCGTTGCCATTGACAGTCGGCTCCTTTTCTTCATCAGTGTTGTCATTGATAAGTATCTCAATGTGGTACTCGGGGTGCAGCAGTTCAACTTCACTCTGTGTTTCAAGCAGCAGCTCATCCAGCCTTACCGGTTTCCTTTTCAAAGCATGAATGTCCTGTTCAGCGCGGGCAATTTCAAGCAGGTTGTTTGCCAGGCCGCTGAGGCTGCGGGCATCTTCAAGCAGCGACCGGAGTACTACCTGGTATTCGTCAGGATTCCTGGATTTCATCAGTGCCACTTCAATCTGGCTTGTAATCGAAGCAAGGGGCGTTCTCAGCTCATGCGAAGCGTTTGAAACAAAACTTTTCTGGATCTGGAATGCTTTTTCGATACGGACCAGCATTTCGTTGAAGGTTATGGCCAGAAGGGCAATTTCATCCGTTCCGTTACCTTCATCAACCCGTTGTTCCAGGTTCGAAGCCGTGATGGAGGAAACCTGACTTATCACATTGGAGATCGGCCTGAGCGCCTGCCGTGAGAAAAATAAACCCGTAATAATCGTCAATCCAATGGAAGCCAGCAGGCCAATCAACAATACCAGCAGCAGGTTGTTGAGCTTCGTGATTCCATACCTGTCAGTGGCAGAGGCAAATACAACAAAACGCCTGAGTCCGTTAGTGTAGAGCAGCCCAATGGCTTCCCGGTCGTTCTGACGAAACCTGAATTCATCACTGGTCCTCGCTTTGGAAAGTAATTCCTCGGTGATTTCCAAACCCGGCGCTTTACCGGAAACATAAACTCTTGACCGTTTGAAATAGTCGAATACGATCACCTCAACGTCTTCCAGTGAACTGTAGTTAGTGCTGTCGATAATCCGCATAAGTTCGTTGTCAATTTCTTTGACATCGATCAGCAATTTGGCGGTGTTGATGGCTTTTTCGCGCAGGCGTTCGGTAAATTCCTGCTTGCGGTAACTGGCAGAGAGCGCATAGATCAATATGGAAAATGCAATTAATATACTGCCCACCAACAGGGCAAACTGCAGGCTTAATCTGGTCCTTATCTGCATATTATCACATCTCCTTCAGTATATAACCCATGCCAATATGGGTGTGGATCAGCTTTACGGGAAAGTTCTTGTCTATCTTTTTACGCAGGAAATTTACATAAACCTCAATAACATTGGTACCTGTATCGAAATTGATATTCCAGATTTTTTCGGCGATATCGGCTTTCGAAACCACCCTTCCCTTGTTGCGGACAAGATATTCAAGTAATGCAAATTCCTTTGCAGTCAATTCAATGGGTGTGTCGCCCCTTCTCACTGATTTGCTGTCAAGATCAATTACCAGATCAGCTATTCTGAGTAACTGCTCATTCCTGGTTTCCTGGATTGAGCGCTTCAGCAAGGCTTTGATGCGGGCCAGCAGCTCCCTGAATTCAAATGGTTTAACAATGTAGTCGTCTGCTCCCTTGTCAAATCCAAGCAGTTTGTCTTCGGTGCTGCCCAGAGCTGTAAGCATAATTACCGGTACCGACGGATTTTTAGCCCTGATCATTGCACACAACTCGTAACCGTTAATCTGGGGAAGATTAACATCAAGAATGATCAGGTCATATTCCTTCGCATCAGTCAGCCGCTTGCCGATAAAACCGTCGTAAGCAACTTCGGTCTTAAATCCGTTTTCTTCAAGGCCGCTGCTGATTGAATCGGCCATTTTCACATGATCTTCAACGATCAGTATGGTAGGTTCCTGCATCGTTATTTCACTTGTAGGGAAGTGTGTACTTTCACTCCACTAAATTACACATTTTGACGATTGGGAGGTTTGATATTCTTTTAAATCGGGCTTATTGCCAAAAAACCTGCACTTTGAGCTGTTCTGCTTATATTTAAAGGCATCTCAGCTTACAGGAGCAAGGATTTTTGTTCCGGAGCTTTTCCTGTTTTGTGCTTTTCGCTATTGCAGGATGCTTATCTTTGCCTGAAATTTTCGGATAATGAGGATCAGCACTGTAGCTATTATAATATTTCTTTTCTGGCAGCTTCCCTTATCATTGATATCACAACCGGCTGCCCGGAATCAGGCCTACACGGGCTATATTGAGAAATATCGTGATATTGCTGTTAAAAAGATGCACGAATACAAGATTCCGGCCAGCATCACACTTGCCCAGGGCCTGCTTGAATCGGGTATTGGCAACTCAGAACTGGCGGTTAATGCAAATAACCACTTCGGAATCAAATGCCACAAGGAATGGACCGGTATGACCTATACCATGGATGATGATGCCAGGGATGAATGTTTCCGCAAATACGCTTCGGCTGAAGAATCCTTTAACGACCACTCACTTTTTCTGACCTCCAGGCCTCGTTATGCCGGACTTTTCAGTCTGGATATCAGGGATTATAAAGGATGGGCGCACGGACTCAAAAGTGCCGGTTATGCAACCAACCCGCGATATGCCGAAATTCTGATCCGGATTATTGAAGAGAATGAGCTTTATTTATATGATAGTGCCCCTCCAGGCCCTTTTGCATCCGGAAAAGACAAGAAAAAGGGAAGCGAAAACCTTTCCCCTATGCATGTTCCTGTCACGGGTATTCAACTCAGCCCTTCGAATGTGAAGTTTGACGAAATAGCGGAAGGCAACCGGCCCGTATACCTCAACAACGGGGTGAAACTTACTTTTGCCCGTGCCGGAGATGATGTGCATGCCATTGCTAAAGACTTCGGTATCCATAGCTTTCAGCTGCTCAGGTATAATGAGATGGGCAAACATGAGGTTATTCAGGATGGGCAGGCGATTTATATCACACCTAAAAAGCGGAAAGTGCCTTCAAAACGACATACTGTTTCTGATGGTGAAAGCATGCGCGATATCTCGCAGTTTTACGGTATCAGGCTGCAGTCGCTCTATAAACTGAATGAGATGCAGGCAGGCCATGAACCCCAGGCGGGGACTGTGCTGAAATTATCCAAATGATGTTATCAGCGTTTCGGGTCCATTGGTTTATCATTGCATGGCGAACGCAAAGTGCTGTTGCTTAAGTAGATGTATGCATCTATTTATTCCTGCCCTGACAGCATTGAAAAAAAAATGAAAAAAAATCAAAAAAGGGAATTACTTTTTTGCCTTTTCAGGATAAATAATCAACAACTGGCTTTTTAAGACCGGTTTTGTCGGGATCCTGGCATGTTCTGACAGATAAAAACCCCCGGTCAAAAAAACAGCGGTGTTGTGGTTAATAAAATTTGGTTAATAAATTGGTTAAAAAGCGCCGCTCTGCGGCGTTTTTTATTGAATCGGGGTCAGGATCAGTTTCCCTTTGCTGGTGGTAACAAGTACTTCCTTCCGTCTGCCTCCGGGGTTAAAAATAACCGGATCGGTTTCGCTGCTGAGGTTGTCAAGCTCCTTCGCGGAGCCCCGGCTGCTTAACAAAATTATCCGGTTGGATTTTTTATTGCGGACCGCAAGCCATCGTTCCCCTGAAAGCGCAGTGTACAGAAAGGGTTTTCCCAGTTGACCGTCTTTAACATCTATCGTCGCAATGGCGTTTTTCATCCTGGAGAAAATGCTGATCCGGCCGTTTCCTGCAAAGATAAAATCATAGGAACCGTCGCCATCGAAATCGGTGTAATGGAACCATGGGTGGTTGCCGAAATCGCCGAAACTGCTGTATGAAATAATGCCCTTTTCCGTGATGTAGGTAAGACGGCCATCTTCGGATGCAGTGAGAAAAATTCCCTTACTATTGGTTTTGTTTTCGAAAAGCTCAGCCCGATTTGATTTTCTGAAATTTGCCGGTATGCTGATTCTTTCCCTTCCCCTGCGATCGGTGATGAGCAGCCGTCCTTCTCCGGTGGTGAATGCCAGATAATCCCGGCCGCCTGTTCTGAAAAATTCTGCCCTGCCGGCTAACCGGCTCAGCCGGGGTTTTTGCCAGTCGGGGAGGGGTTCCCCTTTCAGGGTGATGTTGTGAATCAGGTTGTCATGACCCCCGAATATAACCCTGTAATCGCGTTTCCGGTCATAATCGAACAGTGCGACGGCGCTGCCGGCTTTGCCAGGCAAGGTAACCGGAGATGCCTTGATCTCTTTCCCCTTCCTGTCTAAAATGTGCAGATGACTCTCCGTAAATATCAGGTAATGTCTCTGGCCATTTTTTTGGTAATCCGCCTGATAGATATCCCCGCTGATATCTCCCCTGCATTGGAATGACCATTTGAAATCTCCTTTAGCATCATACATTTCAAGGGCGTTTTTTGCTGTAAACACAGCAATCAGCTTTTCTCCCGGTTTTTCTCCGTCGACGATAGCAGGCGCTGAAACAAAATCAACTGCTTTGCCCTGCCTTTTGGAAACGGCGGGAATTTCTGCCTGTTTCTGAATCCCGGATTTTGTTTCATCAGGCTTATGAAGCCCGGATTGATTGTTGCCGGAAGCTGAAATTTCAGCCCTTTGCATGGTACGTGGTAAATCTTCTTTGAAATGAAGACTTCCCTGGGCATAAAGCAGGGATGAGCCGGCGTTGAAATTCATTACAAGCTGATCGCAGCCGGATAATAATGATGTCCAGTGGGCTGCAGGATTTATCCTGTCTTTCTTTTGCGGATTCCCGATCGATTTGGCCAGCAGATGGGGTTTCAGGTAGAGCAGGATGTTGGCTTTATCGCTCAATTCGTTCGGAAGGAGCACAAAAGGCGATTTTTTAACCCCTCCTGCCATGGCTTCCTTTTCCATGGCATAAGTGTTGAGAAAATCACGGGAGTGTGATAATGCGACCACATCCTGTCCTATGTAACAATAAAGCGGGTCTTTCAGATCGAACCAGGGCCCCCATAACTTCAAGGGCAATCCGGAAGCCATCAGCTTTTCTGTTGTTCCTCCCGTAGCTTGCAGGAACGGACGCAGAGCTATTTCAGCGCTGTCGCGGTTACGGCTGCTGATGAGCACCATGCCTGATGAATTTATATTTTGCAGATCGGGGGTTCTGCTGACATAACTAATGCTTCTTCCCATCCATGACCATAAATGTTCATTCAGTCTGAAGACTTCTTTGACGGGAATTGAATTGATGGTGTCATATCCGGTCACATGCAGGGTGTCGCCGGAGATAAACTGTTTTGTATAGGCGGCGGGATCGCTCATCAGCAAGGTGAACCCCGCAACCGCTGATGACGGAAAATTGCTGAAGTCAACGGGGCCGGCAGGGGTTTGCCTGCTCAGGACAGAGGCTTCATCACCGTTCCAGGTGAATCCGCTCAGTTGCAATTTTTCCTTCCGGATTGAAAGGTCAAGCGCGCTCCATCCGTTAAAAGGGGAATTTTTAATCAGGAAGGGGTTTTTATCCGATCCTGTCAGATGGCTGAACAACAGGTCGTTGCGGAAAAACAATACCCCGTCGACCCTTTTTCCGGCAGTTCCGGTAAGTTTTGCCAATGCCGGATCTTTTGCAGCCGGAGCGAGGTTATGGATGGCTTCCATGGATTGTTCAAGCAGGGTTCTGTCAGAACTGATCACAAAAAGACCGCGATAGCTGAAATACCAGGATTCGCCCGACTCTCCGCTTATGCGGAAAAGTGCCGCTGGCTGGTGTTTTACTGATGTAATGACATATCCTGACTTTTCTGCCATATTGCTTAAATGATGCCTCAGCGTTCCACTCCTTATTTTTCCAACC
This sequence comes from Lentimicrobium sp., assembly GCA_023957275.1. Classification (GTDB taxonomy): domain Bacteria; phylum Bacteroidota; class Bacteroidia; order Bacteroidales; family Lentimicrobiaceae; genus Lentimicrobium. The sequence continues at coordinate 22,806 of JAMLHF010000035.1, read as the reverse complement.
TTTATCGCGAGCAGGAATACTGGACTACCCAGGGAATCGGGTGAGAAACTGATCAGGAATTCATTCTCCGCGATCAGCTTCCGCAGGTAATCGTCTTGCCGGCCTGCCGAATCAACCCATGAGGATAAGTTATGAAAGCCTGTATTGGTCTCCGTGTTTTCAAGAATATCAATCAATCCCGAAGACCTTGTTTTTTCCATGAAGTCTGCAATGGATCCCGATTTTACAAAAACAACTGCATTTTCCGGAACGGCATTGAATATCGGAGCAACCGGCTGTTTAAGAAATAGGTAATAAGACCGGAGTCCTAAACCGGCAGCAATCAGTCCGGCTAAAAGCACAACCGAAAGCAGAATGATCCAGATTTTTTTCATATCATTTTGCTATGAGTACTCAAATTTAGCGTGCTTTTGCTGGTTTTTAAGGGATATTCGGCGGAACTAATCAACAATGGGTTGTTGATAACGGTTGCAGGTCTTTGTTAAGCAATGTTTTTACCGCTACTAACCGGATTTTGGAAAATATTGCGTAGGTTTGAACTGAAATCCCCGAAGTATGCATAATCGAATTTTCAGACTAATTAAGCTGAGGTTTCTGTCTCTCTGTTTGTCAATGTTTTTTCCGCTGCTGTCGGCAGCCCAGGATCATTATTATGCCGATGAAGAAACATGCAAATCGCGCAGCGGGCTGGAATATGGCGGTATAGCCGGATTTTATATTCCCGGTAACGGAACTGCGGACTTCTATTCGGGCAAACCGGAAAATGAAAACAACGCAAATTATGTTTTCAGAAATAAATACTGGTACGACGAAATATTTTATCTGCTGAATGCCAACGATACGGTATTTATCCGTGAATATCCTGAAAAAATGAGATATAATCCTGCGTTTAGTTTCGGCCTTTTCGCGAAGTATGACCTCAATTGTCATACGGGGATTTACCTTCAGTTCTCATATGCCAAGCTTAGGGCGCGCGATATGATCTCCGTTGAAGTTGATCCTCCGGTCGATTATCTGGCTGAACCGGATATCCGGCTGTACAGTATTTACGGAACCGAAGAGCGCAATCTTGTGGACCTGGGATTTACACATGCATTCGGGAATTCGAGGGTAGCCCGCTTTACCTTCGGCGGCGGCATTAATATGAACAATACCCTGGTTGAAGAATCGGCGTTGCGTATCGAAGAAAAGGTATATAATCTTGTGAATGTTTATGGAACGAGGCCTTATGTGCCTGGAGGTACCCAGCAGGCATACGAAATCAGGCAGGGCGGGATCGGATTCGGCGTTTTCGGCACCATCGGCGCCCGGTTTGAATTCAGTGAGGCCATTGCCATCGAACCGGGATTAACAGTCTATTACAAACAGATCAATCTGGAGGCGGCCAAAGGATTTTATCCCCAGTATAATTTCTTTGTGAAGATCTGTTTTCGCGATCTCCTGACTTTTTCGGAATAGGTGTGTTCTGCAGGGCGGCTGTTGAGTGGTTGCAGCAAGGTCAGGGCTAAAAACCAAGTTTAAGTTGTCCTTTCATCCTGAAACTGACCCTGTGCCATGGGGTTGGTCCTGATGCGGCGATGGCTTTTCTGTGAACTTCTGTGGGGTAGCCTTTGTTCCGGTTCCATCCGTATTCAGGATACGCTTTGTGTAATTCCAGCATAAAGTCGTCCCTGTGGGTTTTCGCCAGAATGGATGCTGCGGCGATGGACATATAAATGCCGTCACCTTTAATGATGCAATGGTGCGGAATTTCATGGTAAGGTACAAACCTGTTTCCGTCGATCAGCAAGAGGGAAGGAGTAATTAACAAGCCTTCAATGGCCTTATGCATGGCCAGGAATGACGCCCTGAGGATATTGATCTTGTCGATTTCTGCGGGAGATACCGAAGCCACATGCCAGGCAAGGGCATCCGTCTCAATCTGTTTCCGAAGGGTTTCCCGTTGCCCGGCCGAAAGCTTTTTTGAGTCATTAAGTCCGGGATTCCTGTAATTTTCAGGCAAAATCACCGCTGCTGCGAAAACAGGACCTGCCAGACATCCCCTGCCCGCTTCATCACATCCGGCTTCAATTATATAAGTTTCTGAAAATCGGCTTTTTAGCATATCAGAATCCAAGTCTGAGCAATATTACCAATAGCAGAAAGAGACCCAGGGCAATATCATAAGGCCATGATCTCCTGCTTTTTGTGATCAGATAACCAGCCATCAATGCCATTGGTAAATAGCATAAAGGTAAAGCCAGTAAGGCAGCTTTTCCGCTTAATAGCAATACAGCCATGGCTACCCATAAAAACTGGGCATTGATCCACATCTTTTTCCGGATGCTGATGATTTTTTCTCCTGCATCATTCAGAAACACCGACATTGAAATAATTAAAATACTCCCGAGCAGGAAAAGCACTACCGTTTGAAGAAAGCCGGGTTTACTCCAGTTAATGTCAAAGTCATTAAAGAAAGCATGGTATTCATTGAAGGCCACAGCCAGCCGATCGTTCCAGAAAAACCAGAAAGCCAGGTAAACATAAGGGACTATCAGGCCTGTCAGTGAGATGATCCATTCGCGCCATGAACTGATCCGTAAGGTGAAGAATGCCATCCATATAAAAAAGGCAAATAATATCGCCAAAGGATAAATCATGGATGCCATTGCCACGAAAATGGAGGCATTGAGTACCAGGGTGTATGGATAAGGTTCCGCATAGAGTTTCATGGTACTGTGCAGACTGATAAGCAAAAGCAGCAGGGCGGCTAGCGGAGCGATCATAGCTTCTGCCTGCCCGGTGAACAGGAAAAAAACTGAAGCGATCAGCGCTGTGAAGAGGGATTGCCGTGGGGCCAGGTCATGATGGTTAAGGATAATGTTGAATCCTGCTGCATTCAGCAAAATAAGTATGAGCGCGGTTATCCTGATTACCAGCTCATTGTCCGGTAAAATTCCTGAGAGCCACCTGCCAAGCGGGGCGGCATTTTCAGGGAATACCTGACTGGCGAACCCGGGATGGGGAGAGAAAAGGTAGAAAGAGGAGACCGCCAGAATAAATAATATCTGCAGGTAGACGCCCGATCTGGAGAATTTCCTTAACATCAGAATTTTATTGCTGGATATCGGAACCTATATCCCGGCGATATGTTTTGCCAAGATAATCCACGATTGCGGCAGAACGGTATGATTTCTCAATTGCTTCGGCAGTGGTGGATGCCAATGAAGTGATGGCCAGAACCCGGCCGCCGGCGGTAATGATGCGGTCGCCCTTCTCGTTCAAGGCCGTGCCTGCATGGAAGATGATGCTTTCATCTACTTTTTCAAGTTCATAAATCTCCAGTCCTTTGGGATAATCGCCCGGATAGCCGGCCGAAACCAGCATGATGGTGGCTGCCGGCCTGGAATCGGTTTCAATCGTTTGATCCTTCAGGGTTCCGCATCCTAGTGATTTCAGCAGGGGAATCAGGTCAGATTTAATCCTGGGAATTACCGATTCAGTTTCGGGATCTCCCAGCCGCACATTGTATTCAATTACGTAAGGATCGCCTCCCACATTCATCAGGCCTGCGAAAATAAATCCTTTATAATCAATGTTTTCTAACCTGAGTCCGTTGACTGTAGGGCTGATGATACGGTCAACCACTTTTTGCATAAAGGGTTCATCCGCAAAAGGAACTGGCGAAACAGATCCCATGCCGCCGGTGTTTGGTCCGGTATCACCATCGCCTATGCGCTTATAATCCTTTGCTTCGGGCAGCAATTTCCAGTTCTTGCCATCGGTCAGTACAAATACCGATACTTCCGTTCCGTGCAGAAACTCCTCGATAATCACCTTTTCGGATGCTTTCCCGAAGCGGGCATTAACCAGCATTTCCTCCAGTTCTTTCTCGGCCTCGGCAATGGTATTACAGATGATCACTCCTTTACCGGCTGCAAGTCCATCGGCCTTCAATACATAAGGAGGCTTGATCTTCAGTAAAAACAAGCGTGCGGCTTCAATTTCCGTTCTGGTGAAGGAGCGGTAGGCGGCGGTCGGGATATTGTGCCTCCGCATAAAAGCCTTGGCAAAATCCTTGCTGCCTTCGAGTTGTGCACCCAGTTTTGAAGGGCCTATTACTGAAATATGGCTGATTGAACTGTCATTGATGAAAAAGTCATAGATCCCGTTAACAAGGGGTTCTTCAGGGCCAACAATGACCATCTGAATGCTTTCCTGGAGGACAAAACGCCTGATTCCTTCAAAATCGTTGATGCCGATGGGTACATTGGTCCACATCAGACCGGTTCCGGCATTGCCGGGTGCAATAAAAATCTTTTGAACTTCAGGACTTTGTGCAATTTTCCATGCGAGGGTGTGTTCCCGCCCGCCCGAACCAAGAATCAGGACATTCATGCCGTTTTTTTTGCAAAGTAAAGCAAAATATGCTTTAGAAGTCTGCGCATTCAGTGAGTCGGGCAGGGTAGAAAAAATACGGGGCGCCATTTTTTATGACACCCCGCTTGTTTCTGCGACCTTCTGGTAGGATAATAAATTATTTTTCAGAAGGTTGATTAAGGATAATCCAGTTTATTTTCCTTCCTGTCTTTTCTTTTCGGCGATTTTTTTCAGCGCTTCTTCCTGAATGGCTTTGCTTACCGGCATATACTGGTAAAACTCCATGGAATAGTTAGCGCGGCCGCTCGAAAGGTTGCGCAGGGTTGTCGCATAACCGAACATCTCCTGCAGGGGAACGAAACCGTTGAGTTTCTGTGACCCTTTGCGGTGACGCCGCATGGATTCAATTCTGCCCCTTCTCTTGGTAAGGTTTCCGGTAATGTCGCCGATGTACTCATCGGGCGTATTGATTTCTATCTTCATTACAGGCTCAAGCAAAACCGGGTTCGCTTTCATAAATCCCTGCTTGAAGCAGATGGAGGCACAGGTCTGGAAGGCAAAGTCGGATGAGTCGACAGGGTGGAATTGTCCGTCGAGCAGTACAACTTTTACATCCACCACCGGGAAGCCGGCAAGTACACCGTCGGCAAGGGTTTTCAGGATGCCTTTGTTAACCGACGGGATATATTCGCCGGGAATGGCGCCGCCCTTGATTTTGTCGATAAACTCATAGCCTTTACCTTCGTTGGGCTCGATGCGGATCTGGGTCTGTGCAAACTGACCTTTACCACCGGTTTGTTTGGAGTGGCGGTATTCCACTTCAACCTCCTGGCTGATGGTTTCACGGAAGGCAACGGCAGGTTCGCCAACCACCACGTCAAGACCGAATTCATGCTTCAGCCTGTCAACAATGATTTCGAGGTGAAGCTCACCCATCCCTGAGATAATGGTTTCTTCTGTTTCTTCATCAAAGCGGGCGTGAAACGAAGGATCTTCATTCACCAGTTTGGAGAGCGCTTCTCCCAGTTTACTCTGGTCTTTCCTGCTAGCAGGGTTGATTTTCAGCTCAATTACACTGGGCGGAATATGAATGGATTCAAGATGAAGCTGCTGTTCCATATCGCAGAGCGTATCACCTGTTTTGGTGTATTTCAGACCGATCAGCGCGACAATATCGCCCGGGCCTGCCTCACTGACCTCTTCGCGGTCTTTGGCGCGGATTTTCAGGATACGTCCGATGCGCTCGGGTTTGCCTTTGGTAGAATTCATCAGCTGCATTCCTGAGCGGAGCGAACCTGAATAAACCCTGACAAAAGTCTGCTGACCCACGTAAGGATCGTGGATAAGTTTAAAGGCAAGGGCAGCAAAAGGCTCTTTGGGTGAAGGATTGCGGTGACGGGCTTTTTCATGATCGTCAACATCCATTCCTACAACAGCACCTTTATCAACCGGAGATGGCAGATAATCCACTATGGCATCCAGCAGTTGGGTGATACCTTTGTTTTTATAGGCTGCACCACAGAAAACCGGGGTGATCAGCAGTTTAAGGGTGGCTTCACGGGCCGCTTTTTTCAGCAGCTCTGCCGGAACTTCTTTATCTTCGAGAAATAATTCGAGAATTTCCTCATTGAAATCGGCCAGGCGTTCAACCAGCTGGGCTTTGAAATCACGCGCCTGCGCCCTGAAGTTCTCAGGAATTTCAGAGACAATTGTTTCCGCCTCTTTAAATGTGTACAACTTACAGTTCATCAGGTCGATGATTCCCTTGAATTCATCTTCCTGTCCGACCGGAATCTGAAAGGCAACCGCACGGGCGTCAAGGTTGTCATTCATCTGTTTGATGACATCGTGGTAATCGGCTCCGGTGCGGTCAATTTTATTGACAAAGGCAATTCTGGGTACTTTGTACCGTTCCGCCTGATTCCATACGGTTTCGCTCTGGGGTTCCACACCGCCTACCGCGCAGAACAAGGCAACCATACCATCAATAACGCGCAGCGAACGTTCCACCTCAACGGTGAAGTCAACGTGACCGGGTGTATCAATGATATTGATCTGGGTACCGTTCCATGAACAGGAAATGGCTGCGGAGGCAATGGTGATGCCGCGCTCCTGCTCCTGTTTCATAAAATCCATGGTTGATTGCCCGTCGTGGGTTTCCCCGATTTTCCTGTTTACGCCGGTAAAGAAAAGCAGTCGTTCGGTGGTGGTTGTTTTGCCGGCATCAATGTGTGCGGCAATACCAATGTTTCTGAGGTTGTTTAAAGGCATCTTAATGTTAAAGCTGAATTAAAGACTTATGATCGGGCGGGCAAAAATAGCGTAACTTCGTGAACTATTGATTGTCAAGATGTTAAATAATCGTTAAGTTTACTCAAGTCAGTACTGACCGGTGCTCCGAAATGGCCGGCAAAGGTACAAAATTTATTATAACACCTGCTAGCTGATGAAATTATTTTTTTAGCAGAAATTGAATCAATATTTCCTTTGTATCTTATACTTGATAAAGCGCAGATCCTATAATGCAGGTTTGCATTATATGGTTCCGGTTCCGGATTCAGTTTCTACCATCCAAGCGCTTTTTTGCCCCGCCCACATCCGCTGATTCACATTTCAGCTATTTTAAATTGCATACCGGACGCAGACTTATCTATATTTGTCATTAATAGCAGCAAGCGATGAAAGAGAAACTCCGGCACGGTTGGCAGTACTTCAGGTCAAGGTTCGAAGCCCTGGTCTGGATCACCGGTTTGACGCTGATGGCGACAATGCAGCCTGCTGAAGCGCATGCAAGCTTTTGCCCGCTGAGGCTGTCGGGGCTTGGCTTCTGCCCGGGTTGCGGTCTGGGACATTCCATCGCCTGGTTGTTCAGGGGCGAGTTCGTTCAATCGTTTCATGCACATCCTCTGGGGTTGGCCGCTGTCGCAATTCTGCTCTGGAGAGTTTTTACAATACTAAGAAAACCAGTTTTTTATTATTAACAGTAAACTTTAAAATCATGGCAAACGTACTTTTACACCTGCCCGAACTGCAGGGGATGGAACTGAATCACATTCAGATGCTGATCAAGGACTTCAGCGATAAACAGGCACAGCAGTTTGCTGCCATATACCGTGCCCGTCGAAAAGATCCACAGATGGTGCTGCTGACCTGTCTGGTTGGCTTACTCGGTTTTGCCGGGATTCACCGGTTTATTCTGAATCAGGTAGGTATGGGGATTCTCTATTTTCTGACGGCCGGTCTGTGTTTTATCGGTACCATCGTTGATGCGGTCAACTACCAGTCGCTGGCTTTTGAGTATAACCGGCAGGTTGCCTCCGAGGTAGCACCGCTTGCTAAATCGCTTACTGACTAACCTGTTGAGTCCTTTCGGGACGTCTGAAGCTAAAGCAACAGTCCTCCGGTCAGTTCTTTAACTTCTGCAATCTTATGCCGGCGGAGATAGTCTTCGATGCCGGCTATAATTTTTACCGTTGTCTGAGGGTCGGTAAAGTTGGCGGTGCCAACCTGTACGGCTGAAGCGCCGGCCAGCAGGAACTCAATGGCATCGGTTGCCGAACTGATACCTCCGATGCCGATTACCGGAATCTTTACTGCTTTTGCCACCTGCCAAACCATGCGCAGGGCAACGGGCTTAATGGCAGGCCCTGAAAGACCGCCGGTTACCGTAGAAAGCACCGGTCGCCGGGTCTCGGCATTGATGGCCATTCCCAGCAGGGTGTTGATCAGCGAAACTGCATCGGCGCCGGCTTCTTCGACTGCCAGCGCGATGTCCACAATGCTGGTGACATTGGGCGACAATTTCACAATCAGTGTCTTGTCGTAGACCTCCCTCACTGCCCTGGTAACCGCCGATGCCGAAGGACAGCTGGTGCCGAACGCCATTCCGCCTTCCTTTACATTGGGGCAGGAGATGTTCAGCTCAATAGCCTGAATGTGGTCGAGGCGGTTCATTTTCTCCGCCACTTCAACATAGCCTTCCACAGTTGAGTCGGATACATTGGCTATCACACAGTTGTTGTATTTCAGCAGCTTAGGGTAAATGTTCTCCACAAAATAGTCCACACCTTTGTTCTGCAAGCCTACCGCGTTGAGCATACCCATAGGTGTTTCGGCCATGCGGGGATAGGGATTTCCCTCGCGGTGCAGCGAAGTGGTAGCCTTAACGATAATTCCGCCCAATGCATTTACATCGATAAAGTCATCGAATTCCACCCCGTATCCGAAAGTGCCGGAGGCAGTCAGTACGGGGTTTTTCAGTGTCAGCTTGTGCAATTTAACTTCAAGACCGGGCATATCGTTTCAAGGATAGATGGTAAATACTAATTTTTGGGTTATAGGTTATTGATCGAGGCTGCAGCCGGTTTCCACTGCAGTGGACCAGTTTTTCAGTCTGAGCGGATCGAAGACCGGTCCTTCGGTGCAAACACACTGGTTGCCCTGATTTGTTTCCACCACACAGCAGAGGCAGGCGCCAATGCCGCAGGCCATGGTGTTTTCGAGCGAAACTTCACACTCAATCTTGTTTGCTGCAGCTATATGGGCCACGGCGCGCATCATACCATCAGGTCCGCAGCAATAAATCTTTTTAAACGAGGAAACTTCCTTTTTAAGCACCGAATGGGCTGTGACCATACCTTTTTCTCCCAGGGAACCATCTTCGGTGGCAAGGTAAACATTTCCGAAAGCGCGGTATTCACCGGCCAGTAAAATGTCTCCGGCTGACCGGCCTCCTATCAGCATACTTACCTTATTGCCCTGCCTGAAAAGCTGTTCGGCAAGAAAGTAAAGGGGGGCAACACCGCAACCGCCGCCCACAAGAAGCACTTCCGAGTTTCTGGTAAGTGTAAACCCATTGCCCAGCGGCAGCATAATGTTCAGGGAGTCGTTCTTTTTCAGTTCTGCAAGGTGGCGTGTGCCATCACCCACCGATTTGATCAACAGGTGCATGGTGTTGGCCCCGCGGTCAACCCTGTGGATGGAAAAAGGGCGCCTGAGATAGGTCGATGGCGACCCGTCCACGCGTACTTCGGCAAACTGACCGGGAACCATGACCGGCAAAGGTTCGTCACTCCCCAGCTCCAGCAGATGGTGGTTTTGGTTAAGTGCCCTGTTGGAGAGCACTTTAAGATCAAGTATATATTTTTTCATAGGTCAGGGTCACGGGATAAAAGTAAAAAAAAGTCCGTAAACTTTACGGACTGCCTGTTATTCATCAGCTGAGGATTTGCCACCGCTTTCGGAATCAGTCTCAGGCTCTGAAAAGTCCAGCATGTTATGCTGCTGCAGGAGGTTGTACCATGACACTACTTTCTGCATATGCGAAACATATACCCGCTCCTTGTCGTAATCAGGGATCATCTCCCCGAAAAACTGTTTTAGCTTCGCGTTATCGTTTTTGAAGTCCGGCGCTGCTTTTCCTTCAAGCTTTTCATACATGTCTTTCAGGATTTCCCTGAGCGGTTTGTCTTCAGTTTCGGTGAAGATGCTGATTTCTTCAAGAGAGCTGATTTTTTCGTGGGCAAACGCCTGAATCCGCTTCTGGTCAATCAGTGATTCAACAATAATTCCGTTTTTCGCCTGGGCGACCATTTTGTAAAGTCCCGGTTTGCCGCCAATGGCCATAATCTCTTTCAAGTCCATAAAAATTCCTGATTTTTTGCAAAAGTATAAAATATCGGGAATTCTGCATTCGCGAATTTTAAAATGTGTGTGAATCTGCCTCAGCCCCCGCCCTCTTTCGGTTTGAGATTCCTCCTTTGTCGGAATGACTTTGTGCAGCAGGTGGTTATGGGGAGCGCGTGGTGGCAAAGCAGTCACCTGCTTCAGTTCAGCCGGCACCTGCTCCCTCCCTCTCCTGGTAAAACGGCCCGTCATTTCGGGCGCAGCAAGAAATCTGATGAAAAAGAGCCATGCCCGGATTGAGATTCCTCCTTCGTCGGAATGACGGCTTGCCTGTTGGTAAAAGACTGACACGGGTGGCGGCAAAAAGGATGCCTGCTTCAGTTCAGCCGGCACCCGCTCCCGTTCTATAAAACGTGGCCCGTCATATCGGGCGCAGCGAGAAATCTGATGAAAAAGAGCCATACCCGGATTGAGTTTCCTCCTTCGTCGGATGTAGGATATGGAGTTACCTCATCAAGGCTACACTCCCCCTCATCCTCACAACCTTCCCCGCCATATCCGAATAACTTATTACCCAGCAGATATCCCCGTTGGCACATTCTTTCCATACCATCACTAAGAGGGTAAAGCCCGCCCCCGGCAGATTTCCTGAGAAACCGGGTTGAAGTGCTTATGTATTCAGTGTTTCACTCCCTTTCAAGTCGGCAATTTTTTAACAGCGCATTGGAAAATTTTCAGATAATTCTACCGGTGCAAGGGCAAGTTATTCGTTTGTCTGAAATTCCTGCACGATTTAATAAATACTCCCTCCCCAGATAAAGTTTCTGAAACCAGATAGTGGAGGATAGCGACCTATAAGCTTATAATTTTTCAAATCAACCATTGCAGCTCTTGCTTCAAGGGTTTTAAGGTCTGAAACCGTACAGGTTTCTTTTACCTCAAAGGCTGTTTGTCTGTCAAGTATAAAGTCTATTTCAGTTCCTGATGATTTTTCAAAAAAATTCAAATCACCTCTTAGTGAAAGTTGCCCACATATTGCGTTCTCAAATATAGCACCGCTACTCAACGTGCCGGTTATGTTTAATAACCCGTTGTCGGTAAAATAGATCTTTGCCTGTTTGCTTACTTCTTTATCAAGAGAAAGAATGCTGTATACCATCGGCTTTAAAGGGCAAAGACGTGGTATTAAATGGATTTTTAAACTCGACTACCTTGCAAAGTTTTCCATTGAAAGGAAAGCACTGTTACATACACCTTCGCCGACGCAGATGGAAGCTGAAGTACAGCTCAGATGCAGAAAGCAAGAGTTACCATAATGAATACGAATATACCGCATCAGGCACCATGGCAACTAAAGCTTTCGGTGCTTTTTTAAAAAGAAACTCTTTGATAGCCATCCCATCACATTTAGCACAGTCTCTATAGTTTTAGGGGTCGACAAGAAGAAATTGCATGACTGGTATAAAAACCATCTGAGCGATTTTACTACGGATCAGGTACAACAATCCTTACATGAGAACGACATTCAGTTACCAGATGATAGGGTTCCCAAAGAGAAAAACTGTATAGAGGTTCCGATTCTTAAACCAGAAAATATAGGTGAACATATGGCGGTTGATGAAAAGTATATCAACGGCGAATTCTATACTCTATTAACCAATGGACAAACCGGTAAAATAGCATTGATGGCTTCAACAACTAAAAGTGCATTGTTAACTCAATCAATGAAAAAGTTTGGTGATCAATTATTTAGTGTAAGAATATTAACCAGGGACCTGGCATCGAATTATGACTGGTTTGGACGTGAAAATTTTATGAATGCTGCCCAGGTTGCCGATAAATTTCATGTACTCAAACATGCTTTTGATGCTTTACAAGACCTTCGAATCTATTATCGTCAAAAACTACTTACCCAACGCCGTGAAGCTTATGAAGCCTATAAATCTGAAAGAAAAAAGAATCCGGAATTGACTTTTAAATATACGGAAACAAAACTCTCAAACAATGAAAGCCACAGGCAATTATTGGCAAGAAGCCAATATCTGCTGTATAAAAGAAAAGATGATTGGTCATTGAGCCAGAAACACAGAGCAACACTACTTTTTAAACATTATCCAGACATCGAAACCGCGTATGAATTAATCTGTCAGTTTAGAACATGGTACTCGAACGACAATATTATCGATAAAGAAATGGACAAATCAGATAAAATCAAAGCTTTACAGGCAATTAAAACTAAACTAATCCAATGGATAAACCTTGTCGAAAAAGCTGATATTACTGAATTAGTGAACTTTAAATCACTAGTTGAAAGACATATGGGCCACATTCTTAACTATTTCTATACTGGTGCTACAAATGCAATTGCAGAATCAAACAATAGTATCATTCAACAATTTCTTAACACTAATAGAGGAGCTAAAAACCTTGACTTCTTCTATTTCAGACTGTCTCAATTTTTATCGTAGCACATCAATTACTGAAAAACCCATTAAAAAACTAATTACAACTATTTCTTTAGTTTTATTAATGCTACTTTCTTATGCGCAAGGATGGACATTACAGAATCCTCTGCCTACATTCCAGAATATTTTAGATGTTTCATTTCCATCTGTGGATACTGGTTATATTGTAGGGGATCAAACGCTGATGCGAACTATTGATGGGGGACTCACTTGGGAATCACTGCCAAAGCATGCATTACTGGAAGGAAAACAGATCAGTAATGTAAATTTTATTAACAATAACAAGGGCTTTATTGGAAATGGAAGGTGCTTGTTTACTACTGTTGATGCAGGACTTACATGGACTTACCAGGTAATTCACATATGGGGTGATGTAAAAGGGTCTTATTTTTATAACGACACGCTCGGTTTTGTTATTGGCCGGTACAGCTTACTCTCAAAAACAGGTGATGGTGGTCAGTCCTGGCAAAATATAAGCTTCAATACCAATGAAGAGATTTTGTATGATGTGATAAAATTTGCAAATCCACAAACTGGTTATATTTCAGGGTATGGGGGGCTTAATCCGGAAGAACCAGTATTAAAGCGGTCAGATGATGGAGGACTTACCTGGATAAATGTAAATGTTCCTTCGGAAGTTAAATATATAACATCCATGGAAGTGCTTGGGCCTGATGACATCTGGATTGGAGCTGGTACTTTTCCTGCTGGCCCCTATAGCTTTTATGCGCCAGCCTTTCACTCAGAAGATGGAGGAAATTCATGGACCACCCACATTCTAGGTTACAGTAACAGTAGTTATTATGGAACTGAGAGCATGCAGTTTTTCGATTCTCTGACAGGGTATGTGCTTAATTACGGCCATTTCTATAGTACAAATGATGGTGGACAAACCTGGAATGATAAGCCATTTTATCTCTTTAATGAATCGTTTGAAAATTTCTCCTGTCCAAATCCTGATGTTTGTGTAGTTGTCGGAACCGGACCAGTTTTAAGAAAAACAATTGACGCCGGTGAAAGCTTTGAGAATCTGCTCACCGGTAACAATTTTTTGTTAATTATTCCGTCTATTTCCCTTAAAGATTCTTTGAATGGCTTTGTAGGAGGTATAAAGCCGTTGGGCAGTTATATTAATTACTAATAAATGATGGGGGGGAGACATGGCAGGATTCATATCTTGGACCTGACGCTTGATTCCATATCTGATCCACCCTGGTTTCATTATTATAATATATTTGATATAGCCTTTATGACAGAAACTACTACAGTATTCAGGGAAATGTGATCTATAAAACAACTGATGGGGGTTTAAACTGGCACATAGGCTCTACCGGGGAAGATCGAGAAATATGTAAAGTGGCTTAGCATCCCTGATGATCACCAATTTTATCAGTGGAAGCACATGCAGTGTTATAAAATCAACAGATGAGAAGCCTATGGGAGGATGTCAGTCCGCTATAACAGGTTACACTACTTATTGCTGTTAGTATTCACAGACAGCTTAACAGGAGCACTGCCTGCAGTGAATTCCATGGAATTGGGCGTAATGTTTAAAACGGAAGATGGTGGAATTACCTGGTCTGAAATTGATTATGGAAGTTCCGGTACAATTGTAAGTATAAGTTTTGATGATAACTTGAATGGTATCATAGGCCTGAACGACAAAACCATCAGGTTCACAAGTTGAAGTGCGGTAACCTGGAATACATCATCTGTCTATTTGCCGCAGAATGTCATATATCTTAAAATGGTGGATTCAAAAACAGCCATAGCAACCATCGATGGGGATTTGGCGGCAATATCGCACAATGGAGGTGAGTCATTTACAGTTGTTTATGAAGGGCATTATATTGGCCATGGCTTTATCAGCGTACTACTGCTACTTGCTTTATTGACGAAACAATTGGCTGGAGTGCAAGTAATAGTGGCATGATCATGCGTTTTGACCTTTTAGCCACTGGTATAGATCAACCCGGTAATTCGATGAATTCTGAAGAGGTGCTGTTTTATCCAAATCCGGCAAACGAAGTCATAAATATTATAGCCAAAAGCTATACCAACTTGCAAATTTATGATTGCCATGGCCGGATAGTTCATTCACAGCCATTTATGGAAAATGGTCAAGTTAATATATCTCATTTAACTTCCGGAATTTATATAATAAAGCCTGGTTGCCAAAAATGGAAGAAAGCAGCAAAGTTACTAAATGGTAGAGTTCGGGTTTCCGGAATTTTGCCTTGTGCATGATAATTTCTAAAATATCAGGCATTCAATTACAAACATAACTGTCAGCCTTCAAGGGCTTTGATCTATATGTTTATACACACCAAAACCCTCAGCCTCATTCCTTTCCCCTTTATATCCGAATAACTTATTACCCGGCAAATAAATCCCCGTTGGCACATTCTTTCTATACCATCACTAAGAGGGCAAAGCCCGACCCCGGCAGAATTCATGAGAAGCCGGGGTTGGAGGTGCTTTTATATTCAGGGCTACACTCCCTTTCAAGTCAGCATTTTTTTAAGCTCATGGGGTAATTATCAGATAATTCTACCGGTGCAGGGGGCAAGTTATCCGTTTATCTGAAATTCCTGCACGATTTAATAAATACTCCCTCCCCAGATAAAGTTTCTGAAACCAGATAGTGGAGGATAACGACCTATAAGTCTATAATTTTTCAAATCAACCATTGCAGCTCTTGCTTCAAGAGTTTTAAGGTCTGAAGCCGTACAGGTTTCTTTTACCTCAAAGGCTGTTTGCTGGTCAAGTATAAAGTCTATTTCGGTTCCTGATGATTTTTCAAAGAAAAATTCAAATCACCTCTTAATGAAAGTTGCCCACATATTGCGTTCTCAAATATAGCACCGCTACTCAACGTGCCCGTTATATTTAATAACCCGTTGTCGGTAAAATAGATCTTTGCCTGTTTGCTTACTTCTTTATCAATACCTGATGTAAAAGGTTTAACCAATCGAATGAAGTAGGTGTATTCCAGCAGGTTGATATATTCTTTCACCTTATGGCGGTTCAGACCGGTGATTGCAGCTATCTTTGAATAATCAACACGACTTCCAACCCTGTTTGCCAGAAGTTTGATTAATTTATACAACCCATCACTGGCTGAAAAATCTGATAGCAGCTTTATGTCAAGTTCAATATAGGAGTTCAGAATGTCCTTCAGGTAGTTGATTTTATCTTCGGGATCATGTGTCAATGCTACCTCAGGAAATCCTCCATATTTAATATAATGCTCATAATGGTGATTATAATACTCATAAAACACCTGATGAAAATCTATAAGAGATGCATCCTTCAATTTGCGAATATCTGCATCATTAAAAAGCAAATATTCTTCAAAATCCAGCGGCCACAATTCAAATATTTGTTTGCGACCTGCCAGACTTTCAGAAAAATGATTTTTTAAATAAAATGAGCTCGAACCGGTAGCTAAAATCTTAATATCAAAAGAATCATAAAGGCTCTTGATTACGCTGGTACTATTAGGCACCAGTTGTATTTCATCAAGTGCCAAAACAGGGGAATTGCTCAGATCCAATCCGAGGAATTCCAGGCCACGCTCAATCGTTTTATAGGAATCTTCATTAAATAATGCCCTGTTCTCGATTCTTTCAAAGTCAAGGTAAAGTTTATTTTTATGTGGAACCTGATCAAGAAGATAATTCAGAGCGGTAGACTTACCAACCCGCCTGAGGCCAGTGATTACAGTAATTTGTTTTTTCGAAAGATGCCTGGCAAGAAGGGGAAATGCTTTTCTGATTATCATTGCTTTTGGAAAATTTGTACAAATATAATACAAAAAAGGGGATAAAATGTATGCTATTGTTACAATAATATCGCACCGCGCTATTTCTTTGTAATGCCAAATGGCATTAACCTGAGGAGAGGGTAGGGGAAGGTTTTACTTCACCAAGGTCACACTCCCCCTCATCTTCACAACCTTCCCCACCATATCCGAATAAGTAATCACCCAGCTATAAACCCCTGCCGGAGCATCCTTCCCATCCCAGCCCTCAGCCGGGTTGGTGGTTTCGAAGATCAGTTGCCCCCAGCGGTTGTAGATTATCATGCTGAACATGCGCACCCTTTCGTAATCTACTACCGGGCGGAAGGTGTCGTTCAGGCCGTCGTTGTTGGGGGTGAAGGCGTTGGGGACGAGAAAAGGTGATTCTGCTTCCAGCATTTTAAGGTAGGTGGAATCAGCTCCCGCGCATAGGTTGTGGGTGGTGAGATGCAGGGTGTAGAGCCCTTCGGTGTTTACGGTGATTTCGGGCAGGGTGTCGCCGGTGCTCCACAGGTAGGAGGCATAACCCGCGGGGCCGGCAAGGAGGTACTCGTTTTCAAACAAAATGGTATCCTGCAAAAACCAGTCAGCGGGATTCGGAGTAACCTGCAGGGTGAGCATGGTGGAATCGCTACAGCCAAGAGGGTCGCTGACCTTTACCCGGTATTGTCCTGAATGGGTTGTTGAGGCATCAAAAAACATCAATGAAGAGTTCTGACTGGTGCTTCCATCCGGTAAAGTCCATTGATAAATAAAAGGTTCATTTCCTGAAGCCGGAGCGGTTAGCCAGGCCAACTCGCCTTCGCATACGTTTACCGGCAACTGCTGTGCCAGCATAGGCGGATTGTTTACCTGTATGTTTCCGATGTGAAACTCCGGTTCAATGCTGCCGTATTCACCGGTAAACCAGGTAGCAGCCGGCGCCTGATCCCATTTAAGGAAGCTGTTGCCTGCCTGCGTGGCACTGAATACCAGATCGAGCACGGTTACTGTTCCCGTGAGGGTTAAGGGCGCACTTCCTGACCATGTAACAACGATGCGCTGTGAGGCCGGATAGACTTCAGTAATAAGGTTGGCTGCAAGCTGCGGATGCACACTGCCGGGCCTGAAACCTTCGCAATTAACAAGCGTGGCATCGTATTCCAGCGAGGCTGTAAAAGTCTGAACACCGGTAAAGTTTTCAATAAGCAAAGGGGCAACAGGCGCATTGCCGAGGCACACCGCTGAATTGCCGGCAATGGCCGAAATGATGAATCCAGCTTCCTGTCCTACTTCAATACTGCCTTCGGTAAAGCATCCGTTTTCATCTTCTACACGCCAGGTGTAGGTTCCTGCAATTAATCCCGTGAACTCGCCTGAAGATTGAGGCGTGCCGCCGTTCAGGCTATAGGTAAGGTTGCCAAATCCCGAAGCGGTGAGGGTAATACTTCCGTTGGCGTTGCTGCCGGTGGCGGGTTCCGCGGAGGCAATTACCTGCGGCCCGGAGAAATCTTCAATTAAAACCGGATTGCCGGCATACACAGCCTCACAGCCAGAGCCATCCGGAACTCTTACCCGGACATCATAATCCAAAACCGGGTTCAGCCCTTCAACAAGTCTTCGTTTTTGCCAGTTATCCCCATTGTCTATGGAGTACTCCAGCATATCGCTCAAACCGCTGACGGCGGTAACGGTTATGCTTCCATTATTCTGACCGCAGTAGGAATCTGAATGAGAAACAGATGCAATCAGCACATCGCCGGCATCGCTGATGGTGTATTGCGACACCAGGTTTGTGCACCCGTTGCCATCAGTAGCCCACAGGTAGTAATTGCCAATGGGCAGGTTATAAATGTCAGCTTCGTTTGACAATACATTTCCGGCATTGTTTTTCCATTCAAGGGCAATAGGCTGGGTGCCGCTGACTGTTAGCCCGCGTATGGCGCCGGTGCTGCCACCGCAGGTGGTGGGGGAGAGGATAAGGTTGGTTTCGTCAATTACAGGAGGTGGGAATAATCCGACATGCACGGTGTCTGAAGCAAAGCAGCCAAAATTGTTCATGGCTCTTACCCAATAGGTGCCGGTATCACTAACCACATAAGTTCTTTGCCCGGGGGTAAATGCACCGTTCCAGTTATAACGGTCGTAATCACCACCTGCATCCAGGGTAATGGGTTGCGCGGAACACATCAACCGGTCGGGGCCTAAATCGGGTTCGGGAGCAGGAAGCACTTCTACTTCACGCGAGGTTTCTTCGATTCTTCCATCAGGATAAACCACATACGCTTGTACCTCATAGGTGCCTCCCTGTTGAAACACATGTACCGGATTATGTTCCTGCGAAGTTTGTCCATCGCCAAAATTCCAGGTGATGCTTTGGGGTTCAGGTATAAAACGATGGGTAAATATATAGGGTGTTTTGGCACAGGGGCCGCCTTGCCAGATGAAGCGGTAGAGTAAATGTTGTGGAAAGTTGGGGAGATTATCGTATGATTTTCGGCCCAGTAAGCTCACTGCATTTTCAACAAAATTACAGAATGGCCCTCTTTCCCAAACATTTTCAATTCTGTCGAGGTAACCAAACAGCGTGTCGCTACCAGGCTGGAATGAGAATTTTATTCCATAAATTTTTCCATCGGGGGCAAGTTGCAATCCTGCAACACTTGCTGTGGTAGTAATTGGTATATGGGAATTTAAGAAGGATAAAGAATCACTTTGAGTTAAATCATATTGATAAATCCATGTGTAATGGTCAGGATTTGCAATATTGTCTGTTCTTAAAAAACTAACGTAGAGGAGTTTTGAATCTGGCGATATTTCAATTCCTAAAACCGGAAAATCATTAACAGATCCGGTGAATTCTTTAATGGAAAATTGAAAATCGATTTCGCCAGTTGAGTTATTAAAATTGCTCACTTCAAAAGATCCATTTACAATTTGCCCCAAATGTCTATGAGCTGATATCAATTTTTTGAAATCGGGTGAAAACTTTAACGGGCCTCTCCATAATCCTGTTATCTCCATGAAACGTGCTTTACTTAGGATGGGTGAATCAGATATGCCATTTGGTGTAAGCAAGAACGATGCATAATAATCTGAGTTTATTATGCGGGTTACAATCCAATAATCCCGGTTGTTTGAATGTTTTGCGATTGCAATCTTATCCCTTGCCCATATTGCAGTATTAAGCGTTATATTCTTTGAAATCACAACACCTTTACCATTATCACCCAGTATATCAACTATGCTATATTTTAATCCACTTGATACATTTTCACTACCAATGGTAAAAACATAGAATAAATTTGAATATCCAGGCATTTCACAAATAGCCACCGGTTGAGAGCCGCCATAGTCACCATCAAGTCCTGAACCATTAGTCATAACTTCATCATTCTTATTGAATATGGTCAATCCATCGGAATAAAACAGTACGTTTCCATTTGTGTCAGAAATGGAAGCTGTTCCTCCATTCCCGAAAGATTTTATGGCATTATTTGTAATTGCTATGGCTGCTCCTGTATTAAAGCTGACTCCGGCACCATCCCAATTATTTAAAAACCAGTTATTTGCCTGGTTCTGACAAATTGATAGCCTTGTCAGAACCAGAACAAATAAAAGGATAAGACTTGATGACTTATAACTCATGGTTTTATTCCAAGGTAATGACTCCAATGTCTATTGGACTTCCGAAAATGAAATCATCGCAAGAATATAGTGGAGATGTCCATTTTTTGCCGTAACAAATCTCAGTTAGCGGGTTGAGATAAACCTTGGCAGCTTCAGCGTAAATCTTGTAAATCTTTGTGTTATCGGCAGTGCAAAAACTGCTGAATTGGGTAGTTAAGTTAACAGGATTGCCTGAATAAGTTGTTAAAACTGAAACGGTTTGAGTTTCAACCAGATTATTAGTGTTACTATTGTAGACATAGAATCTTACAACATAGTAGGTATCTTGATCCGGCTGAACACAATCTCCCTCCAATTTTACTGTAACCTGAAACTGAGCAGATGCCATTATTGAAAATGCGCAAAATGACATTAAAATTAATACGAACTTCTTCATAATTAATAAATTTATTGGTTTAATACTTTTGAAACAAAAACATACAGATTAAACCAAAATTAAGGAGGGAATCTCTTCAGATAACCCGAAAATTGCATGGCTCTGCCTATGCAACAAATGCATTGTTTTAGCAGGCTTTGGCAACAGTTATCCGTGTTGCAATACCCCCCCCCCCGAAATAATCAATATACTGCAAACAGGCAGTAGATGAATGCTTTCGGTAAGGTATTGCAGGTTCATTTGCAATAAATGGTTTAATTGATATTCAAAAATAATAAAAATTACGATGGGATGCTATTGTTAATCAGTTTTTGTGCTGAAGGTCATATGGTGGCTCCTCATCCTCCATCGCTTGCTTCCTCTCATTGCCGGATTGAGATTCCTCCTTCGTCGGAATGACTGCTTGCCTGTTGGTAATAGACTGAAGCGGGTGGCGGCTAAGCAGTCACCTGTTTCTGATCAGCCGCCACCCGCTCCCTTCCTCTCTTAAGAAAACGGCCCGTCATTTCGGGCGCAGCGAGAAATCTGATGAAATAGAGTAATCCCCTTGTTGAGGTTCCTCCTTCGTTGAAAGACGGTTATGGAGTTACCTCACCAAAGTCACACTCCCCTTTATTTTCGCAACCTTCCCAACCATATCCGAAAAACTGATCACCCAGCTATACACCCCCGCCGGAGCATCCTCCCCATCCCAGCCAATAGAAGGATCGGATGTTTCAAATACCTTTTGCCCCCAGCGGTTATAAATAACCATGCTGAACTGCCTGATCAGATCTCCGGTGGCAACCGGCCGGAAGGTGTCGTTCAGCCCATCGCCGTTGGGGGTGAAGGCGTTGGGAACAAGAAAAGGTGATTCGGCTTCCAGCATTTTGAGGTAGGTGGAATCTGCTCCTGCGCATAAGTTGTGTGTGGTAAGCTGCAGGGTGTAGAGCCCTTCGGTGTTTACGGTGATTTCGGGCATGGTGTCGCCGGTACTCCAGCGGTAGGAGGCATAACCCGCAGGGCCGGCAAGCAGGTATTGGTTTTCAAACAAAATGGTATCCTGTAAAAACCAGTCGCGGGGATTGGGCGTAACCTGCAGGGTGAGCAGGGTGGAATCGCTGCAGCCAAGGGCATCGCTTACCTTTACCTGGTATTGTCCTGAATGGGTTGTTGAGGCATCAAAAAATATCAATGAAGAGTTCTGACTGGTGCTTCCATCCGGTAAAGTCCATTGATAAGTTAGTGGTTCATTGCCCGTGGCTGATGCGGATAGCCAGGCCAGCTCACCCTCGCATACGTTTTCCGGAAACTGCTGCGCCAGCACAGGTGGATTATTTACCTGTATCTGCCCGATCTGAAACTCCGGTTCAATACTGCCGTATTCGCCGGTAAACCATGTGGCTGCCGGTGCCTGATCCCAGGTAAGGAAGCTGTTGCCCGCCTGCGTGGCACTGAATGCCAGATCGAGCACAGTTACTGTTCCTGTAAGGGTTAAGGGCGCGCTGCCCGACCAGGTGACAACAATGCGCTGTGAGGCAGGATAGACTTCAGCAATAAGGTTGGCTTCAAGCAGTGGATGAACACTTCCGGGCCGGAAACCTTCGCAGTTGACCAGCGTTGCATCGTATTCAAGCGTGGCTGTAAAAGCCTGAACACCGGTAAAGTTTTCAATAAGCAAAGGGGCAATGGGTGCATTGCCAAGGCACACAGCTGAATTGCCGGCAATGGCTGAAATTGTGAATCCAGCTTCCTGTCCTACGTCAATACTGCCTTCGGTAAAGCAACCGTTTTCATCTTCTACGCGCCAGGTGTAGGTTCCGGCAATTAGTCCTGTGAATTCGTTTGAAGTTTGCGGTGTACCGCCATTCAGGCTAAATGCAAGGTTGCCAAACCCTGAAGCGGAGAGGGTAATACTTCCATTGGCGTTGCTGCCGGTAGCGGGTTCCGCGGAGGCAATTACCTGCGGCCCGGAGAAATCATCAATCATTACCGGATTGAAGGCATATACAGCTTCACAACCAGAGCCATCCGGAACCCTTACCCGGACATCATAATCCAATCCCGGGGTAAGCCCTCCAAACAAGCCTTCATTGCTGTACCATGTGGTGCCATTATCTATAGAGTATTCCAGCATATCGCTCAAACCGCTTACGGCGGTAATGGTAATGCTGCCATTGTTCTGACCGCAGTAGGAATCTGAATGAGAAACAGAAGCAATCAGCACATCGCCGGCATCGCTGATGGTGTATTGCGAAACCAGGTTGTTGCACCCATTACCATCGGTAGCCCACAGGTAGTAATTGCCAACGGGCAGGTTAAAAATGTCTTCTTCGTTTGATAAAACCGTTCCGGCATTGTTCTTCCATTCAAGGACAATGGGTTCAGTTCCGCTGACTGTTAGCCCGCGTATGGCGCCGGTGCTGCCGCCGCAGGTGGTGGGGGATAGGATGAGGTTGGTGGTATCGAGTGATGGAGCCGGATAAAGCCCGACATGCACGGTGTCTGAAGCAAAGCATCCAAAACTGTTC
>JAMLHF010000034.1 GCA_023957275.1 Lentimicrobium sp. | reverse complement strand
TGCGGCTGATGTTCAGTTGCCCGGTCTGGGAGAACCCCGGAAAAGCCAGGAGGGCTATAATGGGAACGAGATATCTGTTTTTCATCGTAAAATCATCAATGGATTAAAAAAGGAAGGCCCAACCTGCCTCCGGCAAACCGGTTCAGTTGGGCCCATCCTTCAAACACACTATATTAACCAACCAACCAATTACGGTTTTTCGTCGTTATAGAGTTTGGATACCTGTCCGTCGGTGAGCGCGATGTTGTAGATCTTCAATTCATCGATCGCACCTTTGAAAGAACCTACGTTATCATTACTAATCCAGCTAAAATTGTCCGGATGTAAAGCTATTTCATCATCATTAGCAAATGATCCGATTAAAAATGGTTGTGCCGTGTAGGTGTTTGGACCATCAACAAATGAAAGGGTTCGAGTCAGTGGACCTACACCATCTAATTCCGTATAAGTCTGGACGTTCACGCCATCAATATAAAACGAAAGTGTTTTAGCTGTACTGTTGAGTGCAACTACAACATGTGTCCATACAAGTGGAGTAACTTCACCGCTTGCTGCGTCAAAATCCTGAACAGTGGTGGCATTAATGCGTTCGGTGAATAAAGGTTTTCCAGCAGATTGGGTTGCAAACTTATAACCCCACCAGTAGTTTTGTGAAACAATAACATTGTTCTCCCAACCCTTTACATCATTCTTTATCCATGCTGAAATGGTTATGTCTGCAGGAAGAAACAATGGTGAATATGGCACTTCAAGGTGAGCTCCATTATCAAGATAAATAGCCTTTCCTTTTACACCATCAACCCATACAGGCAATTCAGCTGATGCACCTAATAAAGTAGTCCATCCCTTCTTAAAGGTTGCCACATGTGCAGTAGATGAAAATGCCGTTGCAGTAGTACCGGTTCCTTCATCAAAATTCCAGCCGGCATTCAGGTACAACGACTCGTCAATATACCCGTATGCCTGTGAATTAAAGGTTCCCATTGCATTATTCAGATTCACGATCAGGTTATTGATTTCCGTCTGAGTGAGTTTAGTGGCAGCTGCATCTTTTATTGTCTGAAGCGTTGCCTTAAACGCGTCAATGGCTGACTGCGGATAATCGGCTGTTGTGGCTGCTGCGGCAATGGCTTCAGCCTGTGCAATCAGCGCATTCAGTTCTGTTTTGTCGCCTTCTACGATGTCATCGTCGTCGTCCTTACACGATCCGAGGATCAGGGCAGTACTTACGAAGAGCATAAGCAGCAGGGTGTGCAGTTTCATCAGGTTTTTCATTTTACTTTGGTTTTAGGGTTATTGATTAGGTTGATTAATTAATTGAAATTCAAGATTAAAAAGTCGTGTATGCCTTTCCGGGGATTACCCTTACGGGATGGCCTGATTGGCATCGGTTTCGGCTTGCGGTATCGGCTGATACCTTTTTGCTTCAAAGTTGAAATCGGTACCCAGCGCTGCCTCAGCAACGGCTTTGCCCCAGCGCATCAGGTCGAAATAGCGGTGGAATTCCTGGGCAAGTTCGGTTCTGCGTTCCTTCTGAATGGCTGTACGCAATTGATCCTTGTTCGAAGTAGTAACATCCGCAAGCAGATCGGCCGGTGCGTTTCCATCAAAGCTGTTCCGGGCGCGCTGCCTTACCTTATTCAGGTTTGCCCGGGCCGAGTCGGCATTATTCAGCTCGTTGAACGCCTCGGCTTTCATCAGCAACACATCGGCATAACGCAGGTAGGTGTAATTCAGGTCCCCGTCGCCTTTCAGGGAGGAAGGAACCTCCGACAAGGGCTGCTGGTGCTTTTTGGTCAGGAAGCCTGTCGGCGACCACGCAGCGCTGAATATTTCTCCGTTCAGCCAGGGCTGTCCGTCGCGTCCGATACTGGCATCGAGGCGGGGGTCGGCTTCTCCGGTGGTGCTTATCTCAAAAGCATTCACCAGGCTTTGGGTAGGGGCATTGAAGTAATACCCTCCTTCGGCTGCAGGTGCAAACCACTGGTTCAGGGCATTCCCCATAAAGGGATTCTGACCCGTAAGATGCTGGATTTCAAAAATGGCTTCTTTGTTGTTTTTAAAGGCCACCTTAAAATTGTCGGAATAGTTGTCAAGCAGTCCGTAAACGCCCAGGTTTTCAAGCTGGTGGAAATAGTTAACAGCTTCCTGCCACTTGTTCTGGTACAGGCTGACTTTGCCCAGCAAACCAAGCGCCGCTCCTCGGGTAACGCGCCCGGCATCGGTTGAACCATAAGAATCCGGCAACACCGCAGCGGCGTCGTTCAGGTCTTTTTCTATCTGCTGATAGATGGCCGGAACCTCACTCAGGGGAACATGAATGGTTTCCTGTGTAAGTTGGGGCATGAGCTTCAAGGGAACTTTCCCGAAAACGTTGACCAGGTTAAAATACGTATATGCCCGGATGAACCTGGCCTCCCCGATGATCCGGTTCCTGAGGATTTCATCCATCTCCACAGCCGGAACATTGGCGATTACATTATTTGCCCGGGCAATGGCCTCATAAGCAAACTTCCAGTAATTGTTGATGATACCGTTATTGGCGTCGGCGAAAAACTCGTCGATGTAGGTGATTTCTGCCTGGTCGCCCGGATTTCCGCCTTTTACCGCATCATCGGAAGCCACATCACCAAAAACCCAGATTGCATTGTTGAAACTGTTGAATGCAATGGCATTGTATACACCGTTAATGGCTTGAATGGCCTGCTTGTCGTTCTGGAAAAAGGTATCCGAGGCAAAATCGCCTTTCAGGTCTTCCGTAAGGAAATCGGTACAAGCTGCAACCGGAAGCAGTAGTAGCAATGCTGCCACCATCCGCATAAACCGGGATGCCGGATTACGCATTTTACCGTTATCAGTTTCTGAAGTAATATATCTTTTTTTCATGGCCTTCGCGGATTAAAAGGTTATATCGATTCCCAGCATGATTGTCATTGCCGAAGGATAGGTTCCCCAGTCGATACCACCGGCCCGGTCACCTTCATCCTTTGAGTTGTCGCTGACGGTCATTTCCGGATCAAGTCCCGGATAAGCCGTAAAGGTGAGCAGGTTGGTACCCGAAAGGTATACCCTTGCTTTTTCCATTTTCAGCCTTTCCAGCAGACTATTGCTGAAGGTATATCCTACCTGCAGGTTTTTGAGTCTTAAATAGGATCCGTCTTCAAGGAAGCGGCTGGAAGGCCTGGCGTTGTTCGATTTGGCAGTCCATGCCGGCCTGGGCTGGGTGTTGGATGTTCCCTCCCCCGTCCAGCGCTCGTCGAAATAACGCTGCGTTACGGTAAATCCGCGGTAAAATCCTTCAATATCCTGGTTTACCTGCATGTAAATCTTATGTCCGAATGCACCCTGGAAGAAGAGGTTTACATCAAACGCCTTGTAATAAGCGTTCAGGTTGATGCCCGTGGTGAACTTCGGAATGGCGCTGCCCATAAATACCCGGTCGTTGTTGTCAATCTCCCCGTCACCGTTCTGATCTTTAAACTTAACGTCACCGGGACGGATGTTTCCGCCCTTCGGAAGGGCAGACAGCAGCACTTCCGTTTCATTCTGGAATATGCCTTCCATTTCGAGCAGGTAGAACGCGCCGATGGGCTGTCCCACCTCGGTGCGGGTGGCATTGATTCCCGATTCCACCCTTCCGCCAAACAGCGGGGCATCCAGTTCAAGCACTTCGTTGTGCAGAAATGCGACATTTCCTCCAACCGAATAACCCCAATCCTTTTTGTTTTTACGGTAGATGGCTTCCAGCTCCACCCCGGTATTCAGTACCGAGCCGCTGTTGATCCATGCAGCATCGGCATTTCCGGTAGAAGGAGGATTGGGGGCTTTCACCAGCATATCAGCGGTAACTTTATAGAAGTAGTCGATGGAGAACGCCAGGGCACCCTTCCATATCTCCGCATCAATGCCTGCATTATACTGGTAACTGGTTTCCCATTTCAGTTTTTCGTTGCCAAGGGCTGTTTGTGCATAGCCCGAAGCCGGCACTCCTCCGAAAGGATAGTTGAAATAGGGCGAAATCCGGTCGCTGTATGCGTACAGCCCTATCTCCTGATTTCCGATGGCACCATATCCGGCCCTCAGTTTGAGGTTCTGCAGCCAGTCAACATCCTTCAGGAAATCTTCTTCCTTCAGAATCCATCCGGCGGAAGCCGAGAAAAACGTTCCCCATTTGTTGTCGCCGGTAAATCTCGAGGATCCATCCCTCCTGATGGTCCCCGAGAAGTAATACCGGCCGTTGTATTCGTAATTGACACGGCCGAAAAATGAAGCCAGGGCAGAGCTATACTCGTTCTGACTGGTGATTTTTTCACCCAGTCCGTTGCCGATAAAGATCAGTTCTTCCTGCTGTACGGGGAAATCCATATCGCTGGAATAAAGGCCCCTTCCCTGATTACGGATGGCCTCAAAACCGGCCATAGCAGAAAAATTATGCTTTTCGCCGAACGCAGTTTCGTAATTCAATAAGTTATTCACCGTCCAGTTTGCCATGCGCTCATTGCCGACACTCAGGCTGTTCTTTGCGTTGATGCGGTTCAGCGTTCCCCAGGAGGGATTAAAACGGCGATTTGTGGTATTCCGGTAATCCATCCCCAGATTGGTCGTAAATTTGAGTTTATCGGTGATGGCTGCCGTAAAAAATGCCTTGCCCAGATAGCTGTCGTCTTTGCGGTTATTGTCGTTATATTCTGCCATCCCGATGGGATTGTACCCGTCACCGAGGTAAGAATCAAAGACCTGTGCCCCGAAATATTCCGCCGGCCGGTCAACATAGGTTCCGTCTTCAAACTGAATTGGGATGGCCGGATTCCTGAAGAAGGCATACCTGACCACACTTCCCCCGTTACCGCCGTAACCGTCGCCCGAACTGCCGATGATATCGTTGTCGGAAAGTCCGGCCAGCATGCTGATGCCCACCGTAAGCCAGGGACTTGCTTCCGTTGTAACATCCAGACGCGCGGTGCCGCGGGTATAACCGGTATTTTTAATGATTCCACGCTGATCGTAAAACGACGCCGATAAAAGGTAGTTTGTTTTTTCACTTCCGCCTGAAACCGAAAACTCGTGCGAATTTACCGGAGCGGTCCGGAGCAACTCATCCACATAGTTGATGTCCGAAAAACGGGCGGCATCCTCCGCGCTGATCAGGCTGCGCTGCAAACCGGCAGGCAGATATTTGTTATCGTTGACCGCCGCTTCGTTGTATATGGTAACATAATCCTGTGTATTGACCATGGGCGTAAGCCTGACCGCCTGCTGAATCCCGGTTTGTCCGCGATAGGTTACGGTCGTTTTACCGGCTTTTCCCTTTTTGGTGGTAATCAGCACCACTCCGTTGTTGGCGCGCGATCCGTAGATGGCAGCAGCAGAAGCATCCTTAAGCACCGTAATGTTTTCAATATCACCCGGAGCCAGTATTCTGAGCGCATCGGCGGTAGCAATACCATCCACGATGTAAAGCGGGGCATTGCTTGAATTAATGGAACCCGTTCCCCTGATTCTAACCGCGACGCCTTCTCCGGGAGCTCCGGTATTCTGGGTCACCTGAACCCCGGCGGCCCTTCCCTGAAGCGCCTGGTCAACGCCGGCAACCGGCATGCGGGTAAGCTCGGTATTGTCAACGCGGGTTACGGCACCCAGCACGTTACGCTTTTTGGCGGTACCATAACCGATCACCACCACCTCATCGAGCATGGTTTGCTCCACCTGCATGCGTACGTTGACCAATGCACGGCTACCAAGGGTTTCTTCCACGGATTTGTACCCGATATAGGAGTACACAATCACCGAAGAGGCATTCAGCCTGTCGGATTCCAGGCGATAGCGACCCTCAATATCCGTGATGGTTCCCGAGGTGGTTCCCTTAATCTGTACCGTCACCCCGATCAGGGTTTCCCCCGTTTTCGCATCGGTAACGGTTCCCTGCACAACCTGCTGGGCCAGCATGGTGCCCGCCGACAGGATGATGGTCAATAGTAGAATCAGTTTTTTCATGTGTGCTTATTTTTTGAATAACACGATGTGGCAATCACAGTTTACCGGTAGGCAATTACTGAATCTCCGGCTTTTATTTTACGGCCTTCGGCCTTCAGACGGGTTCCGGAAGTTAGCTGCACCATAACCACCGCCTCACCGGCAGGAATTTCGATGCTTCCGGTATCCTGAAGATTCCTGGCTAAATAGGTGCGAGAAACGATGTCGAAGAGGTCGGACGAACCATCTGTGTTAATGCTGATGGTTCTGGCCTCGCCGTAAGGATTGTAGATCAGGAAAACCGGATAATTATAAGATGCATAAAAATCGGTAGCGTTGCAGTCAAGCATCAGTATTCCTTCAACATCCGTGGTATTAACAATCGCACCGAATACCCCTGCAATGGAAGTGCTGTAGAGGCTGAACATGGATTCTTCGGGCTGGCCTTCAACCCACTTGGGACCATCGCCGATGGCGACCGGACTTACACCTGCCAGGGCGGGATTGTTCAGGTCATCCGTTTTCCGCACGCCTTCGTATCCTATAATTCCGTTGGTGATGTTTTTCTTTTCCGGCAACCACTGGTATTTATCTTCAATCTGGTCGGGATAGAAAAGCCGCGAGGCATTTACAGCATTCAGCATGTAGCGGCCTATAGCCCTGGCATACTGAGGCTCATACTTAACCAGCGGCACCAGCGGCCAGGCCATGGCTACCGAATTCATAAAGAATCCGTATCCGCCGCCGTCGGTAATGCTGCCCTGCATCCCCGATACATCAAAATCGCCCCATTTGTCGGCAATAACCCCCCATCCGTAACGGCCTTCCTTTGACTGGCAGCCGTCAAAAGCATGGTTAAGCAGGCGCGTAATATCATAATTTGTTCCCTTCTCGGCATTCAGCCTTGCGGCCGTATAGGCGCCAAACGGCTGAAGTATCTCATAAAATCGACTTTCCTTTTGATTTACCAATGCTTCAGTGGCACGTTTTGCAGCTTCAAGGTAACGTTCGTCGCCGAATTTCTGATAAGCCGAGTAAAGGACATACGCATGACCTCCGGCCGCATCCTGCTGCCAGGGTATGTGGTTGCGCATCCCTTTCATCCGGGCATAATCGAAATAGGAATAATCGTAATTGCCTCCCAGAACCGAATCGGCTTTATAAAACTGCTCAGCCACCGTGCGCTGAATGTTTTCGGTATTCTCAACACCGGGAAACAATGCCGCCACGCCGTAATAAAGTACATTGGGGTACACATCGTACCACCAGTCGCGTCCGTAACCGCCCCCTAACAAAGCAACCTCCGGATTGGTGTTGTTCATAACAATGTTCCAGCCGTTGTCGCTGTTGAAATAGTTCTGCGACATCTTCACGAAATTATAACCGTGCTGATTTGTTTTGTCTATCCCGATCAAACCGGCGCTTACCAATGCATTCAATGAGGTGAGTGCTTCGTGGAATTCCCCGTTGTTCTTCCCCGGTTGCTGACGCACATCCCCGATAACGGTATAAAGCCCGTAGGTTACCTGGTCGATGTTGCGCCGTGAGCTGTCGAGCCAGATATAGGGTGCATAGGGGGTCGTGGCGTTAAAGTCAAATGCGAGGCTGTCGAACTGCAGGGCTTTCTGCTTCCAGTCGATGATTTTCAAAGGCGCAGGGAGCTGTGGCATCTGCTCAATGCGGGGGATGGATGTTTGTGCAACAGGCTCTCCCAGATCAGTGGTACAGGAATAAAACCCGACGGCAATTGCCAATGCCGCAACGAAAAATATTTTATCTTTCATGATTTTCAGCATAAGATTCTTTCATTATGTTTTTAGCCAGCGGAATGCTCAGCATCTGGAGTACCGCAACAATGATCAAGGCATAACGCAGCGCGAAGGTCTCCGAAACGGCATAGGCAAGAAAAATAAACATTCCAAGTCCGATTACCCTTCCGGCATAAAGTCCGAATTCATGGTTCAGGATGTAAGCGTAATTGTTTCTGTTTTCCTTTTTCGATACCACGTCGATCACCTTCATCATGATCGGGTAATAGGCCAGATCGTGCAGGGGCTGGAAAAACACCTTGCAAAGCACAAATACCATCACTCCGAACATCGAAAGCTCAATTCCGTTCACTATGGTTCCAATGAGGAAAAGGGTGATACCAAAACCGAATACTGCAATCCTGTGTTTGGGTTTGGTGAAACGTCCCAGCAGGTATATCAGGATGGCCGTGAGTCCGCCGCTGATACCCTGTATCAGCCCGAGCGAGCCTTCCTGTCCCACGTATTTCATAATCAGCATGGCCGGGGCGGTCACCAGGAAGCCCTGAACCAATCCTTTCAGCGCGGCCAGCAGTATCTGCTTGTTCCACAAACGGTCGAAACGGAAGTACAGAAAATCTTTTTGTACGGGATTTTCAAACCTGCCCCGCGACAGTGAATAGGTTGCCAGGATGGTAATCAGGAAAACGACCAGGGTAACAATACGGTAGCCCTTATACACATCAAAGGTAATGCCCAGAAACTGCATGCCGTCGATATATGCGAGCAGGGCTCCGATCACCAGCGGAACGGCAATGTTGGATACGGTAAAGAAAAAGGATTCCAGTCCGAAGAAGTAGTTTCGGTTTTCATCCGCGGTGGAGGTCAGCGCCATCAGGTAACGGTTGGTCCAGAAGAAGCCGGATGCCGCTCCGATGAGCGTTCCTGAAACAATCAGTCCCGGAAGGGCGATGTCTTTTACAAACATCATCCCGACCATGGCTATACCGCTCAGCAGTATTCCGAAACTGTAAAGATGTGCCACCTTAAAATGTTTCAGCAGAAATCCGTTGGTAAGGGAGGTAATGATGATGCCGGTATACATGGCTACCTGAAAAATGGCCACAAAACCGGTATCGTCGAAGGAGCGCATGATGTAGGCCGCCATAAATATCTCAACCACGGGCAGCACCAGCGCGTAAAGCATATTGGTGATCAACAGCACCCGCATATTGTGGGGCATCGACAGGAAGAAGCGATATTCGGCTGTCAGCTTGTTTTTCATAGTGTACCGTTTGTCAGATCAGGGTGGAAAGTATTTCGGAAACCGACAGGGTGGCGCCACAGATCACTTCATCGCTGGCGCCGTAATACATATAAATGGTGTCGCCGTCAATATAATGCCCGTTGGTGAATACCACATTCCCGAAGAAACCGGTCTGTTCGTAAGGCTGTAAGGGCTCCATGATGGGTTCGGTGCTGCGCGCCAGTACTTTAGTGGGGTCGTTGATGTCGAGCAGCAGCGCGCCCAGGCAATAACGATGGTCTTTGTTGGCACCGTGATAAATCTCAAGCCATCCTTTTTCGGTACGGATGGGGGCTGCTCCGGCGCCTACACGGGCCGAATCCCACATGTCAGGACGGGAGGTAGCGATGCACTTGTGCCTGCCCCAGTGAATCATATCGGGCGACTCAGCCACCCATATGTAGTTGCCGCCGAGTTCGGGACTGCTGGGACGATGCAGGGCATAGTATTTCCCGTTGATTTTCTCTTCAAAGATAGCACAGTCCTTATTGTGGGGCGGGAAAATCATCCCCTCACGGGTGAAATTCTTCCAGTCTCCGGTGCGGATAAGTCCGACACCCACGCCAAATTCGGAAACTTCGGTGAAGGTGAGGCTGAAGCCGTCATCCATCGTGGCCACACGGCAGTCTTCAATGCCGAAGGTCTCCAGCTCCCCTTTACCGAAAATGGGAGGATATCCTTCCGGTTCGTAAAAACGGATGCCGTCGTCGCTGCATACAAGTCGCAAATAGCTCAGTGTAGTAAGGTAATCTTTCTTCTTATAGTTGATTACCCGTGGATCGGAAGCGTCGAGGTCGGGATCGTCTTTACCGAAACTCAGGATTTCAATCTCTCCTTTACTGTTATACACCGGAAAACTGATTTTCCCTTCAACCTGTGCCGGCCGCTCGGCTACGCGCAGCAACAGCCACACTTTTCCGTTGTACCGGAAAACCCCGGGGTTCAGCAGACAGGTGATTTCCATTCCTTTGATGCCCGGTTTCAGATCGGCAGGGCGAAGCAGGGGGTTCTGAGGAAAACGTTTTGCAATGTCCATATTATAAGGTATATTAATTTCTGAATATTGGATTTTAAATCTCCTTATGAACTAAAACTCTGTTCTTGTCCGACTGGGAGATGTTCCGTTTTTTTGTCATTTCCAAAATTACAATCGATTGCGGAAAATGGCGTCCGGAAGAGTCCGTATCTTGTCCGGCGGAGTCCGGAATGTGAAGAATATCAGTGAAGAAGGGACGAGGGACGCAAAAAAGGGACGAGGGACGTTGAAGAAGGGACGAGGGACGCAAAAAAGGGACGAGGGACGAACTTCTCACTGAAAAGAAATGCTCTTCAGACAGTGACAAGGAGACGGGGTGATAAGGGGATTGCGGATTTTGGATTGCGCTTGTCTCGGGAGACGGCGATAGCCGGATAACGAGAGATTGCGAATTTAAAAATCCTTCCCTGGCAAGGAAATTGGGGGTTGAAAGAATTTCTGATTTCTATAATTTCTTAACCTCAGCCTCAACCTTAACCTCAACCTTAGCCTCAACCTTAGACTTAACCTCAACCTTTCACTAAGAAACGAGGGACGCAAAAAAGGGACGAGGGACGGCCCTTCGGCTCCCCTTCGACTCCGCTCAGGGTGCACGCTCAGGGTCCGGGACGAGGGACGAACTTCTCACTGAATAAGGAATGCTCTTCAGACAGTGACAAGGAGACAAGGAGACGGGGTGACAAGGGGAAGGCGGATTTTGGATTTTGGGACATTATTCTTTAGTTTCCAAAAAAACGGACAAGAAGACAAAGGACGGGGTGACAAGGGGAGGCGGGATTTGCAGTCTTACTTCCTACTTCTTACTTCCTACCTCATCCTTAACCTCATCCTTTCCGCAAGAGACAAGGGATTTCAGATTTCATCCTGACAAGGAAGGTGGTGGATTATAGAATTTCCGATTTATAAAACTGATTCGACGTAGTCACAGATCGCACTTGAGTGTGAAAAATGGAGAAAAAACAATCTTTGCGCCTTAGCAGCTTGCCCCGCTATGGCGGGATCTTCGCGCGTAAAAAAATCAAAAATCACTTGTTATCCTGCGAAGGGTGATCTCCAGGATTGGTACATTCCAAAATCCGCTCCCGATAGCCATCGGGACCAAAATCAAAAATCACTCAGACCCGCTGACGATACTCTGATGGAGAACAGTTGTAAGCTTTGCCAAACAGATCGTAAAAATGGGTACGGCTGGAAAATCCCGTCTGATCAATGATCTCGCTTACTGTTAACTGGGTCGAAAGCAGAAGAGTTGCCGCTTTGCTCAGTCTGCGTTGGTTGATCATACCGTGCGGGGTGGTACCCAGTGCCGATTTTGTCTTTTCGTACAGGGATGACCTGCGTGTGGCCATGCGGTCGCACAATTTTTCAGCGGTAAGCGTTTCATCGTCAATGTTCTCATCGATATGAAAGCATCTTCTGGAAAAACGGGTCGGGCAGCTCCTTGATCATCGCCAGGCTGTCGTCGCTGCCGGCGAAGCGATTGCCCGGGATATTCCGCCGCACTTCAAGCAGTTTTTCTATCCTCACCCTCAGATGCTCCGGGATGGAAGGGCTTGGGTATGTATGAATCGGCTCCCGCTTTCCAGGCCGGCAATGCGGTCTCAATCTCGGCTTTGGCCGTAAGCATTATCAGGGGCAGGTGACTGGTATCCGATTATCGCGCAAACTGCGGCGCAATTCGTCCGTCCATTTCAGGCATCATCACATCAGATACGATCAGGTCAGGCTTGTGCGCAAGCACTTTCTGCCAGGCTTCCACCCCGTTTCCGCAAATATCAGGTTATACGATTCCTGAAGAAAGTCCTTCAACAACGACAGAATTTCCGGATCATCGTCCACCAGCAGCAGCAGCGAACGGTTCTCCGCAATTGAACGGTGGTCGGAAGGAGCAGGGCACTCTCCGGTTCTTCAATAAACCAGGCATCCGGTTCCGTAACGTCAGTGCCGGAGCTGAGGGGACATCGGTATTTACCTGAAATACTTCCGGAAAGGTACAGATAAACGTACTTCCTGTTCCGGGCTGACTCTCGATACGGATTCCTTCAGCAATTCGGTGAGTCCTTTGGTAACAGCCAGGCCGATACCGGTGGAGCGATAGCCCGGGAAACTGCCCGCTTTTTGGCCGATGAGATGCCGAAGGCTCAAAACTGGGCAGGAGCTCCGGCTTTATTCAATTCCCGTATCCTGTACCTCTACCGTAAGCCGGTCAGGCTGCCGTGATATCCGGATATTTACCCTGCCTCCCTCCACATTGTACTTGATGGCGTTGGAAACCAGGTTGGTAATGATCCTTTGGAATTTGTCGGCATCCGTCCTGAAGGATAGGGACTTTCACAACCGTCAACGGTACAGCGGATGTTGCGCTGTGCTGCCAGCAACTCAAGGTCGGATACCACCTCCGGATCAGGCTGCAAGGATCCGTCTCCTGAATATTCAAAGGCTCCGTGCCCTTCTCCAGCTTGCGGAACTGCATGATCGGTACCAGCTTCTCTCAGTTTGAGGCTGTTGTACACCTTGAGCAGGCGGGGTTTCGGAAGTAAGCTTTTTCCTCGATCAATGCATGAATGTGTGAGCTGATCAGCGTAAGCGGGGTTCGGAACTCATGCGCCACATTGGTAAAAAATTCGATTTTATACGCCTGTAGCTCCTTTTTCTGACTGATCTTCATCTCCTGAAGGGCAGCTTCCTTGCGGCGGGCTTCGCGTCGGCGGTATGCATTGAAAATCAGAAACTGTACCAGAAAAAACAGCGCAATATATCCGGCAATGGCCCAGCCGGTCCGCCAGAACGGGGATGTACCGTAATCCAGATCTCCCTGACCACTTCCGACATATCCGTTCTCATCGCTCACACGCAGCTGAAGGGTATAATTGCCCGCTTCCAGGTTCGAAAATGCCAGCGGCTGTTCAGGTGGAATTACCTCCCATGCGTCGGCATAATTCAGCAGACGGTACGAAATGCAGACGGCGCTCACGGCCCCAGTAAGCCAGGGGGTACAAAAAACGTCAGCGAGTTCTGGTTGTGCTTCAACTCCAGCTCATGCTGAAGGTTCATCTTTTTAACAGCACGCTTCCTTCGCCCGGACTTACCGGCACATTGCGTATCAGCAGCTGATTTTACCGCTACCGGCGGGAAGTAGGACGAGACCGTATGGCATCCATCTTGCACAATGTCAACCCCCATAGTCCCTCCCACGCAACAAACGGCGCTGTTTTTGTCAAGCAAGCCCCGTCGCTGTATTCAAATTGATCGATCCGTCGTTTATATTAAAACTCTGCATTGCGGCGGGTACTGTCGATCATCGATAAGCCCTGATTTGGTGGTAATCCACAGACTACCGATAAATCCTGCCTGATGGTATGTATGCTGGTATTCGAGCCGCCCACAGTGCGTCGGTACCCGCCGGTTTCCGAATCGTGACACCGGTTCAGCTAGAACAGCCCGCTGCTGCTGCCCGCCCGCACGATCCTTTGTGATCGGTGAACAGGACAGGATATCGTCGTTTCGGATAAATCGGGGTGTGTTTGTGCGTTGTATTGAATATCACCCGCTGCGCAATGGTATTGTAACGGTAAACGCCGAACCCTCAGGTGCTATCCAGATGTGCCCGGCCTCTCTTCGGTGAGGGCATATACTATCTGTTTCTACGCCCGGGCGCCTGGTCGGGATCCAGCACAAACTGTACTGCAGCTCTCCGGATCGCCGTTTTCCCCGTTCTTACCGAATAACGCCATATCCGCTGGTTCCCAGTCATCTGCCGTCACTATCTTCCATAATGCGGTAAACCGATGCAAAACACCAGGGCGTTTCTTTGCCGAAGTCGCGCGGGAAGTTGCGGATGGTCCGGTAATCGGACGAGCAGGTCGATTCCGTTTCCGTCCGTGCCCACCCAAACGGAACCATCCGGACGTTCATGAAACGACAGCACAGAGATTGTTGCTCAACCCGTCTTTCACCGAAATCTGCCGGATGCGCCTGCCCCCGGCGTCAAAAACAGCCTCCGCCTTTGGTGCCATTCAGGATGTCGTTTTCCGGGTAACCAGTATGCTGCGCACAATGGGATAGGAAAGCTGTTCCGATGACAGGCGCGTAACCGGGAACTCGGTGAGTTTCATGGTAAATGCGCCGTTCCCGTCGGTGCCTGTCCAGGATATCCGGCTCGGTTTCGTAAATACAAAGAATACGCGTGGAAATGGGTATGCCGGCATCCTGCCCGCCAACCTTTCCGGGTTCTGCAAAGGTGCGGGTTTTGATGGTATACCTGAAAATCCTTCCTTTTCGGTTCCGGCCCATAAAACGCCCGCCTGCCGCGAGGCTGAAGGCTGGTAATGACATCGTCGGGAAGACTCAGTCGTTGTATTTCAGGGTTTTCAGATCTGTAACAAGGGCAGGCCTGAACGCTGGGTAACGAAAAGCAGCTGCCTCCTGCCTCCTGAATGGACAAGCGGTAAGTGCGCTGCCGAGGGGCAGGTTCAGAACCTTTGCCAGGCGGTTGCCTTCAAGCCCGGAGCAATTCGCCATCCGCGGTAATGCAGTATAAGGTGCTTCCTGCCATATGAACACGCTTTACCCTTATCGCCGCTGCATCCAAAGGCACGAGGAACAAACTGCTTTACGGCTTCGCTGAAACGGAACAGGCCCGTCCGTAAACCGATGCCACGGCTATGGCCGTCAGCGAAAGCAAAATATCGTTTTCATAATTGATCTGCTCCGGTTCGTCGGTAAAAAAGCCGAAAAACTGCCGGTTTCATTATATAAGGCAATCCCCTTGTTTGTCATCAGCCACAGCGGGCCCAAGCCGAGGAAGATCTCCCGGATTACATGGTTGTGAATACTGCCCGGTCGCTTCCGGGAAGAAAGGTTTCTATTCCATGACCGTCGTAACGGTTCAGCCCGTTCAGGTGCCAAGCCAGATATATCCTTCGGCATCCCGCGCGATGGCATTGACCGCCCCGTTGCTCAATCCTTCGCGCCGCGATATGGGTATGCACCGGGGTGCCGAGTTCCGGCATAAAGATCCGGAATCAGTAAAACTATAAATACCAGCTGGACAATCCGGTTGCGCATAAGAAAGAGATTACCCCCCCCCCCCCCCCCCCCCCCCCCCCCCCCCCCAAAATCGCGATATTTTTGTAATTCAGAATCCTTCCAAATAAAAAAGTATCCGTAGTCATGTATTTTCAATTTTCCCGGACAGGTTAAGCATGCGGGTGTATTTGTCTGATATAATCAATAGGTTGCCCTTGCGGGATGAACTTCAATTTTTTAAGGATATCCCGGAATAATCAATGACCAATGTCTGATCCGGATTCAAATGTAACTGTAATTATCCGGTGATCGCCGTAATATGCACAAAACTGCATATCCCGGTGAACAAGCCTGTGGTTAAGGTGTTTAACAGTGGAAAAGTAAAAAGCATGAACTACCCCGAAAAAGTAACCATTGGCGATATCACTGTCCGCGACGGATTTCAGCACGAAGAAAAATTTATCCCCACCGAAGCCAAGCTGTGGGTGGCTGAACAGCTTATACTCAGCGGTTTTAAGCACATTGAACTCACCAACCTGGGCAATCCCAAAGGGATGCCGCAGTTCAGGGATGCCGATGCCCTGCTCAAAGGCATCCGCAAAAGCAAAGCGGTAGCCCATCTGATCGACGGGGTAAGCATTACCGCGGTGACCATCCGCGAAAAGGCCATAGAGCGCGCCATTGAAGCCCGCAAGGAGGGCTGGGGGCCCGACCGCATCCTGCTGATGGTTTCGACCAGTGAATCGCACCACCGGAAAAATTCGGGCCTTTCGCTGGATGAATACTGGAAAATGGCTGAGAAGTACATTCCCCTGGCACACGATGCGGGCATCAAGGT
The DNA here is from genome assembly GCA_023957275.1 of Lentimicrobium sp. Lineage (GTDB taxonomy): Bacteria > Bacteroidota > Bacteroidia > Bacteroidales > Lentimicrobiaceae > Lentimicrobium. The sequence continues at coordinate 31,190 of JAMLHF010000034.1, read as the reverse complement.
AAACGGAACCGTCAGCACCATCTGGGGCTGCCCGATCGAAGGACCAACAAAGATGGAAAAAGCGATTGATTTCACCAAACGCTGGCTGGATATAGGCGCAAACGATGTGGAGCACGCCGATCACGACGGCTCCGCTTCGCCCGACCGGGTGTACCGTTATTTTTCGATGCTGCTCGACAGCATTCCGAATCCTGAAAAACACATTGTGCACCTCCACACCACCCGGGGCTGGGGCCTGGCCAATGTGCTGGCCGCTTTGCAGGCGGGCATGACAAATTATGAATCTACCCTCGGGGGGATAGGCGGGCAGCCGGCCAACTTTGTGGACGGAGTGCCCGTGGCCGGAACCGGCTCATACTATTATAAAGATCCCGGCATTACCGGACTTGTTACAACGGAGGATATGGTGGTAATGATGGATGAGATGGGCATTCAAACCAACCTCGACATCGACCGCATCCTGGAAACGGGAGCCATGACGGAACGCATCGTTGGCCGTCGCCTGCGTTCAGAGTCCATTAAAAACGGCAGAATCCCCAAATCGCTGAGCGGAAAGGCCTGAGCATAACACCATGCCCTGCCGTAAAGGGTGACAGGGTAAGACTTATTAAATCAAATTATTCCGGTTCAGAATGGCAGGTCATCTTCCGGCTCCTGCACAGGCGGGGGTGCCGGTTGTGCAGATGGCTGATTTTCCTGGTAAGAGGAAGAATCGTTCGACTGCCTTGATCCCAGCAGGTTCAGCGTATCCCCTTCTATTTCGGTTATGTAGCGCTTTTGTCCGTCTTTTTCGTAGGAGCGGTTCCGGATACGGCCCTCGATATATACCTGGGAACCTTTCCTCAGGAATTTCTCGGCGATCTCGGCCAGTCCGCGCCAGAGGATAATGTTATGCCATTCCGTTTGCTCCATCTCCTGCCCTTCGCGGTTGCGGTAAGTTTCAGTGGTGGCCAGCGAAAATGATGCCTTCTTCACACCCTTGTCAAAATTCTGAATTTCAGGATCCCTGCCCAGATTACCAATCAGGATCGCCTTGTTGACACCTCTTGCCATATTGCTTTTTGTTTAGCCTGTTATAATGACAAATATACTGCATAACACCACGAAAAACAAGCGGAATTTCTTCCCTGTCCCCCGCTCACTCCACATGTGCAGCGCACCGCGACATCATCAGGTGCAGCCTGCCCCGCCAACGGCGGTGGCGCACCGAAACATTAATTGCCCTGCCGCCCGGAGATAATTATTTGAATTTCAAAGACCCTGCATATTCCCTGCCCGCCAATGCAGGTACCTATCCGTCAGCCGGGACACGGGCAGTCCGGTAACCAGCGGATCTTCCATCACCCGGTAATCTCCGGCTTCAAAGGCTTCAAAGGCTTCTCCGGTCTGATAACCGGAAATCTCGTAAAAACGCGCATGGATGATCTGATGGGTCAGGATATGCCGGTAATCTTTCGGATTTACCACTATTATTTCCGGCCGCTCCCGGTCTTGATTTACGACCGGATGGGCACTCACTTCCGCCGGGCCAAGCAGGTGATCGGCTTCAATCAGCGGCAGTTCCCAGAGATTCTGCCAGATATCGCCCTGCGGGCGTTGCTGCATCAGCACCTTACCGCCGCCAACGCGAACATAAAGATAGGTGAACCAGCGCTCCCGCCTGGAGATTTCCTTCTTCTTCACAGGCAGCCTATCAACCATCTGATTGCCAAAGGCAAAGCAGTCGTTCCGGAAGATACACTGTCCACAACCGGGATTGGCGGGTTTGCAACAGAGCGCCCCGAATTCCATCACGGCCTGATTGTAGGTACCGGGATCATCCCTGTCGATCAGCGCCGAGGAACGCTCCCACACCTTGTTAAATGAGGCTGTTGTGCCCGCCATCGCTTCAATGCCAAATATCCGTGAAAAAACCCTGACCACATTCCCGTCCACCACGGGGACCGGCTCGTGGCTGCAAATGGAGGCGATGGCAGCGGCGGTGTACTTCCCGATGCCTTTCAGCCTGAGCAGCTGATGATAGGAACCCGGAAATACCCCCGCGTATTCCTGAACAATCCTGCGGGCGGTATGGTGCATATTGCGGGCGCGGCTGTAATAGCCCAGACCTTTCCAAACCGAAAGCACCTCCTGTTCATCGGCTTCAGCAAGTTGTCTCACATCAGGGAAACGGGCAATAAAGCGCTCATAATAGGCAAGCCCCTGATCGACACGGGTTTGCTGAAGAATAATTTCCGAAACCCATATCCGGTAAGGGTCAAGCGTTTGCCGCCAGGGCAAATCCCTTTTATTCAAATTGTACCATTGGATTATCTTCCGCTGAAAATCGTTCATTTTGCTGAAAATATCTTAAATTGAGGCAATTGCCCCTAAAAAAACTGCATTTTTTTCGTTTTGTTTTAAAAACCTTTATATTTGCAGCCCGTTAAAAAATTTATTCTCAAATCTTTAAAAAACTCAATCAACATGACAAAAGCAGAAATTGTAGCTGAAATTGCTAGTAAGACCAATATTGAAAAGGTTGCTGTACAGCAGACTGTTGAGGCTTTCATGGATGCAGTGAAAAATTCACTGGCCAATGGTGAAAACGTTTACCTCAGGGGCTTTGGCAGCTTCACTACAAAGAGAAGGGCTGAAAAAACCGGTCGTAACATTTCAAAGAATACCACGATCATCATCCCGGCTCACAATATTCCCGCTTTTAAACCTGCCAAGACCTTCGTCAACGAAGTTAAGAACAAGGTAAAATAAGCTGTTGTTCATCTTTTAAAATCAATTTATCATGCCCAGCGGAAAAAAAAGAAAAAGACATAAAATGGCAACGCACAAGCGGAAAAAACGCTTGCGCAAGAACAGACATAAAAAGAAATAAGTTTTCTTGATTTGGGAAAACCACTGCATGCCCCCATGTATATTACCATCGGGGGCATGTAGTGGAAAAATTCCTGCTACTGTCAGGTTTACTGTTAAACCCGGGGGTTAAACAGCTATAACCATTTGCAGCCCTTACTACATCTTAAAAATCAGGATTTTGAATAAGGAACTGATTATCGATGCCGGTCTTTCGGAAGTGAACATTGCTTTACTTGAAGACAAAGACCTCGTCGAACTCAACAAAGAAAAAAGCAATAATAATTTTTCGGTAGGTGACATTTATCTCGGTCGGGTAAAAAAGATTATGCCCGGGCTGAATGCTGCTTTTGTTGATGTCGGTTACGAAAAAGACGCTTTTCTCCATTATCTTGACCTCGGCCCCCAGGTCAACTCGCTCAACAAGCTGCTGAAGCTCAGCCTCACCGGAAAACCGGATGTCCCTACCATAGGGGATATGGAACCTGAGCCGGACATTGAAAAAACCGGCAAGATCACCTCGGTGCTTACCCAGAACCAGCAGGTACTGATACAGATTGCCAAGGAACCCATCTCCACCAAGGGGCCCAGGGTTTCGTCGGAAATTTCATTTGCCGGCCGTTACCTGGTGCTGGTGCCTTTCTCCACAAGGGTTTCCGTTTCGCAGAAGATCAAGAGCGTGGAAGAACGCAACAGGCTCAAGCGACTCATTACCAGCATTAAGCCCAGGAATTTCGGGGTAATTATCCGTACGGTAGCCGAAAACAAAAAGGTGGCCGACCTCGATGCCGATCTGCGCAACCTCACCGCGAAATGGGATGCCGTGATTGCCAAACTGCCGGGTGCCAAAGCGCCCCAGCGCATCCTGAGCGAGATAGACCGCACCACCGCCATCCTCCGCGACCTGCTGAACGAGTCGTTTAACAATATCCATGTTAACGATGCAGGCATCTATGAAGAAATTAAGGCGTACATAAAGACCATTGCGCCCGATAAGGTCGAGATCGTAAAGCTCTTCAAAGGCAAAGTGCCCATTTTCGAGCACTTTGGCATCGACAAGCAGATCAAGAATTCCTTCGGGAAAATCATCACCATCAAAAGCGGGGTTTACCTCATTATTGAGCATACCGAAGCCCTGCATGTAATCGACGTAAACAGCGGCCACCGCGTAAATTCGGAGATCTCTCAGGAGATGAACGCCCTGGCTGTTAACCTCGAAGCGGCTGCCGAAATTGCCCGACAGCTCCGCCTGCGCGATATGGGCGGAATCATTGTGGTGGACTTTATTGATATGCACGAAGGAGGCAACCGCCGCAAGCTTTACCAGAAGCTGAAAGAGGAAATGGCAAAAGACCATGCCAAGCATACCATTCTGCCACCCAGCAAATTCGGCCTGGTGCAGATTACCCGTCAGCGTGTAAGGCCCGAAATGAATGTGCAGATCCTTGAGAAATGCCCGGCCTGCGGCGGAACCGGCGAAATAAAACCCAGCATCATTCACATCGATCAGATAGAAAATAACATCCGCTACCTGATCCACGACCAGAATGAACCTTACATTAAAATAAACCTCCACCCCTTTGTCTATTCCTACCTTGTGCATGGATTCCCGTCCATCCGCATGAAATGGTATTTTAAATTCAAACGCTGGATCAGGCTCACCCCTATGCCATCCTACCATTTCCTGGAATATCATTTCTTCAACAAGGTGGATGACGAGATAAAAATGTAAGGAACCGCCCGTTCTGTATAAAAGCAGTTTCCTAAAGATTTTCGCAGTATTTTTGTACCGGGCTTTCAGCGATAAGAGTCCGGATTTTTTTACCCAAACATTGTTATGGATACAGTTGTCAGCGGCATCAGGCCCACAGGAAACCTTCACCTCGGTAATTATTTCGGGGCACTGAAGAATTTTATCAAAATGCAGAATGAAAATAACTGCTATTTCTTTATTGCTGATTACCACTCTCTTACCACCCACCCTACCCCTGCCGACCTGCATGGCAATGTAAAAAGTGTGCTGATTGACTACCTGGCTGCCGGGCTCGATCCCGAAAAGGCGACCCTTTACCTGCAGAGCGACCTGCCCGAAACCGCCGAACTCTATCTGTTCCTCAATATGAACGCCTACCTGGGCGAGCTGGAGCGTGTGACCTCCTTCAAGGACAAAGCCCGCTCACAACCCGACAACATCAACGCCGGATTGCTGACCTACCCGACGCTGATGGCCGCCGACATCATCATCCACAAAGCGCACAAGGTACCCGTAGGCAAAGACCAGGAACAGCACCTCGAGATGACCCGCACCTTTGCCAACCGCTTTAACCGCCTGTATAAGGTGGATTATTTCCCCGAGCCGGTGGCCTATAACTTCGGCGAGCAGCTGATAAAAATCCCCGGCCTCGACGGCAGCACCAAAATGGGCAAGTCGGAAGGCGAAGGCAATGCCATCTTCCTGAACGACGAGCCGGCCGTTATCCGCAAAAAGATTATGAAAGCCGTTACCGACAGCGGCCCCACCGAGCCCAACCAGCCCAAACCTCAGGCCATCGAAAATATCTTCGCCCTGATGAAAGCGCTCTCAGCGCCCGAAACCCTCGCGCATTTCGAGGAGGCATACAACGAATGCCGCATCCGTTACGGGGACATGAAAAAACAACTGGCCGAAGATGCCATCGCCTTTACAGAGCCTTTCCGTGAAAAGATGCGCGAACTCGCCGCTGACGACAACTACCTGCGCAGGGTGGTAAATATGGGTAAAGAAAAAGCCCATGCCAGTGCCGGACAAACCATCCGGGAGGTAAGGGAAATTATCGGGTTTAAAAGTTTCTGAGCTGGCATCCGGCTATGGTCCGTTTCACCAAACCCGGATTAATCAATGCATACCAGACATTACTGAACAATTGAATTTTTGAGGGGAACCCCGGTTATCCCTTTTTTCCTTCACATTCTGCCTGTCAGGACTGTCGCCTTCGGAAAAATCCTGTAATTCATTTCCTTTTGATTTGCGATCGAAGTATCTGATTCTGATTACCTGACAAGATTAAAGTTCAGGATGTATACGCCCGAAAATGTTACATCCCTTCCTGCTTTTCATCATCCCCGCTTCCGGATGCGGTGCCATAAGACTTTCTGATATGCGCCATCAGCTCTTCGAGTTCCCATGCATCCTTCAGCAAAAATTCACCAATTTTTGTTCGCCGGAGGGCAGTGAGGTGGGCCCCGCTATTTAGTGCCAGGCCAAAATCGCGGGCAATGGAACGGATGTAGGTGCCTTTGCTGCAACTGATCCGGAAATCAACCTCCGGCATCTGAATACGGGTAATTTCAAATTCACGGATATTTACCGGGCGGGCTGACAACTCAGGATCTTTATCTTTCCGCGCGAATTTGTATGCTCTTTTCCCCCCGATCTTAATGGCTGAAAACACGGGAGGCACCTGCATGATATCGCCGGTCAGGCCTGCTGCAGCCTGCCGGATCATTTCCGGGGTAATATGGCCTGTTTCAAAGGTTTGGTCCGGTTCGTGTTCCAGGTCGAATGAAGGGGTAGTAGCGCCCAGCCTGAAGGTGCCGGTGTACTCCTTTTCCTGTCCCTGAAATTCTTCGATGCGTTTGGTAGACCTGCCCGTACAAACGATCAGCAGTCCGTCGGCCAGCGGATCGAGCGTACCTGCATGTCCGACCTTGATCTTCTGAATGCCGCACTGTTTGCGCAGAAAATACCGGAAACGGTTGATTACATCAAACGATGACCATTTCAGCGGCTTATTGATCAGCAGGACTTCCCCTTCTTCGAAACGATAGTCCATCAGGCAATATTTAAATCGTAACCGAGGGCAATCATAATCAGAATTGCAAGTCCCACCAGAATGCGGTAATATCCGAATACCCTGAAACCATACTTTGTAAGAAAACTGATAAAAGATTTGATGGCAATCATTGCCACAACAAAAGCTACAGCATTCCCGATAAGCAGGATATCGATATTTTCGGCGGTAATGGTCTGGTAATTCTGCATCAGTTTATACCCTGCCGCGGCAAACATGGTGGGCACGGCCAGGAAAAATGAAAATTCGGCGGCGGTTTTGCGGTCGAGTTTCTGGGTCATACCCCCGATAATGGTTGCCGCCGAACGCGAAACACCGGGAATCATGGCGATGCACTGAAAAAGTCCGATTTTGAATGCCGTCGGATAGGTAACGGTCTGATCGGCAACCGGTTTGTTGAACCACTTGTCAACGAACACCAGCACAACGCCTCCAAGCACCAGCATAACGGCCACCACCACCACGCTTTCGAGCATGGAGTCGATAAAGTCACCGGCCAGGAAACCAATAACGGCGGCCGGAATAAAGGCAACAAAGAGTTTATAGTAAAACTGAAGGCTCTGGAAAAACCGCTTCCAGTAAAGCACGACCACCGAGAGGATGGCCCCGAACTGAATATTAACGGTAAAAGCCTTTACGAAATCATCGATCTTCATCCCCAGCAGCTCCTGGGTAATGATCATATGGCCTGTGGAAGAGACGGGAAGGAACTCGGTAATTCCTTCGACAATCGCAATGATGATGGCCTCGATAACTGTCATTGCTTAGTCGCGCGGTTTTTTCATAATCGCGAAAATTTCAATCACATACCCGGCCAGTATCAGCAGCGGGGCCAGGGTAAGCCTCCGGAAATTAAACATGCCTTCGTTGAACACGTAAGGATCGTCAGATCCTCCGCCCACCATCAGGATAAAGCCCAGGGCAATCACTGCCAGCCCGATCAGCATCAGGCGGTAATTTTCACGGCCAAAGGCAAATTGCATGGCTTTATCGCCCGCGGCGGGCGCTTTTCTGGGGGCAACTTCCTTATCGGATTTCTTTATATTCATCGTTCCTGATTTTTGAACTCTGTGATTAACATTTATAATTTTCAACAACCGCCGTAAACTTCATCTGCGACGTTGTTTTCAACAGGCTCTTCCTAATAAAGGCGGTCCTGACTGATGCGCAGAAATTTCCGTACGGCAAAAAAGGTGGAGGCTCCCGTTATCAGTAAGCCCAACGCCGTTACAATGCCGAACAGCGAAAGAAACATATCGATATCCTGCATGTCAACCAGTTCGGGCAGGGCCCTGCGCGAGAAGTACAGTACAACGCCCAGCAGCACAATGGCGATCAGGGCGCTCAGAAACCCGTGCAGCAGGCTCTTCAGCAGGAAGGGCTTGCGGATAAAGCGCTGCGTGGCGCCCACCAGTTGCATGCTCCGGATAATAAACCGTTTGCTGTATACGCTCAGGCGGATGGTGTTGTTGATCAGCGCGACGGAGATCAGCAGAAGCACCAGTGTAAATGCAAGAATCACGACGCTGATCCTGCGGATATTCTGATTTACCAGCTCTACCAGTGATTTATGATAAAAAACCTCCTTCACGATGGGGTTGGCAATCAGCCGGTTTTCGAGCATCTTCAAACTGTCGTTGTTGGCGTAATCCGCCTTCAGCCTGATGTCGATCGAAGCCAGCAGCGGGTTATATCCCAGGAAATCCACAAAATCCTCGCCCAGTTCCTTGGTCAGGTCTTCGGCGGCTTTTTCGCGGGTAATATATTCGGTGGACTTCACAAAATCTTCAAGGTCCAGCTTTTTCTGGAACTCAATGATGCCGGCCTCTTTTACCTCTTCCTTGATGATTACCGAGAAACCGATGTTCTCCCTGACATAATTGGAGAGTTTCTGTGCATGCAGCACGATAAGACCAAGCAGGCCAAGCATAAACAGCACCAGGGAGATGCTGATGATGGTAGTGGCGGTGGAGGTTTGCAACCGCCTGCGGCTGAGTTTATCTTCGTGGCGCGACATAAGCAGGTTTATGCTGCGAAGGTAGAAAAAAAATCTGTTCTGTCCTGTTTAAATCAGGGATGACGAAATGCGGAAAAGATACCTCCCTGGGCTATCCGGGCGCTAAATATTTTAAAAACTTTGGTACTATCAGAAGCTTTGATATCCCGAAGGCGATCGGAATGGTTAAAAACAGCAATTCATTTAATGAACAATGCAAAGTAACCGGGACTATAAACAGGGACTTTCATCCCGCAAAAATTGAATGCCATATTCTTCCTACCTTTGCACCCTTATAAAGAAAGCGACCAATGGATTACAACTACCGGGAAATAGAAAAAAAGTGGCAGCAATTCTGGGCTGAAAACAAGACTTACAAAACTGATATTGACCACAGTAAACCAAAATATTATGTACTCGACATGTTCCCTTATCCTTCGGGTGCCGGGCTGCATGTAGGGCATCCGCTGGGTTATATTGCCTCCGATATTTATGCACGTTACAAGCGGCTGAAGGGCTATAATGTATTGCATCCCATGGGTTACGATGCATACGGGCTTCCGGCCGAGCAATATGCCATACAAACCGGCACGCATCCTGCCGTAACAACGGAAAAAAATATAGCCCGCTACCGGGAGCAGCTGGATAAAATCGGCTTCTCATACGACTGGGACCGCGAGGTGCGCACCAGCGATCCGGCGTATTACAAATGGACCCAATGGACCTTTGTGCAGCTTTTCCACTCATGGTATAACAAAATCACCCATAAAGCGGAGCCTGTCAGCACCCTGATTGCGGCATTCGAAAAATCGGGCATTGCGGGGGTTGAGGCGGCATGCAGCGATACCCCGGTATTCACTGCCGCGGAATGGCATTCGATGAATGAACCACAGCAGCAGCAGGTGCTGATGAACTATCGCCTGGCTTATCTGGCAGACACCATGGTAAACTGGTGCCCTGCCCTGGGTACGGTGCTGGCCAACGACGAGGTAAGCGACGGATTTTCGGTGCGCGGAGGGCACCCGGTTGAACGCAAAACCATGAAACAATGGCTGCTGCGCATCACCGCCTATGCCGACCGCCTGCTCGACGGCCTCGACCACATCGACTGGCCGGAATCACTCAAAGAGATACAGCGCAACTGGATCGGTCGTTCGGAAGGCTGCTCAGCGGAGTTCGCCATTAAAGGATTCGATCAGAAACTGGAAATATTCACCACCCGGGCCGATACCATGTTCGGGGTAACGTTTATGGTGCTTGCCCCGGAGCATCCGTTTGTTGAAGCCATCACCACACCCGGATGCCGCGCCAGGGTGGAAGAATATGTGCAATGGGCCAAAAACCGCAGCGAACGCGAACGCATGACCGAGGTGAAAAAAGTTACCGGTGAATTTACCGGCGCCTATGCCATCAATCCGCTGAATGGCGAAGAAATTCCCATCTGGGTGGCCGATTACGTGCTGATGGGCTACGGAACCGGAGCCATTATGGCAGTGCCGGGCCACGACAGCCGCGACTTTGCCTTTGCACGGCATTTCGGATTGCCCGTCCGCCAGGTGGTTTCCCGTCAGGGCGAAACACCGGTCGATCCGTCGGAATGGGAAGATTCCTACGACTCCAAAGAGGGGGTGATGATCAACAGCGGCTTCATCACCGGTCTTGAAGTAAAAGAAGCCATCACCACCACCATCCGGAAAATAGAAGAGATGGGGATTGGCTACGGAAAGGTGAATTTCAGGCTACGCGATGCCATTTTCAGCCGGCAGCGCTACTGGGGGGAGCCATTCCCGGTTTATTACAAAGACGGCATGCCTTATACCCTGAGCGAAGAAGAACTGCCGCTCGAACTGCCGGAAGTGGATGCCTATCTCCCTACCGAATCAGGCGAACCCCCTCTTGCCCGTGCAAAAAACTGGACAACCAAAGAAGGGTTTCCTCTCGAAACCAACACCATGCCCGGATTTGCCGGATCAAGCGGTTACTATCTCCGTTACATGGACCCCCGCAACGATCGGGAATACTTTTCAAAAGAAGCCAACGGGTACTGGAAAAGCGTGGATCTTTACATGGGAGGGGCCGAACATGCCACCGGCCACCTGATCTACGCGCGTTTCTGGAATAAGTTCCTGTTTGACATCGGGCTTGCCATTGAAGATGAGCCGTTTAAGAAACTCATCAACCAGGGAATGATTCAGGGGCGTTCCAATTTTGTTTACAGGGTAACGGGAACCAACAAGTTTGTGAGCTACAACCTGAAAAAAGACTATGACGTTCAGGCCATTCATGTAGATGTAAATATTGTACACAACGATGTTCTTGACATACAAGCGTTTATCCGCTGGCAACCCCAGTTCGAAGGAGCTGATTTTATACTTGAAGACGGAAAATACATGTGTGGCTGGGAAGTGGAGAAGATGTCGAAATCGAAGTACAACGTACAAAATCCCGATGACCTTATCGAGCGTTACGGTGCCGATACCCTGCGTTTGTACGAAATGTTCCTGGGCCCGCTCGAGCAGTCGAAGCCCTGGGATACCAACGGCATTGAAGGCGTTTTCAGGTTTATCCGTAAACTCTGGAAACTTTACCACGATTTCGACAATAACTTTAACGTCAGCGAAGGCGCTCCATCGGCAGCGGAGCTGAAAGTACTGCATAAGACAATTAAAAAAGTGCAGGATGATATCGAACGGTTTTCGTTCAACACCGCGGTGAGTTCGTTTATGATCTGTGTGAATGAGCTTACCGACCTTAAATGCAACAACAGAAGCATCCTGAGCGAACTTACCATACTGATATCGCCCTATGCCCCGCATATTGCAGAAGAATTATGGAGTTTGCTCGGCAACTCAGGAAGTGTGACACAAGTTGCATTCCCTGAATTCAATGAAAGTTACATTGTGGAAAACACCTTCGAGTATCCTGTTTCATTCAACGGAAAAATGCGTTTCAGGCTTGAACTGCCGCTGGGCCTTCCGGTTCCCGAAATAGAGAAAGCCGTGGTATCGGCACCGGAATCGGCCAAATGGCTCGAAGGAAAGCCGCCCAGGAAGGTTATCGTGGTGCCGGGAAAGATCGTGAATGTAGTGGTGTAACAGGATCTTTATCCTCCGCGCCCCGCAATAGTCTGTATATCCAATCATCCGCCCGTGCATTCCCGAACCGATTGCTTCAAGGTTCCATCTGCTGACGGAACAGCTGTTTCTGTGTAATACTGAATACACCCGATTCTCCTTTTTACAAGTAACATTGGTCCTGTTTATTTGTTAAACAAAAGGCAATTCCCCGTTTTGGAACACTTTTTGCAAACTTTGCAGAAAACAGGACTGATGAATAAAAGGCGAAATAAATCCGGGTATCTTCTTTTCACCATGTTGGTACTGATTGTTGGTACGGGCTATTCCCAGACTTACCGGATCGTTGACAATACTGCCTTTGGGCATGGCGAAAAACTTACCTTCAGGGTGTATTACCATTCCCTGCTTACCGGAAAAGTCACCGCCGGTGAAGCAAAACTCGAAGTAAAGAATAAACCGGTAACCAAAAGCGGCCGTGAAACATACCACGTAATAGGCTCCGGGCAATCGAAAGGCGCTTTTAACTTCTTTTTTAAAGTGGACGACCGTTTCGAAACCTTTATTGACCGTGAAGCACTGATTCCCTGGTATTTTATCCGCCGCACCCGCGAAGGAGGTTACAAGAAAGACGATGAAGTCACCTTCAGGCAAAACAACGGCCTGGCCATAAGCCGGAATGCCGTGAAGAAGATTCCCGAAAACACCCAGGACATACTCTCCGTTTTCTATTATGCACGTACCCTCGACATTACCGGGGTAAAGCCAAATGAATCCTTTCCCCTCTCCTTTTTCCTCGACGACTCCCTCTACGTATCCAAAATTGTTTTTCTGGGGCGTGAACAACTGAAAACCGAACTAGGTACCTTTAACTGCCTGAAATTTAAACCCATGGTTATTAAAGGTGAAGTATTCAGCGAGCCTTACCCTATGGAATTGTACATCACCGACGACCTCAACCGCCTTCCGGTAATGGTGAAATCGGCGGTCATCGTTGGTTCCGTCAAAATGGAACTCGTCAGTTACGAAGGCCTGAGAAATCCCCTTTCTTCGAAAGTGCCTTCAGGTAACGGAAACGGCGCAGCATCAAAGAAATAGCCATTTTTATGGAAATAAGCCGTAACTTGCATCTAATAATTACCCTTTCGGAGGGATACTGAAATTTCATTAATTTCTTTGAATTGAAAATAACAAATTCTTCTTATGAAAAAGTATATTTTTCTGGCCTTCAGCCTGCTATTTGTCATGGCAGCCGCCATTGCCCTGGGTTTCTTTCATTCATTTCAATCCGCAACCGCTAAACCTGATCAGGGAATGACGACAATCAGCAACGGAAAAGGGATCTGGAAAACGGTGGACTCCCTGATAGCGCAGGGGCTTCCGCAGTCGGCGCTGGAGCTGGTGAATGCCTACCTTCCGGAAACGGAACGGAAGGGCGATATCCCGGAATTCCTGAAGGCATCGATCTATCAATTAAGGCTGCGCAGCGATTTTGAGGAAAATTTCATTGAGAATTATATCGGTGAAACAGAAAAAAATCTGTCCCTAAAAGCGGAACCTGCAAGGCAGGTGCTGAACTCCATGCTGGCTGAGCTCTATTGGCAGTATTATCAGCAAAACCGCTACCGCATCCTCGATCAGACCGTTGTGAAGAATGACCAGTCAACGGATATGGCGACCTGGGATGCCCGGCGCTTTGTGGAAAAGGTTTCACAGCATTACCAAGCCTCTCTTTCAGATGCCGGTCTGCTGCAGTCGGTCTCACTGAAAGGGTACGATCCCATACTTGAAACCGCGGAAGGATCGAAAAAATTCAGGCCAACGCTTTATGACTTCCTGGCGCACAGGGCCATCGATTTCTTTATAAACGACGAAGCCTCCCTTACCCGCCCTGTAAGGCCCTTTACGATGCAGGATCCCGGCCTGCTGGCTGAGCCTGATGTATTTGCAAAGCTTAATATAGAAACGTCTGACAGCCTCTCCTTTCATTATCAGGCGTTAAGGATCGCGCAGTCAGTGGAAAAATTCCACACCGGCTCCGGCGATCCGCTACCGCTGATGGATGCCGCCCTTAAACGCCTCGATTTTGTAAAGACCAACGGTAACGTAAAGTCGGCCGACAGCCTGTACCTGGCCACCCTGCTCCGGCTGGAGGAAAAATACAGGGGCAATGTGGTTGCCGCCGATGTAATTGAAAAAATTGCCCGCTTCTGGCAGGAAAAAGAAGAGGGTTTTAAGGCCCCGGGAGAGGAAACCGGCCGCAATTACGTGATTGCCCGCGATTGGTGCCTGAAAGCCATCGGACAGTATCCCGGAAGTGATGGTGCGAAAAATTGCCGGATTATCCTGAATTCCATCGAAGCGCCATCGCTGAGTATTACCCTTGGCAGGGAAGTGAATCCGGGAAGGGAATTTCCCCTGCTGGTCAATTTCAGAAATACCCGGCAACTTTGGTTCCGCCTGATAGAATTAAACTACGACGAAAATGTCAATGTGAAACAGGAACTCTACAGCGAACGTTCGGCAGAAAAATACCTGAAACTGAAATCCCTGAAAGAGTGGAACATCCGTCTGCCCGAAACCGGAGATTACAAAAGTCACAGCATCGAGGCAATCCACCCGGCCACCGAAGCGGGATACCACCTCCTGATTGTATCTTCCAACAGCGCTTTCGACCCGAAAAGCAGTCCGGTTGCCATGCAGGACTTCTGGTCATCGGCCCTCAGCTATGTAAACCGGAGAAACACCGATGGTTCGGGTGTTTTCAGGGTGTTGAACCGGGAAACCGGCGAACCCGTAAAAGATGTTAAAATCCAGACCTTTACCCGTGAGTATAACTACCGGACACGCAGCAATGAGCGGAAAAACGGGGATGTCTACCGCAGCGATGCGGAAGGAATGTTCCTGGTTAAAAGTACAGGTGAACGGAACTACAGGAACCTCTCTTTCGATTTCACCCTGGATAATGACCGCCTGGTAGCCGAAAACTATTTCACTCCTTACCGCGATACCCGATGGAACACCGGGGAAAAAACAAGAACATTCCTGTTTACCGACCGCTCCATATACCGGCCGGGACAAACCATTTATTTCAAGGGAATTGTTGTCGGATCCGACGAGGACAATAACCGGATTTTGACCGGCAACCAATCGGTGGTTTCAATTTTCGATGCCAATGGCCGGGAAATTTCATCGCTTGAGGTGACCTCAAATAAATACGGTTCATTCAGCGGTTCTTTCGTACTTCCGGTTTCAGGTCCGGGCGGTCAGTACCGCATCGACAATAAAAGCGGAAGCGCCTATTTTAATGTGGAAGAGTACAAACGACCGAAATTTGAAGTGGAATTTATGCCTGTTAAAGGCAGTTACCGGCTGAATGAACAGGTTACTGTTCCGGGCAGAGCCGAGAGTTATACCGGAGTTCCGGTAAGCGGGGCCGTGGTCAGCTACCGGGTGGTACGTTCGGTTTCATGGCCCTTTTTCAGGTTTGGATGGGGTTTTTATCCGTTTCACCGGCCTGAAAGTGAAATAGCCAACGGAACCCTAATTACGGAACCGGATGGCACATTTTCGATCAGCTTCACGGCAGTGCCCGATCCGCAGGCACAGCTGAAAAACAACCCGCTATTCACCTACACCATCTATTCGGATGTAACCGATATCAATGGGGAAACCCGTTCGGCGACAACAGTGGTACAGGTAAGCAACAAAGCGCTGCTGGCGGAATTGTCGGTTCCCGAAATCATCAACCGTGAAGCGGGAAGCAGTTACAAACTGAGTACCACAAATCTGAACGGCGAAAAAACTCCGGTTGATGTAAGCGTGGAGGTATTTGCCCTGAATGAGCCTGCGCGCTATACCCGCCCGCGCTTGTGGGATGCTCCGGATACAGCTGTCTATTCCCGCGAAGAATTTATCCGAAGGCTGCCTTCCGATGTTTTTCTGAACGAGGATAAAACACCGGGAGAAAAGGGAAAATCCGTTTTCAGGAAGAACTATCATACCGCAAGCGACAGCATGGTTTCCTTCGCGGGACTGGATAAATGGGACCCCGGCCGTTACCTGATCAGCCTGAGCGCCGTGGATGCATTTGGTGAGCGGGTTACGGTTGATAAAGTGGTAAGGATCATTTCACCGGAATCGAAAAAAGCGCCGGCGAATGAGGCTTTGTGGGCCTATTTGCTTACCCCGGCTCCGAAAACGGGGGAAACAATCCGCTTACTGACTGCCTCAGCCCTGAAAAACGCCCGGATGTACTTTGAAGTGATGATGCAGGAGCAATCGGTTCACCGTGAACGGATAAAGATTTCACAGGCTCAGGCGGTGCTTTCTTATAAAATACCGGAGACTTTTACCGGAGAAGTAAAAATCAGTCTGACCCTGGTCTACGACAACCGCAGCTATCATTATTCAACCGCCGTGACTGTCCCCGACAGCCGGAATCAGCTCAATGTGGCTTTTGAGACTTTCCGGAGTCCCCTATTGCCCGGAGGTACCGAAAAATGGAAGCTTAAGATTACAGATCCCGGTCAAAAGCCGCTGGATGCGGAATTGCTGGCCGGTATGTACGATGCATCCCTGGATGCCATTTTACCGCATAACTGGTATTTTAATCTTTCGGAAAAGCAATACAACAATCCTGAGTGGGAAACCCGGAACGCATTTGCTTCCGGCACGGGATATACCCTTCCCGGACTGACCACAGAACCTGTTTATCCGGCAATCCGCAGCTATGACGCCTTAAACTGGTTCGGATACGGCATGTACGGAGGATTCCGGCGGTTTGCTGCGGGAAGGACTGCCAGAATGATGAAAAACATGGAAGAAAGCATGCCTGAGGCAATGGCTGTTACACCGGCCGCGGACGATACAGATGGCCTGATCAGCGATCAGACGCTGACAGGGCCCGGAGCCGTAAAACAGGCTGAGCCCCCGCAAATCAGGCGAAATCTGAACGAAACGGCATTCTTTTATCCCCACCTTACCACCAATGCGGAAGGAGAGGTCTGGGTGGAGTTTACCGTACCTGAAGCCCTTACCCGCTGGAATTTCATGGGACTTGCGCACACCACCGGTTTGCGATACGGGCAGTTCAGCAAAGAAGTGGTTACCCGAAAAGAACTGATGGTTACTCCAAACCTGCCCCGCTTTTTCCGTGAAGGGGATAAAATGGTAATTCAGACGAAAGTCAGCAGCCTTGCTGATAATCCGTTACAGGGAACCGCCCGGCTTGAATTGTTCGATGCCCTGACCATGATGCCGGCAGATGCCGTTTTCGGAAATACCCTTTCATCCAAACCGTTTGAACTTGAACCGGCCGGGAATGCCGTTGTGGAATGGCAGATCGCCATACCCGAAGGCATGGAGGCCGTGATGGTGCGGATAACAGCCGTTGCCGGAAATCACAGCGACGGGGAAGAGGTGATGCTGCCGGTGCTGACCAACCGTATGCTGGTTACCGAAACCCTGCCCCTGCCCATCAACGGAAACGAATCCAGATCATTTGATTTCAGCAAACTGACAGAACAGCCGGGGGGTAGCCAAACCTTACGAAACCACCGTCTGACGCTTGAATTTACATCCAATCCTGCCTGGTACGCGGTGCAGGCCCTCCCCTATCTTGCCGGACAAACGCATGAAAACTCCGATGCGGTATTTAACCGGCTGTATGCCAACAGTCTTGCTTCCTATATTGCAAACAGCAGTCCGAAGATCCGTGCCGTTTTTGAAACCTGGAAGAACCTCAGCCCGGATGCCCTGCTTTCGAATCTGGAAAAGAATCAGGAACTGAAAGCCCTGGTGCTGGAGGAAACGCCCTGGCTGATGGAAGGAAAGAACGAGTCGGAGCAAAAACAGCGCATTGCCCTGATGTTTGATGTAAACCGTATGGCATCCATGCAGGAGGCCGCGAAACAGAAACTTCAGCAAATGCAGTCGGCCAACGGCGGATGGCCCTGGTTTGAGGGCATGCCCGAAAGCCGGTACATCACCCAGCTCATTATGACAGGCTTCGGACGCCTGCATTATCTGAAAGTTATGGATCTGAAGCAGGACCAGGCTTCCCTCGAAATGATCAGCCGGGCCAGCAGCTACCTGAACATGCGGATGACCGAAGACTACAACCGGATTATGAAGGACCATCCCAAAGACTTCGACAAACAGCATCCGGGTCTGGAGCATCTGCAATACCTGTTTGCATCAGGTTATCTGCAGGATGTTATCCGTAAAGATGATAAAGCTTCGGATGCGCTGGCATATTTTGGAAAACAGGCCCGGAAATACTGGACTTCGCAGGGCTTGTACGCTCAGGGAATGATTGCGCTCTGGGCCGGCCGCATCGGGGATCTGAACACGGCCAATGCCATTATGAAATCGCTGCTTGAACGGGCAATTACACATCCTGAACTGGGCATGTACTGGCGCGACAACCGGGGAGGGTATTTCTGGCATCAGGCTCCGGTGGAAACCCAGGCCCTGCTGATTGAACTGTTCGAAGAACTTGGCAATGATCCGAAAGCCGTTGACCAGATGAAAACCTGGCTGCTGAAGCAGAAGCAAACACAACGCTGGGCTACCTCACGTGCAACCGCCGATGCCGTTTATGCGCTGCTGCTTCACGGAGGCGACTGGCTGCAAACCGGATCCGGTATAAGCGTAACCCTGGGAGGCAAACCCGTTGAGATGGCATCGCGCGACAACCAACCTGAGGCCGGCACGGGTTATGTGAAAACCATCTGGCAGGGCGATGAGATACTGCCCGCAATGGGCAAAATAGAAGTCAGTAAATCGACCGCCGGTCCGGCCTGGGGTGCCATGTACTGGCAGTATTTCGAAAACCTCGACAAGATTTCGGGACACGACAGTCCGCTGAAGATCAGCAGCAGGCTTTATATAAAATCCAATACCGATGCCGGACCTGTTCTCGAAG
The DNA here is from genome assembly GCA_023957275.1 of Lentimicrobium sp. Classification (GTDB taxonomy): domain Bacteria; phylum Bacteroidota; class Bacteroidia; order Bacteroidales; family Lentimicrobiaceae; genus Lentimicrobium. The sequence continues at coordinate 12,512 of JAMLHF010000034.1, read as the reverse complement.
AAATCAGCGGGGAAAAGCCCGTCAGGGTCGGCCATCAGGTAGTAGTCAGGGTAGAACTCCGCACCGACCGCGATCTGGAATTCGTGCACCTGAAAAGCATGCGGGCGGCAGGTTTCGAGCCGGTTAACACCCTTTCGGGATACAGGTGGAACGGCGGACTGGGTTATTACGAAAACACCCGCGATGCCGCTTCTAATTTCTTCTTCAGCTACCTGCCGAAAGGCACCTGGGTATTTGAATATACACTGACAGCGGCGCAGAAAGGCACATTCTCGAACGGTATAAATTCGGTACAATGCCTGTATGCTCCTGAGTTCTCAGCCCATTCGGAGGGAATCATGATTGAAATCAGGTAGCGCCCGGAAAGATCGGAAAAGAAACCTGGCTAATTGAGGGAAACCGGAACAAGCACCAGTCTCCACCTGAAACAATTGATGCCCCAGTTGTCGGTAAGACTTCCACCGCATACGGCTTCCGACATCAGTGCATTGTCAATCCTGAAGCTCATCGGGCATGCTAGCGGATTTTCCAGTGAATATGGGACTTCACTTAATTGAATCCACCGGTATTCATCCCATTCCCAAACATTCCTCAAACCGTCCAGTTGACAGGTCAGGTTGACCAGGAGGTATTCCTTTCCGTCCATCTTATCCCATTTGCCTGATAACATTGAGATGGAAATACTCCCTTCCTCCCTGATCCTGATTCTGTCATTTTCTATCATCTTTTCGGATTCCCCGTTAAAAGCGGTAACCGGAGGCTGTTTGAACACCACCGTTCCGGAACTGCTGATGTCCACTTGCGTGCTGACGACGGACTGAAAAGTCGGGAAGGTCCTAGTATACTCGAGGGTGAGTAAGCCTGTGTAGTCTTTGCCGGGATTCATGTCATCCTCTTTCTTATCGCAGGCCGTCAATAAGGAAAGAAACAATGACACCAGCAGAATGATCCTTGCCATGATGCCATATTTTTAAGGGATTATTTCGCAATTTACGAAATTTTTCCTTAAAAACCAAGCTTTTAGCTATAAATAGTTCAGCTGAACCCTGCTATTCCAGGAAAGGAGTCAACGGAGGCTGATTGAATTCAATCAGCGTGATATAACCCTGATTTTCTATTGCGTTGAAACAACTGATCCATTCATTCCAGGGATCAATCGCTTGATTATCCTGCCTGTCAAGTCTGAAGACGCCTCCGCCTTTACCCGAAGTGGCATACATCGCCTGATCCGATCCGTCGATACGCAGCTGGCAGCTTTTTATCAAAGCGGTCATTTCATCGGTTACCACTCCGTCGGGCCCGGTAACCTGGCGATAGATTCTGCAAGCCAGGTGTTTGTAGCGCTCCAAAATATCGCTGTACTCTTCATTGGAATGAATCCGGCCCACACACTCTTTTAAACCACTGAAAGGAAGAATGATGGCATCCGGAGTTGTCCCGGAAATATATTCCAATGCAGCATCCCTGTCAATGGTCAGGATCTGAATCCAGTCGGCTGCTTCTGCTTGCGGATCGCATTTCCCCATCGAATAGCACAGGCGGTAGCCTGAAAAATAGCCCTCCCTGACCGGAATGATCTTATCAGGCACATCCTCGGCTGCAAAATATTCCATCAGCGCTCTGGCTTCGGTGTTGGAAAGAAAAAGATTTCCCACTCCCGATTCGGTATAACAAACAGCATCCGGGTATGGAACAAGTTCAATCCGCTGGGCAGATAATTCATAACCAGCAAATATCAGGATGGCAAAAGCGAGTAGTAGCTTATTCATAATCACTATCTTATAGTTTATACCAAATAATTGCTACACCCGGCTGGCATCCCGGATGGTCAGGCGAATAATCATTTTATTAATACAATAAATCCTGAAAAGTAATCGCTGGAAATCAGGAATTTTCATCCTGAAACGTATAAAAAAACGGAAATTATTGTCTGGCCTGTATTTATGGGTATTCCGCAGCTGAATTACACTTGGCTGATTGCGCTACATCACTGATGTTACAGAAATAAAATCCATAATAATGATTAATTTCGCGGCCTAAATCTATTTTTATGCTTCGGACACATACCTGCGGAGAATTAAACCTCAATCATACCGGAAATACCGTTACCCTTTCAGGATGGGTTCAGCGTTCGCGCGACCTGGGCGGAATGACATTCATCGATCTGCGCGACCGATACGGAATCACGCAGCTGGTTTTCAATATGGATAGCAATGCTCCGCTTTGTGAGTCAGCCCGAAAGCTCGGGCGGGAATTTGTGATTTCCGTCACGGGGACCGTTGCCGAAAGGAGCAACAAAAACCTGAAAATCCCTACCGGTGAAATTGAAATCATCGTTAATCAGTTTGAAGTGCTGAATTCCTCTAAAATTCCGCCCTTCACCATCGAGGACAATACCGACGGCGGAGATGAGCTCCGTATGAAATACCGCTACCTGGACCTCCGGCGGAATCCTGTGCGCGACAACCTGATGCTCAGGCACCGTATGGCTATTGAAACCCGTAACTACATGAACAACATCGGGTTTATCGAAGTGGAGACACCGGTACTCATCAAATCGACACCCGAAGGGGCCCGTGATTTCGTGGTGCCGTCGCGGATGAACGAAGGTCAGTTTTATGCCCTTCCCCAGTCACCGCAAACCTTCAAGCAACTGCTGATGGTCGCCGGCTTCGACAGGTATTTTCAGATCGTGAAATGCTTCCGCGATGAGGACCTGAGGGCCGACCGACAGCCTGAGTTCACACAGATTGACTGTGAGATGTCGTTTGTAACCCAGGATGATATCCTATCCACCTTCGAGGGCCTAACCAAATACCTGTTCCGCACGGTGAAAGGCGTTGAGATAGAAGCCCTGCCCCGTATGACGTTTGCCGATGCCATGAAAAATTACGGCAACGACAAACCGGATATCCGTTTCGGGATGACCTTTGTGGAAATCACCGATCTGGTAAAGGGAAAAGATTTTAAGGTATTTGATGATGCCGCGCTGGTGGCAGGAATCAATGCCACAGGATGCGCCGGTTATACCCGCAAGCAGCTTGACACCCTCACCGATTTTGTGAAACGTCCGCAAATCGGTGCCGGAGGGTTGATTTACGTGAGGTACAATGAAGACGGCTCGCTTAAGTCGTCGGTAGATAAATTCTACAGTGAAGAGGACCTGAAAAAATGGGCGGCCGCCTTTGAAGCCAGGCCCGGAGACCTGATGCTGATCCTGGCCGGTGATACCGCCAAAACCCGTAAGGCTTTATCAGAGTTGCGCCTGGAAATGGGTAATCAGCTTGGGCTGCGCAATCCGGAAGTATTTGCCCCTCTTTGGGTGGTTGATTTCCCCCTGCTGGAATGGGATGAAGAAACACAGCGTTACTATGCCATGCACCATCCGTTTACCTCTCCGAAGCCGGAAGATATTCCCCTGCTCGACAGCGATCCGGGGAGGGTGCGCGCCAACGCCTATGACCTGGTAATCAACGGAGTGGAAATAGGCGGAGGCTCCATCCGTATCCACAACAAAGAGTTGCAGAAGAAAATGTTCACCATCCTGGGATTTACCGATGAGGACGCCCAGGCGCAGTTTGGCTTCCTGATGAACGCCTTTGAATACGGCGCGCCTCCCCATGGCGGCATCGCATTCGGCTTCGACCGCATGTGCTCGCTTTTCGGTGGTTCCGAAAGCATCCGTGATTATATCGCATTTCCGAAGAACAATGCCGGCCGCGATGTGATGATCGACTCACCGGCCCCGATCAAACAGGAACAACTGGATGAATTAAAACTTAAAATCAATTTATAACCCCCTCCGATGAAACCGGTAAAATCGCTGCTTCAGTTATCCAAATGGCTGCTGCGTATCACATTGCTTACCTGGCTTGTGATTCAGCACGGACAGACCATCCTGGCCCTGCAATACCAGACCCAGTCGTTTTACATCGCACTTGCTTTTGTGCTGTTCGCAACGCTTCTGTTTGCGGGCGGTTTCACCTCAAAACCTTCGCTGACAGTGATTTCAGCACTGCTGCTGGTTTTATTGTTCGCCTATAGTCTCTATCTGGGATTCGTGCCTGCGGTTACCAGCGGACAGGTTTTAAACCTGTTGCTGCTATCCGTCAGTATGTATTTTATGGCAGCCGGGAATAAATAACATTACATCCTGACATTTACCGGCCGGCAGGCATCATCAACAGTTCCAGACCTTCAGGAAGCGGAAGGGCGGGTGTATGCTTCTGATCGCTGATCCTTTCGGTAAAAAGCATACCCCCCAGGTGGTCATATTCATGCTGAAAGATGACGGCTGTAAAATCTTCCAGCAGTTCGGTATGCCATCCGCCTGTATAATCCTGGTATTCAACCATAATGGCATAACTCCTCAGCACTTCACCCCTGGTATCCGGAATTGAAAGGCAACCTTCCCCTCCCCTGCGTTGCAGGGAGGAATAGCTCAGGATGCGTGGATTAATCAGGAATTCAAAGGGAAATCCCGGTTTATCAAATCGCTGCAGCCAGAAAACATTCCGGTTTATCCCGACCTGCGGGGCGGCAATGCCCACGCCGGGGTTGGCCGTGTCGCGCATGGTAAGCAGCATACGCTGCGCCAGCAGGGGAAGCAGGGGTTCATCAGGGCTGATATCGGCGCTTTCAGCTGTGAGTACTTTAAGATCATCCGCAGAGGTACTAAGCAACACCCGCATCATCCCGGCCGTATCCCCCGTCATAATCAATGCCTGCTCTGATGGGGTAAAATCCTGACTTAATACAATGCCGGGAAAAAGTGCAAGCCATAAAACCAATGAATACAAACAACGCATAGGAAATATTTTTACAAAGATAAAGCAACGGTAATCCGCAAACTGAATAAATCTGCCTGCGAAAGCTATATGTTTGATTTTGAACCTGTACAATAGCTTTCAGGTGAATAATATTTAACCCCCTGATTGAAATAATGTTCAGATTCTGTCCGGAAATTGAACCGATGAAAACAGGTTTCTGCAGGAAAAACTTATCTTTGCACCTTCAAACCATTACCCGACCATGAAAGACGACCCCTATTCGTGTGGCCTGATTAAACACTAACCTGCAGGGGGTTTTGTATCTCCTTGCAGCAAATACCCGTAAGGAGAACAATCAATGGGTGAAACCGAAATCACATTATTCGAAGATCTGATCAGGAATAAAGACTGGAGCAGCCTCAGGCACGAGCTGGAGGATATGGATCCCATCCTGATTGCAGAGATTATTGACGAGTTGCCCGAACAGGACGACATCATCCTGTTCCGGTTATTGCCAAGGGAACAGGCAAAGAATACCTTTCAGTACCTCCCGCACGAGAAGCAGGAACAAATTATCGAGGGACTGGCCAAAAATGCCAACAGGGTAGCAGGCCTGCTCAACGACCTGGATCCAGATGACCGTACGGCGTTTTTCGAAGAACTTCCCGGCAACATTACCCAGCGGCTGATACAGCTGTTGTCGCCGGAAGAGCGGCTCATTGCCACCCGCCTGCTCGGATATCCCGAACACAGCATCGGAAGGTTGATGACGCCCGAATTTGTTGCCGTAAAGCCCGATTTTACCGTCGAACAGGCGTTGAAACATATCAGGATGTACGGCAGGGATTCGGAAACACTCAACCTGATTTACGTGGTTGATGACAACTGGAAACTGATTGACGATATCCGCATCAGGGAAATCATTCTGGCCGACCCCGGGCAACATGTCCGGGATCTGATGGATGAGCATTTTGTTTCGCTCAATGCTTTCGACGATCAGGAGGTCGCTATCCGGGTTTTCCAGGATCAGGACCGCATCGCGCTGCCGGTGCTTGATTCGGAAGGACTGCTGCTGGGCATTGTAACGGTTGACGACGTGATGGACGTTGTGGAAGAAGAAACCACCGAAGACTTTCACAAATTCGGATCATTCCAGGCGGCCATTGTCAATCCGCTGAAAGCAAAAATCTTTTTTCTTTATCAGAAACGCATCCTCTGGCTGATCGTGCTGGTGTTTATGAATGTATTTTCGGGGGCGGCCCTGGCGACCTTCGAAGGTGTGATACAATCGGCCGTATCGCTGATCTTTTTCCTGCCACTGCTGATCGGCAGCGGGGGAAACGCCGGAGCACAGTCGGCAACCCTGATGATCCGATCCCTAGCCATCGGAGATGTGGAAACCAAAGACTGGTTCAGGCTGCTGGGCAGGGAGTTCCTGGTTTCCTTCCTGCTTGGAGTCACTATGGCGGCCGGTGTCAGCCTGATTGCCAGTGTACGCGCCCCGCAATATATTGTTGTGGTAGCCGCCACTATGATTCTGGCAGTAATGTCAGGCAGCCTGATCGGCATGATCACCCCCTTTATTTTCACCAAACTGAAACTCGACCCGGCCACGGCCAGTGCTCCGCTGATTACTTCCATTGCGGATATTTCCGGAGTAGTAATCTATTTTTCAATTGCTTCCTGGTATATGGGCCTTTAAGGCCCCGCTCCTCCCCTGCCGGGTTTAATTGCCCTTTCGGGAAGGAATCTCTTTTCAGAGGGATTGTTGTACTTTTGCAGCCTGATATACTGACCAATACAAAAACAAATGACAGACGCAGAACAGTCCGGCAAGGTTCATTTCAGGTATTTTGATGTGATTATGGCGCTTTTTGTAGCCATCCTGCTGATTTCCAACCTTGCCTCCACAAAAATCACCTCCCTCTGGCTTTTTACGTTCGACGGCGGAACCATCCTCTTCCCCCTTAGTTACATATTCGGGGATATCCTTACGGAAGTTTACGGTTATCAGCGTTCACGCAAAGTAATCTGGACCGGTTTCGGGGCAGCCTTGCTGATGTCGCTGGTGTTGTGGATTGTGCAGGAGCTTCCACCGGCCGAAGGCTGGCCCAATCAGCAGGCCTACGAGTCGTTGCTGGGCTTTGTCCCGCGCATTGTACTGGCAAGCCTGGTGGCTTACTTTGCCGGCGCCTTTTCGAATGCCTACCTGATGTCGAAACTGAAAATCAGAACAAAAGGGAAGTACCTGTGGGTGCGCACCATAGGCTCTACCCTGCTGGGTGAAGGCATTGACACCGCCATCTTCTGCCTGATCGCATTTTATGGCACCATGCCCGACAGTTTGCTGATCTCAATTATTATTTCCAACTACATCTTCAAATCAGGGGTTGAAATTGTATTCACCCCCCTCACCTACCGCATCGTCGGATTTCTGAAGAAGCGCGAGCAGGTGGATGTATTTGATACAGGGATCAGCTATAATCCTTTCCGTTATTTTGTAAAAGAATAACAAGTTTGCCTGCTGAATATACCACTGAGTGGTTTTTGCCTATCTTTGTTTAAACCCGGTTAAAACTGACTGATCATGGGCATGATTTCGATAGAGGGTATGGAGTTTTTCTCTTACCACGGCCATTTTAAAGAAGAGCAGGTCATCGGGACCCGCTTTATGGTTGACCTGTTTATTCAGGTGGACACCAGCCGCGCCGAGCGCAGCGACAGCCTGCACGATACGGTTAACTATCTGTCCGTTTACCAGACCGTTAAACAGGAAATGGAACAGAAATCGCACCTGCTGGAGCATGTAGCCCACCGCATTCTGAAAGCGGTGCATGCCCGTTTCCCGGATGTGACCGACGCCGAGGTGAAGATTTCCAAGCTGAACCCTCCCCTGGGCGGCAAAATTGACCGGGTTTGTGTAACCCTGAGCAGCGATGACATTTATGAATGAAAAGTCAGCCACCCTGAAAACCTGTCCGCGTTGCGGCAAAACCTTTGAGTGCCTCCATGCCCCGGGGTGCTGGTGTTTCGATTACAGCATCAGCCCTGAAAACCTTGAAAAATTAAAACTTGAATACAATAACTGCCTCTGTCCCGATTGCCTGCCAGCATACGGAAAAAAGAAGGACAAAGAGATAAAAGTCCCAACTGATTGATTTACTGTAAATTTTACAGGCAATCTTTTAGATTCGTTTTTTTGGAATTTTTGTATATTTGCAACCCCAAAGGGTCTCGTGGCCGAGTGGCTAGGCAGAGGTCTGCAAAACCTTCTACAGCGGTTCGAATCCGCTCGAGACCTCAAAGGACATTTAAGGATTGAAAACTTAAATGTCAAATGTTATAAAAATCAGGGCTTTAAGGAGTCCTGATTTTTTGTTTTAGAAAGAAATTTTTCATTACTTTGTGAAAATGTTTACCAATTGTTTACCAGTTAAACCATTGTATCATGAGCAAAGTAAATACGATGATAATGTATCGGCCTGACAGACCAAAGGTCAATAAAACCTACCCGGTCGTGCTCAGGGTTACCATTCAGCGGGAAGTCAAGTATATTCCATTGGGCTTCGATGTGCTTAAAAAGGATTTTGATGCTAAAAATGAAACCGTCAAGCAATCGGATCCGGATTTTCACAAGAAGAGAATCGCCATTACCACTGCCAATACCAAGGTAAATGCCATAGAACGGCATTTTCTGATCGGCGATATCAATCCGACAATGAATGAGTTTGTCAGGCTATATAACTCGAACAGCTTTAACAACGATTCGTTCTATGACTATATCGATGAGGTTAAGAGAACGAAGCAAGGACTTTCGCACGAAACCCTGATCTTTTATGAAAAACAAACCAATAAGCTGAAAATGTTCAGTGAATCGCTGACCATAGGTTATGTAAACAGCAAGGACTTCATTATCGAATACCGGGATTTTTTGATAAATAATCTGAATAACAAAGAAATAACATGGAATAAAAGCCTTGAGTTTGTCAGGAGAATCCTGAATCAGGCACTTAAAGACGATCGTATTACTAAGAATGTCTTTATTCATTTCCCCCTAAAAAACCCTAAAGGCACATTCGAGCCATTAACAATCAAGGAAGTCAAATCTCTCCGTGAATTGTTTGATAAAAAGGAATTGAAACCAATCCCACAGGAGGTTTTAAGGTATTTTCTTTTCGCTTGTTATACCGGAATGCGTTGGCGGGATATAAAGGAATTACGATGGGAGAACATAAAACCAACAACTGGCACAACCTGGGTAGAGTTCACCCAGCACAAGACACAAAAACCAGCAAAACTGCCTCTAATTCCGCAAGCACTAGAACTAATTCCGAACCGGGGCTTTGACAAACAAAAAGTATTTTCTGTTAAGGGGAATGAAGCCAGATACCTGAAGCCCATCAAAGAAGATCTGGGCATCACTGGTAACAAACCATTTCACAGCGCCCGTTCCACGGTCAATACAATTCTATTATCACTGGATGTCCCCATTGAAGTCCGTGAAATGATTGTTGGCGATACGAAAGATGTTATAAGGAATCATTATACAAAGGATAATGAGGAGATGATAAAGGGGGCGATGGAGCGAATGGGCGAAGCTCTTATTGTATGAAGATTTATACCACATCAGCTCTAATTTTCATTGTCCAAAGGCCGGGGGATTCAGAAGTATTGGTCATTTTGATATAGTACCTATGCTTCGAGAAGGTGGATTCATTTCTACCGGAATGTCAGTTGTTTTTATCTCTTATTCACCTATTTCAAATTCCATTTTTTGCCACAATTGGGGTGGCGCTAAACGGACTGGAAAACTGGCGCTGAATGCCCCGGAATGGGTGGCGCCGATTGAACCGGAATACAAATGTTATCAATTAATCAATATTTTCAATGTCGCCTGTTGTCTGTGTTATACTCTTTAAAAGGCCATTTTCAGCGAAAAAGAAATAGCTTCTGATTCCATCCAGATTTATTTTAAAGTAATTTGGGCTAATTGTTATCAGGGACTTTTTATACAACTCCTTACATTCAGCAATTGTAGATTTATTAAGAGTGAGTTTATAGCTGGGCACAAAAATTTGTTCCTTTTCTTTTGATCCTAAAGAAAATAATGTAATTTCATCGTCTTCACGTGGTTCTTGCCCCATATTGGCTGCAAGCGCAGTCAAAACAAACCCATTTGTAAAACTCCAAACATAATCTCCTCCCCATGGGCTTGGGTCATCGGGGTCTACAGGTATAAATTGAGAGTATTCTCCTATTGATTTTTTTAGAGTCTGTATGTCTGTTGGGAGAGGCAATAGCAAGTCTTTTGACTGATTTAATTCTTCGATCAATCTATCTGGAGATATATCCTTAATAACCTCGTTAGATTTCTTTTGGCCATTCTCATAAACCTCTCCGGTAGCATTTTGTGACATATTTTTCGCAAAATCCTTGAAATCTTTCATAATGTCAAAGGAAAGAAACATTTGTTTTTTATATCCTTTAGCATCTTCAACATAGATAGGAATCAACAATAAACACGAATTAGGTTCATAATTAAAATGAACAGGCTGTATACATTCGCCATAATCATATGAACCATAATAATAACCACCAGTAACATCTGGTTGAAAATACATTTCAAAGTTTCTCATTTCATTTGGTCTCCATGGATTTTCAAAACTTGCCGAGGGTAAAGTAATATTTTCAGTTTTTACCCAGTTATCAAATCTCCTTCCAAAATCAACACAGGACAAGCGAAAAGCATTATTCAAATCAATTTCAATATATGGATTTCTTTTAGCTTCAGCAAAAAAGCTTTCTTGACTCACGTCCACAAATTCAACCTTGACAAAGGTTTTGTCAGAAATATTTACAAAAGAACCTGTTAGCCTGTATCCAACGGTATTTTTCTCGTACCCTGATAATTCAAAGCTAAATTCTTCAAAACCCATATCTGTAGCATTTGATAATTGCAGAGGCTGTTCTAATGCTAGTCTTTGACGTGATTTTATCAAATCCAATATCTGAAGATATGTTTTGTTCTCCAATACGCCCTCATTATAAATTTCATTATTTATTTCATTTACAAGTAATTCATAGTCGGATGAATCTATGGAATTTTTAATTTCCTTCAGGTCCTCATTTACGGTTCCCTTATTATATACCCTCTCAACAGGAGATGTACATGCCATCATTAAGCCTAACAAGCAAATTAGTAAATTTGTCTTTTTCATTGTTTTTGTTTTTTAGTTGTTAATATACTTCTCAATGTGATCTCCAATTAGTTTTCCATTGTTATTTGAGTATGCTCTGTAAAATCCAGGGTTAGGTAATGCCAAAACGTATTGTCCGTTTTTCAAAATCCCTTCTTTTACATAATTTCCAATACTCCTGATGCTCTTGATTTGGACCCCACATTTTGACAATGTATAGTTATCCGATGTGAAGAATAGTATCTTTTGTGGCTTTGTTATTTCAATAAATTCAAAAGTTTTCTTTTCACAAAATTCCTTAATAGTATTAGTTAGTTTCACGAGTGTCTTCGTGTTCTGAGTATTAAAATAATATAGATTTATTATTGTTGATTCTTTAAGAAGATTCCGTAAATGCTCTGTTACAAAAACTCTTTTGAGTTTTGCTCTCATTACATCGTTACCTTTCAGCTTATTATCAATTTCCCATTGAGGTTTTAAGGCGTACATATTAACATCATAGGCTAACATATCACTTGTTCGTGCTTCAATGACTTTACCAAACTCCTTACTTTTTTCTTCAAGCATCTCTTTGTATGATTTACTGCCACCAGGATTAATAGCTACAATCAATAATTCAATATTACTTTGGGGATATGGTGACTGAAATGGATAAAAGTCTAAATCAATTTCCTTAGCATATTTATCGCAAGTTGTAGCCACTTCATAAAGCCATGATTGCAGCTTCATTTCAAATTCAATTTTCATTGCATTGTATTTTTTGATTAAAGTTTTTTCCAATGATTAAGTGAAGCAGAAGTAATGTATTGCGAGATAATTCCCTATAATTATTCGGATTAACATTTTCTGGCTTCCTGTTTATTCATCATTAGAGTTTTCAGAATCTTTTTCCGCTATAATGCCTTTTTCCATTAGTTTCCTAACTATTGGTTCATTATTAATAGCTTGTCTTTCAGTAAAACTTGCGTTGTTATATCTAGCTACTATACTGTTAATATCGTCTTGAGTAATAAAAGTATAACTAAAAGTTAAACAGTTTTTGGGAAACATCATCATTTTGCTTGGAACATAATGAAAAGGTAGCGTAAGAATAAGAGCAATGGCAATTATTATTATCCATTTTCGACAAGGATCGCTACTTTTCTTTCCATTCATAGAGTTCTGATTTGCTTCTACATTTGTTGGATTTTCCATATCATTATACTTTAAAAGTGGCTTACTCAGAAGGCTTTTTCGGAGATCACCCAATTTTTTATGGTGGTCACTGGTCTCCACATTTTATCTCGTATTATCTGTCAGTACTATCAAGAAGCATCTTACCAAATTGACGGTTGCTCTCTTAACTGTACGGTTAGTTGTTTCTTCTCCTTGTCCATAACGTTCCGCAACTACCCGCAGACAGGGTCTTTCAGCACAATGCTGCCTTAGAAGTATTGCTTTTCAAATATAAAATTTTTCATCCTAATAATTACAAAATCCCCTGCTTGCGGGTAGGTGCTGTTGAACTAAACCTCCGGTAGCATCCCCGTAAAGATACAAAAATGCT
>JAMLHF010000033.1 GCA_023957275.1 Lentimicrobium sp. | reverse complement strand
GAGGAAATGGTTGAGAAAATAGCCCTTGGTAAACTCAACAAATTCTACAAGGAAAGTACCCTCCTGAATCAGGAATTTGTCAGGGATAACAAACTTTCAGTTGGCGAATATCTTCGTAAACTGGATAAGGACCTTACCGTTACAGGATTTAAGCGCTTTATGCTTGGCGCATAATTTTTGCTGAAATTAACTGAGAGGCTATCCGGTGAGGATAGCCTTTTTTGTATTTCCACTGATGGCAATTTGGGGTATGATAAGCAATGTTCCGGTTCTGAAATACTTAATTTTGCTGAATATCTTGTCTATTAGGATAATCCTGACCGCCGGGAACCTCAGGCCCGGAAATATAACAAAAAAAGGCCGCCCTCCGGGCAGCCTTCTGCGAGCAATGAATAGAAATATTTCAGGGGTTTAATAGTTCCTTAACAATGCCTGCAATCATTTTATTGTCAGCCTTTCCGGCCAGTTGCTGCGAGGCTGCGGCCATCACCTTGCCCATGTCCCTGATGCCGGAGGCGCCGGAATCCAGGATAATTGCCTTTATCAGCGGGATAATGTCTTCCCGTTCGAGTTGTTTCGGCAGGTAGGATGCAATAATGTCAGCCTGAAACAATTCTGTTTCCGCCAGATCGTTGCGTTGCTGACCGGAATAGATCTCTGCGGTTTCACGGCGCTGTTTTACCAGTTTCTGAAGAAGCTTCACTTCAACTTCTTCAGTGATTTCGCCGCCACCTTCGCTGGTCATCGCCAGCAGCAGGGCTGACTTAACAGCCCGTAATGCCTCCAGCTTTTCCTTTTCCCTTGCCAGCATGGCTTTCTTGATGTCCTCGTTGATTTTTTCCGTCAGGTTCATAGCTGTTCAGAATTTAATCCACGTTATCATGCAGGAAAGAGTTGTTCTGTCGCATTTCCACCGGATTGTTTTCCGTTTTGAAAAGGGTATAACGCGACACTTCCGACGTATTGGAGGCCGGTGTTTCCCGTAATTCCACATTTCTGCGAAGGTAAGCGGGCTGATTCTCCATTTCGGCCAGCCCGTCAGGCGATGCGATCTTGATGCTGATTTCTTTCAATCTGGCATATCTTGCATTGGCCAATTCCTCCTGTTTTGCCAGATTTTCATCATCTTCTGCATCATCTGGTTTTTCAGGCCTGAACGACCGCAGGAAATCGAATCCGGGTTCCTTTTCCTTCGGCGTTTTCACCGGTGTGGCGATAAAGCCTTCGGCAGGTTTTTCATTGGCTTGCGGGGTATTGGTTTCCCTGGCGGCCGGGGTAATGTCGAAGGTGAAGCTGCGCTGAGGTTCAACCGGTATTTTTGCCTCTGCGGGTGGCTCAGGGGCCGGGTTTACAGGCGTTTGTGCCGGGGTAACCGTTTCAGCGGTTTTATTGATCAGGGTGATTTCTTCGATCGGTGCCGGTGCCGGTTTTGTCGGTTCTGCTGATTTAGGAGATACCTGAGCCGGCTCCTGGTTCAACGGATAAACAATAACTTCAGGTTTGCCGGATTCCCCCGTATTCTTGTTTTTGGAATCGAAACCAGTAGCAATCAGGGTGATGCTGATCTTATTGCCCAATGTTTCATCGGTACCATTTCCCCAAATGATATCAGCTCCTGAACCGGCTTCATGCTGGATGTAATCGGTGATTTCCATGACTTCATCGAGCGTGATTTCTTCCGTTCCTGAAGATATATAAAGCAGGATATTGCTTGCGCCGCGAATATTGGCATCGTCGAGAAGGGGAGAGGTCATGGCCATCTGAACGGCTTCAAGCGCCCTGTTTTCTCCTTCGGCCAGTCCCGATCCCATAATGGCTTTGCCACTGTCTTTCATTACGGTTTTAACATCCTCAAAGTCAACATTGATGTAACCTGTAACCGTGATGATCTCGGCTATTCCTTTTGCAGCCACGGTAAGGATGTTGTCGGCTTTACTGAAAGCTTCCGAGAGTTTGAGATCACCTTCCAGTTCACGCAGTTTGTCGTTGCAGATGATCAGTAAGGTGTCAACGGATTTACGCAGTTCGTCGATACCTGCCCGGGCTTGCTGGGCGCGCTTTCTGCCTTCAAATGAGAAGGGGAGGGTTACAATACCGACGGTGAGGATACCGAGTTCTTTTGCAAGGGCTGCAATCACGGGGGCGGCTCCGGTACCGGTTCCTCCGCCCATACCGGCGGTGATAAATACCATTTTGGTATTACTCTCCAGTATCTTGCGGATGTCGTCAATGTTTTCGGCAGCAGCCTCTTTACCTACCTGAGGAATAGAGCCGGCTCCGAGTCCTTTGTTGCCTAACTGAATTTTCAGGGGCACCGGGCTGGTGTCAAGGGCCTGGCAGTCGGTGTTGCATATCATGAAGTCAACTCCACGGATACCTTGCTTGAACATATGGGTGACTGCATTGCTGCCACCTCCTCCAACGCCGATTACTTTTATGATAGATGATTGATTTTTGGGCAAATCGAATTTGAGCATATCCGGCATCTTTTGAATCTCCTAAATTAAGTTAATATTAAACGATGATCTACCTGCAAATTGTTGTTTTTATCAACAGTCAACCTGTTAATATCTCAGGTGTTTCCATCTTCTTCAAAGAATTTTTTGATGATATCGAGGAATGATCCTCTTGGTGGTTTTTTGGGTTTTAGTGCAGGCTTCTCCGTCTTGAGTGATTCCTTCTCAAGGCGTTGCAGGCCGATGATGACCAGCCCTATTCCGGTGGCATACATCGGACTGGCCATTTCTTCAGGTACCCCCGGAGCGAGGTGCTCGTTGGGGTAGCCAATGCGCGTGTCCATACCGGTAATAAACTCGGTTAACTGGGTGATGTGCTTCAGTTGAGCTCCGCCGCCGGTAAGCACAATGCCTGCAATCAGTTTTTTCTCGTATCCGGAATTCTTGATTTCGAAATAGATGTGTTCAATAATTTCTTCCATCCGGGCCTGAATGATGCTTGCCAGGTTGCGGAGGGTGATTTCTTTGGGTGGTCTGCCCCGGAGTCCGGGGATGGCTACAACTTCCTCATCCCTGTTCTCGCTGGCCAGGGCTGAACCAAACTTCACCTTGAGGTCCTCAGCATGTTTCTTGATGATGGTGCAGCCTTCCTTGATATCTTCGGTAATAATGTCACCACCGAAAGGAATGACGGCTGTGTGCCTGATGATACCATCCTGAAAAATGGCGATGTCAGTCGTTCCTCCGCCAATATCAACCAGTACCACGCCGGCCTCTTTTTCTTCTTCACTCAGCACCGCTTCCGCTGAAGCCAGGGGTTCAAGCAGGAGCGATTCAACCTCGAGGCTGGCTTTTTTGATGCATTTGAAAATGTTCTTTGCTGCCATGGTCTGGCCGGTGATGATATGAAAGTTGGCTTCCAGCTGATGCCCGAGCATTCCTTTGGGCTGCTTGATCCCGCTTTCTCCATCCACAGTATATTCCTGCGGGATAACATCGATGATCTCCTCACCCGGATTCATGGCCAGTTTGAACATGTTTTCGTTCAGCCCGTCGATATCGGACTGGCTGATTTCTATGTCAGCGTTCGGCCGGATGATGGACCCGCGGTATTGGATACTTTTAATGTGCTGTCCGGCTATCCCGACATTTACTGTAGCGATATTTGTTTCGGAACGATTCTCGGCTTCCTTTACTGCTGCGACAATGCTTTGCACCGTATCGTCTATATTGGCTACGACCCCTCTTTTCACACCGATCGAATCGGTACGGCCAAAGCCCAGGATATCAATCTTGCCGTTTTCGTTGCGGCGGCCTACAATGGCGGCTATTTTAGTAGTGCCTATATCCAGGCCGACAATGATTTCAGATGGTTCCATATTGTGATGATTTTGAGCATATAACCTGGTCGCGGAACTTGAGGTTAATCATAACATACTTGTTCCATGCGTCATTCCGGATTCCCTGCTTGTAAAACAATTTTAGTTTATTCAGTTTGTCATTCAATAGTGTGGTATCACCCAACAAAATGGTGTGGTTCCCCAGCTTGGGGATAAGTTCTATTTCACCGGCTGCATTGATGAAAATCTGCTCAGTCAATGCCTCCGAAAAAGCGTCCTGTTTAACTGCCCTTGCTGTAAGGAATACTTTCTTTAATACAGGATGCAGGTTCTTCTCAGGGTTAACTTCCCCGTTGCCGTCGTTCTCTGATTTCACTGAAATATCAGGTATATTGCCGTTTGCAATCACCACCCTGGCTGTGTATTCAGAATTTACCGGCATGATAAACCCTTCCGTGTCAATGTAAAACTGTCTGCCGGTTCCGGTAAATACCCTAAGTAATGGCTGACGTTGCCGGATATTTGCAGTTACTGACCCATTTACGCCAATGGTAATGTTGGCTGACCTGATATAAGGATTTTTTCTGAGCAGAACCTGAATTTCTTCAGCCCTGATATCTGTAAGCTTTTGTCCTTTGATTCTGTAGCCGGCACGGGTAATCTGCTGCCTGACGTATTGCGCTGATATCAATTGATGCGGGCCATCATAGCCAATATCGATGATAAATTCAGAACATGTTACATCCTGCTGCTTTTGATTGGCAAATACAAACAGACTGGCCACACCTCCGACCAGTATACTCCAGAAAAATATGACAAGTGCTTTTCTCATTTTTCTTCGTTTCTGTTCAGTAATGCTGTAATCGGGTCCGCCAGCTGGTCGATATCGCCTGCGCCCAGAGTCAGCAATATCTCCGGTTTTAGCCTGTTTATCAGTTCCGGAATTTCTGTCTTAAGACATAGCTGCTTATCGTTCAGCGTTATTTTATTCAGTAACATGGCAGAATTTACGCCTTCAACGGGCAATTCCCTGGCAGGATATATTTCGAGTAATATAACCCTGTCGAGCAATGAAAGGCTTTGGCCGAATTCAGTTGCAAAATCCCTGGTCCGGCTGTACAGATGCGGCTGGAAGATGCCTGTGATATGCTTCCCGGGGTACAATTCCCTGACAGCCTGAATGCACGCTCTCAATTCTTCGGGATGATGGGCGTAGTCATCAATATAAATTGTGTCCTCGCGGATTACCCGGTAATCAAACCTGCGCTTAACGCCTGTAAATGTGTTGATACCGGCCCTGATTTCCTCATTTGTGGCCCCGTTCAGCCAGCTGATAGCTGCAGCGGCTATGCTGTTTTCTATGTTGAATAGCCCGGGCAGGGCAGGAGCGATATCCGTAATGGTACTGCCGGGTGTTACAATATCATAACGGGTTTGTCCGTTTTCACGCCTCAGGTTAATGGCGTGAAAATCTGCTGTTTCATTCAGTGCGTAACGGTATATCTTCACACCGGGATTTGCCCTCGTTTGGATATCCAGCCCTTTTTTAATTACCAGGCTGCCGTTTTCTCTCACTCTGCCGGTAAATTCAGCGAATGATTCCTTCAGCAGATCATGCGTATGGTAAATATCCAGATGGTCGGCATCCACCGAGGTGATTACAGCTGAAAGAGGACTTAGTTTCAGGAATGAGCGGTCAAACTCATCGGCTTCGGTAACCATGTATTCACTTTCAGGCTTTAACAGAAGGTTGCTGTTGTAATTTTTGGCTATTCCGCCCAGAAAGGCGGTACAGCCTGCCAGTGAATGATACATGATGTGCGCCAGCATGCTGCTGACCGTGGTTTTTCCATGGGTGCCGGCAACCGCCAGTGTCTTTTTGCCACCGGTAATTTCTCCCAGCAGGGCTGAGCGTTTGACGAGCCTGAACTTTCCGGAGGAAGCCACACGGAACTCCTCCAGGTTTTCGGGAATGGCGGGGGTGTAAACGATGAGGTCGGTTTCCTCAGGAATCAGGTCCGGACGGTCTTCGTAATGAATTTTCATCCCCTCCGCTTCAAGCATTGCTGTGAGGCTGGTAGGGGTTTTATCATAACCGTGAACATCTGCGCCTGCTTTATTCAGGTAACGGGCAAGGGCACTCATCCCTATCCCCCCTATTCCTAAAAAGTAAACAGTACGCAATGCTTCGGTTTTCACAGTTCAATAGTTTATTTAACAATACAACTCAGTACAATCTCCGCTATTTCAGCGGCAGCATTTTCTTTCCCCAGCAGTAAAATATTTGCCGACAGGTCACTCCTTTTTTGCTTATTGCCTGCAAGTTCTATGGCAATGTTCACCAGTTTCCCCGGCGCTTCGCTGTCTCTGACCATAATGGCTGCGCCGGCTTTTGTCAGGGCCATCGCATTTTTGGTCTGGTGGTCTTCGGCAACATTGGGTGAAGGAACGAGAATGCTGGGTTTTCCGGTGACACAGAGTTCTGAAATCGCGATGGCCCCCGCCCGTGAAATTACGATATCGGCAGCAGCGTATGCCAGATCCATGCGCGTGATAAATGTATGTTGCCGGATGCCGGCCTTTTCGAACGGTAAAGCAGCCGCCGCGGCCTGTTCTGTGTAAGATTTTCCCGTTTGCCAGATAAGCTGGATACCTGCATCCGCAATCTCTTTAAGACCCTGATGAAGGCTTTGGTTTATGGTGAGTGCACCCAGGCTTCCGCCTACAGCAAGGATAACGGGTTTACCACCACTCAATCCAAAGAATTCCAGCGCTTCCGCCCTTTTGGCGTTGGCATGTACAATGTCAGCCCTTATCGGGTTTCCTGTGATTATCAGTTTTGAAGAGGGGAAAAACTTCTCCATTCCGGGGTATGCCACACATATTTTCCTGGCTTTGCGTGCCAGCATCCTGTTTGTAATGCCCGGATAGGAATTCTGCTCCTGCAAAATGGTCGGGATTCCCAATGCTGCTGCCGCCTTCACAGTCGGTCCGCTGGCATATCCACCCACCCCGACAACGGCATCGGGCGCGAATTTTTTAATGATCGATCGTGCCCTCAGACTGCTGTGGATCAGCTTCAAGGGGAAAAGCAGGTTCTTCAGTGCCAGCTTTCGTTGTAAACCGCTGATCCATAAGGCCTCAATCGGATATCCGGCCGCCGGTACCTTCTCCATTTCCATGCGACCCTTGGCCCCGACAAAAAGAATGTTTATCCCGGGCTCAATGCTTTTTAACGCATCGGCAATCGCTATCGCCGGGAATATATGACCACCCGTGCCCCCTCCGCTGATGATAATCCTCTTTTCAGACAACGGCATGTTCAGGTTGTTTTGGTTGCTTGTCATTTTTTTGTATTTCCTCTTCGACCTCACGGCTGACGCTCAGAATAATCCCGATGGAGATACTGGTAAACCAGATGGAAGTACCGCCCATGCTGATAAGCGGAAGTGTCTGACCGGTAACCGGCATCAGGTTAACTGCCACCATCATGTTGATCATCGCCTGAAACACCAGACTGAAGGCAACGCCAAAAGTGAGAAAGGCGGCAAAATTGCGCGGACTCCTGATTACAATTTTAATAGCCCTAAAGAGCAGCACCAGGTAAAGCAATACGACCAGGGTGCCGCCGATCAGACCATACTCCTCAATAATTATGGCAAAAATGAAGTCCGAATATGGATGCGGCAGAAAATTCTTTTGCGTCGAATTGCCGGGCATTCTGCCGGTAAACCCGCCATTGGCTATGGCGATTTTGGCCTGTTCTACCTGATAGTTTCCGTCGCTGTCCCCGCTATTGAAGTTTTCTATCCTGCTTTGCCACGTTCCGACGCGTTTGCCGAGCTGTGGAACATTGATAACGATTGCAATTAACAGGGCCATACTCACCAGACCAATGCCTACCAGGGCCAGGATATATCGTAGCCTGACCCGGCCGACAAACATCAGCACCAGGCAAGTGATGAATATCATCGCGGCCGTGGAGAGATTTGCCGGTAAAATCAGCAGGGTAATCAATAAAACCGGAAGTAATATGGCAATAAAACCTTTTTTGAAATCTTCAATATTTTCTTGTTTTTTAGCCAGCAACCTCGCTACAAAAATGATCAGCGCCAGCTTGGCAAAATCGGATGGCTGAAAAGTCAGATTGATGAGCGGCAGCGTGTACCACCGGCTGGCTTCATTCACATTGGTGCCGAACATCAGTGTATAGGCAAGGAGTGGGACAGAAACATAAATGGCAAGCTGCGAAATACGCGCATAGTATTTGTATTTTACCTGATGTGCAAGGTACATAAGGACAAAGCCGAGCAGCAGAATCCCGAGATGCTTGATCAGATAATATTCGGTATTGCCTGACTGATAACGGAAGGCAAGTGTTCCTGTGGAGCTGTAAACCGCCAGCACCGAGAAAATCGAGAGCAGGAATACCACCGCCCAGATTACTTTGTCGCCTTTTATATTATTCAGGATAGTTTTCATCCGTTTTGTTTAGCCATCAATTTGTTTAAGTGACTTTTTTGTTGCAGTTTTTTTTGATTCGTTATATTTATCAAGTTATCAAGACATTACCTTATAAAGCATGCACCGCTGCCTTGAACTGCCGGCCACGGTCCTCATAATTTTCGAAAAGATCAAAGCTGGCGCAGGCCGGGGCAAGCAAAACCACATCATCCTTCTGTGCCAGGTAATAGGCTGCATTTACCGCGTCGGCAGCCGACCTGGTCTCTGTAATCACGGGAATAATATCCCTGAATGCCTCAATCAGGGGCCTGTTGTCAACGCCAAGACAAATCAGGGCTTTTACCCTCGATTTTACAACATCATAGAGTTTGGTGTAGTCATTTCCTTTGTCTATACCTCCGGCTATCCAGATCACGGGTTTATTCTGGCTTTCAAGCGCCCACCATGCAGAATTGATGTTGGTTGCTTTGGAGTCATTGATAAATTCAATGCCATGGATGTTGGCCACATGTTCCAGACGATGTTCAACATGCTGAAAATCGGACAGGCATTGCCTGATGGTTTCTTTCCTGATACCGACCAGTTTGGCTGCCACTCCGGCTGCCATGGAATTGTAGATATTGTGCTTGCCTTGCAAAGCCAGTTCTTCGATTGTCATACTGAACGTTTCCCCTTTTATGTTGAATATTATTTTATTGTCTTCGATAAATGCGCCTTCATGTCCTTGTTCATAAAGGCTGATGCGGAATACCTGCTGATGCAGCCGCGTATTTTTCATCATTTCTGATGATAACACGTCATCGCAGCACCAGATAAAGGCATTGTCGGCTGTCTGATTCCTGATGATGCGCATCTTGGATGCTGCATATTTATTCAGGTCGTTTTCGTACCGGTCAAGGTGGTCGGGGGTGATATTAAGCAGAATGGCAGTATCGGCCCTGAAGTTACTCATGCCGTCAAGCTGAAAACTGCTTAATTCCAGCGCATAGATATCGTTTTCCTGACCGGCTATCTGACGGGCAAAACTGTTGCCTATATTTCCTGCCAGTCCGGCATTAAGCCCGGCAGTGTGCAGGATGTGCCAGATCAGGCTGGTGGTGGTTGTTTTGCCGTTACTGCCGGTAACACAAATATTGGTGGCAGTGGTGTACCGGCTGGCAAATTCTATTTCGGAAATAACCGGGATACTTTTTTCATTTGCTTCCCTGATCAGTGGCGCGCTGTCCGGAATCCCGGGGCTTTTAATGATCTCAACCGTATTTTCCAGCAGGTTGACACTGTGTCCCCCCTCTTCAAACCGGATTCCGTTCACTATCAGCTCATTTCTGTACTTTTCCTTAATGGGTGACTGATCAGAAACAAACACTTCCAACCCCCTGCTCCTGGCGAGCAAAGCAGCTCCGGTCCCGCTTTCGCCGGCTCCGAGAATGACTGTTTTTTGGTTGGCATGCATCGATTATCTGATTTTTAGGGTTACAATGGTGAAGATGGCCAGCATAATGCCGACTATGAAAAAGCGCATCACGATCTTAGGCTCGGCATATCCGAGCATCTGGTAGTGATGATGAAGCGGCGACATCCTGAATATGCGCCTTCCTTCACCGTATTTTCGTTTGGTTCTTTTAAAGTAGCTTACCTGCAGGACCACAGAAAGGTTCTCAGCGAGAAAAATGCCGCAGAGTATGGGAATCAGTAATTCTTTTCTGATCATAATTGCCAGGACGGCAATTACACCCCCGAGGGCAAGGGAGCCGGTGTCGCCCATAAAAACCTGGGCAGGATAAGTATTGTACCACAAAAATCCTGTGCAGGCTCCTACAAAGGCACTCACAAAAATGGTCAGCTCGCCGGTGTCGGGCAGATACATAATATTCAGATAGTCGGCAAAAACAAAGTTGCCGGATACCCAGGCCAGAATCCCCAGTGTTGCACCGATAATTGCTGAAGTCCCTGTCGCCAGGCCGTCAATTCCGTCAGTAAGATTGGCGCCGTTTGATACCGCAGTGATTATCAATATAACCACCGGAACAAAAATGAGCCAGGCATGTTTCATGACCTTTTCGCCTAATGGCTTCAGGATGAGTGCGTAATCGAATTCGTTATTCTTGAAAAACGGAATGGTTGTCTTGGTTGATTTTACACTGGATCTCGAAAACCGCTGGTCGTGGTCGTCCACCTTTTCAAATTCACTCAGCTCGGAGGCCGAACGGGAACTCGTCTGCATAATTTTTTCACGGATCACCACATCGTCATGGAAGTAAAGTGTAAAACCAACTACCAGTCCGATGACCACTTGCCCTAATATCTTGAACTTGCCGGCGAGTCCCTTTTTGTCTTTTCTGAAAACCTTGATGTAGTCGTCAAGAAACCCGATGAATCCCAGCCAGATTGTAGTGGTCAGAATCAGAATAATATATATGTTGTTGAGTTTTGCAAAGAGCAGGGTAGGGATAACAATGGCACTCAGTATGATCAGCCCGCCCATAGTTGGAGTGCCCTGTTTTTGTTTCTGGCCTTCCAGCCCCAGGTCTCTTACGATTTCACCGACCAGTTTCTTTTTAAGATAGTTGATCAGGGTTTTTCCGAAGAGCAACGAAATGGTAAGCGATGTTATCACTGCCATGGCAGCCCTGAACGAAATATACTGGAACATGCCGGCTCCCGGAAAATCAAAGGCTTTGTCCAGATAGTCAAACAGATAGTATAGCATGTTTTTCCGGTTTGATGATTATTCTTCTTTTTTTGATGTTAATCCAAAGCATTCACGCAATTCTTCCCTGTCATCGAAATGATGTTTAACTCCCATTATTTCCTGATAGGTTTCATGCCCTTTGCCTGCAATCAGGATGATATCCTCCTTTGCCGCCAGGGTACATGCGGTTCTGATGGCTTCACGCCTGTTACTGATTACCAGGCAGTGTCTTTTCCTCTCGGGAGAAACCCCTGTTCTCATTTCGTTCAGAATCTCTTCGGGGTTTTCGGTGCGGGGATTGTCAGAAGTAAGAATGGTTAAATCGCTGTTTTCTGTTGCAATGGAAGCCATGACCGGTCTTTTTGACCTGTCGCGGTCGCCGCCGGCCCCCGTCACGGTGATCAGCCTTCCTTTACCTTCGCGGATGGCGTTGATGGTGCTGATTACATTAAGCAGGGCGTCGGGGGTGTGTGCATAGTCAACAATGCCAACAGTACCTGCAGGTGATTTTATGTATTCAAACCGGCCGTCAACGGCTTTTAACTTACTGATTCCGGTAAGGCATTCTTCTTCGCTCACACCGAGTAAATTGGCGGTAGCATAAATATTCAGCAGATTGTAGGCGTTGAAATTTCCGACAAGCCGGCACCACACTTCATGGCCATTGATATTGAGCTGAAGCCCGTCGAAATGATTCTCAAGGATTTTGCAGTGGTAGTCGGCCTGCCGCTTCACAGCCGTTGTTTTAACCCGGGCCTGTGTATTCTGCACCATAACCATCCCGTTGCGGTCATCCGTATTCACGAGCGCAAAAGATTCAGAGGGGAGCTTGTCAAAAAACGCCTTTTTTGCCTTCAGATAGGCATCAAATGTTTTATGAAAATCGAGGTGGTCGTGGGTAAGGTTTGTGAATACGCCCCCGGCAAACTTCAGCCCCGTTATACGGTGTTGCACAACCGCATGCGAGCTGACTTCCATAAAGCAGTATTCGCATCCTTCATCTGCCATATCCCTGAGCATGGAATTCAGGGCCACCGCGTCAGGCGTTGTATGAGTAGCCTGAATCTCCCGGTTGTGAATCATATTCCTGACTGTTGAAATCAGTCCGGTTTTATAACCGAGGTCAATAAAGAGTTGATACAATAATGTAGCAGTGGTGGTTTTCCCGTTGGTTCCGGTGATGCCCGTCAGGTATAGCTGGGAAGAAGGATTATTATAGAAGTTCGAAGCCATCAGTGCGAGCGCTTCGGCACTGTTCCCGACTTCAACGTAAGTAACGTTTTCCCTGGTATTTTCCGGCATTTGCTCGCAAATAACAGCGCTTACTCCAGCTTCAATAACCTCATTAATGAACTTATGGCCATCGGTCAGGGTGCCTGTGATGGCAACAAATACTTTTCCGCTGGCAGCTTTCCGTGAATCAAAGATTATTCCGTCAACAACAACTTCAAGACTTCCGGTAACTCTCCGGATCCTGCATTTGTACAATATTTCTCTCAGTATTTTCACCCTTCTCTCCTTATCCGAGTTCAATCATGCATTGACTTCCGGCTGTAATCTTTGATCCCGGGACCAAAGATTGCCGTTTCACTTTCCCTTTACCACTTACTTTCACCTTTATCCCTGCCGATTCAAGCAGAAAAACAGCATCCCTGGCTCCCATACCGGTAACATCCGGGATTTTGTCCGTGGCAGGCTCTATGGGTTTCACCTTGTGAGTTGAGTCCTGACCCGAATAGGTAATCCATTCGCTCTGGGTTCCTGCAGGGAAAACAATGTTGATCTCTTTCATCAGCATTTCAAGTTCATTGCCATTGCCGGACGCAAGCAAGGGGTATCTGCCGGGGATGGAATCCGCGCTGCGCCTTTCCGGGTCGAGCCTTGTCGCATATACCTTATCCGCAACTTCGCGGAATACCGGACCGGCAATTGAACCGCCGTAGTAGATGCCTTTTTGCGGATTGTTGATAACTACAATCATTGAGTATTTTGGCGAATCAGCCGGAAAATATCCGACGAAGGAAGCCTTATAATTCGATTTGTTATATCCGGCATTGTTCTGGGCTATCTGGGCCGTTCCGGTTTTGCCGGCAATTTTGTAAATGGAATTCTTCAGGTGTATGGCGGTTCCTGTTTCTACAACACCTTCCAGCATTGATTTTGCCAGTGTGATGGTTTCGGGGTTTTTTACAATGGACGGTGAAAGAATTTCCGGATCAAATGTTTTGGTAATTTCTCCGGCCAGCCTGATTTCTTTCACTAAACGGGGCTTAACCATCACTCCGTTGTTGGCAATCGCGTTGTAAAAGGCAAGGGTCTGCAAGGGCGTAATGGCAACCTCATACCCGATAGACATCCACGGAAGTGAAACCTTCGACCAGTATTTGTGTTCCGTATTTTTAATGGATGGTTTCCCCTCTCCGGCAATCTCTATCCCCAGCGGAAGATTCAGGCGCATGGAATAGAGTTTGTTGATAAACTGCTGGGGCTTATCTTTGTATGCTTTGTGGATGACTTTGGAAATACCCACATTGGAA
Organism: Lentimicrobium sp.; assembly: GCA_023957275.1. GTDB lineage: Bacteria > Bacteroidota > Bacteroidia > Bacteroidales > Lentimicrobiaceae > Lentimicrobium. The sequence goes on along the minus strand of JAMLHF010000033.1, from coordinate 35,070 downwards.
GAAAGTTCAAATGCGCGTTTTACACTGATTCTTCCGTACCCGCCATGATGGGAGTCCCGCATGGTTCTGTTGGCAAATTTTGCAGTCCCGCCCTCAGTATCAACGGTGTCATTCAGGCTGAGCAGGCCTTCATCAAGTGCCGCGATCAGTGAGGCCAGTTTGAACGTTGATCCCGGTTCTGAGCTTTCGCCGATGGCATAGTTATATTTTTCCTCATACTCCCCCTTGCTGTTTTTGCCCAGATTCGCAATGGCAAGAATGTTCCCGGTGGCAACTTCCATCAGTACTACCGAACCATGGTCTGCTTCATTCTCAATCAGTTGGCGCATCAGGGCGTCCTCGGCAACATCCTGTATATTGATATCGATGGTGGTAACTATGTCATGTCCGTCACGGGGTTCAATTTCGTTTTCATCGTTCAACGGGCGCCACACGCCTTTGCCGATGAGTTGTACAAGCCTTTGTCCTTTTTCACCTTCAAGGATACTGCTGTAAGCGCCTTCAAGGCCGATGTCATTTTTCTCTCCTTCTTTATCCCACCCGATAGTGCGGAAGGCCAGCCACCTGAATGGCAGTTCACGTTTGTTTCTGGCTTCTGCAATCAGTCCGCCCCTGTATTTTCCCAGGCGGAAAACCGGGAACTTCCTTACTTTTTTCAGGTCGTCGTAGGTCACATTTCTTTTCAGCAACAGATACCTGTTGTTGTTCTTCCTGCCTTTTACAAGCAATTGTTTGTATTCCTGTTTGCTTCTGTCCTTAAAATGATTGGAAAGATGCCAGGCCAGTGAATCCACATTGTCGTAGTAGAACTCATCATCAAAATGGGTGTTGCCTGCATCGATGCGCAGCTCAAATACAGGCACCGATGCTGCCAGCAGGCTTCCGTCCGAGGCCAGGATATTGCCCCTGTTTGCCTCGATTTTATCATAACGGATGGTGACTTTTTTTGCTTTTTCGCGCCATTCCTCTCCTTCAATAAGCTGAATATAGGCTGCCTTGCCAATGATCGCCAGACCAACGGCAACCATGACAAAATAGACCAGATATACTTTCTTTAATATTTCCCGCTTATTGTTATCCATCCTTTATTTCTCTGATTGATAAATTTTTACAGGAGGTTCCAACGACTCTTTCAGCCCGCTGTTTTTCAACCTGGAAGCAACTTCCGATTGTTTACTGTGGAACATCAGGTTCGATTTGGTTGTAATGTATTCATAGCGCAATTCCTGCAACTCCTTTTTTGTCCTTGAAATGTCAATAATCGTTTTCTCAGCATTGAAGGAATTGGCTATATAGAATATGGCGATCAGCGTGAGAAAAAGAATAAAAGGGACTTGTTTCACAAGGTTATCCCGTGTGAGAAAACTCCCGTCAACGATGCTGTGCAGTGAACTTCCTACATGCACTTTACGGTTGAGCGTGGTAAAAGCTTTCAGCCGTCTTTTGGGTGCAGGCTTTTCTGCCGGTTTTGGCTTAAGTGTATTCCTGGCGCTACTCATCGCGGTTCCTTTCTGCCACCCTTAGTTTGGCGCTGCGTGCACGGTTGTTGATGGCAAGTTCTTCCTCTCCGGCAACAATGGGCTTTCTGTTGACGGGGCGGAAAGGTGCAATGAGGTTGCCGAAAAAATCTTTGTTTTCGATGCCCTCGAAATTTCCGGTTTTAATGAAATTCTTTACCGGCCTGTCTTCCAGTGAGTGATAGGTGAGAACCACCAGCCGGCCACCCGGTTTCAGCACCTTTATGGTTTGAGTCAGCATTTCCTTCAGCACTTCCAGTTCGGCGTTCACTTCAATGCGCAATGCCTGGAAGACCCTGGCAAAGAACTTGTTTTCTCTTCCTCTTTCTGCCAGGGGCTGGAGGATGTCTTTTAACTGGGTTGTTGTTACAATTTCACCAGCCCCCCTGATATCAGCGATTTTCATTGCAATGCGATAGGCATTTGGCAACTCGCCATAATGGCGGAATATCCTGATAAGTTCATCGGTGGTGTAATGATTGATGATCTGCCGGGCAGTCAAGCCTGATTTCCGGTCCATTCTCAGGTCCAGTTCCGCATCAAAACGGGTAGAAAATCCTCTTTCAGCCTGATCAATCTGATATGATGAAATGCCAAGGTCAGCAAGGACTCCATCAACCGGAAACGCCTTGTAAAGACGAAGAAAATTGACCAGATACCTGAAATTCTGATTGATGAGTGTAAACCTGGGGTCATCCGGGGCATTGGAAAGTGCATCTGCGTCCTGGTCAAAAGCGATCAGCCTGCCGGTGCTGAGCCTGTCGAGGATTGCCCGGGAATGACCACCACCACCAAATGTGAGATCCACATAGGTGCCTGCCGGATCAATAGCCAGGCCATCAATACATTCTTTCAACATCACCGGATTGTGATACATAAGCTAATCCTCGGTTTCGTTAATCTGCCCCATTACTTCCTCGGCCAGTTGCGAAAAATCGCTCAGACTTTCGCTGATCGATGCTTCATACTTATCCTTGTCCCAGATCTCAATCATGTTCAGGGCTGAAGCCAGAACAATATCCCTGCTGATTGATGCAAATACCGCTAGGTCTTTCGGAATCAGCAGCCTCCCGGTGTTGTCAGGCTCTACTTCCCTTACCCCTGCCATGAAAACCCTGATAAAATCATTGTTCTTCTTCACGAAACGGTTAAGTTTATTTACCCCTTTTACTGCCCTGTTCCATTCTGATCTCGGATACAGTTCGAGACAGGGCTGAAAAATGCTCCGCTTCAGGATAAAACCATCGGCAAGTATGGCCTCGAGCTGCGCCTTAAGGGCAGAAGGTAGCATTAACCTCCCCTTGGCGTCAACTTTACAGTCATGTACTCCAATGATTTCTACCATGATAGATTTTACCGTTTTGTGGGGTAAATATAGTATGCTTTTACCACTTTTTACCACTTTTTACCACTATTGTTGATAACTTTTTAACCAGCCCGGTCTGTTCCGTGACCAATGGGTTTTTAAATACATGATTATCAGTAACTAATGCGATGGTTTATCACCAGGCATCCTCCGGGAACTAAAATGTAGTTTTTTGAAGGGTAAGGGATTACCGGGTATGACCGATTTTCATAAATTTGTATAAATTTTCAAGGAATTATTTTTTCGATATGACGGATGCTCCGGGTCGGGTAGATGGAAAATCAGCGCCAGGTTTTATTGATCTGGAACGGGTTATTGCCGGCAAAAATCCGCGGCTGCTTAAATTGTTGCCTAAGTTTATTGTCAGATACCTCAAGCGTGTCATTCATCAGGATGAGCTGAACAAAAGCCTGAATGATCACAAGGATAAAGTAGGTCTGCCGTTTCTGGAGGCCATACTCCGGGATTTTGGCGCGAACATTGTCATCAGGGGTGAACAGCACCTCCTGAAATCCGATCGTATTGTGGTTGCTTCAAATCATCCACTGGGCGGTTTGGATGGAATGGCGCTGATGTATGCAGTAGGTAAAGTAAGGCCTGATATCGTTGCCCCCGTGAATGATTTTCTGATGCATCTGCCTAACCTTAAACCCTTGTTTATTCCGGTAAACAAACATGGGTCAAATGCTGAAAACATCTCTGTTTATGATGATACTTTTGCTTCCGGTCGCACGATTCTTTACTTTCCCGCCGGGTTGTGTTCGCGGAAAATAAAGGGTGAGATCATTGACCTGGAGTGGAAGAAGACTTTTCTGAGTAAAGCAAAGAAATTCAATCGTGATATACTTCCGGTGCACATCAGCGGAAGAAACTCGGATTTTTTCTATAATCTGGCTAATCTGCGAAAATTTCTGGGACTAAAAGCCAATATTGAAATGCTTTATCTTGTCGATGAGATGTACAAGCAAAAAGATAAAGATATTGTCATTACTTTTGGCGAGCCCGTGCCGATAGCTGTTTTTGATAAACGGTACCGGGACGGAAAATGGGTAGCGCTGCTCAGGGAGCATATCTATAAACTGAAGGATAACCCTTCGGCCACATTCATAATTTGAAAACAGCCTTGTTCTAAATTGCTAACCATGAAGATGGAACAGATTATACCGCCTGTAGACCGTGAGTTGCTTGAAGCTGAATTGACGGCTGAAAGAATGATACGAAAAACCAATTCAGGGAACAACCAGATATACATCGTCAATCATTTCAATGCCCCCAACGTTACCCGTGAAATCGGACGGTTACGCGAAATTACCTTTCGTGATGCCGGAGGAGGGACTGGGCTGGCCTGTGACCTTGACTATTATGATACCTGCGAAAATCCTTTTGAGCAGTTAATTGTATGGAATCCGGTTGATAAGGAGATTGTGGGTGGTTACAGGTATCTTCACTGCAAATTCCTGACAAAAGGGGATGATGGGGAATACCACACACCAACCTTTAAACTTTTTCACTATTCCAAAGAGTTTGTCGAAAATTATCTGCCTCATACCATTGAATTGGGCAGGTCCTTTGTACAACCGGCCTATCAGCCTACCAACAACATCCGTAAAGGGATGTATTCTCTCGATAATATCTGGGACGGGCTCGGTGCGCTGGTGCTGATTTATCCGGATGCAAAATACTTTTTCGGGAAAATTACCATGTATCCTGATTTCAACCGGAAGGGCCGTGATCTGATTCTTTGGTTTATGAATAAGTACTTCGGAGACCGCGACCGGCTGGTCTATCCTGTTCATCCGCTGAAGATCGAAACGGATGTGAATGAACTTGAGCAGGCATTCCCCTTTGGTGTGTATGATAAAGATTATAAAATGCTGATACAGCAGGTGAGGGGATTGGGAGAAAATATTCCTCCGCTGGTTAACGCGTATATGAATCTCTCCTCAACCATGAAGTATTTCGGGACGGCCATCAACGATGAGTTCGGGGAGGTAGAGGAGTCGGGCATCATCGTTACCATCAACGATATCTATGAGATTAAGATTGAGCGTCACCTGACCATTACTGAAAAATAGGGATGATTATTCGCACAGCAGAGTTTCATGTCAGCAATTCAGATGCGGCAAAATGTCCTGATCCTGTAAAGCCGGAATATGCCTTTATCGGTCGTTCCAATGTGGGGAAGTCATCCTTGATCAACATGCTGCTTGAACGCAGGAACCTTGCCCGTACCTCGGCTACCCCGGGGAAGACCAGATTAATAAACCACTTTATCATCAATACCGAGTGGTATCTTGTAGATCTTCCCGGATACGGATATGCAAGAATATCTAAGAAAGAGCGCGAAAAGTGGGAATTGATGATCAGGAAATATTTTCTTAAGCGGCCGAATCTTGTCAATACCTTTATACTTGTAGATGCGCGGATAGAGCCCAAAAAAGCAGATATTGAATTTATAAACTGGTTTGGTCAGGAGCAAATCCCTTTTACCATCGTTTTTACAAAGGCTGACAAGCTTTCGGCCAATCAACTTTCATCAAATGTTGCAGACTTTAATGCTAAGTTGTCAGAAACATGGGAGAAGCTTCCTTCTTACGTTATTACATCCGCTGAAACGGGAGATGGCCGGGGTGCGCTGCTCAACCTGATCAGCGAAGGAAATGAAACCTTCGCAGCTTTTCTTGATAATGAGCAGACACAATAGTTTTTTGTTCTTCCGGTTAAGGAGCTGGTGTATTGCCGGAAAGCGCAAATAAAAACGGGACAGTCGTGTCTGTCCCGTTAAACGATTTGCAATTTTTCCTTAATTAAGCTCAATCAGGAGAAAGCTCTTTGTTACAAGATCCCCTGTTTTAACATTGATTTTGCTTACCACCCCGTCGACAGGAGCGGTAATGTTATTGACCATTTTCATGGCTTCGAGCTCGAGTAGGGATGTTCCCTGTTTTACACTGTCACCTTCCTTAACAAAAATTTTGCGAATGGTGCCGGGAATAAAGGAATACACCTTATTGTAATCGACAGGTTCGTACATCTTCCGCGCCATGAATTTTTTGGTAAGCGTGGTTTTGTACTTGATGTTGTCGATTATAATGGTTTTAAATGCCTGATTACTGTTTCCTTCCATAATGTGCAGGTTTAAAATGGTGGAATTCCATGTTTTTTATTCGGACGGACTTCAATTTTCTCTGCAGAGATTTCGAGGGCGTGAATCAGCATATTACGGGTTTCGGTGGGTTCAACCACGGCGTCAACATAACCGTATGCAGCAGCCACATAAGGATTTGCAAATTTTTCCTTATACTCTTTGATTTTGAGTTTACGCATCTCTTCCGGATTTTCGGCATTCTTGATCTCATTGCGGAAGATAATATTGGCAGCGCCTTCAGGGCCCATCACAGCGATTTCAGCAGTTGGCCATGCAAAGACAAAGTCAGCCTTCAGGTGGCTTGAGCACATAGCGATATATCCGCCTCCGTATGCTTTACGCAGAATCACGGTCATTTTAGGTACAGTGGCTTCAGAGTAGGCATATAATACTTTAGCGCCATGCCTGATAACGCCTGCATGCTCCTGATCAACACCCGGAAGATAGCCCGGGAGGTCAACAAGGGTTACCAGCGGAATGTTGAAGGCGTCACAGTAACGGATAAAGCGCGCGGCTTTATCTGAAGAGTCCACATCAAGAACACCGGCAAGTACCAGCGGCTGATTGGCGACAAATCCTGCGGTATGGCCATTGAGGCGGGCAAAACCGATAACGATGTTGGCTGCAAACATACTTTGCACTTCAAAGAATTCCGAATCATCAACGATTGACCGGATTATATCCTTTACATCGTATGGCTGCCGCGGGTTTGTCGGGAATATTTTATCAATGTTGTAACTCCTGGAGCGGGGCGGTTTTTTAGGAAAAGCTTCTGCCTTTTTAATGTTGTTCCATGGGATAAAACTACACAGGGTTTTGATCTGGTCGAAGCATTCCTGTTCGCTTTCAGCAAAAAAGTGCGCATTTCCGGTAATTTCGCTCTGAACACGGGCCCCTCCCAGTTCTTCCATTGAGATTTCTTCACCCAGCACGGTTTTGATAACCTCGGGGCCGGTAATGAACATCTTTGAAATCTTATCCACAACGAAAACGAAGTCGGTGAGTGCCGGCGAATAAACGGCGCCTCCTGCGCAGGGGCCAAGGATAACACTGATCTGGGGAATAACACCCGAGGCCTGGGTATTTCGATAGAATATCTCTCCGTATCCGGCCAGCGAGTTCACCCCTTCCTGAATCCGTGCACCTCCGGAGTCATTGATTCCGATAATGGGCACTTTCAGTTTCATGGCATGATCCATGATTTTGGTAATCTTTTTGGCGTGCATATAGCCAAGCGATCCCCCGGCAACAGTAAAATCCTGTGCATAAATACATACAGGGTATCCGTTTATAGTGCCCGTTCCGGTAATAACTCCGTCGCCGGGCAGATATTTGTCGCCCATGTTGAAGTCCTTACCTGCATGCTCCACAAACAGATCATACTCGTGAAATGACTTGGGGTCAACCAGCGCAATGATCCGCTCACGGGCGGTCATTTTGCCCGTTGCTTTCTGCTTCTCAATAGCTACCTGGCCACCTCCCATCAATGCATCACGCATCCTCTTTTTGAGGTCAGATGTTTTTTTGGTTAATGACATATCCGAAGATTTAGATAATGTTCTTTTTATCCCTGATTCCGGTCTGAGGTACCGGCAAAGCATACAAAGGTAACATATAATTTAAATTCAAACCAACCTAGTTGATAAATAACTGGATGTTGGAGCTCATTGACTTGTCAGTGATTTGATATAGAGTCTGATAAATGCCGGAAGATAGAATTATCAGTCATTTATGCAAACGATTGAAAGTGTGTGATTGTGTAAAACACGCTGGGCCATCCCTGCCGGAAACTTCCGGATTTTGCCTGTTTTTGCAATACCGGCGTTTATATTTGAGAACTGAGTTTGGGTCTTACTGATGTTCTTTATATTTTTGTCCTTTAAGCCAAACTATGAATATAGAAGAACTCCGTGACTTCTGCCTGTCATTGCCCGGGGTTACCGAGCACTTTCCCTTTGATGAGACCACCCTGGTTTTTAAGGTGAACGGAAGGATGTTTGCATTGACGGACCTTGAAGGGCCGCTTTCAGTTAACCTGAAATGTGACCCTGAACTGGCCCTTGAACTGCGTGAGCATTATCCTGCGGTAAGGCCGGGCTATCATATGAACAAGCAACACTGGAATACCGTTGACATCGACGGATCGGTTTCCGATGGCCTGCTCAGGGAATGGATTATGATCTCCTATAAACTGATTTCGGAGAAAAGCAGGAAAAAGTAAACCTTCAGGAATTCTTTTCAGCGGTGTCTTCCGCTTTTGTTTTTTCCCTGATTTTAAAAATATCCGCCAGCAGATATCCCATGGCTGCTCCCCACAAGATGCTTATGTATGGATTGGACGTGATGGCGCATCCTCCTGAATTACAGCCAACAAGGCGATAATATAAAAAACCGCCGAGGGCGCCCAGGATAAGCCCGGCAATATTTTTCTGCGTGTTTCTGGAGGAAATTCTGTTTTTGATTTTTGTTACAGTATCGCTGTTGATGCTGGAGTTTGGCATAATCCGAAATTAAATATTTAATAACCTGCATATCAACAATAGTGCCAGCAGGATGTTCAGCGCAGGCCATTTATCTGAAGTATACCAATGTAACCCCATGGCCGCCACGCTCCAGGCTTTCATCTTCAAATCTGACGACTTCGGGGGTGTCGCGCAGGTACGCATGCAGGATGTTTCGCAATACGCCGTCACCCTTGCCATGTAGTATACGTACTTCATTGACCCTCAGTAGAATGGCCTGATCGATATATCGGACGATTGCTTCCTGTGCCTCATCTGCCTTTTTGCCTCGGATATCAATAGACATTTTGAAGTCAGCCATTTTGTCATTCAATTGATGGATCACACTGACAGGCGGTTTGCTGAATCGCTGACCAGCCTCCCAGGAGCGAATCTCAGCATAGGTGGCCGGCACAAGTTTTTCGATGTTGATTCTGAGTTTTACCGATCCGAAAAGCACACTTGCCTGTTTCCCCCGGATCTCCTCTATTTTTCCGATTGTTTCCTGTCCCTCCATTCTGACGAAACTGCCTTTTTTCAATGGCCCGCCGGGCTTGCCTCCAGGCTTATTTAAGGGCTCTTTATCCTGTGGAGCAATCGTAAATGTTTTCGTTTCGGTAATGAGGCTGGATTCATCACTAATCAGATCTGTTTTCTCCTCTTCAAGTTTTTCGCGCAATGCACGGGTTTTTTCCTTGTCTGCCTTGCTTTCCTTAATCTGGCGAATGGTATTTTCAATCATGCGGTTCGACTGCTCAAGTATTTGCTGCGCCTTATTCCGGGCTTCCTTCAGCATTTCATTCCGTTGTGATTCAAGATTTTTAAGCAGCGTTTCATACCGGTTTACCAGTGATGAGAGTGTTTCATCGGCAACCTTTAATTCGGCTGTTTTTTGTTCTATAAATTTTTTATCCACTTCCAGCTGAGCCAGTTGTTTTTCAAAATCAAGCTGGCTCTGACTGATTTTTGAAGTGGCGTTTATGAGGACTTTTTCGGGGAAGCCTATTTTTTTGGCAATTTCAAAGGCAAAGGAACTGCCGGGTTTGCCGGGACTGAGTTTAAAGAGTGGTTGCATGGCCTGCGTATCATAGAGCATTGCAGCGTTGAAAACGCCCTGAAACTTGTCAGCCATTAGCTTCAGATTCGTATAGTGGGTGGTAATAATCCCGAAGCAACCGTTTTCGTTTAGTTTTTCAAGACTGGCTTCGGCCATAGCCCCACCGAGCTGAGGTTCGGTTCCCGCTCCGAACTCATCGATCAGGATCAATGAGTTCCTGTCAGAATTTTCGATGAAATTCCGGATGTGGATTAAGTGAGAACTATATGTACTCAGGTCATTTTCAAGAGATTGTTCGTCGCCGATCTCGAGGAATATTTTACTGAAAATTCCGGCTTTGGAATCATCGCTAACGGGAATCAGCAATCCGCATTGAAGCATATACTGCAAAAGACCGGCAGTCTTCAGGCAGACCGATTTGCCACCTGCATTCGGGCCGCTGATAACCATAATTCTTTGATTTCCCGAAAGATCTATATCCTGATCCACTATTTTTCTTCCCTGTTGTTTAAGGGCGATCATCAGCAGCGGATGAACAGCTTTGCGCCATTGGATCATGGGCTCGTTTATCAGCTCAGGCCTAACGGCGCCGATTTCAATGGCCAGGAGCGCCTTGGCGCGGATAAAATCCATTTCGCCCAGGAAGCTGTAGTAATGCAGAAGGTCATTGATAAAAGGTCTGAGGAAATCTGCCAGATCGACAAGTATACGGGCAACTTCCTGTTTTTCCTCCACCCTGAGGTTCTGGATTTCATTATTGATTTCAAAAACTTCAGCGGGTTCTACAAAAACAGTATGTCCGGTTGCCGATGTGTCGTGAACATAACCATTGAGCTTGCGTTTGTTTGAAGCCGGCAACGGAATTACCAGTCTGCCGTTGCGTATGGTCAGTTCGGTGTCGTCCTGGGCAATGCCTTCGCGCCGTGCAGTGGCCAGAATCTGATTGATCCTTCGGTCGACCCCCGAAATACGGCCGCGGATCTCCTTTCTGATGCTGAATAATTTTTCGCTGGCTTTATCCCTTATCTCTGATTTATCATCAATAATGGACTCTATTTTTTTTACAATTGACTGATCAGGGAGAGATTCAGGAGTTAAAGATTTCAGGTACGGAAAGTTCCCGTCATCAAGCTTGTTCAGATAACGGATGATATCAATGATGGCGATCAGCGAAAGGCGAAGCTCTGAGAGGGTTTCCGGCTCACAGAAAGTGCCGGGTACCCTGATCTGTAAAAGTGCATCCGAAAGGTCATAATAATCCTGGGCCGGAAAATTGCCGGTAAACCGGAGCAGATAAACCATTTCGGCAGCTGTCCCTGTTAATCTGCTGATGACGTTAAAATCATCCGTAAATGTGGTCTGCATTGCCATTGCTGCGCCTTTCCTGTTCAGGCAATAACGTTGCAGCATATTCCGGATCTGCTGAAATCCGGTCTTAACCTCGAAATTGTCAGGGTAAATCACTTTGATATTTTTGTACAAAATTAGGCAATATCCCGGAGGAAGGGCGCTTATCAGCCGGTGGATACTTTTGGTTGCCTGATCCTGCGGATTATAAGCAGGAAGAGCGCCCCGGCTGAAATGATGAGGATCAGGAAATAAAGGGTATTCAGCCAAACGGGCCTGATGAATCTGATCGGGTGGTAATCACCGATGGTGACATAGGCCGCCCAGTAGTATGGGTGAGAACGGAGCATATCTCCTTCGGCAAGCATATCAAGTTTAGCCTGCCGCAATGCTTCGTCCTTGGGTAACCCTTTGTTGAGGTAACGGTAGAAGCTGTTTACAATCTGCGCGCTTGCCTGGTCTTCAACCGACCACATTGTCATAACTATTCCGGGAACCCCGGCGTAAATAAAGCCACGTGCAAGGTTCATTACCCCTTCGCCTTTCATTAATCTGCCGCTTCCCGTATTGCAGGCACTCAGCACAGCCAGACCGGCATTCAGTTCCATTCCGAAAAGCTCATAAGTATTCAGCATGCCATCCTCGATGCTGTCGCCGTCCTGATAAAAAACCAGCTTTGACAGCATGGGTTTATCGTTATTGATCAGGGTGTGCATGGCAAAATGCAGAATATTATATTTCGATGCCCGTTGCTTGAAAGCCCGTTCTGTTGCATCTTCCCCGGTAAGGGAAAAGCCTGATAGTACCTTTCTGATTTCCCGGATTTCATTTTCTACCCCGGGTATCGGAAGAAGATATACTGTATTTCCCGATTCATCGGTAAAGCCGTCAGTCTCAAGGTTGGTAAGGTTGTCGTATGAGGGAGCCATAGCCAGAAGATTACGGCTGGGTTTCTTTTCTGATCTGTTTAACCTGTTAAATTGCAGTATGGCTGAAGCGCTGTAGTTGATGATATAATCGTATATAAGAAAGGGCAATTTTCTGAAGTCCATTCCCAGGGTGTCGGGGGGCGAATTTAACAGCATATCAAAAGAAATGAAACTGATCTCTGCATCGGGAATGATGATCAGTTTTTTCTTATCTGTAATATGTTCTACCGGTTCAATCAAATCATTATACAACGAATAGGCAGCCCCGGTGTAGCTGATGTAATCCTTCCTGCTGATGCTCATCAGGTCACTGGCAGAAGTAGAGGAGGTAAGAACTCTGATATTGCTGAAGAATTTTTCATCCACAGCGCGGGTAACCACCTCAAAGCGATCATGATTCAGCACGAAAATATAAAGCAGGGTGTCCGTCAGCGCATATTCTATCAATGCCCTGTCGTTATCCAGGTTTTTCCTGATGCTTTCCAGATCCAGGGCAGGTTCCTTATATTTCAGGGCGTAATAATCCGGATAATTCTCTTCGAGAATCCTGACCAGACTGTCGTATCTGGTTTCCAGTTCAAATACTTTTTCCTCCCAGAATTTAATTTTCCGGTTATCCGGGTCGGCTTTCTGACGCTCTTCATAAATAAAGCGGTTATAAGAACCCAGGTCAAGCCGGAGTTTTTTCTCATGCTCCTGCACCTCACGCGGGACACCTCCGTACTGCCTGGCTTCTACATCCTGCATCGATGAGAGTAGAACGGTTGATTTACCTTTATCTGAATAAAGAAAACCTTCTTCCAGATATTCTTTCTTACCGGTAAGCTGATAGAGTTTTGTTGCAACCTTTACGGTATTGAGATATGAATTTCTCTCGTCTCCTGAAAGCAGGAATTTACTTTCCTCATTCAGGTAGCTGGACCGTAACTTATCCACCACTTTGACCGAAAGTTTGTAAGTGCCCAGGCAGAGTTCAAGTATTTTTTCATCAGGATTTGCTGAAGCCTGCAGATACAATGCATCGGCCTTGGCATTAAGCGTATTGATAAGGTATCGATCAGGAATAAGCTGGCCGGGCGAAGGATTGGAGTATGGAGAAACGTCAGTAAATCCCGGGGTAATGGCAATAATGGCATTCTGATAAAACTCCAGCGCTTTACCGGGTTGGTTGTTGATCAGGTAATAATTGCCGATGTGGGTAAGATTATTAGATACTTCACGGCTTGCCGGGCCATAATGGGTTTCGGAAATTGCCAGCGCTTTCCGGAACATTCCGATCCCCAGGTCGCCAATGGCTTCATTCAACTGGAAATACCCGTACCGGGTATACAGGAGGCCGGTTTCAGGGTGATCGGGGCCCAGCAGATTGATGGCCAGGTTAATAGCCTTGTTGTAGTAATCGGCCGCCTTTTCAGTGTCATTCATTGCATAATACAGACTTGCCAGGTTACTGAATGTTTTTATGGCAGATGGATTGTTATCATTTTCGGGTATACTTGCCAGATAATACTTCAGGGCATTTTCGTAGTCTCCCTTCTTTTCATGAATATACCCGATGTTCATATTAGCCGACAGTATCATCGGATGGCCGGAACCAAAGTTTTCCGTTGCAATGGCCAGTACTTTGTTGAAAAAAATCAGGGCTTTTTCGTAATCGGCCATGTGAACATATGTCTGGCCCTTATTAAGATAAATACTACCAAGGTCCTGATGATTGGCTCCAACTTTTTTCAACAGTATCTCCTCTGCGCGATTATAATATGTAAGGGCCTCATTGTCTTTATTGGCCAATGCCAGCAAACGGCCCATGTTCAGGTAAAGCATGGCCAGGTCCGGAGCATCCTGTGCCATGATTTTTTCATTGATTCTTAGTGAATTGGCAAAAGCGGCTTCTGCTTTTTCGTAGTCTCCTTTTTGGGCATGAATAATACCGGTATTCTGAATAAACATAGCCAGATCGGCATCTTCAGGGATTTTCCTTTTCAGTGCCAGTTCATAGGCGCGTGTGTATGATTTCAGGGCGCCGTCATAATCCCCTTTGAAAAAAAACAGGTTGCCAAGGCCGTTATAAGTCATGGCCAGCAGTGTGTCTTCACTGCCGCTGGCGGCAATTCTGATCTCAATACTCTCATTAAGCAGGCTGATGGCCTGGTCGAATTGTCCGCGGTCAATAGACAACACGCCCTGTTTGTGCCTGATGTCTGCCAGAAGCTGCCTGTTGGAAGAAAGATGGCGGTTAAGGATAATTTCAGCCGTGTCAGCCAATTGACGCGCGTTGTCGGTATTTCCTTTCGACCGTTGTGTATCAGTCATTTTCAGGAGCGTTGTTATATATGACTCCCATTCCTGCCTGGCTGCCAATGATCTGAGCTCCAGGCTGAAATACCTGAAAGCGCTGTCGTATTCGGCATTTTTGAGGAAGCCCTCAGCGATGATTCCCAAATCCTGCTGACTGCGGGTGTTGATAAAACTACCTGCAATTGCCGGGGATGACTTTTTTTTGCCATCAGAGCAGGCAAAGCAGATTAATAAAAGAAAGGATGCTGCAATGGTACGGTGAATAAAATACTGACAATAAATGGTATACTTCTTCATTTTAGCATGGAATGAAATACAAGTCACCGGATGGGCAAATATACAAATTGTCAGGATAATATCAATGAAACCATTATCAATAAAAAAAGCGGGAGGCTTTCAGCCCCCCGCTTACCACAAAACCAGCATGATTATTAACGGGTAATGATCATTCGTTTAGTTTCGCTGATAGCGTTTGTTCCGTTGGTTTTCAGGTTGTAATAATAAATACCGGGTTGGAGTCCTTCAGCGTTGATAGTAATCGTATGTGAACCGGCTTGCTGATGGTTGTCAACCAACGATCTGACTAATTGTCCCTGCTGATTGAAGAGAGACAGGCTGACTTTCCCGTCTTCCGGCAGTATATAATCAATCCGGGTTGTTTCCCTGAAGGGATTGGGGTAGTTTGCTCCCAGGTAATTCTCAACAGCCGTCATCACCGGAAGTGTGTACCGGGTTTCAATCTGCTCACCACTGGCGTCGCAGAAGTGACTCATGGGGTTAATGCCGAAAAGAATCTCATTGCCGTTGTATAGATCTGTCAGGGAGGCCTGAATCGTTAATACCGGTTTTCCGGGATCAACTGAAGTAGTACCAAAAAACTGATTGATCCATGAAAGCCTGATAGTGCCATCATTGATTGACATATTTGTTTCTCCCAGTTGGCATGAAACATTTGTAATTTCAATCATTTCAGCCGGATAGTCTATAACCATTCCCATAGCAGAGGCTTCTGTTATGTCATTGGCGTAAATCTCAACAGAGAAGTTGTTGCTTATGGCTTGTTTGGTGTGGGTAATTTCAGGTAATGCAATGATATCGCGGGTTGTAGGGACAAAGGTGCCATTGACGTCACCAGAACTTGAACCTCCCATTGTCGGGACATTGGTTTTGGCACCGGTATGGTCAAATACCACATCCTCGAAAACCCAGGGGCCGACCGGGAAAGGGTATCCCTGAATAAACCAGCCAATTACCACTGTCCAGTAGTCGTCCCATGTTACTGATCCGTCACCGGTAACATCGGCAGCAAGCGACTGGATTGGTGAAAAGGAATAAATATTACAGAGGTGAAGAAACATCAGAAAAGCGTCGCCCATGGTAATGCCCCCTGCTGAAATTTCCGTTGTAGCATGCAGGGTATAGGTTCCGAAAGGTACATTCGGGAAGGAATAAGTTCCGTTAAGTTCTGTAATTGCAGTCCCGACAACGTCTCCGTTTATGTCAATCAGTTCAAGATCGACCGAGGGAATCGGCTTATTTGCTTTGAAGTGATACAGAACCGAACCACTGATGTCAGACTGGGCATAGGATTGTCCGGTCAACAGAAGTGCTGCGATAAGCACTGTTAATACTTGTGTAATTTTCTTTTTCATTTTTCACGGGGTTTTTTGTTAATAATCGGGTTTTGTTGTTTGCGGTTTATCTTGAAGTTTCGTGATTTTTTTCAGGTCCGGGCTGTCAGTGCTTTAAAGAATTGCTTTGCATTTCAGTTCCTCCTGTCACTGCAACCAGAAGTTAATGCACGTTTTTTCCGAAAGTAATCCTCTTTGTGTTCATAACTTTTAATTTTCAGATAAACGTCCCCTGCAAAGTTGTTCAACTGATGATCATGATGCCATGCCATACAGCATAAGACATCTGACTAATTATTTATCATAAATCAGTCAAAAGGTAATATCTTAAACCCTGATAATGACAGATTTCACTCCTGGATATGTTAACGAAACGGCATTGTGAATTTCATAAATAATTGAATATTAAGAAGATACTATTAAACAGGAATTTTCAGAAAGATGATGGTAAAATCAGCTGCTTTCAATGGTTTTTCCATAAAACAAATAATTTTTTCAAAAAAAACAGGGGCTTTTGGCCCCTGTTACCACAAAACAATTAAACTCGTTAACGGGTAATGATCATCCGCTTCGTTTCGATGACAGGAGAATCCCCGTCTGTTTTCAGAGAATAGAAATAAATACCGGGCTGAAGGTCACGGGCGTCAACTTTTACGCTATAAATTCCTGCCTTCATATAACTATCCGCAATTACCCTGACCAGTTTTCCTTCTGTGTTGTAAAGGCTGAGGGTAGCCCTGCCATCTGAAGGGATTACATAGTCAATGTGGGTAGTACTGAGAAAGGGATTAGGATAATTAACTCCCAGGTAGTTTACTGAATTTTTCAGGACCGGCAGGCTGTAACGGGTTTCAAGTTCTTCTCCGGCTGCGTTACTGAAATGGCTTGCGTTGCCGATGTTAAACCTGATTTCTTCTCCTTTGTAGATTTCCGTGGTAGTGCCTTCCAGCACAACAACCGGTTTGTCCGGGTTAAGCTGTGCTTCCAGGCCATTCTGGCTGATCCAGCTGATCCGGAGTTTGCCGTTTCCGGTGCGGGTGATGGTTGCGTTTACCTGTCCGCTTAAATTGCTGATTTCAACAAGGGATTCGGGGTAGAAGATCTCTAATCCCATGGCTGAAGCTTTCGCGATGTCGCTTGCAAAAATCTCAATGCTGAAATTTTCACTTACAGGTTTATCGGTGTATGCAACCTGCAATTCGACAAGATTACGGGTTGTGGGTACAAAGGTGCCGTTAACATCTCCTGAACTTGAACCACCCATGGTGGGCACATTGGTTTTGGTGCCGTTATGTTCAACACTCACAGGCTCAAAGACCCAGTTATTTGTTGCCGGAGAATTCCCCTGCATGAACCAATCGATAATGGCATAGTAATCTTCCCAGCCGATGCCTGAGGGGGAAGCCACATCTGCAGCAAGCTGCTCAATAGGGTCCAGCAGATTGTTTCCTTCCAGGTGATGACGAATTTTCTGGGCATCTGCCATATTGCTTCCACCCGGAATGATGGAGGAGGACGCCGAAACGCTGTATGACCCGAAGGGAACTGCAGGGAAATTGTAGCTGCCGTTCAGGTCAGTAGTGGTTGTTGCAACCACAGCATTGTCGGAATCGAGTAGGGTGACAACAACATCCGGAATCGGTTTGTTGTCCTGGAAATGGTACAAAACTGTACCATTGATGTCAGACTGGGCAAAAGTAAGCCCAGTAAGCATCAGCACCAGTGAAAGTGCCGAGCTTAATCTCGTAAGATTTTTTTTCATTTACGCGGGGTTTGTGGTTAATAATCGGGTTTTTGTTTGTGGTTATATTTTTTCAAATTCCCGGGTTACTTTTGCTTCCCCGGGAGATTAATTATTTCGCGGATAATAAATAGGGGCATTCTAAATACATGACTTATGTAGATATGAATGCGCCTCAAAAGTAAGTAAATATTTTTTAAAACGGAAGAACAAATAGCAATCTGTTTGTTTTTTAACTAAAAAAGGTTGTTTATACAGTGTTGGTTTGAAGAAAGTTGCCGTAAAAAGATATTTTCATTACTAAATTATCCGTAAACTTGTAAAATTATTTCCAGGTCCCTGAGGGTTCCTCTGAATTTATTCTTGCAAGTATTAAAATATTGTATTACAACAAGTTGGCAGATCAGTAAAAAAAATTACCTCTGCGAATTACTTGTTCAGATATTAACAAAGAACGGTTAATAACTAAAACGAAAAAAAATGCTGAACCGGTATTACCTTTTTGTGAAAACCGGATAAAGATACAGAAAATGATTCACTACTCTGATGAAGCAATCATTGAGGGCCTTCGTTTAAGGAGCGATTACATCATCAAGTACATTTATCAGGAGTTGTTTCCTACGATAAAGTACCTGGTAGTGAAGAACAGTGGCAATGACGAGGACGCGGAGGATGTGTTTCAGGATTCCCTGATAGTTATCTTTAAGAAGATCAGGGACAATGAACTGGAGTTGACTTGTTCTTTCCGTACTTATTTATATTCTGTCAGTCGCAATATCTGGCTTCAGAAATTGGCGCGCAGCAGGCAATTTGCCCGGGAGTTCAGCGATATTGAGAACTTTGTGGATCTTCCCGATAAGGTGATGGATCAGCTGAGTGACAATGAGGAGATGGAGAAATACCGGCTTTACCAGGAGCATTTCCTTACCCTTGGTGAAGATTGCCAGAAAGTACTGCTGTTGTTTATGAAGAAAATGCCCCTCAGGGATATTGCAACTGAAATGGGTTACAAAACTGAAAAATATGCGAAAACGCGTAAATACCTCTGCAAGGAGGAATTAAAAAAGAGAATTATCAATGATCCGAAGTGCCATAAATTCCTGTCCGATGACTAGAAAACTCAAGTATTCCCAGCTGATCGAAAGATTTATAGCCGGGGAAATGAATGAGGACGAACTCCGGTGGTTTGGCAAAGAGTTGCAAACCAATGCTGAACTATCGGCAGAACTGAAGCTGGATAAGGATCTTGACAACATTCTTCTAGACGAGGATGTGGTTGAGTTCCGAAGAAAGCTGATCAGTGTATTTAACGAGTCCAAACAGCAGGATGCTTCACCCAAGATCGTCAGAATGCAGCCACGCAGGTGGCAATTGGCCGCAGCCGCAGCCATCGCAGTTCTGGTGATTGCAGGAGGGGCAATACTGTTGACTCAGCAGCGCTCCTACACGGCAGAGAAGTTGTTCAGTATGTACTACGATTCAAATCGTACGATTGAACTGACCCGTTCAGGCAACGCTAACATAGTGGAGGCTATTCTTAAGTTTCAGCAGAAGGATTACCAGGGAGCTTCCCTGCTTTTTGCTGAAATTCTCGATAAGGACAGCTCCAATATCGCAGTATGGTTCTATAACGGAATCTCTTATATCGAGACAAACCGTATTGAAGATGCCGTAAAAGCATTCAAATACATTGTTGAAGATAAGAATAACCTTTATGTCGAACATGCCGAATGGTATCTCGGGCTGTGCTACCTCAAAAACGAGCAAATTGATTTTGCCGTTGAACAATTTCGCAAGATTGCGGCCGACCAAAAGAACTACCATCACAAAGAAGCTGATAAAATTCTCGAAAAACTGGGCCGCAAGTAAACACACCCCGCATCAACGATCATTGATAATAAAAAGAAGCCGGACATGGTCCGGTTTTTTTTTGCTTCATATATTACCTAGCAGGTGATTGATCCGGGATTTTTCGCAGAGGTCTGAACCGTAACTGCAGACCACTTTCCATCTGAAAGAGAGGGAATTTTGGTTTGTCGGAGTGGTCAGACCCGGACTGACGACCATCCCGGCCGGAGCCGGGATATGCAGACAACTGAAAATTTATGGATTGAAACACTATTGCCCGGTTAAAATATGAAAAGAACCTGCCACAAAGACACGGAGACACTAAGTGCCACTAAATGAGAAAAATAAATTCGTGCAACTTGATGCCTTTAAGCCACTTCGGCAGGCTCAGTGCATCGCTTTGTGGCGAAAAAGTGAAAGTAAGCCGTGACTTGTTACTTTCTTCTGAAACCCTTAACTACTATGCATTCTGGTCAAATTTTATTATTTTTCCCGGACAACAATGGGTTTGAAAATAAAAAAGGTGCCTTTCAGCACCTTAGTTTGTAGGAGTGGTCAGACCCGGACTGACGACCATCCCGGCCCCGGCCGGGATACGCGGACCAACTGAAAATTTCAGGATTGAAAATAAAAAAAGGTGCCTTTCAGCACCTTAGTTTGTCGGAGTGGTCAGACTCGAACTGACGACCACTTGCACCCCATGCAAGTACGCTAGCCAACTGCGCCACACCCCGTACCGGTTTGTTAAGAACACAAACCCTGCCATAGCAGGGAGAATTTTAACGCTGCAAAAGTACAAAAGTTTTTATTCGCCCGGCAAGAAAATTATAAATTTTACGTATTCCTGACTTATGTCAAAATGTCTATATATTAATAGTCAGATTAACAGTTGATTAAATTTCTGGCACAGTTTTGGGCAGGTGGCGCCAAAACCTTAATTTTGACAGCCGGTTGTCTGCCAGATTATATGTAACCTTTAATATCATAATTGCAATGAGTGAAGAAATCGAAAAAGTAGAATGCCTGATCATTGGTTCAGGGCCTGCAGGATACACTGCCGCCATTTATGCAGCCAGGGCCGACCTGAAGCCGGTATTATACCAGGGTTTGCAACCCGGGGGTCAATTGACTTCAACGACCGAAGTAGATAATTTTCCGGGCTATCCGGATGGGGTACAGGGTCCTGAAATGATGATGGATATGCAGCGTCAGGCTGAGCGTTTCGGAACCGACATGCGCTGGGGCATTATTACTTCGGCCGACTTTTCGAAGCGCCCGTTCCGGCTGGTTGCCGATGAGAGCAAAACCATCCTTGCCGAAACTGTCATTATTGCTACCGGTGCAACAGCGCGCTGGATGGGGCTGGAGTCAGAAGCCAGATACAACGGACACGGCGTTTCGGCTTGTGCCACCTGTGACGGATTTTTCTTCCGCGGTCAGGATATGGCTGTGGTAGGTGGTGGCGACACCGCCTGTGAGGAGGCTTCATACCTGGCCAAACTCGGCAGGAAAATTTACATGATTGTCCGCCGTGATGAACTCCGTGCCAGCAAAGCCATGCAAAACCGGGTTATGAATACCCCGAATATTGAAATTCTGTGGAATCATGTTACCAGGGAAATTCTTGGCGACGGCAAAACAGTTACCGGAGCTTTGCTTGAAAATGTGAAAACCGGAGAAACCAGACAGATTGATGTTCAGGGATTCTTTGTGGCAATCGGTCATACACCGAATACCGAACTGTTCAAAGGGCAGATTACCCTTGATGAGAATGGTTATATTAAGACTATTCCGGGAACGACCCAGACCAATATCCCAGGCGTATTTGCCGCAGGAGATGTTCAGGATCATGTTTTCCGTCAGGCGGTAACCGCCGCGGGAACCGGCTGTATGGCAGCTATTGAGGCTGAGCGCTTCCTGGCAGCGCAGGAAGACTGAAATTACCTGCAGCGGGGAACTCCCGGGTTGTAGAATAAATGAAAAAGCCTGACCGGAAGCATTGAAGCCGGTCAGGCTTTTTCAATATTTATTATTTTCGTCCCTATGACAAATAGTCAGTAATCATTAAATACTGCAGCGCTATTTGTTTTTCTTGTTTTTGCCCGGGCCACCCTTGCGTTCAGGTTTTTTCCAGGGTGAATCCTGCTCGGGCTTATTCCGGAAAGGTTTTCCTTCTGAACGGAATGACTTGTTTTCGGAACGGAAAGGTTTACCTTCAGGCCGGAATGATTTTTCCTTACCCGGATGCGATCTGCTTTTCCGGTCAGCGGGGGCGAATTCCCTTTCTGATGCACGTTCCACCCTGATCCCTCTCGGGTTGGAGGTTTCATTTTCAAAAGCTTTCATGATGCGGCCAACGGATTTGGAATCAACATCCACAAAGGAATAATTGTCCATGATGTCGATGCGGCCGATTCTGATCTCCCTGGAGCGGGTCACTTCATTGATGAGGCCGATGATCTGCGGTGGCAGCACCTTGTCTTTCCTTCCGATACTCACAAACAGGCGGGTAAACTGACCGTCATCACTCCTGCGCTCAGATTTTCTGTCACGGCCTTCCCTGGGTTCCCTTAGGGGTTTGTTGTCATCTTCAACATTCAGATCCCGTGCATCACGGTAGTATTCCAGGAAGCGGTTGAATTCAAGTGAGACAAACCGTTTGATGATTTCCTCGCGGTCCATCCATTCCAGCTTGCGGTATATCACCGGCAGGAAGGATTCGATTTCCACGTCAATGGCCACGTTTTCCATGCGGTCGATGTGATGGAACAGTTGTTTCTCACAAACCTGAACTCCTGTCGGGATTTTGGCTTTACCGAACTCGCGGTTGATTTTCTTTTCGATCTGCCGGATCTTGAATTTCTCTTTCAGGTTGATGATAGAGATACAGGTTCCTGTCTTGTCCGCACGCCCGGTTCTGCCGCTCCGGTGGATATATACTTCCGAATCATCGGGCAGGTTATAGTTGATTACATGGGTGAGGTCGTTTACATCGAGTCCGCGGGCGGCCACATCGGTCGCCACAAGCATCTGAAGGGTTTGATTCCTGAAGCGGTTCATAACATTGTCGCGCGCTGCTTGCGAGAGATCTCCATGGAGCGAATCGGCATTATAACCGTCGCGGATCAGCGAATCGGCGATTTCCTGGGTTTCGATGCGTGTACGGCAGAAAATAATGGCATAAATGCGGGGATTGAAGTCCGCAATTCTTTTCAGCGCGGCATAGCGGTCTTTGGCCTGAACCAAGTAATAGATATGCTTGACGTTAGCAGTTCCCGTGTTTCGTTTTCCCACCGTTTTCACAACCGGATTGGTCATGTATTTGGCAAGGATGCGTTCAACTTCTTCAGGCATGGTGGCAGAAAAGAGCAGGGTGTGCTTTTCTTCCGGCGTATGTTCGAGTATGGTATCCACATCCTCCTGAAAGCCCATGTCGAGCATTTCATCGGCTTCGTCGAGCACCAGCCATTGCACACGGCTGAAATCCACTTTTTTACGCCGGATCATGTCATTCAGCCGACCTGGTGTAGCCACGATAATCTGAGGGCCTTCATTTAATTGCTTGATTTGCAGTTCAATACTGGCTCCTCCGTAAACGGCTGAAACTTTAACTCCGGGAATGAACCGGGCGTAACTTCTCAGGTCTTTGGATATCTGCAGGCAGAGCTCACGCGTTGGGCAGAGGACCAAAGCCTGGGTTTTTTGAAGTTCCGGATTGATGTGATGCAGCACAGGCAATCCGAAGGCAGCCGTTTTTCCTGTTCCGGTCTGGGCAAGGCCTACAAGATCGGAGGGCTGTTCAATGAGGGAGGGGATTACTTCAGCCTGTACAGGCATGGGGTCTTTAAACCCGAGGGCTTCAACCGCCTCAATTAAGCGGGGGTTTAAGCCAAGTTCTTGAAAATTAGGCATAAAATTGTTTAGAAAATTGCGCGCAAAGGTAGAATTAATATTCAGGCAAATGGTTATGTGATGAAAATAAATACCAGTTGCTCCGGAATAATCATGCGGATCTGGCTTGCCGGAACAGTCTTATAACCCGGATCAGCTGAGGAATTTCTGAAAAAGCCCCCATGATTATCTTACCAGAAGATGCCGAACAATATGTAAGCCACAATCAGGGTTATGATGATATTGAACCCCTGTGCGATAAGGAAGGCATAGAGCGGTCGTCCTTTATCCAGGGTTACCAGGTCTTTGAAGCGGGTTTCGAGGCCGATACAGACAAAGGCCAGGTTGAACCACAGTGATTGGTAGCTCTTTATGGTTTTGCCTGCATTCACAGCTGTTTCGCCATCGATCATAAAGGAAAAAACCAGGGAAGCGGCAATGAAACCCAGCACAAATTTCGGGAATCGTTCCCAGATAACGCCCAGGGTCGGTTTTTCATCCGTACCGTTTTTTTCCGCCTGCCGGTAAGTCCAGAAGATTGAAATCAGGAATGCAGCGACACCGAGCAGCACATTTTGCGAAAACTTGATGATAGTACTGAATTTCAGTGCGGTATCGCCTGCAATGGTGCCCCCTGCCACCACAGCACCGGTGGTGTCGATGGAGCCGCCCAGCCAGGCTCCGGTGACTTCGTCAGATAATCCTATCCACCTGGCAATCAACGGCATAAATATCATCATGGGAATGGCTACCACCAGTACCAGTGAGATTACATAGCTGAGTTTCTTGCTGTCGCCTTTAATGGCTCCTGCTGTTGCAATGGCTGCTGAAACTCCGCAGATGCTGACCGCGCTGGCGAGCATAATGCCAAGTTCTTCGTCAACTTTAAGTTTGCGCGCTGTCCAGAAAGCAAAATACCACACAGAAACCACAACGATCACCGCCTGAAGGACACCAAATAATCCGGCTTTCATAATTTCGGAAAATAGAATGGTGGTTCCGAGCATAACCAGACCTATTTTGATATAGAATTCACTCTGGATTCCGGCTTTCAGCCAGGCGGGTGTGCTTAAAACATTGCTGATAAACAATCCGGTCAGCAGCGAAAATAGCACCGTTTCCAGGCCCAGGTTCTTCATTGAGCCGCTGGAGGCAATAAACTGGGCAAGCATCGAAAGGATGAAGACTACAGGAAACGCCGTTATCAATTCTTTGCCCCGCTTTCCCATCATCCAGGTGCCGGCAAGTGCAAAGAACAGGAAATAGAAAAATGTCATCCCCAGACGGAGGGTGTTGCCGGTGGTAAATATTTCGGTGCTCAGCACAGTCCATCCTGTCCATCCTGTTTTAGGCCCGAACTTTGGTAGCTCGGGAAAGAAAGACGTAGCGACAACGGCAATGATCAATGCTATTCCAACGACTACAGATGCCCAATCTTCAGTTAGTTTGATTTTTTTGAACATACCCCTTTAATTAATCATGACAAATTTAAGAAGTTTTGTTTCTTACGGTTAACAGATTGAAGCAGGGTTTTTTCTGCAAAACACTTCACGTATTTCAATATTTGCACTTCTCCTTTTAATTTCCTTTCTTAACTTTGCCACATAAAAAGTAAAAGAAATGATCAGGTTTTTCAGGGGGAGTTTTCTATACGCTGTTGGTTGCGAAAAAGAACTCACGTTTAGCGATATTCAGAAATTAAGCTGGCTGTTCGGTGGCGCAGAATATATTGAAGCCCGGTCGATATCGGGCTTTTTTATTGGTCCGCGCCGCGAAATGGTAACACCATGGAGTACGAATGCCGTTGAGATTACCCAGAACATGGGGATAGGAGGCATCTTCAGAATTGAAGAATATGTTGAAGTGGCGGGAGCCGATGCCCCGCACGATGCGATGCTGCAGGTGCTGAACCATAACCTCGATCAGGATATTTTTACCGTCGTGCATGAGCCTGATCCGGTGAAAGAAATTGAAGATATCGCTGCATATAATCTACAGGAAGGCCTCGCGCTTTCGCAGGATGAAATTGAATACCTCAATGAGCTGAGCCGAAAGATAGGCAGGCGCCTGACTGACAGTGAGGTATTTGGTTTCTCGCAGGTTAATTCGGAGCATTGCCGGCATAAAATCTTCAACGGAACTTTTGTGCTGGATGGCAGGGAAATGCCGGAGACGCTTTTCTCTATGATCCGAAAAACCTCTGACGCGAATCCCAATTTCATTGTTTCGGCATACAAAGATAATGTAGCCTTTATAAAAGGGCCTTCAATAAAACAGTTTGCCCCTGTTAATCCTGACCGGCCCGATTTTTTCAAGGTTAAAGAGATTGAGTCAGTTATTTCGCTGAAAGCGGAGACCCATAATTTTCCGACAACGGTTGAGCCATTCAACGGGGCGGCAACCGGCAGCGGGGGAGAGATTCGCGACAGAATGGCCGGGGGGAAAGGTTCCATGCCCATTGCCGGCACCGCGGTTTACATGACCTCTTATCCAAGAAATTGTGAATTACATGGTTGGAAAACGGCTGTAAAACCCCGGAAATGGCTTTATCAGACTCCTGAAGAGTTGCTGATCAAGGCATCGAATGGGGCCAGTGATTTTGGCAATAAATTCGGACAACCACTGATTTGCGGAAGTCTGTTAACTTTCGAGTACGAGGGTGGCGCAAGGACCTACGGATATGACAAAGTAATTATGCTTGCCGGTGGGGTGGGGTATGCCCGGAAATCTGACAGCCTGAAAGCGGATCCGGCACCCGGCGACAAAGTGATCGTATTGGGAGGTGATAATTACAGGATCGGGATGGGCGGCGGAGCTGTGTCATCGGTAGCCACCGGCCAGTTCAGCAACTCCATTGAACTGAATGCCGTGCAGCGGTCGAATCCCGAGATGCAGAAAAGGGTGTATAATGCCATCAGGGCAATGGCTGAACTCGACAAAAACCCGGTTGTATCCATTCATGATCACGGAGCCGGCGGACACCTGAATTCACTTTCCGAACTGGTTGAAGTCACCGGGGGGAGAATAGAAATTGATAAATTGCCGTTAGGTGATCCGACGCTTTCGGACCGGGAGATTATCGGAAACGAATCGCAGGAGCGTATGGGACTGATCATGCATCAGCCGGATGTGGATCTGCTTCGGAAGGTGGCCGGAAGGGAAAGGGCCCCCATGTTCCTGGTCGGAGAGACGACAGGTGATCAGCAACTTGTATTTATAAACAGCAAAACGGGGCACAAGCCCATTGATCTGCACCTGGCCGATATGTTCGGCAAGCCACCGCGCACCATTATGGAAGATTCATCCCTGGCACAGGTTTATACTCCGCTGAAGTACAAGGCAGCCGGACTAAAAGGCTATGTGGAGCAGGTCTTACAGTTGGAAGGGGTTGCATGTAAAGACTGGCTTACCAATAAAGTTGACCGTTCAGTTACCGGACGTGTGGCAGTTCAGCAAACTGCAGGCCCGGTTCAGTTGCCGCTGAATAATTGCGGGGTAGTTGCGCTTGACTATCATGGTGAGAAAGGGATTGTAACTTCAATAGGACATGCTCCTGCTGCCGGCCTTATTGATGCGGCTGCGGGTTCGGTGCTGGCTGTCGCGGAATCGCTTACCAACCTCGTATGGGCGCCGCTTGAGCATGGTCTGAAGGGTGTTTCGCTGAGTGCAAACTGGATGTGGCCCTGCCGGAATCCGGGTGAGGATGTGCGGCTTTATGAGGCAGTGAAGGCGGCCAGCGATTTTGCCATTGCATTGGGCATCAATATTCCCACCGG
This sequence comes from Lentimicrobium sp., assembly GCA_023957275.1. Classification (GTDB taxonomy): domain Bacteria; phylum Bacteroidota; class Bacteroidia; order Bacteroidales; family Lentimicrobiaceae; genus Lentimicrobium. Next base: position 8,020 of record JAMLHF010000033.1, on the reverse strand, counting down.
AAAAGATTCCCTTTCGATGACCCAGAAATATCCGGATGGAGAGAAAGTGCTTTCGCCGGGAACGGTAATTATCTCGGCAGTAGCTGAGGTAAGCGATATCCGTAAGGTTGTAAAACCGGTACTGGCACCTGAATTCACTTCTTCAGTGATTTATCTCGATTTTTCAGCCGACCGGCTGAAAACAGGAGGCAGCGCACTGGCGCAGGTGCTGAACACCCTTGGTGATGAAGCCCCGACAGTGGCAGATGCCGGTATTTTCATCCGGGCATTCGAAGCTGTTCAGACACTTATCCGGAAAGATATTGTCCTGGCGGGACATGATATTTCTTCAGGTGGTCTGGTAACAGCGTTGCTTGAAATGCTTTTTGCACAGCCGGGCATCGGGCTGGATGTCGACCTTGACGGGTTCGGAGAGAGTGATATCATCAAACTGCTATTCAGCGAGAACCCGGGTGTTGTCCTGCAGGTAAACGACATTGATTATGCATCAGTGCTTTTGCAGGAAGCAGGACTGAATTTCCAAATCCTTGGGAAGCCGTCATTCCGGAGAAATTTGTCGCTTCGTTTCCACGATGGCATTGTGGAGATGGAAATCGATCAGTTGCGCAAATTGTGGTTTAAAACTTCCTACCTGCTCGACAGGCAGCAAAGTGGCGAAGATCATGCCCGTGAACGCTACCGGAGCTTCGACAAGCAACCGCTTTCCTATGAATTTGGCGACGATTTTACAGGCGTTTTGTCACAATATAATATTGATATTAACCGGACTTCACCCTCCGGAATAAGGGCTGCCATTATCCGGGAGAAAGGGGTGAACGGCGATCGCGAAATGGCCTGGTCGCTTTACCTTGCCGGTTTTGACGTGAAGGATGTGCATATGACAGATCTGATCAGCGGGCGGGAAACCCTGGAGGATGTGAATATGATCGTTTTTGTGGGAGGCTTCAGCAATTCTGATGTGCTGGGTTCAGCCAAAGGCTGGGCCGGGGCATTTATCTATAATGAACGCGCCAAAGCTGCACTTGATAATTTCTATGCACGTCCCGACACCCTGAGTCTGGGGGTATGTAACGGCTGTCAGCTGATGGTAGAACTGGGGCTGATTTATCCGGAGCATGATCATAAGCCTGCTATGCTTCACAATGCCTCAGGAAAATTCGAATCTGCTTTTCTGAATGTTGATATTCCGGAAAACAGCTCAGTAATGCTGGGCAGTATGGCGGGTAAAAGGCTGGGCATCTGGATTGCGCACGGAGAAGGGCGGTTTAACCTGCCGCTTGATGAGCATCAGTATCAGATACCAATGAAATACAGCTATAATGCTTATCCCGGTAATCCGAACGGATCGGATCTTGCGGCAGCGGCCATTGCCTCACAGGACGGACGCCACCTTGCCATGATGCCACACCTTGAACGTTCGGTCTATCCCTGGAACTGGGCCTGGTATCCCGCGGGAAGGTCAAATGATGAAGTTTCTCCCTGGATAGAACCATTTGTAAATGCCAGGGAGTGGATTGAGCGCATGATTGGCTGATTCATCCTCAAATACACAGTTAAAGCAATGAGCCGGATTAAAAGTCCTCAAGAAGCTTTATCAGGCCCCGGGACCGACAATTGTTAATTTTCTTAAAAAAGTTGTTTGTCTTATTATTTATTATTCCATACTTTTACCCTTCGGAGGGATTGACTCCTGCATTTTGAATTTTTACGGGAGATCATGATGAGCATTTATGGGTAAAATTGTATTTATTACCGGCGCCAGCAGTGGTATCGGCCGGTCATGTGCCAGCCGTTTTGCTGAATCAGGTTACGATCTGGTTATTTCAGGCCGAAGAATAGAGAAACTACAGGCCATTGCATCGGAATTGGCTGTCAGGTTTAAAGTCGTGGTTATTCCCCTGAAGCTCGATGTAAGCCGGCAGGAAGAAATAGCACGTTCACTAGCCTCCCTGCCCGGAGAATTCAGGATTCCGGATATTCTTATCAACAATGCCGGCCTGGCTCTTGGACTTGAACCTTTTCATAAAGGGAATCCTGAACAATGGGATCAGATGATCGACACCAATGTCAAAGGCCTTGTTTACCTCAGCAGGGCTCTGGCGCCTGCGATGGTCAGCCGGGGCAGCGGGCACATCATCAACATCGGATCAATAGCCGGGCGTGAGGTTTATCCCAACGGAAATATTTACTGTGCGACCAAAGCGGCTGTTGACAGTATAACAAAAGCCATGCGCATCGACCTGCTGCCATATGGCATCAAGGTGAGCCAGATTGCCCCCGGCGCTGCCGAAACGGAGTTTTCCACCGTGCGTTTCAGCGGTGATGAAAACCGTGCCAGGGCAGTATATGAAGGATTCGAACCGCTTCGTCCTGAAGATATTGCGGAAGCAGTTTACTTTGTTGCGAGTCAGCCGCCGCATGTAAATATTAACGACCTGCTCATTATGCCGGCAGCCCAGGCTGCGGCAGGCATTATTCACAGGAAATCATTGTCAGGAGACTGACACTGATAAATGAAGCACGTATTTTCTTTTTGAATATCTTATTGTCAAAGTTCACCAGGATAGTACTCATATAAATATTCATTTCTAAAACTGAGCGAAATGACGACCATCACCAGAATTTTCGATCTTTTACCGAATTATGTGGCTTCCTATAAGCCAAAGGATGATGCACTTGCCTGCAAGGAGGATGGAGTCTGGAAGAAGTATAGTATAGAACAATACATCCGTATGGCGGATGATCTGACCTATGGTTTACTTTCACTTGGCGTGAAAAAGGGCGATGCTATCGCAACAATTACCAATAACAGGCCTGAATGGAATTTTCTGGATATGGCCATTATGCAGGCCGGTGCCATACATGTTCCGGTATATCCTACCATCAGTGCTGCGGACTACCAGTACATTTTCAATCATGCCAGCATCAAATTCGTTTTCGTTTCCGGCGAGGAGCTGGCAAGAAAAATAAAGGAAGTATCAGGAAACTGTCCTTCGGTTGAGGAGGTTTTTACCTTTAAGCAGCGGGAAGGTTTCCGGAATTTCTATGATCTGGTTGGAATTGGTCAGGCCGGCCCCTTGCCGGAAAAGGTTCAGGCAATCAAAGAGAGTATTCAGGGAGAGGATCTTGCGACAATCATATATACTTCCGGCACTACCGGCAATCCCAAGGGAGTAATGCTTTCGCATACGAATATTATTTCCAATTTCGTTGCGGTTTCTTATATCCCAACCTTTGGCGAGGAGGGCAAAGCGTTGAGTTTTCTGCCATTGTGCCATGTTTATGAACGAATGCTGAACTACCTTTACCAGTACCTTGGCATTTCGGTTTATTATGCTGAAAGTCTGGCAACGATTACCGACAACATTAAGGAGATTCATCCCGATATGATGTGCTGCGTGCCCCGGTTACTTGAAAAAATATATGACAAAATCCAGGCAACCGGTCGTAAACTGAAAGGGGTGAAACGGATGATTTTTTTCTGGGCGGTTGATCTTGCGCTTCATTACGATGTTCAGGGGAAGAACAATGCCTGGTATATGTTAAAGCACCGCATTGCCGATAAGTTGATTTACAGTAAGTGGCGCGAAGCATTGGGCGGAAACTTCAAGATTATCGTGTCGGGAGGTGCATCCATTCAGCCAAGGCTTGTGAAGACATTCAGAGCTGCCGGTTTGCCGATCTATGAAGGCTACGGACTTACAGAAACCTCTCCCGTTATAGCTGTAACCAGTACCGACAGCAATGGTATCAAGATCGGTACGGTGGGGCCTCCGCTCAGGGGGGTAGAGGTTATGATAGCGGAAGATGGTGAAATTCTGGCGCGCGGACCAAATATTATGATGGGTTATTATAAAGATCCTGAACTTACCGCACAGGTCATCGATCAGGATGGATGGTTTCATACAGGAGACATAGGCATGTTTGAACCGGAAGGGCAATTGCGGATCACAGGCCGGAAAAAAGAAATATTCAAGACCTCTCTGGGCAAGTATATTGCTCCTGAATTGCTCGAAAACAAAATAAAGGAATCGCCGTTTATTGATAATATTATGGTAGTGGGTGAGAACCAGAAGTTTGCGGCTGCATTGGTGGTTCCGGATTTTAACCACCTGAGGTCATGGTGCAGAATCAAGGAAATAGAATACACAACAGACGAGGAAATGGTGTCCCTTCCAAGGATAAGACAAAGGCTGCTTAAGGTGATTGACAAGTATAACAAGGAGTTTGGAAGTACAGAGCAAATCAAGAAAATTGACATAATGAGCACTGAATGGTCAACGGCCAGCGGCGAACTCACCCCGACACTTAAACTCAGGCGCGCATTTATTACAAATAAATATCAGACCAGGATAGAAAAATTATTTTCCTAAACTAACCGACAACGTATGACAAAAGTTACCCGTTTATTCGATCTTTTGCCACACTATTCAGAGGTGTATCAGCCTAAGAATGATGTCATTGCCGGAAAGGAAGATGGCGTCTGGCGAAAATATTCCATTGCCGAATACCGCCGGATTGCTGATGCCATCAGTTATGCCTTGCTTTACTCGGGAATCGGGAAAGGAGATATGGTGGCCACCATTATGCCCAGCAGACCGGAATGGAATTTTATTGATATGGGCATTATGCAGGCCGGTGCGGTGCATGTACCGGTCTATCCGACCATCAGTGAGTCGGATTATAAGTATATCCTGAACCATGCGGGGATAAAGGTACTTTTTATTTCCGGCAAGGATATATACAGGAAGATTGAACACATCATTCCTGAAGTGCAAAGCCTGACTGCCGTTTATTCGGTTAAAGAAGTTAACGGGTCGCGCCTGTTGGATGATTTTGTAACTATGGGGCTTGAACATCCTGCGGTTGAGGCTTTGTCAGATATCAAAAAAGCGATAAAGCCTGACGACCTGGCGACACTTATCTATACCTCCGGCACTACCGGAAATCCTAAAGGGGTAATGCTTTCGCATGACAATATACTCAGTAATGTGATGGCAGTTTCTCATATACCTCCGGTGGGTGAAAATGGGAAAGCTTTAAGTTATCTGCCGCTCTGTCACGTGTATGAACGTATGCTTAACTATATGTACCAGTATCTGGGAATATCGGTTTATTATGCCGAGAATGTAGCTTCCATTGCCGAGAATATGCGCGAAGTGAAACCAGATATACTTTCAACCGTTCCCCGCCTGCTTGAAAAGATTTACGACAAAATCATCATGAATGGCAGAAAGCTCGGCGGGGTTAAAAAGATTATCTTTTTCTGGGCTGTGAACCTGGGTCTTAAATATGAACTCTACGGAGCCAATGGGTGGTATTATGAGCTGAAGTTAAAACTGGCCAATAAGCTTGTTTTCAGTAAATGGAGGGCAGCCCTGGGTAACAACATGAAAGTCATAGTTTCGGGAGGAGCAGCCTTGCAACAGAGGCTTTCGCGTGTTTTCTGGGCTGCAGGGATTCCTGTGCTGGAAGGTTATGGCCTTACGGAAACTTCTCCGGTTATTGCTGTATGTGATTTCAGCGAACAGGGCATAAGTTTCGGAACCGTTGGGCGGGTGCTGAAAGGCGTGGAGGTAATGATTGCCAGCGATGGTGAAATTCTGGTAAAAGGACGCAATATCATGATGGGCTACTACAAGGAGCCTGAACTTACCCGGCTGGCTATTGATCCTGAAGGCTGGTTTCATACCGGCGACATCGGGAAAATTGAGCCTGAGGGTCACCTGAGGATAACCGGGCGAAAGAAGGAGATTTTCAAGACTTCACTCGGAAAATACATCAGCCCCGAGCAACTGGAAAACAAGTTCAAGGAATCACCTTTTATTGACACCCTGATGGTGCTTGGTGAAAACCAGAAATTTGCCGCGGCATTGATCGTGCCTGATTTTAATCACCTCAAAAACTGGTGTGCCATCAAGGAAGTGCCCTATACTACCGATGCGGAAATGATAAACCTGCCCCGTATCAGAAAACGTTTTCAGGTGGAGATCGATAAATACAATAAGTTTTTTGGGGCAACGGAACAGGTTAAACGTTTCGAACTCCTTGGTAAAGAGTGGACTGTTGATACCGGAGAACTGACAGCATCTCTTAAACTGCGTCGTGGATTCATCACAACCAAATACAGTGAGCGGATACAAAAGATTTTTGACATAGAAGAAGCATGAGCCGTTAATTGTTTAACCGGTTAATTTTGGTGCGGATGGAAGTGGTAACCCGCATATTTGATTTGCTTCAGCTATACCGGGGAAAGTATGCCGGTAAAGATGATGTATTTGCCTGGAAATCTCAGGGTAAATGGGTAAAAATATCTGCTTCGGATTACATAAAACAATCTGATTGCGTCAGCTACGCGCTTATGGCACTCGGAATTGGTCCGGGTGACAGGGTTGCCACCATCATGGGCAACAGCCCTCTCTGGAATTTTCTGGATATGGGTATTCTGCAGGCTGGTTGTGTGCATGTGCCGGTTTATCCTACGCTGAGTGTTGAAAATTATCGCTTTATCTTCAGGGATGCGGGGGTAAAGGTCCTGTTTATTGGTTGCCGGGCTGCCTATCAGCGGATTAAACCTGTGCTGAACGACCTGCCCGATCTTCAGGCATATTTTGTACTCGAGAAACAAAAAGGTCTGAAAGATTGGTCGGACCTGATCAGGCTTGGGAAGAAAAATTCCGGTAAGGAATTACTTGGGTCGATCCGGACAGGTATAGAACCAGGAGATCTTGCCACCCTGATTTATACTTCAGGCACAACAGGCAGACCCAAAGGCGTCATGCTTTCTCATGCCAATATGGTGAGTAATTTCACTGCCGTGAGCCAGATACTGAATGGGAGGGATGTAAACCGTGCGCTGAGTTTCCTGCCGCTCTGTCATGTTTATGAGCGGATGCTGAACTATATGTATCAGTATATAGGGATTTCGGTATACTATGCCGAAAACCTTGACCGGCTCCGGGAGAATATGCGTGAAGTAAAACCGGAAATGTTTTGTGCCGTACCCAGGGTAATCGAAAAGAGTTATGCAACCATTCTCCGGAAAGGCAGAAACCTGAAGGGGATTAAAAAACTGATTTTCTTTTGGGCCCTCAACCTTGGCCATCGTTTCGATTTCTACCTCACCCGCAGATGGGTCTTCCGTTTGAAGCTTCTTCTTGCCGACCGGCTGGTATTCAGTCATTGGCGACGGGCCTTTGGCGACAGGCTGAGAATCATCGTTTCCGGGGGGGCTCCCCTGCACCCCAAGCTGGCAAGGGTTTTCTGGGCTGCCGGAATTCAGGTAATCGAAGGATATGGACTAACGGAAACATCGCCTGTAATAGCCGTTGGAACCTTTGACCCGGGCGGAGTAGTATTCGGTACGGTAGGCCGGCCTTTACCCGGGGTAGAAATGAAGCTGGCTGATGATGGCGAAATTCTGGTAAAAGGCCCCAATGTGATGATGGGTTATTATAACCGGCCCGACCGCAATGCGGAGGTTTTTGATGAACAGGGGTGGTTCCACACGGGTGATATCGGAGAACTTGTCAACGGCCGTTACCTGAGGATAACCGACCGTAAGAAAGAAATATTCAAGACCTCACTGGGAAAGTATATTGCGCCCCAGGTGATCGAAAACCGGATTAAAGAATCTCCTTTTATCGAAAGTGCGATGGTTATCGGAGAGAACCGGAATTACCCATCTGCATTGATTGTACCTAATTTTGAATACCTCCGTTCGTGGTGTGAGGCCAAGGGCATTGAATACAGCACAAATGCTGAAATGTCAAAAACTGAGCTGGTGATTCAGAGAATTCAGCGCGAAATCAACGAACTGAATGAAACGCTGGATCATACCTGGCAGGTAAGGAGGTTTATCCTGATGGAAAAGGAATGGTCGGTAGAGTCGGGAGAACTCTCGCCTACCCTGAAGGTGAGAAGGACCTATATGCAGGAAAAGTATGCTGCACTCATTGCCGGCATGTACGGAGAGCAGATTAATTAGGGTCTGCTGAAAAACTCAGACGTTTTACATCAG
>JAMLHF010000032.1 GCA_023957275.1 Lentimicrobium sp. | reverse complement strand
AGATTTTATTTTAACGAGACCTGGTTTAAATTCCTCCGATGTCACCTGAAGCATTATTGCTGAATGTATTATTGCTTTCTGTGAGTTCGGGGGAACCGGCAGCCAGAAATATGCCCCAGGTCTGGCTGTCGGAGATGGTACTGTTGGTAAGTGAAAGTTTTGAAGAATTAGACATATAAATGTTTGCATCCCGTCCGCTGCTGTTGCCTCCATAACTGATAATCGCGTGATCAATACTGTTTTCGGGGGAAGCGGACGCCAGTTCTATTCCATTCCAGGCTCCCGGACTTGCGAAGATTCCCGAAAAGGTGATTTTCTCAGAGGCACTGCCATTGGCAATAATTGCTCCGTCAGAGGTTACCCAAAGTCTCGTCCCTGAATTGAAGAGGCAGGTAACTCCCGGTTCAAAGGTGAGATTTGTCCGTAGTTCGGCACTGCTCATAAAGTGATAATCAACACCCAGTGCTTTGATGCTTCCGCTTGATTCAAACCGGGCATTTGTCGGACCCTTTACAACTATTGCCTGAATCCCGTTACCGGAGTATTGCGTGGCATAATCAAGCGCATACAGATTATGGGCTCCGACCATCATGGGAGCATCCGAATTATCGGAAAATGTATTTCCTGAAAAATCAATCAATCCGTTATCATTTCCGTCAATAAACAGTCCGTATCCATCGGTCAGTGATATCCTCGTGTTGGTGATCGCTGCCCTGTAAGAAGAACTGCTTTTGATATAAATGGCAGTCTTGTATCCGGCAATGGCAGAACTTCCGGCATGAAGTACCTGCACATGATCCAGTTTGTTGTTCAGGTTTACCGAGTTGAAGTTGATGGTTTTCCACCAGCCCCTGATCTTTTCGCTTCCCCTGAATATGATGTTTCTGGATGCCGTTCCTCCGGCATTAAGGTAGGCGTTGGCTCCGTTCACAAAAATTGTTACATCGGAGGCGCACTCAATTACTACCCCGGCATCAAGCGTAAGACCTGCCGTAATCTGCACCGAACGGTTTGCATAATAATCAGGATAAGCCTCATCGGTAAACAGGTCGGGAAGCGTGGTGTTGCTGCTGATATTTGAAGGCAGTTCTCCGCCGATATAAAGGCTTACATTGGCAACGGCCTGGCTTCCTTTATTGTCTTTAACCACCACCTCAACATTGTAGATACCGGGAATGGCCGTTGTGAAATCGGCCCGGTTCATCTGTTCTGTCATCACAGGCGCCGATCCGGTTGGCGAGGTTACCAGCGTCCAGGTGTAGGTGAGTTCGTCGCCGTCGGGATCGGTGGCCCCGATCTCAATGCGTGAGGTAACGCCGGTTATCCCGATGATGATTTCATTGTAAACCAGTACCGGCTTGTTGTTATCCGGATCGTTGTCAGGATCGGTGTCCTTGTCTTTTTTGCATGAACTGAAAATTGTTAGAGATGCCATCAGCATCAGCGATAGCATGAATAAAGGTGACCTTTTCATGATTTTTATGTTTGATTTGGTTATTAACTGACAGCTAATACACCGTTTTTAATCAAACCGGCTCACGGAAAGATCATTTTATAGAAAATTTCTGCTGTCGGATAGCATTTTTTAATCTGGTCATACAATTACACTACCCCGTCGTCAGGTAACTTTTTCTGTCGTTATTACCGTAATCTCAGCTAATTTCTTCAAAACCAATAATACAGGACCGGCTTATCCTGTGCGGGTTGTTTTTATAACTGCTCATTCATCCAAAAAAAGCAAATTCTGTTATAAAGTTAATTAATGGATCGCCGTGAGGTAGTATGACTGAAATTTAGTGTAATCTAAACCTGTCTTTTTCTCAGCAAGGTACTCATGCTGCGGTTTATTGTCTTTTCCTCTGCTTTTTCGAGGCCTGCCTGTCCGGCGTATTTAATTGATTGTTCAAATTCACGTTGTGAAACATGACCTGCCGGTTCAGCAAACAACATCAGTGAACCGGGTTTCATCATCATTGCAAGATCAGTAAAAAGTTTCTGCTGATCGGGGACTTCGTGGGCAACAGCGAACAGCAGAACAAAATCTATGGATTCTTTTATGTTTTCATAAATATCTGATTCATTATTGATCAGGATGGGTTTTATGATATCTGATAAGCCGTGTTTTAAAGCCCTGGAAGTGAGTTTGCTGAGCATTTTCTGCTGAATATCAAAACAATAGACTGATCCCCCTTTGCCCACCATCCGGGCCATCGGCAGGCTGAAATAACCCATGGCACAGCCAAAGTCAACGGTTTTCATGCCCGGCTGAAGGTAAGGCTGCAGGATCTGTTCCGGTTTGTGAGAAATCCGCCTGACGGGATTCAGCAAAAAATATCCCATCCACCAGGGACATACTTGTTTGTTTTCCATGATAATCATTTTAAATCAGGACAAAAGTAAATACCGGATCAGGATCCGGAAAACATTTTCCGGGGAATCAGCCAATAATGCAGGTAAACCGGGCATATCGCCTGGTGAAAGGGGAAGCAGGTTTTAACTGAGGTCTTCTGGAAAATCGGAATTGTTTACCTTTATCTGCTCAAATATCCAAACCTTCCCAAACAATATGTCACCAAATGTTAAAGTTCCGGTAAGACTTCCGATTCCTTTGGCGCTGTCATTTGTTTTGTTTGTTCTGCTGATGTTCAGCAGTTTTGTGAAGCCATACGGATTTTTTATCGACGAAGTCTATTTTCTCTCCTGTGCCCGGCGTCCGGCCTGGGGTTACATCGATCAGCCTCCGCTCTCTCTTGCATTGCTTGCTGCGGTGCAATGGTTGTTTGGCGAAAACACTTTTGCAGTGCGGTTGTTGCCGGCACTCAGCATGGCGGCAACAGTATTTGTCACCGGGTTAATTACGCGGCGGTTGGGCGGCGGACCATTCAGCCTGCTGCTGGCCTGTCTGGGAGTTATGGTAATGCCGGTTTTCCTGATCTTCGGCAGTTTCTATTCGATGAATGCCTTTGAACCGCTGATCTGGACAGGGGTGGTATATTTTGTGGTGAAAATGGTGCAGGACAATGATCCCCGTAATTGGCTGGCTATCGGCATACTTTCGGGCATCGGACTTCAGAATAAACACACCTTTGTGCTCTACGGGTTTGCCCTGGTGATCGGGATACTGATTTCAGGCAGACGCCGCCTGTTGTTTAACCGGTGGATTCTTTGGGGCGGCCTGGCCGCCTTTGTTATTCTGCTGCCAAACCTGATCTGGCAGGTTGCCAATGGTTTCCCATCGCTTGAACTTTATCGTAACTCCTTCACCGGAAAGAACATCGAAAAATCTCCGCTTCAGATTCTGACGGAACAGATAATTTTTGTTAACCCGGCTACTTTTCCGTTGTGGTTTGCCGGAATTATTGCGCTTATTTTCCGAAAGGGGAGGGACTTCCGCCTGATGTTATACGCATACCTGTTTCTGATGGCGGTGATGATCGCCGGGCAGTCGAGCAGGCCCGACAGGATTGCTTCAATTTACACATTTTTTATGGCTTTCGGAGCTGTTGCCATGGAGCACACGCTTAAAAAAGCCTGGCAACGCGGCGTGCAGGTTTCACTGACAGTGGTGATGCTGGCCGGCGGCGTTCTGCTCGCTCCGGTATTTGCCCCTCTTTTGCCACCCGACCGTCTGAAAGCGCATATTGCCTGGCTTGGGCTGAAGATGGACATTGAAGAGGGTAAGAAGGGCGAGCCCATCCCGCAATGGCTGGCCGATCGTCTTGGCTGGCGCGAACTGGCAGTGGAAGTGGCCGGCGTTTACCATGCCCTGCCACCTGCCGAAAGGCAGCATGCAGTGATTATTTCATCCAACTACGGCCATGCCGGGGCCCTGGAACTCTATGGCCCGGAACTGGGATTGCCGGCCGTTTATGCCACACACAATGCTTTTCACACCTGGGGCCCGCCCCCCGATTCCGTTAAAACCTACATCGCGGTTGCCGTGAACATCGAAAAGGTAAAATCCATGTTCGACAGCGTTGAAAAAGCAGCAGTGGTCTTCTGCCCCGACTGTACCCGGCCGCAGCGCGAAATGCCCGTATATGTTCTTCGGGGGCCGAAATTCTCGGTTGAAAAGGAATGGAAAGGGTTCAGGATTTACGGGTGATAAAGCGATTTTTTAACTTAAAGGCAGAAAGACCGGAAGAAAGATGAGATGCAGCGTCTCAGGGATTGAAACGCGGGAAGATTGAGCGGAAACCGGTAATGCGGGGATTTCTGACTGACAATCCCCGGTCAGGCTCCGGCTTTCCGGAGCAGCTTATTTTAAGATTATTCTGAATCAATGAGTTAATTCAAAAGTATGTCCAGATCAAGAGAAGCAGTAACAACATTTGAAAGCGGATTCAACTGCGCCCAATCCATTCTTTATCCCTTTGGCCGTCAATTTTTCAGGGATGATGTTTCCGCTTTCAGGCTGGGTTCCGCTTTCGGCGGAGGCATCGCTTCAAGAGGAGAAATCTGCGGGGCGGTGAGCGGATCCCTGATGGTCATCGGACTGCATTACGGGTATTCGCCGGCAGATGAAGCATCTGCAAAAGCGGAGGTCCGGCAGATCTCGGGTGAATTTCTTCAGGCCTTTGAGCACCGCTTTGGCGATCTGCACTGCAATAAATTGCTGCAACACGACCTCAGTACAGCGGAAGGTCGCGAAGAAGCGAAACGCAGCGGGGCTTTTCTGTCGGTATGTCCTCTACTAATTGAAGGAGCGGCCATGATCCTGGAGGAAATCCTGCAGAAGTATTCTGCTGCAGACCGGCAAAGGTCACCGGGGCCGGGGTAGAAGCTCCCCGCCTGTCAATAAGCGGAATATGGTAAATTATTAACTGTTTGTCATCAGCAAACTCAACTTTATGAAAAAAATAGGATTGATCGGCGGCACGGGCCCCGAAGCGACGGTTGACTATTACAAAGGCATTATTGATGCATTTAAGGATGACAGCGGCGGGATGATCTACCCCGAGATTATCATCTACAGCGTAAATCTCGGGAAATTGCTGGGCTTTATGCAATCAGGCAATTATAACGGAGCAATCGTTTATCTGGCTGATGCCATCGCGCGGCTTAAGGATGCGGGAGCTGATTTTGCCGCCATCACCGCCAATACACCCCATATTTTTTTCGATGAAATCAGTGAACGCGCCGGACTGCCGTTGATCAGCATTGTGGAAGCCACCCGGACCGAAGCCCTGCGCCTGGGGCTGAAACGGCCCGGGCTGTTTGGCACCGGCTTTACCATGGATGCATCATTCTATCCCGACGCTTTCCGGCAGAAAGGAATGGAGGTGGTGGCCCCCGGAAAGGAAGACCGGGAAATGTTGCATCATAAACTCTTCACCGAAATTGAGTTGGGGATTTTCAGGGATGATACCCGTGAACTGCTGATTAGGATTATAGAAAATATGGTGCAACAGCAGCAAATCGACAGCCTGATCCTGGGATGTACCGAATTTCCGCTGATCCTTACCCAGCCGGCTTATGCCGGTATCCCGGTACTGAATACCAACCGGATCCATGTCAAAGCCATAGTTGCCCGTTGCCGGGAATCGTAGGTTTATGAGATGCCGGCCGTTTTGTGTTGCCCGGTAAAACTTCGGGCATCCAACTTTCCCCGGAGCTGTTTGTTATAGTGACAACCTTCTGAAACAGCTTCCCCGATGAGCGATGACAACCTGAAACGCAAGATTACCCTGCCAGGCCTGCGCCGGTTTTCCCGATTGTTTCAATACCTGAAGCCTTACAAATGGACGTATGGCCTGGGATTGCTGTTTTTATTCGGATCAAGCGCCACCAGCCTGTTGTTTCCGAAATTGCTGGGCGAGCTGGTTGAATATGGCAACAGCGGGAAGCTGGGAGCGGAGATTAACCGGCTGGCGCTGATCCTGGTGCTGGTACTGGTGGCCCAGTCGCTGTTTTCATATTTCAGGATTTATCTTTTTGTGCAGGTGGCTGAGCGGGCGCTGGCCGATCTGCGGAGGCACACCTTCAACCACCTTATCCGGCTGCCCATGAAATTTTTTCAGCAACGCAGGGTAGGTGAACTCAACAGCAGGATCTCTTCAGACATTACTTTGCTCCAGGACGCGCTTACCAGCACGCTGGCTGAATTTATCCGGCAGATCATCATCATCAGCGGTGGTATTGTGCTGATGGCAGTAACTTCAGTCAAATTAACCCTCTTTATGCTGGCTGTGGTCCCGGGGGTTTTTCTCCTTGTCGGATTTTTTGGCAGGTATATCCGGAAACTGAGCAAAAAAGCACAGGCCCAGGTGGCCGACTCCAACACCATTGTTGAGGAAACCCTGCAGGGGGTGCAAAGTGTGAAAACCTTCACCAACGAGTTTTTTGAGATGAAAAGGTATCGCGACATCACGGAAGATATTGCACAAACCGGCATTAAAAACGGGCGTGTCCGCGGCGCTTTCTCATCCTTTGTCATTCTCGGCATCTTCGGAACCATGGTGGCCGTTATCTGGAAAGGCGCGGCCCTGCTGTCATCCGGCGAAATTACAACCGGAGAACTCTTTTCATTTGTGATTTATACCGTTTTTATCGGAGGTACCATCGGCGGGCTGGCCGACGTTTTTGCCAGGGTGCAGAAGTTTATCGGGGCCACCGAAGACCTGTTCGATATTTTCGGGGAAACCCCCGAACCGGTGGAAGAGGTCAGGGAAATCCCCGCCTCCGGTCATCTCAGGGGCCATATCCGGCTGGATGAAGTCAGTTTTGCTTACCCTTCGCGCACCGATGTAAATGTCATCGATCGCATCAGTGCGGAGATCAGGCCGGGTTCGCTGGTTGCCCTGGTAGGCCCGAGCGGTGCCGGAAAATCAACGTTGGTAAACCTGCTCCTCCGTTTGTATGATCCGGTTTTCGGCCAGATATCGTTTGATGGTCATAATGCAGAGAATATACCGCTTTCGGTTTTACGGGCGCAGATGGCCGTGGTGCCTCAGGATATCTTTCTTTTCGGGGGCAGCATACGCGAGAACATCGCCTACGGACGCCTGGATGCATCCCCTGAGATGGTGGAAGAAGCTGCCCGCAGGGCCAACGCCTGGGAGTTTATCTCAAAATTGCCTCAGGGACTTGATACACTGGTGGGAGAACGGGGCACCCAGCTTTCGGGCGGACAGCGGCAGCGCATCGCCATTGCCAGGGCGGTACTGAAAGACCCGCGCATCCTGATACTGGACGAAGCCACTTCTTCCCTTGATAGTGAGAATGAACGCCTGGTGCAGGATGCCCTCGAAAAGCTGATGGAAGGCCGCACCTCCATCGTAATTGCCCACCGCCTGTCGACCATTCGCAAGGCCGATCTGATCCTGGTAATGGATCAGGGCCGCATCGTGGAAAAAGGGACCCATGAAGAACTTCTCAGATCAGCGGACGGGTTATATCGCGGCCTGAGCGAGCTGCAGTACAGGTCATGAACCTGCAGGGAAAGTGCTTTACCCTGATAATAAATTCCTTAAATGTTTTTCCTTTGATTACAAAGGAATATTTCCGTGTTTGCGTGGCGGGTTGCTTTTGCGTTTGTTGGAACACATCTCCAGCGCCTGTATCAGCTTCCGGCGGGTATGTTTGGGATAGATAATCTCATCGATATAACCCTGTTCGGCAGCCTTGTAAGGGCTGGCAAAAACATCCCGGTAATCTTTCACGGCTTTGGCTTTGTCATCATCGGTGAGCTTGTCGCGGAAGATGATGTTGACCGCGCCTTCGGCGCCCATCACGGCAATTTCGGCCGTAGGCCAGGCGTAGTTCACATCGGCGCCGATGTGTTTGCTCGACATCACATCATAAGCTCCGCCATAAGCTTTGCGGGTAATCACCGTAATTTTCGCGACGGTCGCTTCGGCAAAGGCATACAGCAGTTTTGCCCCATGTTTGATGATGCCGCCGAACTCCTGCGATGTTCCCGGCAGGAAGCCCGGTACATCCACAAAGGTGATGAGCGGTATATTGAAGGCATCGCAGAAACGCACAAAGCGCGCTGCTTTTACCGAGCTGTTGATGTCGAGTACCCCGGCCAGAAAAGCCGGCTGATTGGCCACAATACCGACCGGCTTGCCATTGAGGCGGCCGAACCCGGTAATCATGTTCTGCGCATAATGCGGCATAATCTGCATGAAATTGCCATCATCCACCACGCTGTGGATGATTTCAGTCATGTCGTAGGGCTTGTTGGGGTCAAATGGTACGATATCCTGCAGTTTTTCTTCTTCGCGGTTGGGGTCGTCGGTGGTTTTCACCACAGGAGGTTCCTCCATGTTGTTGGATGGCAGAAAACTCATCAGTTCGCGGATCATCATCATGGCCTGTTCTTCATCCTCGGCCATCAGGTGCGCCACCCCGCTTTTTGCATTGTGCGTCATGGCGCCGCCCAGCTCGTCTTTGGTCACTTCTTCATGGGTTACCGCTTTGATCACATCCGGCCCGGTTACGAACATATAGCTCGAGTCTTTGGTCATCAGGATAAAGTCGGTGATGGCCGGGCTGTAGACAGCCCCTCCGGCGCAGGCGCCGAGAATGGCCGATATCTGCGGAATAACCCCGCTGCTCATCACATTGCGGTAAAAAATATCGGCATACCCGGCCAGGCTTTCCACCCCTTCCTGAATTCTGGCACCGCCTGAATCGTTCAGGCCGATAACGGGAGCGCCCATCTTTAGCGCCAGATCCATAATTTTAATCACCTTGTCGGCATTGGCCCGGCTCAGGGTGCCGCCAAAAACGGTGAAATCCTGGGCAAACACATAGACCAGCCTTCCGTCAATTTTACCGTGACCGCTTACCACGCCGTCACCCGGAATCAGGGTTTTCTCCATATCGAAATCACGGGCACGGTGCACCACGAAACGGTCGAATTCGACAAAAGTGCCCGGATCAAGCAACATCTCTATCCGCTCGCGGGCGGTCTTACGGCCCGTCTTATGCAGTTTGTCAATACGCTCCTGGCCACCGCCCAGTTCTGCCTGACGGTTGCGCTCTTCGAGCCTGCGGTAAATTTCATCCAGATTTGACATATTCTATTTTGGATTTCAGATTTTGGATTTCGGATTTTTAAGGCTGAGGCTATGCTTCGGCTTCGCTCAGCAACCAAGGTTGAGGTGTTTATTTTAGAAATTAGAAATTAGCACTTTCCTTCCCTTTCTCTTCTTCAAACCCGCGAAAACCGCTCCTTACTTAGTGAGACCCGTCCCTCGTCCCCCGTCCCTTCTTCGCGTCCCTCGTCCCTTCTTTGCGTCCCTCGTCCCTTCTTTGTCACCTCCCAAATGGTGGTCTCGGCTCCGCTCGACCACCACCGCTCGTCCCTCGCCCCTTCTTCAGCGTCCCTCGTCCTGACACTTTTTTCTTCCCCTTGTCTCCCCGTCACCTTATCACCTTGTCTCATTCGGGTAAGTTGTATTTTTAATCAAACCGTCCGTCCCTTCGTCCCTCGTCCCGGTCCCTGAGCGGCGGTTGTTGAGCGCAGCCGAAACAAGTCGAAGGGCCGTCCCTCGTCCCTTATTCAACCACCACCAACACCTTGTTGGCCTCCACCGTATCGCCTTCGGAAACATGAATCGATTTAACGGTTCCTGCCGATTTGGATTTGAATTCGCTTTCCATCTTCATGGCCGAAACGATGATCAGGGTTTGACCTGCTTCCACCTGATCGCCCGCTTTCACAGGAATCTTCACAATCTTACCGGGCATGGGGGATATGATGGTATTTCCGCTTTCCCCGTGATCGCCGCCTGAACGGCTCATACGGTAACGGGTTTGCGCATCTATCACTTCCACCTGATAGGAGTTGTGGAAAGAATTCACCGTATAATGTCGGGGCGACCCGGCATCAATCATTTCAATGTTATACGATTTTCCTTTGTAAAGCACCGAATAGAGGCCTTCGCCTACCTTCAGGGCGTCAACCTGGTAGATTTCATCATCCACCTGAAGGGTGATCAGGTTGCCTTCGCGTTTCAGTTCGGTAACCCTGGCATTCCGTCCTTCAATATTGATTTCAACTGACATAGAACCGGTTTTAGATATATGCATGGCGTTGCGGATCCTTCCAACGGCTGACAGTCTTGTTCATTTTCTCTGTTAACTGAACCTGCTGCAGCCGCGAAGTATATTCCAGATAGGCGGAGATCAGGGCGATATCTTCACAAACCCCGTCGCAATCGGGTTTCCCGAAAAGGAATTCACTATTCTCCTCAATAAAGTGCGTATTGTATTTGCCTGATCTGAAGGCTTCGGCCTCCATGATTTTTGCCAGAAACGGAATGGATGTTTTCACCCCGGTAATCTTGTATTCTTCGAGGGCCCTGCTCATCCTGTTGATGGCCTCCTTCCGGTTCCCGGCCCATACGATCAGTTTGGAGATCATGGGGTCATAGTAAATGGGAATGGTATAACCTTCGTAAACATATCCGTCATGACGGACACCAAGGCCCAGCGGTTCGGAAATATGCCGGATGGTTCCCGGACTGGGCATAAAGTTGCGGTCAGGATCCTCGGCATAGATACGGCATTCAATTGCATGGCCGCTTTGTTTCAACTCTTCCTGCCTGAAAGGCAATTCAAAACCATTGGCGATGTTGATCATTTCCTTTACAAGGTCAACGCCGACCACACGCTCCGTGATGGGATGCTCCACCTGCAGGCGGGTGTTCATTTCGAGAAAGTAATAATTCAGCTGGTCGTCAACAATGAATTCAATGGTACCTGCGCCGCGATAATTACAGGCTTTTGCCGCGGCTACGGCATGGGCGCCCATCTCGGCCCGCACTTCAGGAGTAAGCAGGGGGGAGGGGGTTTCTTCCACCACCTTCTGATGCCTGCGCTGAACCGAGCACTCACGCTCGAAAAGGTGAACAGCATTGCCGTGCTTATCGGCCAGTATCTGGAATTCAATATGGTGAGGCGATTCAATATATTTTTCGATGTAAACGGCATCGTCACCAAAAGCGGTTTTTGCTTCGGAACGGGCGCCGCGGAGCGCACTCTCAATGTCTTCCTCCCTTTTTACCAGCCGCATCCCTTTTCCGCCTCCGCCGGCCGAGGCTTTGATCATCACCGGCAGGCCGATTTCACGGATGGTTTTCAGGGCTTCGTTATAATCGGTAATCATTTCAACGGTGCCGGGCACAACGGGCACCCCGGCGGCAATCATGGTCTTCCGCGCCGTAATCTTGTCTCCCATCTGGCGGATGGCATCCGGACCCGGACCGATAAATTCAATGCCTTCCTTGCTGCAACGTTCCGAAAAAGCCGCGTTCTCGGAGAGAAAACCATAGCCCGGATGAATGGCATCAGCATTGGCTTTTCTGGCTGCCTCAATGATGCGGTCAATGTTCAGGTAACTCTCTGCTGAAGGAGCCGGACCAATGGGATAGGCTTCATCGGCGTACCTTACATGCATGGCTGCACGGTCGGCTTCCGAATATACGGCAACGGTTGAAATGCCCATTTCACGACATGAACGCATAATGCGAAAGGCAATTTCGCCGCGGTTGGCAACAAGAACTTTTTTAATCATAAATAACCGTTAGTGACTGAAAATGAATCGAAAGCATTGAAAATCAATACTTCAAATGCATGATTGCTGACGTTGACCCATTATTAACGCTTTATTAACAAAAAGTTCAGCGTATTGTTTAGGCGACAGGATTTTAGGTTGGCTGACTGCAGATGATCAGGCATCTTCAGGGTTTAATCCGGGATATTTTATTATGCTGAGTTTTTAGGCAAGTCTTTCTCTGTAAATGACAAGTGAGATTCAGCTAAATTTGCAGAAACGAAAGGTCCGATTATGTCAACCAAGCCCATCACCATCGCCATTGCCTACGATTTCGACGGCACCCTGGCTCCCGGCAATATGCAGGAGCATACTTTTCTGCCTTCTCTAAAGATCCCTGCCGCTGAATTCTGGGCCCATGCCAACCAGATTGCAAAGGATAACGATATGGACGAGATCCTGGCATACATGCAACTTTCGCTGGATGAAGCCCGGCGCCGCGACCTGCCCATCCGTCGCAGCGATTTCGAACAGTATGGCAGCGGTATCACCTTTTTCAAAGGGGTGGAATCCTGGTTCGTCCGCATCAACGCTTATGCCGCTGAGCTGGGGGTGAAAGCGGAGCACTATATCATTTCGTCCGGGTTGCGCGAATTCATCAGCGGTACGCCCATCGCGAAACATTTTACCAATATCTATGCTTCGGGCTATCGCTACGACGCCAACGGGGTGGCCGTATGGCCGGCCCTGGCCATTAATTACACCAATAAAACCCAATACCTGTTCAGGATCAACAAAGGCATCAGCAACTCCTACGACAATACGCTGATCAATAAATACCTTCCGGAGGAGGAACGCCCCGTACCGTTCAGGCAGATGATCTATATCGGCGACGGCGAAACCGACGTCCCGGCCATGAAAATGATCAAATACCAGGGCGGGACGGCAATCGCCGTGTATAATCCCGGAATTAAGTCGACCAGGGACAAGCCCTCGCCCCGCCGGAACTGCGAAAACCTGATACGGCAAAACCGGGCCAGCTATATCGCCCCGGCCGACTATACCGAAGGCAGTCCCCTCGACCGCCTGATCAGGCTGGTGATCGGAAAAATAAAGACTGAAGTTGAACTGAAGGGTTTTACGCTGTAGATTTAATTAGCGCCGGATTTCTTTAATACCGGCCGCTGAGCGGCTACTGCATTGTCCCGGGTGTCTCCGGATCATCTGCTGTAATTCATTCTTTATAAGCCAACCGCCCTGTTCCGCTCCGCAGGAAAAAGCTGAAATGCAAAAAGCCACTGTTAAGTGGCTTTTAAGGTGTGACCCCGACAGGATTCAAACCTGTGACTTTCAGAACCGGAATCTGACGTTCTATTCAGCTGAACTACGGGGCCGTTGAGGGCTGCAAAATTACAACATTTATCAGAAAAGTACAAATGCAGAAATCAGTTGTTCAGAAATTGATTTTTGGTTATTTCCTTATCTAATATGCCGGAGTTTTAATAAAACTTTGTAAAACTTAGTGCTTTTTATTTGATTTCGCAGAGGTTTATCTTCTTCTCTGTGTTTCTCCGTGATGCCTCGATGTACTTGGTGTAACTGTTGATTTCACAGAGGTTCACTGAGAAGTCACAGAGGTTCACAGAGTTTTATATTTTTCTGCGTGATGCTCCGGTGTACACCGTGTAACTGTATATTTCACAGATTTCAAACGATTTATATGGAAGGGTATTAACTCCTGATCAGTATGATTATTTATTATTTTTAAAATATTTTGTTTTTTACATCCCTATAGCTTTCCCTGTGCATTTTTCTCCAGCTGTTTTCCTGACCTCCGGCAAAAGTTACGGTTGCAGGTAATAAAAAAACCGGATTACAGGAACCCGGTTTTTACATGGTACAGCGCAGCATCTACTTATTGAGCTTCGGACTCATGGCGCTTTTGGCGATAATATACATATCCACCGTACAGTTGAAGGTCTGGCCCTGGGCAACCTGGAATTCCGTAAGCTGCGGACTGCCTAACCCACCGGAACCATACCAGCCTACATAGTCGCCTGATGTCCATGTGGCGCTGTTGTCGATGTCTTTCCATACATCCAGGTAATAGTTACCAGGATTAACATTTGTGAGGGTGAACGAAACTGTTGCACCGGAACCTGTGACGGCGCCGTATTTGATGGGTTGGTTGTACAGCCAGTTGTCATAGGAAGTGTAGAGACTGACCTTGGCGTTCGACAGATCGCCTGATACCCCGGCAGGGAAGCGGGCCGTGCCGGTAACCTGGGTTACGGCCGGAAGAACTGTTAATGCGGCGTTTCCGGTGGCGGAACCGCCTTTGCCATCGGTAACCGTAACCGTTACCGAGTGGGCGCCTTCGGCCGAAGGAGCAGTCCAGGATACACTGGCACCACTGCCGGTTATGGCCCCCCCGGTGACTACATAGGAGTATGTCAGCGGATCATTGTCGGGGTCCGTTGCCACTACGGTGATGGATGCAATGCCATTGGCATTGACACTCGGAGGATTAACAGTGACGCTGGATACTGCCGGGTTTTTGTTTGAATCATCCTTCTTGTCGCAGGATTGCAATCCGGCTGCAATAAAAAGGGCAAGAAAAAGAATCATGGGTAAATGTTTCATTTTCATTGAGGTGGGATTTAGGTTAGTACTGGGTTTATAGGAATGCCAAACTTTTTAACACCGGGACAGAACAATAAAAATTCTTACGCTGGAAAGTTAGGAGGAGACAATAGAGTAATGGCAGGGTCAATTATACCTATACAAATATAGCGTATTTTAAGAAAAAGTCAATATGTACAGGCTTAAAAAAGTCTTGAATCAAGCCTGAATTCAATGTTACAGAAATCAATTCCAGAAGGCGGCGGGTGTGGTAATTTTTATGCTGTTTATTTTTTCGTCAGGTCCCACCAGGCATCTTCAAAGAAGTATGCGCTGACAAGGTCTTTTGGCGTGAATTCGAAATAGTAGTTAACCGGAGTGATGGCATGGGGGGCGTTTTGCCATAATTCACCCGAAGGTTCTTCCGGTTCAAAAATAGCTTTGATGCGGCTTTTAAAATCGACTGGCGACCTTTTCCTTGAATCGCAGATCACATAGAACGGTTTGCCGGCCTCGCGACATACCAGGGCCAGCGGATAGGTGCCTATTTTATTGGTGAATCCGTCTTTAAATACATTGTCGGCACCCATTACGGCAAAGTCGATTTCATGAATAAACCTGCCAATGGCCGCTTCGTTGATAAAATGGACCTTACAGCCAAAGTCGCTCAATACCCTGGCCTGAAGCTTGCCCTCATATACCGGGCCCGACATTGTCTGGTAAACGGAGGGAAAAATATTGTGGGTAGCCAGATGCTCAAAAAGGATATGGATACTGGAACTGTTGCTGTGTAAAAGTATCTTCTTCCCCTGAAAACCAATCAGGCGCTCCATTCTTTCGGCCGCCTGTCCGATGCTTTCACTCCATATCTGGGTATAGGTACTGATAAAACGCGTAATCCGGGCAATCGTCTTTTCCTGTGTCCAGGATTCGCCGTCCGCCTGATCCAGCAGATCGTAAAATTGCTGCATGAAATGGTGGAGTACCGCCAGGTCGGGAAAATGGTTGATCACCTTGTCAAGATTCGTTCGCAAAAAGTTATGATCTATATCTGTTCCGTTGATATAAGTCTGTATACTCTTTATAATTTTTTCCAGAATTGCCGCTGAACCGGAATAATTATCCGACAGGAGTTCCCGAATTTTCAGTTGAAATGACATTTTACTTAACGATCTGAATAACAAGGAAAAAAAGAAATACCGAAGCAGACTATTATGCGTAGCTGAAAGGCGTTAATATCAAAATTGATTACCTTTGCAAAAGTAAACCATTCAGTTCAAATTAACCCATTTATTAAGATGTCAGAACGAATTTTCGATAAGGTGAAACCCGGCGTTGTTACCGGTAATGATGTTCAGGAAGTCTTCAGGATTGCTAAGGCAAACGGCTTTGCCATGCCGGCTGTGAATGTGGTAGGCACCGACTCGGTGAACGCGGTGATGCAGGCTGCGAAAGAGGTAAATGCGCCTGTTATCATTCAGTTTTCCAATGGTGGCGCGCATTTCTATGCAGGCAAATTTCTGAGCAACGAAGGCGAACGTGCGGCCATTGCCGGCGCAGTCAGCGGAGCCAGGCACGTGCACATGCTGGCCGAAGCCTATGGGGTGCCGGTGATTCTGCATACCGACCATGCGGCGAAGAAATTACTCCCGTGGATTGACGGGCTGCTCGATGCCGGAGAGAAGTTTTATGCCGAAACCGGGAAACCGCTTTTCAGTTCACACATGCTTGACCTGTCGGAAGAAAGCCTGCAGGAAAATATTGAAATCTGCAGTAAATATCTGGCCCGCATGAGTAAAATGGGTATGACCCTCGAAATTGAACTCGGGGTAACCGGCGGAGAGGAAGACGGGGTGGACAACACCGGGGTTGACAGTTCGAAGCTTTACACCCAGCCCGAAGATGTGGCTTATGCTTATGAAGCGCTGATGAAGGTGAGCGACCGTTTTACCATTGCTGCGTCATTTGGTAATGTTCACGGGGTTTACAAGCCCGGTAACGTCAAATTGCAGCCGGTCATTCTGAAGAATTCACAGGATTACATCCAAAAGAAATTCAATACAACCGACAAGCCGGTGAATTTTGTATTCCACGGCGGTTCGGGATCCAGCCGCGAAGAGATCCGTGAAGCCATCTCCTATGGTGTGATCAAGATGAACATTGATACCGACACTCAGTGGGCTACCTGGGAAGGTGTTATGAATTACTACAAGAAAAATGAAGGCTATCTTCAGGGCCAGATCGGTAATCCGGAAGGTGACGACAAGCCAAACAAAAAGTATTACGATCCGCGTAAATGGCTTAATGAAGCCCAGAAATCGATGATCGCCCGGTTGAAGGTTGCATTTGAAGACCTGAACTGCAAGGACAGAAATTAGTGCTGTCCGGTAGTAGAAATGAAGCAGCCCCGGGTTTTGTTCCGGGGCTGTTTTGCTTCTGTCAGGTTTCTTAATGGCTTTGACCGCGTTTTCAGGTTCAGACGAAAAGTGCCACGGTTTTATTTTTCGCGGATTAATATCCCATCGAAATCAAAATTTCCTTGGGGTGTATGCTGAGCACCGGGATGGGTGAGTGGTGCACCATCTGTTGCGCGTAAGGCCCCAGCCAGAGGTTGGAGGCGGACTTTTCCTGTTCAGTCATGATGGAGAGCAGGTTGGCATCGGATTGCTTGGCGTATTCCATAATAGTGGTTGCAATGTTATCGGCCTCCAGTTCAACAATAAAATGCTTTACGCCATGCTCTTTGAGGTATTTGGCGGTCTGTTTAGCATAGCTCATTACCGTACCCCTTACATTTTCGATGGTTGTGGTATACACGGCCAGGATATGAACTTCAGCATCGAACATTTTCGCCAGATCGGCTGTAAACGGGACTTTCTGCCTGGTTTCCATGGTACTGTCCATCGGCAGCACAATTTTTTTCAATTCCCGCTCCACATGTATTCCTGTCCTGATGGTAATCACCGGGCAGGGGGCTGCTGAAACAATGCGGTTGGCATTGCTTCCGATCCATAACTCCTCAAAGCCTGAAGATCCGTGGGTACCGGCAACAATCAACCATGCATCTGACTCCTTGGCCTGATTTACCACTTCACGGTAAACTTTACCTTCCCGGATGATGTAGTCGAGCCTGGATTTCGGAAGATCTTTTTCATACTTGTTGATCAGTCGCGTAAACTGATGTTCCACTTCCTCAAGGAGATCATCAGAAAGATCTGATGAAAGGATGGTTTTGGTCGTATTGGGATTGTTCACCCACAGCATCAGTAAATTCGACGCTGATTTTGCGGCTATACTGATTGCATGCTCAAGGGCATTGATTGAACAATCAGAAAAATCGATGGCGGAGATAATGGTTTTCATGGCGGGTTTAGATTACGGTCAAGCTAAAATATGAAATATTTACAAATATTGCAAAAGTCCCGGAAAATCTTCATTGAATCTGACTTGTACAAGCAGGCTTTAAAAAAATCTCTGAAAGCGGGCAATCCTGTTTGATGCAAAAATATAATAATCAGTGGAATATTAATCTGAACATGCAAATCGGTGGATGATCAGATTTATTCACTGCTGGCTGGTAAAGCCAGGGGTGGTGGATTTATTTTATCGCTTACCGTAAATGCGTTGGGATAATCCGCCTTTATATTGTGCAGAAAACCTTCTGCTTCGAGCCTGGTCCTGAAATCACCCACCCTCACGCGGTAGTATGGTTCTTTAAATGACAAATAGGCTTTTGTTTCGTGATAACGGGATGAGAAACGGTTAAGTGCATCGGTCGCTTTCCGCTTTGAATTGGTTCCTGAATCGAAGAATATTTGTACCCTCCATCCGTCAAGCGTACTCTGATGCCGGTTGAGGTATTTATGCTTTTCAATCAGCAGATCGATGCGCTCATCTCCGATAATCTGAACCTGCCCCTCCTGGGCAAAAGCAATGACCCCCCAAAGGGTAAAAGAAATAATGGTGATAATAAGTCGCATGAATCATTAACGCGTTGAGATCGAGTATATTTCTTTTGGCTGAATACTCAGTACAGGCACCGGAGAGTGATTGACCATTTGCTGGGCATAAGGGCCTAGCAGAATGTTCGATGCTGTTGTTTCCTGCTCGGTCATAATGGCAATCAGGTCGGCATTCACTTTCCGGGCATATTCTATGGAAATATTGGTGATATTGTCAGCCTCCAGGCTCTCGGTGTGATGATTGATCCCTGCATCCGTCATATATTTCTGCACCTGGCGGGCGTAATTGTCAACTTTTCGCTGAACAGCCCTGATCGAGGTGGAATATAAAGCCAGAATATGAATATCTGCATTGAATAATTTTGCCAGTTCTACGGTAAAAGGAACTTTCTGACGGGTGTCGAGGGTGCTGTCGATGGGCAGTACAATGCTTTTTATGCCTTCCGGACCAATATTGAAATCGTACCTGACGGTAATAACAGGACATGGAGCATACGAAACAATCCGGTAGGCATTGCTGCCGATCCAGAATTCCTCATATCCCGTTACACCGTGGGTGCCGGCAATGATCAGGGAAGCGTCGTTATATTTAGCCTGATTGGCAATTTCCTGGTAAACCTTTCCTTTACGGAGTTTATAAGATAATTTGCCATGTTTGAGCTGCCCTTTTTTCGACTTCATGATTTCTTCCATATTCCTGATGGCTTCCTCACGGAACTCGTTCACTTCCGCTGAAAAGGCAAAGTCCTGGTTCGTATGGCTGTCAACCCAGACCATCATGACGTTACTTTTTACATGGTTGGCGAAAGCAATGGCATAATCGAGGGCATGCAGTGAGCCCTTCGAGAAATCAATGGCAACAACTATCTCTTTCATGGCATCTTGGGATTGAAATGACCGGCACTGTTATCTGGGGCTAAGATATGGATTTTTATTGGAATGAAATCTGCACAGATTATCAAAATAATTCAAACCTGAACAACCCTTCAGCGAAACGCGCGGAAATCCGAACATGATCTGGCGCGATAAACGGGAGATTCCGAAGCAGCATTGCCATCCTGATTTTGCGGCATTCTTTACGTCATCTCTTTGGTTATCAACCGGATGTTGCTCATAAACTTTATTTTCCCCTGAAGATAACTTAAACAATGGCCGGGATCAATATACATTTATTCTTTACCTTTGTCATTCTCTTAAAAACGTATGATGAACACTAACCTGGATGCCACTGCTGATCACCTGAGCGCTGCCGAGCGTGAAATTGAAAAGGTGCTTCGTCCCGGTGACTTTGCCGACTTCTCAGGCCAGCCCGGGGTAGTGGAGAATCTCCGGGTTTTCGTACAGGCTGCAAGGTTACGTGGAGAGTCCCTGGATCATGTACTGCTTCACGGCCCCCCCGGATTGGGGAAGACTACCCTTTCGCACATCATTGCCAACGAAATGGGCGTCAACATCCGCATTACTTCGGGGCCGGTGCTCGACAAACCCGGAGACCTGGCCGGATTGCTTACCAATCTGGAACCGAATGATGTGTTGTTTATTGATGAAATCCACCGGCTGAGCCCGGTGGTGGAAGAGTATCTGTATTCGGCCATGGAGGATTTCCGGATTGATATTATGATCGAAACCGGTCCCAATGCCCGCAGTGTGCAGATTCAACTCAGCCCATTCACCCTGGTTGGCGCCACCACCCGCTCGGGGTTACTCACCGCCCCCCTGCGGTCACGTTTCGGCATCAATGCCAGGCTTTCTTATTACGATGCAGCAACCCTGGAAAAAATTATTCTGCGTTCGTGCGGAATCCTGAAGGTTGATATCTCTCCGGATGCGGCTTCCGAGATCGCGCGCCGGAGCAGGGGAACACCCCGCATTGCCAATCTGCTGCTGCGCAGGGTGCGCGATTTTGCCCAGATCAAGGGGAATGGTTCCATTGACCTGAAAATTGCGCAATTTGCCCTGTCGGCATTGCTGGTCGATAAAAACGGGCTGGATGAAATGGATAACCGGATTCTGGCGACCATCATCGACAAGTTCCGCGGGGGCCCGGTCGGGCTTACGACCATAGCTACCGCCGTTGGCGAAGATCCGGGTACCATCGAAGAGGTATATGAACCTTTCCTGATTCAGGAAGGTTATCTTATGCGCACCCCCCGCGGCAGGGAGACAACCCCCATGGCATATTCCCACCTGGGGAAGATTAAACCGGGCAATCAGGCTGAATTATTCTGATCCGGCCGGGTTTTCAGCGATTGCTGTTCCGGAGTGATGCTGAATAAACGGGGATTTGTCTGAAAATCGCTTTTAAAGAATGGTTACGCCGCAGCTTGGCACGGCATTGCTGACTGTTTATTACACATGTTATTGATAGTTAATGTTTTTGCGTGGATATTGCTTTTCATCAGCCGGAAGATATGAACCTCAGGACCGAACTTACGCAACTGATCAAAACCAGAGCCGGGGAGCTTGGCTTCTCGTTCTGCGGCATCAGCCGGGCCAGGCGACTGGATGAGGAAACTTCGCGCCTGGAGCAGTGGCTGAAGGAAGGCCGGCACGGTAAAATGTCCTACATGGAAAACCATTTCGATAAAAGGCTCGATCCGCGCCTGCTGGTGGATGGCGCCCGTTCGGTGATTTCACTGCTGATGAATTATTATCCGTCCGCAGCGGAAAAGTATACTTCTCCCCTGAAAGTATCGAAGTACGCGTGGGGCGCCGACTATCACACGGTTATCAGGGAAAAGTTGTACGTGTTGACCGGGCTGCTGCAGGAGAAGGCGGGAGAATTTAATTTCAGGGTTTTCACCGATTCGGCTCCGGTACTTGACAGGGCCTGGGCGGTAAATGCCGGCCTGGGCTGGATTGGTAACAATACCATGATGATTACCCGCCGCCATGGCTCCTTTTTCTTTATTGCCGAGATCATTACCGATCTGGAATTTGACTACGACCAGCCCTTTGGCGGCAATTACTGTGGCGACTGTACCCGCTGCATCGATGCCTGCCCTACGGGAGCCATCATCGGGCCCCGGCAGCTGGACGCTTCCAGATGTATTTCATACCTTACCATTGAGCTGAAGGATGAAATTCCCGCTGAATTTAACGGAAAGGTCAATGGCTGGATCTTCGGATGCGATATTTGTCAGGACGTTTGTCCCTGGAACCGGTTTTCCCTGGCCAATACAGAAGAACAGTTCAGCCCGGCAGGCGAGTGGGTGGAGTGGAGCCGCGATGCATGGGAGCAACTGGAGAAGCCCGTATTCGGAAGTGTATTTGGTAAATCAGCGCTGAAGCGGGCAGGTTTTAAGAAACTGAAAAACAATGTTACCTTTGCCGGTCATTCTTTCATTGATGAATCAGGATATGGAAAAGACAGCGATTGAGATCAATTCGGAAATCGGGACGCTGGAGGGGGTAATCATTCACTCTCCGGGAAGCGAAGTGGAAAATATGACGCCCAACATGGTTCAGCGGGCGCTCTACAGCGACATCCTGAACCTTACCGTGGCCGGAAAGGAATACAGCCAGTTCAGGGGAGTGCTTGAAAAATATACAACGGTTTATGAAGTACGCAACCTCCTGTGCCGGATCCTCGAAAACGAAAAAGTGAAGTCGGGGCTGGTCAACAGGATTGCTGATCATGAAAGGGTGGACACCCTGCGCAATGAACTGCTCGAGATGGATGCTGTTATCCTTACCTCTGCACTGATTGAAGGAGTGGAACTCAGGCGCGACAACCTTTCCCGTTTTCTCAGCAAGGAACGTTTTGAACTTGAACCCCTGCACAATTTCTTTTATACCCGCGATGCCTCCATTTCGATCGGTGATCAGGTTTTTATCAGCAAGATGGCCAGCCGTGTGCGCGACAGGGAGTCGATGATCATGGAAGCCATTTTCGATTATCATCCCGCTTTCTCCACGCAAACGGTCAATCCCCTTTCGAGCAGGCATCTCTGCAAAGACTTCAGTTTTGAAGGCGGAGATTTTCTGGTGGCCCGTGAAGACATCGTACTGGTAGGTACCGGATCACGCACAACCCCCAAAGCCATTGATTTTTTGGTTGACCATTACAAGGCTGAAGGCAAGACAAGGCACATCATTGTGCAGGAGCTGCCTTACGAGCCGGAATCGTTTATCCATCTTGACATGGTGTTTACCTTTCTCGACAAGGATACCTGCATGATATATGAACCGCTCATCATGCATTCGAGCAGGTTTCTTACCATTCATATCACCATTGACAACGGCAAAGTAAAGATCGCTGAAGAATTGAATATCCCCGCAGCCCTGCGCGGCCTGGGTATGGACATCAGAACCATTAACTGCGGCGGCGCCGACGATGTGGTAATGCAGGAGCGCGAACAATGGCACAGCGGGGCAAATTTCTTTGCACTGGGCCCCGGGAAAGTAATGGGTTATAGCAGAAATATTTATACCCTTGAAGAGCTGGACAAGCAGGGGTTTTCGGTCCTCAAGGCCAGGGATGTGATCGCCGGAAAGGCTGACATGCATGCTTACGAAAAATGTGTCATCGCCATCGAAGGTGCTGAATTGTCGCGGGGCGGCGGGGGCTGCCGCTGCATGACCATGCCGGTTCGCAGGGCACCCGTGGAGTGGTGATCCTTAAAATAGTTGATTAAAAACATCAATTAAGTGAATACCCGGAACTTTAATTATTGTTTTATGAAACGATTATCCAAACTTTTAACCATGACAATGCTGACAGGCCTGATGATCAACGGAAACATAAGCGCTGAAGCCCAGACAGGGGCAACCGGCGAATTTCGCGTTGATTTTGAAAAGTACAGGCTCGATAACGGCCTGGAAGTAGTTTTACACCAGGATCATAGTGATCCGATTGTGGCTGTAGCCATCCTGTATCACGTGGGATCCAGCCGCGAAAAGACCGGAAAGACCGGTTTTGCGCATTTCTTCGAGCACATGCTTTTCCAGAATTCTGAAAATGTAGGGAAAGGCGAGTTCTTCCGTAAGATTGACGATCTGGGCGGAACCTTCAACGGCGGAACCTGGAACGACGGAACCGTTTATTACGAGGTGGTTCCGAAAGATGCCCTTGAAAAAATCCTGTGGATGGAAAGCGACCGTATGGGATTTCTGATCAATACCGTAACCAAGCTTGCCCTGGAACGTGAAAAGGATATTGTAATCAATGAGAAACGTCAGCGGGTTGATAACCAGCCATACGGACATACAGGTTATGTTATTGACAAAAACCTTTATGGCGATGGTCATCCCTATTCCTGGCAGGTGATCGGATCGATGGACGATATCAGGGCAGCCACCCTCGACGATGTCCGTGAGTTTTACGACAAATACTATGGCGTGAACAACGCAACCATGGTGATTGCCGGTGATTTTGATGCTACAGAAGTCAGGAAGTTGATAGACAGGTACTTTGGTGAGTTCAAAGCCCGCAAAAAACCGGAGCCATTCCGCCCTATGCCTGCCAGGCTTACTGAAACCATGAAATTTTTTCACGAGGACAACTTCGCCAAACTGCCGGAACTTAACATGATATTCCCTACGGTTGAAAATTATCATCCGGATGCCTATGCCCTGGAAATTCTTGCCGACCTTCTGGCGGATGGCAAGAAGGCTCCCTTGTATAAAGAGGTTGTTGAAAAGAGAAAACTGGCGCCAAGATTGGCAGTCTATAACAATCCGATGGAACTGGCCGGCAAGTTCAATATCACCGTAAGGGCTTTTGAAGGGGTAAACCTGAACGACGTTTATGATGCCCTGATGGAGGGTTTCAGGCAATTCGAACTGAACGGCTTTACCGAAAGTGATCTTCAGCGCATCAAAAACCTGCGCGAAACGGCTTTCTACAACAGCATTTCGAGCCTGCTGGGGAAATCATTTCAGTTGTCACAAGCCAATGTTTTTGGGGGTGATCCAGCACGTATGATGGAAGAGGTCAGATTGCTGAACGCGGTGACCATGAGCGATGTACTCCGGGTATACGAAAAATACCTCAAGGATGAGAAGTATCTGGCTACCAGTTTTGTCCCCAGGGGCAAGCCTGAACTCGCCCTGGCCGGATCACAAAAGGCCGAAGTAGTTGAAGAAGCCATTGAAGATACCGGTTCCCAGGCTGCCGGCATGGAGGAGACTGAGGAAGATTATCCGCGCACGCCGACCACTTTCGACCGTACCGTTGAACCCCCGCTGGGCCCGGCCCCTTTATTGAAAACGCCCGATGTTTATACACGTTTAATGGCCAATGGCCTGAAAATATATGGAATTGAAAGTACTGAGCTGCCACTGGTTCAATTCAGTATCCGGATCAAAGGCGGGCAGTTGCTCGATAGCCCTGATAAACCCGGCGTGGCAAGGCTTGTTGCCGAAATGCTGATGGAAGGTACACGCAACCGCACCCCCGAAGAACTTGAAGAGGCCATTGGTCAGCTGGGCGCCACCATCAACGTGAATGCATCGGCTGAATTTATTACGATAACGGCTAATTGTTTGGTGAGGAACTATGATGCTGTTCGCGAACTTGTGGAAGAGATACTGCTGGAACCTCGTTGGGATGCTGTTGAATTTGAGCGCATTAAACAGGCGACTTTTGGAATTATTGCCCAGCGCAATGCCAATCCCAACGCAATTGCCGGAAATGTTTTCTATAAGAAGTTATATGGTGATGCCCATGTGCTTGGCCGTCCCATCACAGGAACGGTGGAGTCAGTGAAGAATATCACGCTTGACGACCTGAAGGATTATTATAAGCGGAATTTCACCCCTTCACTCGCAAGTGTACATATTGCCGGCGACCTGAAGCGCGACCGCGCCCTGGAATCCCTCAGCCACCTGGGTTCTGCATGGGCTGACCGGGAGGTAAAACTTCCCCTCAATACCCTTCCTGCGAAGTCAGGAACACCCAGACTCTATTTTGTGGATGTTCCGGATGCCAAACAATCGGTGATTATGATCGGGTCGCTTGCCATGCAACGCAATGATCCTGAATTTTTCCCCGCAACTTTTGTGAATTATAAACTTGGTGACGGGTCAGGTTCGAAGTTGTTTGGTGTACTCAGGCTCGAAAAAGGCTACACTTACGGAGCCTATTCATTCTTTATGCCCAGGGTGGTGAACGGCCCGTTTGTCGCCAGTTCCAGCGTGCAATCCATGTATACGCTTGAATCGGTGAACCTTTTCAGGGAAATCCTTGGTTCGTATGGCAAAGAATACAGCGCCGGTGATCTTGAGATTACCCGCAATGCCATGATCCGGGGCAATGCCGGTAAGTTTGAAACCATCAACAGCCTGATGGGGATGCTGCAGGAAATCAGTACCTTCGATCTTCCGGTCGATTATGTGAAGCAAGAAGAAGCCATAGCCGGAAAGATCACCCTTGATGAGGCGAAGTCGATCTATGCGCGCTATATTCAGCCTGAAAAAATGGTTTATGTGGTGGTGGGCGATGCCCGCACCCAGCTGGACCGGTTGAAAGAAGCAGGCCTCGGCGAACCTTTGCTGGTTGACATCGAAGGCAACCCGGTGAAATTATAGAATTGCAGGGATTATCTGTTATAAGCGCACGGCAGTCCGGAAAACTGGGCCGTGCGCTTTATTTTAAAACATAAAAATTTTCGTGATTCTCAGATAGTCCCACCCGGGGCTATGTCTTGTTTTTTGCGGCGATCGGTATAGTACATCAGTCCTATCAGTAATAATATACTGATCACTGCCCTGAGGGTATAGATCAGGGCAAGCTCTCCGTCAACGGAAAGGAGCGCGAGCAGCGCAGTGAGCAGCATCCCGCCCCAGATCAGGTAGCTTTCATGGTTTTCTCCCGTATGCAGCATGCGGTTTACAACCGGGAAGTAGGCAATTACAAGTATGCCCTGTACCAGCAGATTGGTAATCAGGTGATTTTGGGTTATCAGCCAGAATGCAATGATCAGGGTCACCGCGCCGAGGCAAAACAGATCAAAACGGTTAAAGCGGGTGGTATGGTCGCCGAACAATAATATGGAAACAGTCACCGCGCTTACAAAGACCAGGTCGGTGGTGTTGAGCACATTATCCCAAATACTGTGAGAATCTTCCCTGATATATGTAAACAGGCTCATACCGACAGCCAGGGTGAAGAATACCCACATGGCCAGTGATGGCCTGATTTTGTTTTTGGAAATCAGCCGGTAATAATATACTGCGAGCGCCAGGTTCAGGGCCGAAACTGCAAAAACAGAGAATAATTTCATCCGGGAAGTATAACGTTTGATGGATTACCGACCTGCCGGCCTGTCTATTTGCAGATCTGATCCAGCACCGCGGCTACCTGTGCTTCAAGATCGGCGATTGTCTGATCATTGCTGAATACAAAATCAGCCATTTTTATACATCTGTAAAGGTTTTGATGATTGGGGTCTTCAGAGGTCATTTCTCGTGCCTCGTTGGCCCGGAAGGTTTCATAGTCGATCCGGTCCGTTTCCGAATTACGGGTGGTAATACGGGTATAGCGGGTATAAGGGTCGGCATCCACCGCAAAAAGATAAAAACTGCCTTTTGCTTTGAGTGAAAGCACTTCACCCGGGGTACGGATGCTTTCAATTACACAATTTTTACCGGTTAGCCTGGCCTCTTCAAAAAGGCAGTCAACAATATAACTGGGAGAATGGGCGGCGCGCAGCTCATTGGCAACAATCACCATACTATCGCGGTTAACGGGCATGCCCCGCTTTTCAATTTCACGGCTGATAAAACCCCTTACCGAGAAATGAACAAAACCCCGCTCCCTGATCAGGTAATCCACTATGGTGCCCTTTCCTGCACCCAGGGTGCCCGTTATGCCTATGATGATCATAATAAAAACAGCTTGATTGGTGGTACAAAGGTATGAATTGGAGGGAATGATCTGAGATAAAGTGAGGTTGGGGTTATGTTTCGGCTGGTCTCGGCTGGTCTCGTTCCGATGGCTATCGGAATCGCCCGACCACCGTGGTTCACCGCAAGTTGTTCAGCAACCAAGGTTAAGGCTGAGGCTGAGGTTTTGATTGTTGCGCAATCTGAAATCCGCTCCCGATAACCATCGGGGCCGCAATCCGAAATCCGCAATTGTTTATTCCTTTCTGCTCATACTCAATACAACAATTTATTATATGGATACCTGACAATATGTATATCGTGAACGGTTTTGTAGAGCGCGTTTTTAAATTCTTCGAGGTGGAGTTTTTTTGTTGCGGAGATAAATCGGGCCGGGCTGTTTACCTTGGCGATCCAGGTGCGTTTGAGTTCATCAAGGGTAACATTTTCGCGGGTTGGAGGGCTCAGGTCGGTTTCGTCTTTTTCTACAAAAGTATAAGCATCCACCTTGTTAAAAACCATCATCACCGGTTTGTCGCCGGCCTTGATTTCGGAAAGTGTCTGATTAACCACCGCTATCTGGTCTTCAAAGCCCGGATGCGAGATATCCACCACATGCAGCAGCAGGTCGGCCTCCCGCACTTCATCGAGGGTTGATTTAAACGATTCTACCAGTCCGTGCGGGAGTTTTCTGATAAATCCGACGGTATCGGTAAGCAGGAACGGCAGGTTGTCGATTACCACTTTGCGTACCGTGGTGTCGAGGGTGGCGAAGAGTTTGTTTTCGGCAAACACATCCGACTTGCTCAACAGGTTCATCAGCGTGGATTTACCTACGTTGGTATAGCCGATCAGGGCAACTCTTACCAGACGTTCGCGTCCCGAACGCTGGGTGATTTTCTGCTTGTCGATGTCTTTCAGTTTTTCCTTCAGCAGAGCGATCTTATCACGGATAATCCGGCGGTCGGTTTCAATCTCCTTTTCACCCGGGCCGCGCATGCCGATACCTCCGCGTTGCTTTTCGAGGTGGGTCCACATCCGTGAAAGGCGCGGCAGCAGGTACTGGTACTGGGCTAGCTCAACCTGGGTGCGGGCTGTGGCGGTGCGCGCCCGGCGGGCAAAAATGTCAAGAATAAGCGTGGTACGGTCAAGCACCTTACACTGCAGTTCTTTTTCGATGTTTCTGAGCTGCGACGGACTCAATTCATCATCAAAAACAACGGTTCCCACATTTTCCGCCGTAATAAACGCTTTGATTTCATCCAGCTTTCCCGATCCTACAAAAGTGCGGGTATCGGGTTTCTCCAGCTTCTGGATAAAGCGTTTCACGGCCGTTCCGCCCGCAGTTTCAAACAGAAATTCCAGTTCGTCAAGGGTTTCGTGTACCCTGGCTTCATCCTGGCGAAAGGTAATCAATCCGACAAGTACGGCTGTTTCAGTAATATGAGTGATTTCGATCATGCAGTGGTTTTAGCGGGTGCAAAGATAATGGAATTGTGCGCATTATATAAAGCGCGGCTAACCGGGGCTGTAAGCGGAATGACGGGAGAATTACAGATTGCCGCCCGTAAACACAAGACCGGCTTACCTTCCTGAGTTTTACTGCTCCTCGCCCCGGCTCATTACATTGGTTTGAATCTGAATTGACTGCTCGTGCACCAGTTGAAGCAAAGCAGCCAGGAAACGGTTATCAAGCCCGGCTTTGTTTCCCTTTTTGATGCGGTCGGCAAAAAGCTCTTTCCATCGTTGAAGCTGCAGGATGGTAATGTTATGGGCATATTTATAACGGCCCATTTCTTCGGCGATGTTCATGCGTTTGGCCAGCAGACGGATCATTTCATAGTCGATCAGGTCAACTTCATGGCGCAGTTCTTCCAGGTTTCTTTCAAACTCCCGGTTGCCTTTTTGCTCCCTGAGGATCAGATGATTCATGATCTCACCCAGGGTCTCAGGCGTAATTTGCTGCACCGAATCGGTCCAGGCCTTGTCGGGATCCGGATGGGTTTCCACCATAAGCCCGTCCATCTCCAGATCCATGGCCTGCTGCGAAACCTGCTGTATCAGCGAACGGTTTCCACTGATATGACTGGGATCGCAAAGTACCGGAAGTCCGGGCATCTGCCGCATCAGTTCAATAGGGATTTCCCACAGGGGGGCATTGCGGTATTGCGTTTTCTCGGATTGATAAAAGCCCCGGTGAATGGCTGCAATGCGGGTGATGCCGTTTTTGTGCAGCCGTTCAATGGCTCCCATCCAAAGTTTCAGGTCAGGATTTACAGGGTTTTTAACCATCACCGGTATATTTACCCCGGCCAGGCTTTCGGCCAGCTCCTGCATGGAGAAAGGATTTACTACCGTGCGTGCCCCGATCCATAAAATATCTATGTTGTGGTTTATTGCTTCCTGCACATGATCGGGCCTGGCAACCTCAACCGTGGTAAGGAGTCCGGTTTCTTCTTTTACCCGGCTCATCCATACAAGCCCGGCAGTACCGACGCCTTCGAACAGTCCGGGCCTTGTTCTGGGTTTCCAGATTCCGGCACGGAATACCTTTACCCATGGAAGTTTTGCCAGGGCTTGGGCTGTTTGCAACACCTGTACCTCCGATTCTGCGCTGCAGGGGCCTGCAATAACCAGCGGGCGTTGACTGCCGGGGATCCATGATTGAAGGGGAGGAAAGTTCATCGGATAAGTTTTATGCAAAAATACCAATTCCGTATGAAACAGGCGGGTATCACGGGATGATAATTAAAAACCGGGAAGCATCCACGGAGGCTGCTTTCCCGGACGAAGAACTTAAAATTTGCCGGAGCTATTTACCATTGTGTTTACATGGCAATGGAAATCAGATTTGAGATCCGGCTGCTCTTAATGATATAATCCATGATTGGCGTCAGAAAAGAATACCGATGGTCAGGCTAAGCGCCTTAGTATGGTAATCTTCAGGCTGGTAGTTAAGTTTGGCTAACCCTAAATCGTAGCGGAGATCGGCCTGTAAAGTCAGCCGGTTTACCGGGAATGTTACCCCCATCCCCAGGATTATCCCCAGATCAGGGTCTTTACCGACCTCATCATAATCGTCGTCTTTCCATTCGCTGCTGCCATCCGGTTTATTTTGCGATATCAATAAAGCAGAAATATAAGGGCCGGCGTTAAAATACACTTTGGTATTTTCAGTCATGGAAAGGTTGGTATTGAACCTTGCCAATACCGGAACCTGCAGGTAATGATAACGACTCCGGTAAGATGATTCAATAAATTCTGTTGTTTCATCGCTGCGGCCTTTGCAGATGTAGTTAAGTTCAGGTTGTATCGCAAATACTCCCTTTACCGGCGCAGTAATGAAGATTCCTCCGGTATAGGAAAAAAGCATCTCATCGTTATCATAAAGATCTCCGGTCTTTGCCAGCGTGCTGATGGCAAGCCCGTGGCGGGTACCGAAAGAAACCTGTGCATTCACAGGAACAGTAAGAATGGTTGCCATTGTAAAAATGGCCAATGTTAAGATTTTGGTTTTCATTGTTTTTGTTTTTGAAAGGTTTGGAATTTATAATTTAAAGTGCCGTAACCAATGAATTATCTTGATGACCGGCATTAAGCACAAGTTTTTTAACCTTCGTGATTTGGGTCTTGTAAACCAGACAGGCCGTTACAAAATAAAAGGCGGTGAGTATCCACAGCATGGCGATTTCATGGCCGGTTTCGGAGATTCCTGCCCCGAGTGAGTTCATTTTTATGTAACCCAGCATAGCGTGTGATGATGGAAAGATGCTCCTGACGACCTGCCAGACAGGACTCATGTTCGACAATGGCCATATAATCCCGGAAAGGAACAACAGCGGAAACGACAAAAACAGATAGAGCAGCATGGGAGTCTCCCTGTTTTTGAAAAATACAGACAGGCTTAATCCGAAAAATATGGCTGACAGCAGGTAAGGCACCATCAAAGCAATCAACTGACTGAAGCCTGCTTGATCGGGATAGCCAAACCAGGCAGGAATTGCGCCCAGCATGTAAAAGCACATAAGGGCATATATTAAAAAATAGGCTGCTGATTTACCCAGCACCATTCTGAATGTTCCCATACGGCGCAAATCGCAGGGAATAAGTGTGCCCAGTTTATGACGTTCGCGCGCGGTGCCGGCCATAATGCCAATGGCGAGCACAAGGGTTTGCTGTATGATAAGCATGAGGGCGGCCGGTATTCCGTAAGAGGCGAATCCTCCGGCCGGATTGGCGATGGCGTTTCCGCTGATGACAAAGGGATTGCTGAAAACCTCAGCTTGTCTTTCCGAAAGTCCTGCATTCAACAACCTTTTCACTTGAATATCGTTGCCTTCCTCAAGAGAAACCAGCCCGGCTCCCATCACCATGGCCTTGTAATACAGAAAAAATTCCATATCGGCATACAACGATACCACCGCCTGCCTGCCCAGGGCCAGATCGGATGAATAGGTTTCAGGAATCAGAATAATGCCTCTGTTTTCGCGCTTTCTGAACTTTCCGGCAGCCTCCTCCATCGAAATACATTCATACCTTATGTCCAAATCGGGTGTGGCATTGAGTTTTCTGATAAATGCCCTGCTGTCAGCAGTTCGCGACAGATCAACTACAGCCACCGGAAGATCACGAACCACTTCGGGATAATAAATCAGTGAATACAGGAAAGGATACACCACCGGTACAATCAGCAGGAGAATGGTCACGCCCAGGTCGGAAACCAAAATCAGCAGTTCGCGCTGAAAAATAAGCGCGGTATTGCTAACAGCACTTTTAAACCTTTTGAAAGTTTTTGAAATTATTTTCTTCATTGAATTAGCGATTTTTCAGAAACCGCCGCCTCAGCAGCATCTGTGATTTTAATTTGTTCAATAAAGTTCTGGTAGATGAGCGCCGATTTTAACCTGAAAATGATGACAAACGGCAACAGCAGAAACAGCATAAACTTAAGATAAGATGGGGCGGCATACACAAAATTAAATCCGGCAAGTATCTGACTCTGAAAAATATGCATGTAGTGCCTTACAGGAAATGCTTCTGCCCACAGCCTGAAAACTTCAGGCATGTGTTCGATAGGGAAAGAAAAACCACAAAGTGTAAGTGCCAGAATTCCGTAAAAAGCTGCCAGATTAAGGGAGTGCCTCATCATGGGTAACAATCCGACGAAGAATACGGCTATCGCCTGATAAGCCAGCACGTATAGCAATGACAACAATACCAGGTACACTACACCAGTGTTTACGGGAACCATCAGCGCCTTGAAGAGCAGGAAGTTGGAAAACAAGGACAGGATAACGAATATAACCGTATACGGCAACAGCTTGCCGGTAAGTGCAACGAAAACTGATTTACCGGCCTTTCTGAGCCACTCACGCGAAGTACGTTCCTTTATTTCTATACCTATGCTGTATACGGTAATCATCAGAATAAAAACCTGCAGCATAATGGGTAGCATAATGCTGGTAACATACACCGGATAGTTTGTTTCGGGATTAAAAAGCAAATGCGCATCAGGTTTAACGGGCTGAATTTCAGCATACACCGAAACCTCATTCTGCCCCATTGCCTCGCGTTTCTGTTTGTTTACGCCTGCTGAAAGTGTATGCAATGTTATTGTTAAATCATTCTGTATCAAACCCCCTGCAATTAGCAATCCGTTCTGGTAATAAAATCTTACCACAGGTTGCGTACCATTCATGATATCAGCCTGCAGGTTGTGTGGCAATACAACATAGCCGTAGATGTTGCCTTTTCTGAGTTCTGACAGGGCTTCATGTTCGGTGGCAGGCGTCATCACCACGCTGCTTCCCGGTGTAGCATCTATGGTACGCCTGAATTTTGCCGATAAAGCAGTGTGATCGTAATCAACCACGGCAACGGGCAGTTTTACCGGCACACCCTCTTTCATGAGCGACACAAAAAACAGCAGACTCAGCAATGGTAAAATCACCACCGAAAGGAAATACAACGGCCTGGATGTCATTCGGTTGATCTCTCTTCCCGTCACACCTATAAGAGCCTTGATGTAAGTATTCATAATCTGTATGAGATTTAGTTCCAGGCAGCTACCTGGCAGAAATGCCTTTGGCAAGGTTATTCTCAAGGCTGCCGTAATCAACAAGCACACTCATTCCCGGCAGCAGGCCTGAGCTTCCATCCACAGGGCGGGCATGAACTTCAAACGTTCTTACATCAAAACCTCCGTTGCTTTTGGTAGGTTTATATGTGGCATAACCCGCCATGGCTTTGATATAGCTGACCTTTAATGTTATTTTCTTATTCCCGAGGGCAGGAACAACCGCTTCAAATTCCTTTCCTTTCTGCACAAGCTGCATTTTGTCTTCGCGTATGCTGAAGATGGCTTTAACATCCGAAAGATCCACCAGACTCATTACGGGAGCACCGGATCCAACCAATTCGCCGGTTTGCGGAAAAATATCTGAAACTTCACCATTAACCGGTGACAACAACACCGTTTCGGAAAGGTAAGCCTGAACCTCCGACACAGCTCCCCTGGCACGGTCAACCAAAGCCAGCGCGGCTTTTTTATCTTCTGCTTCGGCACCATTCACAGCCATTTCGTATTGCGAACGTGCTGCTTTTGAAGTTGCTACTGCAGCATTGTAAGCGGCCTCTGCTTCGTCGCGCTTTTGAGCGGAAACTACTCCGTCGTTGAACATATTCTGTACCCGGTCGAAGGTTTTTTTGGCAAATCCGGCACCTACCTCAGCTTTTTGCCACATCTCAAAGGCGGCGGTTATCTGCTCCTGACGCGCCCCCTTGATTGCTTTTCTGTTTTGCGCTGCAGCTGCACTTTCGGCTGATGAAGCCTGCATGAGTTTTGCCTCAAGTTCTGGGCTTTCAAGAATAACCAATGTATCCCCTGCTTTCACCTGAGCGCCTTCTTCAACCAATATCTTCTGTATCCTGGCAGGAACCTTCCCCGATATTCTGGTTTCAGTTGCTTCAATCTCGCCCTGTAACATTTCGGGCTGAGGTTTCAGAAATAACCAACCCGCGATACTCACTAAAATAATGATTGACAGGAAAGTAATAAATGCCCCCAACATTCCGGCATTGCGTTTATTCAGCGTTTTCATTTTGATTGTTTTTTGAGTTTTAGAGATTATTTGATTTTTTCAATTTCAAGATCGCCTGTGGCTTTGTACAACTCAATGGCAGCCTGGCGTTGGGCAAATATTGCCTGGTAATACTCAAGTGCCGATTGCTGATAACTTGTTTCTGCTGCCAGTCGTTCGGTAATGCTTATCTGGCCTTCATTGTAGGATTTTGATGCCATTTCCAGCGCTCTCTGTGCAACGGCTTTCTCTTTGCTTTTCAGAATTACCTGTGCATTGGCAGTTTCTAATGCCGAATTGCTTTTGGTAAGGTTGAGTTCAAGCAGTTCGCGGGCTTCTTCAAGGGCATTGGCGGCTTTTTTTACTTCAAGCCTGGCCAGTTTAACTTTTGAACTACCTCCCGATAAATCGAAGATGTCCCATTTGAAACCTACACCCGCCATAAATGCCGGGTCCAGGGTCATTGAATTTATATCTGCACCAATATTCATGGGTGATTTAAAGCTGGCTTCCGCATTAAAAATATTATCGTACCGGGCAGATGCAAAAGCTTGTACCTTGGGAAGGTAATGTGACTTTTCAGCACCGAGCATATGCTTTTGCGCCTTTAAGCCAGACTCAAGAGCCATTAATTCAGGACGGTTGGTAACTGCAGATGCATTTACAGCCGGCATCAAGGGTTGAAGTTCGGGAAACATATAGTAAAAACGACTGGCGGGCTGGCCAGTAAGCCTGGCAAGGTTTTGTGACAACAGCTGCTTTTTCCCTTCAAAATCAGCTTTCTTTGCATTAAGCGCAGCTTCGGCAGCAGCAATCCGCAACGTATCGTATGCTGTGGCAAAGCCATTTCGCAGGGCTGAGGTGGCAAAACGTTTTTCGGCTTCAAGCCTGCGCGATGATTCATCAATCAA
Organism: Lentimicrobium sp.; assembly: GCA_023957275.1. Taxonomy (GTDB): domain Bacteria; phylum Bacteroidota; class Bacteroidia; order Bacteroidales; family Lentimicrobiaceae; genus Lentimicrobium. Next base: position 14,949 of record JAMLHF010000032.1, on the reverse strand, counting down.
TAAACCCGACTGACCAATCAGTGCCAGCTGATCGTAAGAAGTTATCACTTCGGCAATGAGGTCGGCTGTGTTTTTGCGAGAAAGATGCTGCTGTGCCGCTGCTTTCTCGTTAAGTGCCTGTGAAATACGGGGAACTTTACCACCGCTGAATAACAGCACACTGGCAGTAACATCCACTCCCAAATAATTACCTGAAAAATCGCCCTCCGTTTCATTGCTGAAAGCCGGCAAAGCCATGCCCTGTGATGCAAGTAACTGCTCTAATTGCATCAGCTCGCCGGTTAAACCAGCCAGGCCGGGAAACATTTGCGGAAATGCGGGGCTCTGCATAAACTGGCTGATTTTCCCGAAGCTTTCAAATCCGGTGATGTCGCCCAATTCAGTATTAAGCGGCGATTTGGCAAAAACATATTTGCCACCGGCTTCAAGCTTTGGGTAATAAGAATTCCTGACCGCTCTTCGCTGTTGCAGGGTGATTTCCCTGTCAATTTGATTTGCAGCCAGTTTGCGGTCTTTTTCAACGGAAAGCCTGATGAGTTCGGTAAGTTCCGGAGAAAGCCCGCTGATTTGTGCCTTAATTATCACTGGCTGGCAGAACAGCAGTAAAAGCAGGCTTATTTGCAAAACAGTTTTTTTCATAATTCAACTTTGGTTAATCATTGTTTGGTTTTACTCTGTGTTTTTCAATCAAAAAAAAAATTTTTTGACTGTTTTAGTTTTTGACTGTTTTAGTTTTTTGGTCGAATTAATTGTAAAAAAAATCAGCGGCGAACCAGACCGTAAAAAAGAATATTAATCAGGTCGTCGAGGCGTTTTTCCATATCGAAATCGGCATTATTCTGCCAGAACATCGGAATTTCAAGTCCTTTCATGGCAGTGACAATAGCAATGGCAGCCAGGCGGGTGTTTTCTATATTGAATTCCATTTTTTCGGCACCTTCCTTCAGGATGGCTTCCACCATTGAAATTTCCTCATCGTCATATTTTTTACGGATGTTTTCCACAAAATCGAGATGGCTCAGGTATTCGCTCCTGATCGCATCGTAATAATTGGCCAGCTTTTTAAGCGTATTCATCCGCACAAGCACATAAACCTTTAGTTTCTCCCTTGGGTCGCTGATGGGTTTGATTGCTTCCTGTAATTCCCGCTTGAGCATGGATGCCTCTTTTTCGACGACAGCCTGAAAAATATCTTCTTTGCTTTCAAAATAATAGTAGATTGAACTCTTTCCTTTGCGCGAGGCAATAGCAATTTCATCCATAGTGGTTTTTTTAAAACCAAAACGGCTGAAAATCTGCCTTGCGACTGCAATGATTGAATTTTTTACTTCTTCTTTATCGAGCATGATCCGGAAATTTTCCTGATTTTGATTGCGGCTGCAAAATTACACCGGCCATTTCCGAAAAGCAAGAAAATTATCGAATATTTTAGTCGAATGGTCGAATTAAAGCAAATATACTCTCATGTACCTCATTATATGATATTTACAAATATTGAAATACCGACCATGGCTTAAAAACAGTGCTAATACAATAATTTAACCAATCGGTAAAAAGAAGGAAGATAATTCAAACAGGAAATTGTTCTTAAATCTGATGCCGGCAAAAGCAAACCTCATAAACCAAAATTGGTTTCACAACATACTTAAGCTGAATAAATTAAAAAGCCCTGCTTACAATTACATAAGCAGGGCTTTTGAGCAGGAATTGACGCAAACCTATTTCTTACTTAAGATCAGGAGTTTTTCAATTTCGTTCACCCTGTTGTATATATCATCATACTTATTTTTCAATGTAAGATTTTTGTCATTTGCTTGCTCTAGCTCCTGCTCAAGGTTTTTGATTTTCGAATCAAGCGTTTTCACAGCATTAACCAACGCCACATTTATGGCATGCATATCGAAATTCAAATAACCATCAGCCCCTTCTGCAACTGCTTCAGGTATATATTTTTGAACATCCTGAGCAATAAAACCAACATATTCAGGCGTAGAGGACCGATTAAGCGGTTTTCCGGTTTTGTATGAAAATACTACAGTTTCAAGCGCCGTGAGTTCGCTGAGACGACGTGTATAAGTCCCTTTTACATTTTTAAGTCTGCCGTCCGACCAAGTTGACCAGCTTCCTCCGCCGGGCTTTGCGGCTGTTCCGTTAACCACCAGGTTAAAATTTCCTGTATTGTCGGTATTGATTCCAACGCTGCGGCCTTTGACAATCATTCCGACAAACCAGTTGGGGTCATAACCGTCGCATCGAAGCATATAGCCGCTCCCCTCCTGAATGATGAGCGCAGTTCCGTCTGTAGAGTTGGTAGAGGCGCGCATGGCAAGTCCGGCTGCATGCAGATTCTGAAAAAGTGCAGTGGCATTAGTCCCACCTGAAACATCAGAAACTACTCTCAGGCGGTTTGATCCGGGGCTGGTGGTTCCGATACCTGCGTTGCCGTTGGTGTAATAGATGTTGTTTCCGCTGCTGGTCCATTGCGTGGCCTCCCAGGTTGCGTTTCCTAAGCCATCACAGGTTAAAACACGACCTGGAGCTTCGCCCAGGTTGCGGAACTGCACTCCTCCTTGGCTTGTATATAATGCTTTCCCATTAGTGGCCCTAAAATATCCCCCATAGCCTGAGTTTGCAAGTCCCATGATGCCGGCACCTGCATTTGCTGTGCCTCTTACGCCAACGGTTATGGCCTCAGGCGGATTGGGATATTCACTTTCACCAGATCTGCCTTCCACACCTGGTGATGTTCCATAGCCTGATCCTTTTCCCAAAACCCCTGAACTGGTGGTTGAATGCGTTTCACCAAAGATGCCATGATATCCATTTGATTTTCCATGAATGGAATAATTTTCGGATGCATTATTATGAATAAAGAATGGAGTTTCAAATAAAGTAACCGCCCTGTGAAAGGGGAGTTTGAAAAGCGGATCCGGGTAATTCCCCGTCAGATCCCCTCCTGCAGGACCTGAAGGGGGGCCACCACCTGAACCGGTCTCATCATCGGCAGGGGTCCAGGTGGTTCCGTCCCATTTCAGCACCTGTCCTGCAGTTGCTGATTGCGTTGCGATTCCTAACGGAGAAGCTGTTGTTCCGTTGCCCGATAAGGTACTATTGGTGATAGCAACCTGCGTGCCCCAGTTATCGCCGCCTCCGCCGCTTGAAGGAAGTACAACGGAGCCACCGCCGTGCGACAGGGTAAGAACTGTTCCGCTGATACTGATGGTTTGTAACTCATTGGTCGGATCGGCGTCGGCGTCATTCACGTTTTCTACATCCCTGGCAACCATGGCGTAGGGTGTACTCAGCAACTGACTGCTGCCTGATATGCTATATGCTGTACCTCCGGCAGGATCGATTTCCGTTTTAAGGAAAAGGGTGCTGTTGTCCCGGAAAAGATTGGCCGGAAACGCAACGTATTGCCCCAACTGAAGACTGATAAGCCCGCTTTCATTGGTATTCGCAATGTGCACTTCCTGCCACAGGGGAGTTGCTGAGGTTGGTGCATTCAGAATGCTCAGCCTGATGCGAATACTCTGATTGGTAACCAGATTGTTGTTTACATCGCGAACAACAGCCTGATAACTTATATTTCCCGGAATTTGTGCAATGGCATTTGTAAGGCTCATTACAAATACAAGCATTAAGGATATCTTCTTCATAATCAATGAGACTTTACGATTTTAAAAGTTTTAAGAGTTTCATTATGACGGAGAACTTTCAAGAAATAAACGGCCTGCGCTCTGAATGTCAGGTCGATTCCGGTTTCAGTGCCGGATATTTCTCCGGTTTTCAGTAATTTTCCGTTGCCCTCAAAAAATTGATAATTCAGCCCTTCAAACCGCTGGTTATCTATGCTTAATCTGAGTAAGCCAGTCGTCGGATTGGGGAATGCAGCGATTGTAAGGCTGATGGCGGGCCCGTCTTTTAATTTGGTAACAACGGAAATCTCATAAGGCTGATGAATGCCCTGGTTGGCCGAGCCGCCGGCGCCTGTGACAATGGTATAGAATACCTGTCCGGCAGACTGGGATGCAGATCCGCCGCTTCCCGCAAAGCTTGCGCCGGAAGTATTCATACTTTCATGCAGTGTTTGTGCACTGACATGAGAATAACAGAAGATAATTACCATTGATGCTTTGATCAGGAGGTTGAGGGAGCTCATTTTGCTTCATTAAAAGATGTATGTTCAGATACTTTCTGTTTCACTGTCAAAGTTGTCTGGCAGAAGCTGAATCAGCCACTGCCAGACAAATACACAGGCTATTCTTCTTCCTGTTTCGCCTCCTGCTTCTGAGCTTTGCGCTTACGGCGTTCTTCTTTTTTCTGCGGGTCGCCCTTTACTGCCTTTGTAGTGCCTTTCTCAGCGGCATCAAGGCTTTTGTCAACACCTTTGTCAATTTTTCTGTTGACACGCATTTCGGTTTTCCTGATTGCCCGGTTTTTATTCTTGTCAGCAAAGCGGTCCAGGTTCTGAGCCTGCAGCCCGCAACTCATCAGCATCAGCATGCTGAGCATAATAATCAGATTTTTCATGGTTTTATAATTTTGGATTGGACATTCTGTGATCGTGAAGGGTGTGCTGCTTTGTGGCTAATTCAGCGGGGGTTTTGGCGCCAGGTATAGTGAGCTGTATTCTGTAATCCTGTAATGGTCGCCTGTCTTCCGTACCACCACCGGCCGGGGGCTGTCGGCCCCCAGTGTTTGGATAAATACTTTTATCCGTGTGCTCCCGTCGGTGGACGACATATAGCTGTACTGATTAACCTGCATCACAGAAGTATATGGAGGCGCTGCAGGGGTGTACTGGTTGGCCGGCGAGGCGCCCTGGTAATAGACGAAAGGCAGGTAGCTGAGATCTTTCAGTTTACGGGTAAGTTCTGCCACATTGCCCATCACATAACCTTCGAAATTGCCTGCTTCGCCCGAAGGGACAATGAGCGGACTGGTACAGGCTGCCGTCAGGCATTTCATGCCCTCAACTGGGTATTGCTGGTATATGCGCATGGCCACCAGCATCATCATTGCCGCACCCTGTGGCGTATGCGCTATCTGGTTGCGCAGCTCCAGGAATTTTGGCAGGGTATGGGGAATGCGGTTGATGCCTACCGAAGATTGTGCCTGCAGCTCATCGAATGAAGCTTCAGCTATGACTCCGCTGATGGTTCCGGTTACCGGATCATCATCGGGGGGAAGATTCTCAACGGGTGGTTTGTTACCGGGATCAGTATCCTTATCTTTTTTGCACGACGACAAAGCCGCGGCAAAAATGAGCAGACTGATTAAAATTATTTGTGTTGCCTTCATAGCTTAGTTCTTTTGTCGTTTATTTTCCGATGTTTTCACAACTTATTGCATGCCGGTCGCCGGCTCCGTCGTATTTCAGGGGCTGGAATTTTCCGCCGGCATAATCCTCCTGGTAAGTAACGATGTAGTATCCGCATTGTCCTGTTTTGCCTTTCACGGCAACGGCAGCCCTGATGTAGCGGTGCAGGATGGCTCCAGATATTTCATGTCGCCGGATGTACCAGTCTTTATCGTAAATGGCAATTCTAAGCACTTCCGTAGCGTCCAGTCTGCCGTTTTTCCAGTCATTTGAGTTTTTCAGTGCTGTAATCATCCTGCTTTCAAGGGCCTGGTCTGATTTCTCGGCTTTGGGAAATACAGCACTGCGTGCCCCGGCATCGGCGGCACCGTCATTGAGCTGTTTTGCCATGCCTGCATATACTCCGTAATTCCCGCCTGAAAGGGTAAACTTCCCGGTGGCTGCATCATTATAATACAATTTCAGCACTACTTTGATCACATTTTCGCTGTCTTCGAGCGACGCAAGCACTTCGGCGAAGCTGGCAGGCCCATCCCATTTTTTTCCGAAGACCTTATAAGTGAATTCCGGGTTGGCGTATACATTGGTTGTGGCCGGGTCGGGGACAAGGTCAACCACAAGGTACTTGTTATTCTTCAGCGTGCCCGAAAGTATAATATTGGCATAGGTAAGCTGCTCTTCCCGGTCCTGGGTCTGGTATGAATAAAGCGGAGGTTTCACTGAATAGAGAAACAACTCAAGGTTTACCTTCTTTTCCGGAGCCACATGAGAATAATAATCGCCAACAGTTTGCGGAAGGTAAGCCACGGCATAGATATGTTCACCGGTGGTGAACGACTGTTTCAGGTTTGCCGGATTCAGCGGGTCGACGGGCGATGAAGAAAACACAATTTCTCCCGGAGACTGCGCCATTCCGTAAATGGCGTAAAGCAGGAGGGATAGGGTGAAAAACCGTTTCATGACTTTAATTTTTTACGTGTGAAATTACTGGGCGCCATACCCGCTTACATTTCCGAATAAGCTTATGGCATCGCGCCATGGATACTTATTGGCAAACATGGTAACACTTGATTTCATGGTTCCCTGCATATTCATGCCCAGGGCTGCACGCCACTGGTTGGCGGGAGAGTTGCGGTCGAAATCGGTCTGTTCGCTGTACCGTGCATTCAGGTAACCTTCGAGGTAGGCCTTGTTTACTTTCAGCCCTTCCGGAATCTCATTTTTGTTGCCTTCAACACTGGCAATCTCCAGATCGCCGAAGTCGGATGCATCTATCCTCAGGCGGGTATTACTGGCCGGGCTGTAATGAAAATCTTTGTCCTTGTTTACAAAAAAGATGTTGTTGTCAACCTTGATCCACTCATCCTTGTTAAAGCGGGTATGATCGACTCCGGCCAGGATGGAAGCGCCGACAATGTTGTGGTGTATGTTGTAAGAACACCTGGTCATAATTCTGATCCCGTAGCCCATGTCAAGAAAGTCGGCAAGACGGCTCCAGGTAAAAAGAATGGTATTGTTGGCGATTTCAACTTCGCCGCAGTTCGACATGGTGTTGGGCCCGCCGGTGCTGGCGCAGGTTCCGTAAATTTCGACAGCCGCCATTTTGTTTCCTGCAAACACATTGTTCCTTACTGTAAACTTTCCGCTGCGATGGCCGGCCTGAAGGGCAAAACTGGCTCCATTGGTAAATACACAGTTCTGGATGGTTACATCACCGCCGGTGGTGGCACTTACAAACTGCAACAGGGGCTCCCCTACCGTCGGGTTTTTATCCTTCGGCTTTTCCGTTGGCGGCATCAGCCGGCCACCTTCAATGCCATCAACTATTCCATCTGTCGGATGGTAGGCATTGCGCTCTCCTCCGTCGAAAACAATATGATCGATAACAGTTCCCGCTACATCCCTGGTAAATTTAAGTACCGCTTTGCGCGTTGACCGCGCGCTCTCGTTGTCAGGCTGAATTACGGTGGGATGAAGGGCAAGGTTCTGTACCCCAAATTCTTCATCAAAACTGCCATAAAGCTTAACAGGCTTGTCACTTTCTATAAAGCCAACATTCAGCGTACCCATATACACCCCGCCTGCTATCCATATTTCAGTGCCAGGCTGTGCCACATTGATTGCTTTATCGATGTTTTTAAAGGGGGCAGATTTGCTGCCATCGTTTCTGTTGCTGCCCGAAACATTCGAAACAAATAAGACCTTTTTGCCTCCGGGCTGAGGGGTTGCTGTACTTCCGGTTTTTGTTTCAGACGACTTGCCTGTCGCGGGCGTGTCTTTCTGAACCTCGGTTAATTTTTTTGTTGCGGGCACGTTTTTCCTTACATCTTTCAGGTTTCCGGTTTGTGCCGAAACAGGAATGGCCAGTGCAATTGAAACGGCCAGTACAAAAGCGGTTCTTAATTTTTTCATTGCTGCTACTTTTTGTTTGGTTAATTGGTTGCTGTTTTTTTGTCAATCTGTGTGATGTTTTTGAGAAAGCTTTATCCGTGCATTTTAATAATCTGAGTTTGCCGCGGCTGCACGAAAAATTATACGTCCGCTTTATTGGCAATGCCCGTCCCGGGTTGGTGCCGGAATACCAGAAAAGCAGCAGCAACAGGCAGGGCACCAACCACGGGAAAGGCTATTGTTATCCGTTTTTTGAAGTACCTGAATAAATTCCGTCTCAGCGATTTGTAAAATGCTGCCCTGACGGTTGCTGCTATAGTACAAGGTCAGGAGATGTTTTCGTAAGCGATCACCTCATCGTACATCACATGGCTGGTAATTTTGCCAAATGATCCGTCAGCATTTATGTCGCGTTCAACATTCATGCAATATAGGCGGCAGGAACCGTCATCAAACTGCGCGGCAAGTTCAGCCACGGTTTCCTGGTATTTTCTTACCACCCATTGTGTTCTCGTATTGTCGAGCCAGTTTTCGGAATGCTTGTTCTCCCAGGGTTTTACAACCGCAGCCTTCAGAATTTTGATTCCGGGTTGGTTTTGCTGAAGCGCTGATTCTGCAGCTTTCACTGCGTCTGCGGCATCCGGGCCATCGAGAACGGCCGGCCTTAAGTGAATGCGTTTGCTGCGTGCAGTTTTGCGCTCATCATTCATGCTCTGAAGCCGGGCGTAGGTATGCTTTAGTTTTTCAAATGGCGGGTCCTGCTTATCAAAGAGCCGGGCAATTTCATCGATGCGCGCTTCAAAAGACTCCAGTTCGCGCCTGCCCGTAAAGTGCGGCTTCAGCTCCGGCTGATGGAGCCAGGCAGTGTCATGATTCAGCATATCTATGCTCTCCTCAATGGATTCGGTAATTTCTCCGGCCATCTCAGCCAGTGTCTCAGCCATATTGGCCTCAAAATCGTGGATGCGCTGCGATACATCGCGGGCAAGACTCTCAAGGGTAATTGATTTTTCAGCCTGAAATACTTCGGTCGAATAACGCTCCACAGTTTCCCTGGCCTTCTGGTAATACTGTTTTTCCAGAAGCAGGCCCGGTACATTGCGGGCTGTACCGTTAAAGTAAGGAATGCTTCTGAATTCGTCTTCCCACTTCCGGCAAAGGGCCTCGTTCTGCTGCAGTACTTCGGCGCGGGACTGGTTTGCTGCCGATTTTAGGGCTGCATCTGCTTCCGCTTCTTTTTCAAGACCCGCAATCGCAGCCTGAAGTTCATGTAACTGCGGGATGTTGGTATAGGAGCCGGCAAATTTTGTATGAAAAAGATCCAGCTCTCTTTTGGCCCTTTCCAGATTTTTAGTGAGTACACTTTCGCGGATGTGTCCCAGCTGAGCTTCCACCTCAAAAGGCAGCCCGTTTCCACTTCCCGGACGGGTTGAAATACCTTTACGCTCAAGATCCTTGCGGATTTTTTCAATCTTCTGCCTGAGCGATTTTACCTGATAATCTTCGGGATTCTGTTGCGCAGCCTTTTCGGTATACTCATCTGCGCTGATCAGAAGCTCTACAGCCTCCTGATTTTTACCGCTAAACATGTTGTTCTCCGCTTTGCGCAGATAGCCTGAGGCTTCCTGAATTACTTTTCTGAAATCTTCCATTGCTGCTTTTTTAACTGTTGACCAATTATTTGTTTTCCGATGGATTTTTTTCCTTCTTTTTGAAGGCTTTTGAAACCATTCCGGCATCACGTTTTACACTTCTGGCTGTGCCGAAGATCATGGAGGGCAGGCTCAAAACCCGCCTGATTGAGTGAAGAATCTGATAAATCTGGTTCATAATATCTGTTTTTGATTGAACATTGACCGGTTAAACTATTTGGGTGAGAAGCAGGGGAGGCATACAGAGGATGGATCAGTGATGCTAAATTACCGCCGTGAGTTGGTCTGGTATATGAGTTAAAACCCCCATTTCATATAGGGGAAATAACGAAAACTACCGCCGTTAAGCTTTAAGCAAATGGGATCAAACCATCTGACAGGGTGGGTGCTGACGGATTTTGTGAGGGCTTTGCCCTGGTGATGGCGGACTGCCGGGTGGCATGGATGACCTTAATGCCGGGGTAGAAGCTTGTTGCCCGGGTTTTGGAATCTTACAGTTGGCTGGAAGGAATGGCAGGTTGTAATTTATGAAAATGCCTGCAGTCAAGGGGCAAGCTTTCTTGAAATGTATCCTGGAATATGGAATATATGGGTAATGGCGCCGGCAATTAATTACCACCGGCCTCCAGCGCCGCCTCCGCCCGTGCGGCCTCCGCCCCATGAGCCCCCGCGCGATCCTCCAGAGCCGGACCCTGACCCAGGGCTGCTTCGCTGCTTAACGGGAATAACAAACGGAACAAGCATCTTCGCCCCGCAGTGCCTGCAGGTAAACTCGCGCCGGCCGTTGCCCTGTGAGGTGTATGTTGCAGATACCAGGGTTTCCTCCCCGGTTTTGACCATGGTAAGCGTTTTGCACTTCTGACACATCCTGAAGGCCGGAGCAAGTTTGCCTTCAAAAAGGATTTTGGTGATGTGTCCTTCATCACATTGGTAAAGCCGGGTGTCGCGGCTCTTTTCCTTTATCTCAACAAGCTCGGCGGGAGAAAGGTATTCAGGATATACCTCACGCTGCAGGGGGCGGGCTTTCAGGCTGCACTGCCCGCAATCTATTGCCTGGTCTTTTAACCGGTTCAAACGCTTTTTATAGAGAAAATAATAGGGCAGAAAAGCCATCGGAAATAGTAAAATTCTGAGAATCATTGCATTGTTGGCCCCGCTGAGGTTCAGGAAACGTGAAGGGCCATCGGCCGACACCTGGTTCGCATTTTTGTTGATTTTGTACTGCACGATCACCGAAAGCAGCAGCAGGTAAATGTACATTCCGATAAATGCATTGCCCACCGGGTTGCTGAATACTTCATCATAATAGGATGCCATTCCGGGTACAATGCCGGCCATAAAATAGAGCGAAACAAAGCGGGTCAGCCTGTCGTGTCCCCAAACCACGGTTTTTGCCGGTTTGTCAGGTGCAAGCACCATCACTCCCGCTGCATTCAACTCCGTTTTAAACACGCTCTTCGTTTCAGGCGCTTTGGGCTTCTTTTTCTTTTTCCTCTGATCCGAATACAGGGCAATTCCCATTATCGCAAGCCAGACCAGCCACAGTGTCAGTTGAAAGGTATCCCACCAGGGTTCATACTTCATATGGTAGGCAACTGCGGCCTCTTTGTCCCTGTCAATCAGGATTTTCCTGATTTTTTCACTTACCTCTGTAAGGCCTTTGCCATACTGATTATCCCTGAACGCCGGCACTATATGGTTGTTGCCCAGCCTGATGAGCAAAGCATCGGGCAACTGGCCCTCTACGCCATATCCGCTGAAAAAGCGCCATTCGCGGGTGTTCATCACAATCAGCAGCATCAGCCCGTTGTTTTTTTCGCGTTGTCCCAGCCCCCAATGATTGAACAACTCAACCCCGAAACTCATGATATCCCATTTTTCACTTATTTCGTTCACGATCACAATGGCAAACTGCACACCTGTTGCCTGCTCAGTTTCCTGTAAAATGCGGTTCAGCTGCATCACGTCGGCAGGATCGAGGTTTCCGTCGGCATCCGAAACGAATTGATTGCTGATGGCGCGCTGATTGATTACCGTTTGAGGTTCCCACTGCCCCATAACATTGCCTGTTGCACAGAGCATGACTATAATCAGGATTAAAAGACTGTTTTTCATCATTCATATGTTTTTATGCCGGATGACTGTTGACCAGGCATTTCTTACTATTATAATAAGGTAAATGACAGGTAAACAAATGTATACATGCTGGTTATGCGTTAACAATAGCTTTCAGACGCAAGAACCTGCATGCTAAATTATAATTGTTTTCATCAGATTCGTCCGTGATCATGTTAAAATGAAAGATTTTCCTTATGGTTTATAGGGAGAATCACCCATCAACACGTGTATTTTAAGGTTGTAGGTTTGCTTATCAGATTAATTCACCCCCAAAACCACGCGTTATGAAACAATTAATCATTACAGTAGCCCTGATGGTATTTTTTGCCGGCTGCAACAATGGTCAAACCAACAAAAATCAGGAGAAAAAGATGAAAAAGCTAAACTCACTTGAATGGGCGGAAGCAGTGTACGCCATTTATAATGATTGCATTACAGAACTTGACGGACTGGTTGGCGAAAAGCCCGAACCGGATGCCGCATTAAAAGAAAAAGTTGAAACGCTGAAAGCGTCGGTGATTTCCAGGTTGTTGCCGCTGGGAGCCATGCGGGCAGAGATGCCCGAAAGCGATCAGAAATCGGCCTCGGCCCAGCTGGGTTCTAAAATGATTGGCATATCGAAGAATCCGGGTTGGGGCAGGACTCAGAACGATGCCCGTATTCATTATGCAAAATCAGATCCCGGGCTGGCTGCCCTGATTGCCTCATTCAACATTATTACCCAATATGCGCAATATGAGCTCCTTAAAAAGCAGGAGCCGGCTGAAGCCGAGCGGCTGGGACTGAACTAGGATTTACGGGAAATCCGTTTATGAAGCCATGCATTCCGGACAGGAGCGCCTGGCTTTTTTTATTCAAGCAGGATAATTTTGTGCCTGATGGCGTATTTGACAAGTTCAATGGTGTTTTTCAGTCCGAGTTTTTCAAGGATGTTGGTTTTGTGATTTTCCACGGTTCTCGGGCTGATGAAAAGCCTGGCCCCGATTTCCTTGAAGCTGAGGCCGTCGCCCAGCGCCTGGATAATCTCTCTTTCGCGATCGGTAAGGGCCGGCATTCCATAGATATTTTTCAGCTCATTGATTTTCCGTTTATAGCTGCGGTAAATCACCGATGACAGGTTCTGTCCAAAGTATGGTTCTCCCTGAACTACTGCATCCATGGCGCGGAGAAGCTCATCGCCCGACGCGTCTTTGTTCATAAAACCATCCGCTCCCCGCTCCAGTGAGGTACAGATAATCTCTTCATCCATTTCTGCCGTCAGCACCAGAATTCTGCTGCCCAGCTGTTGCTTGATAAATTCAATCAGATCGAGACCCGAAACATCGGGAAGCCCGATATCGAGTAAAACCAGGTCGGGTGCAATATTCTGCGGGATAGATTTCAACCGGGCGCCATCAGCGGCCTCATACACAATCTCATAACCGTTCATTCCCCTGAGAATTGCCTTCAGGCCGTCTCTTACAATGCGGTGGTCATCAACAATGGCAACTTTTATATTCATGGGTGGCCTTTATAGTTAGTTAAACCGAAGCCATACAGCTTCTATTTTACAGTTGAATCATTATGGTGAATGTACTTCCTTTCATTTTCTGACTGCTGACAAGCAGGTGTCCCGGCAGTTTTTCAAGTAATTCACGGCTAAGCATCAGCCCGAGACCGGCCCCTTTTTCGCCTTCAACTCCCGGTTTACTCTTAACAAATGCGCCCGGCTGCATCAGCGTTTCCGCTTCATCAGCTTCCATTCCTACGCCTTCATCACCCACGTCAATCCTGAGCATACCGTTCACTTTTGCCGCTTTTATGGTTACCGTTCCATTTTCAAAGCTGTATTTTACAGCATTCACCAGCAGGTTTCTCAAAACGGTAGTCACGATGCTGGCATCAGTGGTAACAATAAGAGTTTCGGGGCATTCTACCGCAAGCTGAAGGTTCTTGCGCCCGAGCTGTTGCTGAACGAGGGCCTCACAATCGGCTATAACCCGCCTCACGTCAAATTCAGACAGGCAGACTTTAATCAGATTCTGTTGCGAACGTGACCAGTCGAGTAAATTCCGCAGCAGCACTTTCATCGCTCCGGCAGCCGAAGATACTTCCCCTAAATAGTACCTGACTTCTTCGGGCGAAAAATTGTCGTATTGCCTGTTGAGGGTATTTACAATGCCCGAAAAACCTGACATGGAGTTTTTCAGGTCGTGAGAAACAATGGAAAACAGTTTATCCTTGGTAGTGTTCAGCAGGTTTAATTTTTCGTTGATGGCTGCCAGCTGCAACTGGGTTCTGCGCTTGATAAGGTAACGGCTGTAAAGGGTGCCGAGCAGCAATAACAAAAGCCCCGATACAATCAGCATCCCGTACTTCATGGTATTGGCTTTGTTCAGTTCAAGCTCCTGCTCCAGCTTCTCCTTTTTTACCACAGCCAGTTCCTTTTCTTTTTCGGCAGTTTCGTATTTTTTCTGCAGGCCGATGATGGTATTGGCGTTGTCTTCATTGTAGATGGAATCATTCAATGCTTCGTACTTCATTGCATATTCATAAGCACTTTTATAATCTCCGGCTTCCCCGTAGTAGTCCCTCAGACTTCCGTAATTGCTCAGAATCAGTTTGCGTAACTTCAGTGCTTTCGCCTCATCAAGGCTTTCACGTATTTGGGCAAGGGATGATTTCTTATTCTCCTTTTTCATGAGGGGACCCAGGTTCGACAGGGCAATGCTCAATCCCTGCTTGTCGTTGGTTTTTTTTGACAAGGCCAGGGCCTGATTGAAAAAGCTGATCGCACTCAGCGTATCCCCGTTGCGGCTGGCTACCAGCCCCAGGTTATTGTATGCCTGAATATGCCCGCGCTCGCTGTCATTAAGTGTTTTGATCAATATCAACGCCTCGTTGTAATGTTTTCCGGCTTCCTGCATATTGCCCTGCTCAAAGTATGTATTGCCGATGGCCATCAGGGCATTGGCCTCGCTTCTTCTGTTTCCGGTTTTCCTGTGGATATTCAGTACCTGTTTGAGGTAATCATGAGAAACATCAAAATTCTTCAGTTTATTATGAATGTTGCTGAGGTTGAGCAATGCATAAGCTTTCAGATTGGTGCTCCCGATGCGGTCGGCAAATGTGAGTGCCTGGTAGAAGTAGTGATTTGCTTCGGTATAATTCCCCATCTGGTAATGCATTCCGCCTATGTTAACAAGGTTGTTGGTGATGCCCAGACTGTCATTCTCTGATTTCCTCAGCGCGAGAGAGGCCATGAAGTTGTTCAGCGCTTCCTGAAAATTATCCTGCATCATGGTCTGGCCGATTACCGTGTATGCCCTGGCGGCTGCCAGGCGGGCGCCGGCTTTCATATACCAGTCAACGGCGTTTTGCAGATTCGTGATAAAGCTTTCTGTGTTCCCTGCCGCTTTCTCAATCATGGCAGCGTTGAAATAACTGCGGCCTGCCATGCGCGGCAAACCTGCATTCATCGACAGA
>JAMLHF010000031.1 GCA_023957275.1 Lentimicrobium sp. | reverse complement strand
CAACGCTGGCATTCGTTGGAGCTGTGGGAAGCGGAAGCACATTTACGGTTACTTCAGCGCAGGTGGAAATGCCGCAGTCGTTTACCCAGCGGGCATAATAAGTAGTTGTTGCAGTTGGAGAAGCTATCGTCAGTGAAGTTCCCGTTCCTTCCAATGTACCGCCGCATGAGCCTGAATGCCACTGAAGTGTAGCCCCTGAACCGCCGCTGGCTGTCAGGGTAATATCGCCTCCGTCGTCGGCACAGAAATTATTGCGGTCAACACCTGCCGAGGTGGGCGGGACAGGCAGGGGCGTTACAGTAACTTCCAGACTGGCACAGGCAGAATTACCGCAACTGTTTTCCCAGCGGGCAAAATAGGTGGTGGTGGTGACAGGGGATGCAATCACCAGGGGGTTGCCTGTGCCTATTGCGGTTCCTCCGCAACTTCCGGTGAACCAACGCAGGGTGGTGCCGGAACCTCCGGTAGCAGTAAGGGTGATATTACCTCCGGCATTGACGCAAACCGGATTAGCTGAAGAGGTGATTGAGGCCGGGGGGGTGGGCAGGGGGTTGACTGTGACAGTGACATCAGCACATGATGAAGGCGTGCAGGTGGGAGATTCCCATCTTGCATAGTAGGTGGTATTTGCTGTTGGGGAAGAAATCACCAGCGGATTGCCGGTGCCAACCGGAGAGCCGCCGCAACTGCCTGTGTACCAACCAACCGTTGTGCCTGCACCGCCGGTTACTGAAAGTGAGATATCTCCGGAATCATCCGCACAGAAATTATTTCTGTTTGTCAGGGCTTCGGCAGGAGCAATTGGCTGAGCATTGATGGTTACTGTGAAATTATTTCCGGTGCTGGTACACCCTGTTGTTGAATTTGATACTGTTAAAACAGCAGTATAGGTTGCAGCTGGTGCTGCAGCCGGGCTTGTTAAGATGATCGGGGTTGAGGGCAAAACATTGTCTGTAATATCTATAAAACCTGCTGCATTGGCCGCAGCATTGTAATCTATACTGTACCTGTTTGGAGAACCAGATGTTGAAGTATATGGAAGTTCGGCAGATGTTGTGCCGGCGCATATAGAGGGATTTGTGCCAAGAGTGATTGTTGGCAAGGGATTTATCGTAATCACAGCAGACCCATTCATATTTGAGGTACAGCTACCAACAGTTCTGGTTGCAACCACCGTGTATGTTCCGGCTATTGTTTGGTTTCCAAAGTTTATGGCACCTCCTGTTCCATTAATTGCAGAACCAACAGGATTGCCATCCCGGTACAGTTGATAGGTCACATCTGATTCAGATCCTGAAAGCTCAACCGGTAATCCACTGCCACCGGAGCAGTATGAACCGCCACCGGTTACATCGAAGATAGTTGGATTGATGCAATCGGGCCAGGTGATAATGACTTGTCCTCCTGCACCATTCCCCCCAACTGAAGCATTATTATCACTTGCGCCACCGCCGGCACCTCCAAAATCTTGGCCAATTCCACCTGCACTATTATTGGTTGAACCATTTCCACCATTCCCACCAAGAGCATTACCACCATTACCACCTGTGGTACCTGAGCCAGAGCCACCATTTTGAGCATTTCCGGCGCCACCACCTCCACCACCACCATTATCCGAATTTCCCGATGCGCCTGTACCGCCATTCCAGCTAATACGATTAGAAACAGTACCGCTATAATTCCCACCACCACCTGTGCCTCCGGCGCCACCGCCATTCTGACAAGCACCTCCTGAACCCCCATAAGCTGTTATTGTGCCGTTTGAGTGCGAAACAGAAGAATTTCCGCCGTTATTACCTGCATTATTATTTCCAGCACCACTACCAGCGGTTCCAACTGCAATGGTTATTATATCACCAGGTGAAACATTGATCACACCTCCACGAAAGCCACCGCCACCGCCACCACCGCCGCCTTCCCATGAAAAACCTTGCGCGTATGTCCCACCGCCACCTCCACCGCCTGCCCAGCATTGAATATCCACACTGTAAACTCCTGCAGGTACCGTAAAAGTGTATGAACCTGGTGTACTGTAAGTCTGAGTTCCCATCGGCGCTTTCACCAGGTTATTATCACCACCCACCGTATCCTGCGGCGGCATCACGGCCATAGCGGCCAGCGGATCGGGTTCGGGGCCGACTACCAGCTGTTCTTCAGGTTCAGGGACCGGAAGTTCCTGTACTTCAGGTTCGGCCGGGGTTTCCCCGGTGGTTTGGGCGAGCAGGTCTTTGCCGTACACCAGTCCTTCGAACACCACATTGCGGTTGTTGAAGTCCACCAGGTAATCCACGGTGCTCCAGCCGTAGATGCGGATGCTCAGGGTCTGGGGGTAGGTGACCCGGAGGCTGGTTTTTACGGGCAGGTTGCGGGGCTCATGGGTGGCGATGTAGATGGTGTGACCGATCTGGGTCTTCTGCATGCGGAAACCGTCGTAGGAGTATTGCACCGAGGTGCGCATATTCACGCGGCTCAGGCTTACTTCGAAGTTCAGCCGGTTGATTTCAAGGCTGGTACCGGGGGCGGGGGTAAGGGTGTACTCGAAGTAAGCTTCAGGGTCCTGGTTGTCGGTGTTCCAGCCGTTGGCCATCACGCCGAAAGAATCGCTAAAGCGCAGCGAATCAACGCCTTTGCCGGCCGAGAAGGTGAGGGTGGCGTAGGGAGAGGGGATGGCCGTTTCGGTGGGGGCGGTGAGGGGCCAGGTCAGGACAACGGGTTGTTGTGCCTTGATATTCAGGGAGATAAGTAAAAATGATAATATTAAGGAACAGGCACGCGCGCGTACAATAATACGCGGGAGTTGGGCTAAGAAAGACGATACAACATCATTAAAACACGCCTTCCGAAAGATGCCGGCAGGGATATTGCAGGCTCCGCGCCTTTGTAAGGGCGTCCTTGCGGGAATGCGTTTCGGTGAGGTGTCTGCCTTCAAACCCGGTGTGTTAAATCCAGGCAATGGCCGCTGCACCGGTCACTGATCCCGTGTTGCATCCTGATAGCCGGTTCAGGTATTGACCGGCAGATGCGGAAGGGAAAGACGACAGTGGTAAAGACAATCATTGCATAGGTTGATAAATGGTGAATAATTTCTGTTATGCCGGTTACTCCTGTATCCCGGCGGCAAAATACTGAATGCTGATGATGCTTGTAATTGAAGGAGGGGCGGTCTTCAATGCCGGAAATCCGGTAAAAAGCGATTGCCGGCTGGCCAGATCCGCGATGCGGGTGGTCAACCGGCAGCTTGGCGAAGTCTGAACTTCGCGTCTGCAACTGAATGTGCAGCAAAACGGCCCGCGTTGAAGCGGCGCTGTTAATGTAGCCGGATATAAAGCCGGTTTCAGATTGGTTTCGTGAGAAACCTTGATTAAGCAGGTATATTTTGCCCCCAAAATATACAGTTTTATGGGTTTAACATTCCGCCGCCGGTTCTTAGGCCTTTGGCAGTTGATTTTCCCGGTGTAAGATTTTAATCTCCCAACTTCAGGTTGTTCATCCGTGCTTTGCTGCTTTTTGCGCTCTCCCAAACGCCCGTTTCCGGAAAAATCAGCAGGCTTTCTATGCACCACGGATGTTGTAGTGTATTTATCCGTAATCAGGTTAAAAGTAATACCTTTTTTATAAAAAAACATTAGTAAAAACACGTATTTTGATGCTGAATTGCTTGTCTGGTAAAGATTATAAAAATAAGATAGAAATCTAAATATGATGTAAAAAAATATATAAATAGGATGAGGTGTAAAAATATTTTACTTTCAATGGGCTGTATATTTGTTTACAAGACCGGTGGGTAATGCCTAATGCCTTGTAAATAAATGAAATACATATAATTTTCTTGATTGTATCTGATACTGTCAGTTGGCCCTGCCGGAGAAGAGGCTTGTAGTAAAAAAAGTTTTTACATCTTTTTTGTTAAATTTTTGTTAAAGGAATGGCATTGCAGCAGTTTACGGGATTTTTTATTTGATGAAGTTTATTTATCCTTTGTTTTTAATGCGCTGAGTATAAATTGGTTTTTATGGGTGTTTATAGTAAGCGGTTGGGGTTGAACAGGGGAAAACGGGGCGGTATTTTCCACACCGGGAGCACCGGCAGGTTTGCAGCTCAAACCGGCAAAGTGCTTTTTTTTGATAAATAATCCGGATTGCATCCTGGTTTTAACATCCGTGCCGGCAGGTGGGCGGGATTCACCTGACAGGTTTCCTTTTAACCTGTCAGGTGTATAAAAGACGCAATCGGGCAATATTGGTTAATAGCAGATGCAATTCTCCCGCAAAGTTGAATCCTTGAATCGAACGCATTGAGTTCAACAGATTACCCTGCCAACGGCGTTGGGGGCTAATCCTTGAATTCTTAAGCCAAGAATGCACGAATATTTTTTGCTACTAAAGCACAGAAACACCAAAAACCACAAAATATTTTTAGAATCCTTGTCCTGCGCACGCGGCCTGGAATCATTTGGAATCATTTGGAATCATTTGAATTTTTGAATTCTTGAACCGACCGAAGGGAGCTCAGCGAAGCTAATCTTTGAATTCTTAAGCCACGATCCCGATAGCGATCGGGACACGAATATTATTTGCCACTAAAGCACAGAAACACTAAAAACCACAAAATATTTTGGAATCCTTGTCCTGTGTTCGCGGCCTGGAATCATTTGAATTTTTGAATTTTTGAATTTTTGAATCCTTGAATCCTTGAACCGACCGAAGGGAGCTCAGCGAAGCTAATCTTTGAATTCTTAAGCCACGATCCCGATAGCGATCGGGACACGAATATTATTTGCCACTAAAGCACAGAAACACTAAAAACCACAAAATATTTTGGAATCCTTGTCCTGTGTTCGCGGCCTGGAATCATTTGAATTTTTGAATTTTTGAATTTTTGAATCCTTGAATCCTTGAACCGACCGAAGGGAGCTCAGCGAAGCTAATCTTTGAATTCTTAAGCCACGATCCCGATAGCGATCGGGACACGAATATTATTTGCCACTAAAACACAGAAACACAAAAAACCACAAAATATTTTTGGAATCCTTGTCCCGTGCACGCGGCCTGGAATCATTTGAATTTTGAATTTTTGAATCCTTGAATCCTTGAATCCTTGAACCGACCGAAGGGAGCTCAGCGAAGCTAATCTTTGAATTCTTAAGCCACGATCCCGATAGCGATCGGGACACGAATATTATTTGCCACTAAAACACAGAAACACCAAAAACCACAAAATATTTTTGGAATCCTTGTCCCGTGCACACGGCCTGGAATCATTTGAATTTTTTGAATTTTTGAATCCTTGAATCCTTGAATCCTTGAATCTTTAAATAAAACTTAAACCCCTGAACCCCTGAACACCCAAACCCCTAATCATCTGAACATCTGCATCCTCGAAAGGTAGTATTTATACTTATTTTGCAGTTGCAGGAGTACAATCTCGCAATATGCGTCGTACTTTTACCTGTCAATTTATTAATATCAGTGCCAGAAACAGTTAAAATCTATGAAAAGCACCATCATCGATACCGGTGAAAAGTTTATCTTAAATCATGAAGGAATGGAATCCTACCTTGCTTATCGCCGCCGTGGGGAGGTGCTGGATTTTTACAGTGCCTATGTTCCGGGATCGCTCAGGGGTAAAGGGCTCGCTTCCGATCTGATCCTTCACGGTATGCACTATGCAGTTATGAATGGTTTGCGTGTCAGGCCTTCCCATCCGGCGGTGCTCCGCTTTCTGGAGATCAACCGCGAATGGGAGTATCTTACCGTTTACAGCCTCAATTAACCACATTGACCGCTTTTTCTTTGATCAGTCATTCCCCCGGATGACTGATTTTTTTACGTAATAATATGCCGCTTTAATTGCTTCCCGCTTTTAAGAACCGATGATTTTCAAGGTTTTTTTTAAACCAGCCCAGGTGACACCGGTGAAGGTTTCCGGTTTCTGAATACCTCACCATCCTCAGGTTTCATAGGGATAAGCCTGGTCGCTTGTCAGGGAATAACCCTGCATAAGAATATCCTCTGCCAAACTTTATTTACGGGCTAAAGTTCTGTTTCCTCATTCAAAACCAATTGTTTGGTTATTTGTTAATCTGAGCAGGGATCATCTCATGGGCTGCGTGGGGAGGCATTGCTTTCAGGAGCCTTTTATCCGGCTTTATGATCCGTGTTTGTAGCAGGGGAACTTAAACGGTTGAAATATTGTTCTTTTAAGGCATACCTGAAACGGTTGTATGTCTGAAACACTGGTTTGATTATCTTTGTCTTATGCCGGCGAAAGTAAAAGTGCGTATGCGTCCCCGTGGCCTTCAGCTGAAGGTGGCTCTGGGGTTTACCGTGGCCTTTCTTGCGGTTGCTGCAGCCGGATATCTGGTGAGGGAGAATTCCCGTACCCTCGGTGAAACGGTGGCTTCGCTTTCGCAGCCCGACAGTGAACTGAATAAGCTCAGGGATTTGCTTGGATTTTTGTCGGAAGCCGAAAACAATATCCGGATTTATGCCCTGACCAATGACGCCCAGTCATTTGATATTTATAATGACCTGATCACTTCGGTTGAAGTGAAGCTGGATTCATTGAAGCTTGAAGCCGGAAGGGATTATGCGAAACTGATCCGCCTCGACAGTGTTTCAAGGCTTTTGGAGCAGCGGCGCGATATGATCGCGGCCTATCTCGATGTAAAAAGCCGGAGGGAGAAGTTTGATTTTGCCGGCGAAGCATATACGCGCATCAGGTCGGTAACGCCCGATACCATTCCCAGAAAGCTCCGTACCTCTACCACCGTGGTCACGGTTTTCGACACCATCCCGGTGGAAACTCCGGTAAGCAGCGCCAAAGAGGAAGAAACACGTGGCTTTTTCAACAAGGTAAAAAAACTTTTTGCAAAGAAACAGCAGGAGGAAATTGTTGAACAACATGCACAGCCGGCCTTGCTTTCAACCACCCGTATGATTACGGATACGGCGGTTTACCGGCACGACGATTCAGCTTTATACAGCAATGTAAGGCAGGTTTTGTCGGCAGTAAAGCGCCGTGAACTTCAGGCGTACAACCAGCTGAAAGAGCAGGAACTGAATATGCTCCGGAACAGCTCCCTGATCATTGACCAGGTAATGACCATCTTCAGGCAACTCGAGTACCAGCAGTTACGGCTGGCCGAAAAGCGTAAGAAAGAGGCAGAGGCTTCGGCTTCCCGTTCCATTATGATTATTCGCCTTGTGTCTGTTTTGTCGCTGTTGCTGATCCTGGTTTTCGTCTATCTGATCTTTCAGGGAATCCACCGGGGCAACAGGTACCGGCGCGACCTCATCAGTGCCAGCCGGCAGTCGCAGGACCTGGCCAGGATTAAGGAGGAGTTTCTGGCCAATATGAGCCATGAGATCAGGACCCCGCTCAGTACCATTATCGGATTTTCAGATCAGCTGATCCATACCCCGCTCAATAAAGTACAGCAGGAATATCTTGGCGCGGTGAGACGTTCTTCGCGCCACCTCCTCGAAACCGTAAACGATATCCTGGATCTTAGCCGCATTGGCGCAGGAAAGCTGCAGCTCGAAAAAATCCCTTTCCGTCTGAGCGATGTGCTCGAAGATGTGATTCAGACATTCAGGATTACGGCCCTGGAAAAAGGGCTTGAGTTTGAAGCGGTCTGTAACAAAGGCAGCAATATCGTGCTGGAAGGAGACCCTTTACGGCTCAGGCAGATAATGTATAACCTGATGAGCAATGCGGTGAAATTTACTTCAAAAGGGTCGGTTACAGTGCTCTGCAACATCGAGTGCAGTGCCGACGTATGTGAGGCCATCGTGGAGGTTCACGATACCGGCATTGGCATTCCCGAAGATAAAATTGATCATATTTTCGGTGATTTCAGGCAGGCTGAATCATCACTGGCACGGCAATATGGCGGCTCGGGGCTGGGGCTGGCCATCAGCCGCCGACTGGCACGTCTGCAGGGTGGTGATATTACCGTAGTAAGTACCCCGCATAAAGGCTCGGTATTTACCGTGCGCATTCCCTATCCGCTTTCCGACCTTGAACCGGAGAAAGCAGCGACTGTCGTATTGAATGAAGATGTGGAACTTACAGACCGGCGGATGTTGCTGGTCGACGATGATGTATTCAATATATTACTGGCAAGGATCATCACGGAAAATCATGGAATGATTGTTGAAGTAGCTTCAAACGGCAGACAGGCGATAGATATTCTTACCAGCCGTCGTTTCGATATCATCATGACGGATGTCCAGATGCCGGAAGTCAGTGGCATCGAGCTGGTCAGGCATATCCGGGCCCACGAAGACCCGGAAGTTTCACTGGTGCCGGTGATCGCTTTTACAGCCGGAAAGGTTGCCCGTTATGATCCGGGGTACATGCAGGCAGGTTTTAATGAGGTGCTTCAGAAACCATTCAGCGAGCATGACCTCTTGTCGCGGGTGGCATTCTACCTTTCAAACACCATTCCCAAAGCCACAACCGGGTGAACCGGACGAGATGCTATCCGGACGGCTTTATGACCTCCGTCAGGCTGAAACCTTCGCTTCGGGAAAGCCGGAACAGCTTGCCAGCATTATCCGCTCTTTTGTGCATACCTCGCATGCCGCAGTGCAGGAATTGTGGAACCTCAGTGAAACCGGTAATTATGAAGGGATCAGATTGTTGGCGCACAAATTACTTACCAGCTACGGACACATGGGGGTGTCGCAGGCGCTGCAGGTGCTGGGCCAGCTCGAAAATGCCGGAAACGGGGAAATCAATGAGGAATCGGTAAAAGCCCTGCTCCGGAAAATAACAGCCATCAACAACCGGCTGCATCCCCTGCTGGAGTCCGAATTGCTCCGCCTGTCTGGCAGTAAGGCGGAAATTGAATAAGCGCAACACAGCATCAAAAATGAATATATCCGGTGTCGGCGTGTATATTATTGCAATGATCTGAATCTGACCGCTGAAAGCATTTGACGCGATGGAGATAATAAAATTGTAATTTATTCTCAATAAACATGCGACCCCGCCGGGGTCGGAGATTCATCAGGCACTTTTCATTCTATACACATTTGACCCCGCTGGGGTCATAGATCTCAATCCGAACCCGGATTCTGGCTCCGGAAGAGTCATAGTTGTTTTGAAAATGATCGGTATTGCGGATTCCGGCCCCGGAGGGGCAGGATAAATTCATTGGGATTATCCATTCTTATTGCACACAACTACGCTGGGGTCTCAAGCTGCAATCCGAACCAAAATCCTGACTCCGGAGGAGTCACAGGTTTATAGAAGAAGACAAAAACAGGCAATTGCGGCCCCGGAGGGGTCGGATATAAATTCCGGGCATTTTCTTTCTCCTCGAATCCGGATTGCTCCGCCTGCAGGCTGCAAGACGGAAATTCAATAACCGTGAACCAGCTTAAAAATCTTATTAAAGGATATTATCTGCTGCTTACCAGGGCTGCCGTTAAAAAATTATTGTTAATAGGATGGCTTTAAAAAATTAAATCTTATTAATTTGTAATCAGCCTTCAATACCATAAAGTTTCATCTTGTTATACAGCGTTTTTCTGTCGATATTCAGCAGCCGGGCTGCCTTGGATTTGTTATAATGCACCTCCTTTAACACGTTGATGATGGTGGTTTTTTCCTGGGTTTCGGCCATTGACTTCAGGTCGGTAGTGGGAGGTTGAAAGATTCCGGCCGGTGAGGGCGCGCTGCCCGGTGAGGGTATTTCGGGCGGGAGGTCTGCCCTGGTAATCATGCCTGTTGTGGCGAGCAACACCGCCCGCTTAACCACATTTTTCAATTCACGGATGTTGCCGGGCCAGGGATATTTCAGTATGGTTTCAATAACATCCTTTTCAAATCCGATGATGTTTTTGTTTAGTTCGAGGTTGGCATTTTCAAGAAAGTAGCCGGCAAAATGGATAATATCTTCACCCCGGTTCCGGAGTGGAGGAATATTGATCTTGAATTCATTGAGCCGGTGAAACAGATCCTCCCTGAAGCTTCCCTTTTGCACTGCGGCAGCAAGGTCGTCGTTTGTAGCAACGATGATCCTTACATCCACTTCCACATCCCTGGTGCCGCCCAGCTTCCGGACTTTCCGCTCCTGGGTGGCCCTGAGCAGTTTGATCTGGTTTTCATAAGACAGGTTACCGATCTCATCCAGAAAAAGCGTGCCCCCGTTCGCCTGCTGAAACTGCCCTTCCTTGTCCGCATGGGCGTCTGTAAATGAACCCCTGGTGTGGCCAAATAATTCACTGGCCGCCAGTTCATTGGTCAAAGCGCCACAGTCTACCGCGATAAAAGGTTTGCTGCTGCGCTGACTTTTCATGTGGATCATCCTGGCCACATACTCCTTTCCGGTACCGCTCTCTCCCTGTATGATCACCGACATATCGGTAGGGGCGATCAGCGAAATATATTGTTCCACCAGCATCGCCGGCTGACTGGTGCCCCTGAGGTAACTCATGTTGCCGGGCAATGGCTCCGACCTGATGCCTGATTCGTTTTTTTTCTCCTGTTTCTGTTTGCTGATGGCCTTGTTTACGGTCAGTAAAAGTTCGTCAGGATTCACCGGCTTGGTGATGTAATCAAAAGCCCCGGATTTTATGGCGGTAACAGCCGACCGTATATCCCCGTAACGGGTCATCAGTACGACCGGAACACCATGTTGTATCTTTTTGAGTTCAGCAATCAGCGTGATCCCATCAATATCAGGAAGGCGGAAATCAGTAAGAATAATATCGAAATGCTGCGCCCTGGATGCTTTGATAGCACTACCCGCCGTAAAAACTTCCTTTACGTCGAAGCCCTTATTCCCAAGATATGACTTGAGCATAAGACAGAAAGTGGGATCATCGTCAACGATCAGGACTTTATACATTGCGGGCGCGGGATATGCAGAGCAGTGGCGAATTAAACAGCTAAGATACTAAAAAGTTGAGGAATTTTTCACATCTGCCTGAATTATCGGCTGCTAACAGGCCTTGTATTAATACGGTAGTGGTTGAAAACCGGAAATGTATGCAGGTGAAAGTAATTTCGTTATTTCTATGTGTTTGAAAAAGAAAAAAGGAAAAGTGCCGTTAGCGATAATTTTATAGTAGTTCAGTTCACCATTATCTTTAAAGTTGATTTGACCTTCGCGTCCTCATCTGGTTTTTCAGTTTTCCAGGCAGTTTTTGTGAATTAAAGCTCAATATCTTAAATGCTCTTGTGGGTTAAGCTTAATCCCTGATTCAGATGTCAGGTTTCAGATGAAAAGTCAGAAAAAAAGTGCTTGTCTACTCATGGCTTCAGCCCGGGGAAAAGCGGAATCCAGAACCAACCGGCTTTAGCCGAAAACCGGGAGCAGCCAAACCTGGGGAGCGTCCGGGCTTGCGGGTTTTTCTCAAGCCGGGCTGCGAATAGAATTCTACCGGCTTTTGGGCTAAAGCCCCCGCGTTTGTCAGCAGCTTATTACCCCCGGCTCAAGCCGGGGGTAATAAAGCGGAATTGATTATCATCAGAAACTGCAGGATATAGATAACCAAAGCTTGTGTTGATTGAGCCGAAGTTCTGGTTCAGACGTCCAATAACCGGTGAAAAGCCGGAAAAATCTGCTTGCCTGACTCCGGGCTTCAGCCCGGGGAAAAGCGGAATCCAGAACCAACCGGCTTTAGCCGAAAACCGGGAGTAGCCAAAATGCCGCACCCACCAGGCTTGATGAGTGCTTCAGCTGGCCATTGCCTGTTTATTTGGGAAAAATCTCGCTTAAAAATGTATCCGCCACCAACCGGTTGCCTTTGTCATTCAGGTGCACGCCATCGGTGGTCAGGATGCCTTTTTCAAGGTTGTCCGGATTATTTCTCAGGTTATAATCAAGAAAGATCCGTCGCAGGTCAATCAGCTTGCAGTGTTCGTCGCCGGCCAGTTTTCTGATGATCTGAGAATACCTGTTCAGGTCTCCGTCAAGCTGGTTGGTGAAATCGGTATGCTCTCCGATTACTGCGGGGGTGCAAAGTACAACATCGGCGCCTGCTGCCTTGATTTTACGGATTAATGCCAGGTAGAATCGTTCAAATTTGTCGGCATCGGTTCCGGTGCCCCACAATTTGTGCCATACATCGTTCACGCCTATGTATATAAATACCACACCGGGCTTATGCTTCAGCACATCCTCTTCGAGGCGCAGATACAGATCATAAACTTTGTTACCGCCAATGCCGGCCCCGATCAGTTCGTAACGGCCGTTCAGCCCGTTTTTGCTGATCTCCTGCCGCATCAGGTCAATGTACCCGCCCGGTTCATTGCCCATCTGCGTGATGGAATCGCCGAAAAATACGATGCGGAAAGGTTTCGTGGACTGGAATGTAAATGACATAAGCATCAGAGAGATCAGGAAAAGATAAAATCTGCCAGAACGGCGGAGGATTGATGTAAATCGGGTGCACATATCGGGGCTGCTGTTAATGAAACTGATTTTTTCAGGTAGATTTTTAACAACTGCAAAGCTACCAAATCCGGACATAGAAAATCTGCCGGCAGCTGATTATTGATCAGCTAAAGATTTTCCATCCGCTGATTATGCTTAAATTGCGCATGTATTTTCGGCCAACTCCGCCCAGGGCGGGAATCAGAACAGGAAACGCTTCTGAAGGCAAGGGTTGTGGAAAGTATCATGTTACTCAATCATCATTAGTAAATGAAGAAACTGATTGCATTTTTTATCCTTTTGCCGTGGTTGGTTATGGCAGGCGCACTGAATCTGCGGGCTCAGACATCAGTGGTACTTCACAATAACTGGGAGTTCCGGCAGGCCGGAACCCTGCAGTGGTATCCCGCCCTTGTTCCCGGCACGGTTCACACCGACCTGCTGGCAAACGGACTGATAGAGGATCCATACTACAGGCTCAACGAAAAGAATCTGCAGTGGATCGATAAGGTTAACTGGGAGTACCGCACCCGTTTCAGGCTGGATGCCGCACAACTCCGGGCAGGCAGCCTGATGATGCGGTTTCACGGGCTGGATACCTATGCAACGGTAATGGTAAACGGGGCGCTTTTGTTCAAAGCCGATAATTTTCACCGTACCTGGGAAGCCGAAGCCGGGAATCACCTGAAAGAAGGCGATAACGAGATCTTTATCCGTTTTGAATCGCCGGTGATGCGGGGATTGATGAAGCAGGAAGCGCTGGGTTATGCTCTTCCGGCGGATAATGATCAGTCGGAGATCGGAGGGATGGGCCCGGTTAGGATCAGCATCTTTACGCGCAAGCCGGGATATCACTTCGGCTGGGATTGGGGCCCGCGCCTGGTGACCTCCGGTATCTGGCGGCCTGTTGAGCTGATTATTAACCGGACAGCACGCATCAACGACCTTTTCGTCAGGCAGGAAAGCGTTACGGCAAAGGAAGCACGTGTCACCGCCGGCGTGGAAGTCAATGTTCAGCAGGAAGGACTTTATAAACTGGAAATTCTGATGGACGGCCAGGCGGTTGCTGCCCGTGAAATCAGCATGTCACCCGGGATCCGGTATTCAGATATAGATTTTATCATAAAGAATCCCCGGCTATGGTGGCCCAACGGGGCGGGCGGTCAGCCTCTCTATACCGTGAGCGCGGTGCTCAGCCATAAGGGTGAAGAACTGCACGCTTTTAACCGTCAGATTGGTATACGCAGTCTGAAGCATGTGCGCAGGCCTGATGCCAAAGGGGGTGGGGAAAGTTTTCATTTTGAGGTAAACGGACGGCCGGTGTTTGCCAAAGGGGCTAATTATATTCCCAATGATGTTTTTCTGCCCAGGGTGGATTCAGCCCGCTATGAGTTTATCGTGAAATCGGCCGCCGAAGCCAACATCAATATGCTCCGGGTGTGGGGAGGGGGCATTTATGAGAACGATTATTTTTATGATTTGTGCGACAGGCACGGCATTATGGTATGGCAGGATTTTATGTTTGCCTGTGCCATGTACCCCGGAGATAAGGATTTTCTGAATAATGTAAGGCTCGAAGCCGTTGACAACATCAAACGCCTGAGGAATCATGCCTGCATTGCACTATGGTGCGGCAACAATGAGATTGAATATGCCTGGGCCGAAGGCGATTTTACGCGCGGATGGGGATGGAAGGAGAAATATGACAAAGCACAGCAACGTGAGATATGGCAAAGCTATGATACCCTTTTTCACCATATACTGCCTGCTGCCGTGAAGCAATATGCGCCGGATCATGCCTACTGGCCTTCTTCACCGACGCAGGGCGGGGGAGTGCTGGCCAACTGGAGCGGAAACCGCGGCGATGTGCATTATTGGGGCGTATGGCACGGTCAGGAGCCGATTTCCGCTTTCAGGAATTATAAAGCACGCTTTATGAGCGAATACGGATTTCAATCGTTCCCCGAGTTCAACAGCGTTAAAAAATACACCCTGCCCGAAGACTGGAACATAGAATCGCCCGTAATGGCCTCGCACCAGCGCAGCGGTATCGGAAACCTCCGCATCCGGCAGTATATGGAACAGGATTATCAGATTCCTGAGAACTTTGAGCACCTGCTTTATGTTGGTCAGTTGCTGCAGGCAGATGCCATCGGCATGGCACTCAGAACCCACCGGTCGGATATGCCGTTTTGCATGGGATCACTTTACTGGCAATTGAACGATGTGTGGCCGGTGGCCTCCTGGTCGGGCATCGATTATTACGGCAAATGGAAAGCTATGCATTATTCTGTGAAAGATGCATTGAAAAACCAGATTATACAGGTGGTTGTCGAAGACGGGAAACTTTTGGTATACGGCGTTTCGGATACCGAGAAAAAGACCCCTGCCATATTGCGTCTCAACCTGGCAGATTTCAGCGGGCTTTCATTATGGAACAGGCCTTACAAAGTGATGCTTCCGGCAAACGGGGCAGCGCTGATCTGCAGCATAGATCTGAAGGAACTGCCGCTCAGTTACAAGGAGAACAGTGTTTTTTTTACTGCCACACTGATGGATGGTTCCCGGGTGATTGACCAGGAATTTGCTTATTTCGCAAAACCAAAAGACCTCCGGCTGCCCGAACCGGGTCTTAAATCGCGGATCAGCGATAAAGGCGACCATTTTGTGATTGAAATCACATCCCGCAATTTTTGTAAAAACCTGATGCTGGTCAGCGACAGTGCGGATGTGAATTTTTCGGATAACTTTTTCGATATGCAGCCGGGTGAAACCCGCCTGATAACCTGTCCGGCCACCATGCGTTGGGAGGATTTCGAAAAAGGTTTCAGGATGCTGCACCTGGGGCAGACTATGAGGAAGCAGTAACGGAAAAGCATGCGCTGAATTTCAGACGGGATTGTCCGGGAGAACATGTCTGCAAATTGCCACGAATGCACGAATAAATTGCGCAAAGACGAGTCAATCTGCCTGACCTGACAAGTCTTCTTCCGACTTGTCAGGTCTTCTTAGGGTTTTATATGAATACTTGCATCGGTGTTGGTTTATCCCTGCCCGGACGAGGACGTCCGCGCCAACGGTGAAAGTCAGACAGGGCATAGACGAGCGCATTCGCTTCAGGTTGCGGTTGGCACTGTAAACCAGAATCTGCTGCCTTTGTCCGGGGTGCTTTGCACGCCGATGCTGCCACCGTTGCGTTCAACAAACTCCCGGCAAAGCAGTAAGCCGAGGCCTGTACCTTTCTCTCCGGCCGTTCCCTGTGTGCTGAACTGATCGTCACCGAAAAGGGATGTAATTCTTTCCGGTTCAATTCCAATGCCGGAGTCCTCTACACTGATTTCTGCAACCAGTCCCTTTATTTTGCTGTAAACGGATATTTTTCCGTTCTTTTCTGAAAATTTTATGGCATTGGAAATCAGATTCCTCAACACGAGCGAAATCATGCCGGGGTCAGCATAGGCCATGTGTTGCGGATCTGTATCGTTTGAAATGACCAATCCTTTCAAACCTGTCTGGCTTTCATAGAGCCGGATAATATCTGAAGTTATATCGTGGATGGCAAACGCCTTTGGATGACAGGAAATGCCATTGAGGTTATTCTTTGACCAGTTGAGCAGGTTGTCAAGTAATTCGCTGGTCAGCAGAGTCTGAGAGGCCAGTTCCGGCAGAAGCTCCTTGAACTCGGGTTCAGTGATATCATCATTCTGGACCAGTTTCATCAGGCTGTTGAGGTTGGCGAGCGGCCCCCTGAGATCATGCGAAATAATCGAAAACAGACGGATCCTGCTTTTGTTAACCTCCCTTAATTCATTGGCAATCCTCGATAATTCATTATTCTGATCCTGCAATGCCGTTTGCTGCTGCCGCACCAGGCGGTCGTTCCGGAAACGGTAAACAAAGTTCCTCCAGAGAATCATGGAGAGAAACCAGGCGATGGCCACTGAAGTAAGGCCGTTCACATAATTGGAAAGCAGTACATCCTGAAATGGCTGGAAATGGGTAATTACAAAGTAGAAAAATGTATATGCAAGCAAATAGTACAAGGCGGAGATAAGGGGAGGGATGATCAGCACCATGGCCGTGAAGAAACACACAATCATAAACGGGGTAATGGCATTGGTGATAAGCTGGTCTATGCCTGTGATAATGGTGCCTATCAACAGGAAAAACAGAAACATGAAATGCGGGATTGCCCTGGCGTACGGTTTATTGATCAGCCCCCGTTTTCTGATAATAATAACGCTGAGGCCGGTAATCAGAAAAATCAGAAACATGGTCGAGTGTGAGGCAATGATCCCGTTTTTCCATTGTAACTCTGTGCCTGAAGCGTCAGAATTAAAAAAATAGAATAGCGCAATATGTGCGATGGAAACAGACAAACCTATGGAAATAAGGTAAACCAGACGGCCCAGATTTACCCTGAGTGCCTCCTGATGGCCTGCTGCGCTTTCTTCACGGTTAAACCGGAAGTCGTCCCGTTTAATTGAGATCGTACGGTTCAGGAAACCAGTTCCGCTGAATATTTTCTTCTTATTTTTCAGATTGACCGTATAGATTAGCGATCAAATGTAATTCAAAATATTGAATTTTTAACAAGATTGAGATATTGTATGAAATGCACTGGTCATTTCATCGGTTTGTCGGTGGGTTGTTTTGGGGGGATGAAGTTAAATCAGGCGTTGATATTCCTGTCCATAGAACCGGGGCTGGAGTGTGTCTATGTTAATTTCTCTTTTTTTACTTCAGCAATAACCTGATCTGCTTCAGACATTCGCCGGGATCAACATTCAACCCCTGCTGCTGATAGGCAATTTCACCCTCCCTGTTCAGTATCTGGATGATATTCGAATGGTCAAAGCCTCCGTCATCCAGGGGCTTGATCCTTACCCCCAGCACCTGGGCAATTTCCATGGTCGCATCTTTGCCGGCGCGGATCATTTCCCAGGAGTCGTTCAGGCGATGGTCAGCGGCAAATTGCCGCATCCTTTCCGGAGTGTCCCTTTCAGGATCCATACTGATCAGAAGAAACTGCACCTGTTTCCGTTCATCTTCACTCAATGCCGATTCTATATTTTTTATATCGGCTACAATGCGCGGACAAGCTGATGGACAATGCGTAAATATCATCGCCCCCACGGTGACCTTCCCGCTTAAATCCGCGAGGGTCATTCTGCCGTTGCGGTATGTTTCCCAATCCGACTCAAGCAGAAAGATGGACTGATCTGAGATTTCACTGGTCGGGAGCTGACCAGCCTCAGCTGTTTTACAACAATTGCCCGTTTCTGATTTCCGGCCACAGGCTGTGGCAATGGCAATGAATGCTGCCAGGGATGCAAAAAACAAGAATTTTTTCATAGGTATCATTGATATTTGTTGGTTGATTTTCTTTAATATTTAATGAATTCAGTTGTTCGAAAAGCACCGGCTTGTGATGCCAGCCGGCTTACCTGGCAACATCTTTCGCGCACCTGAAGCCGAGGCTTTGCACCGTGTTACTGGCTTTGAGGCTTGAGCGCATGGCGTACCTCAGAAAGGCGGCATAATTTCCGGTATCGCCCGATTGCAGGGAGCCCCCTCCGCAGAAGAGGGTATTGTCGAGACTGGCATTCCCCCTTGATTCTCCCGTAGATAAGGCGCTGTTGAAATCCCAGGTCCATTCCCAGGTTACCCCGATCAAATCCCAGACACCGTAATAATTCTTCAGCGTGGTTCCGGCTTCGGGAAGATGTGTAAAGGAAGGTTTTGAAATCAGCTCAAGAATCAGGGCGTAAAATCCTTCTTCATTCCTGCCGTCAGGCCTGGTCCTTCCTGCTTCCGCAGCCCTTTCCCATTCGGCGGTGGTCGGTAGCCGCTTCCCCTGACATTCACAGTATTTCCGGGCGGCAAACCAGGATACATTCACTACGGCACTACCGGCGATGCCGGGTGCAAAAGTGCCGTCATCTTTCCAGTGCCTGAGGTATCCCGCATCCGCGAAAAGCCGCTTTACATTTTTTCTGCTCCATTCCGGATTGTCTGCGATAAACCGGCTGAAGTCCGCATTGGTTACAGGCAGCCGGTCGATCATAAAAGCAGGGACCTTGGTGGTTTTGTTACCGGAATAAAGCGGGAGATAAGTTCCCGCCGGAATCAGTGCCATGGTCTGATCCTCCTGAGCCGACGCCGGTATGTGAAGCAACTGCGTCATCATCAGCAGCAAGGAAAGAATCGTACAGGAGATGCATTTTTCCATTTATTTGCGCGCTTTTTTTACCTGTTCCGCGGTTACCCTCATGTCAGAACCATTCATGGCGCTGTATACAAAATTCAGTACTGCCGCTGTTTCTGCATCGGTAAGGGCCTGGCGCGGCATCACGCTGTTGTACTTTACCCCGTTAACGGTGATTTCCCCCGATAAGCCGTTTACCACCGCCCCGATTGCCTTTTCGGGGCTTTTCGCGATGAAATCACTGCCGGCAACCGGCGGAAATACACCCGCTACCCCTTTGCCATCGGCAAGATGACAGGCGGCACAGTTCACCTGATAGAGTTTTTCGCCCATGGCCAGCTGCTGCTCCGGACTTATTTCAACTGCCTCCGTCGATTTGCGGACTTGTTTTACTGCTTCTGCTGACGGCTGGTAGATGCCCGGCTCGCTTTTACCCGAATATATTTGCTTGTTTTCCTCCCCGTCAACTGCCAGGATGCCAAGAGCTCCTTTGTTAAATGCCCTGAAAATAGAATGATCGACCAGGATGAAGTTTCCCGGGATCTCAACCTTAAACTCTGTAATGGCGGAGCCTCCGGCCGGAACCAGGGTGGTCTGTATGTCATGGTTTTTCAGTGAGCCACCTTCCATATAGACATTGTCAAATACTTCCCCGATTACATGGAAGCTTGAAACCAGGTTGGGCCCGCCATTTCCGACAAACAAACGTACTGTTTCCCCCGTCCTGGCTTTCAGTGCATTGTCCCCGGTAAGGGCGCCTACCTTGCCGTTAAAGACCACATAATCAGCCTGCTCCTTAATCGCCTTGTTCATGTCGAACGCCTGCAGGCCCGACTCGCCATAACTGCCTTCGGTGTAAAAATCGCCCTGCATTACGTAAAACTCTTTGTCTACCTTTGGAAGCCCTTCTTTGGGTTCCACGAGTATCAGTCCGTACATGCCGTTGGCAATATGCATGCCCACCGGGGCGGTGGCGCAGTGATATACAAACAGTCCGGGATTCAGTGCAGTAAAATTAAAGGTGGCTTCATACCCCGGGGCGACAAAAGTGGCCTCGGCCCCGCCGCCCTGTCCGGTTACCGCGTGTAAATCGATGTTGTGGGGCAGTTTGTTGTCGGGATGATTTTTCAGATGAAATTCAACGTAATCTCCTTCCCTTATGCGGATAAAAGAACCAGGCACTGTACCGCCGAAAGTCCAGAACATATAGTTAACTCCGTCGGCAATCTCCATCTCCTGTTCGATGATTTCCAGATCTACAATCACCTTGCTTGCATGGTCGCGTGTGATGGGGGGAGGTACAAACGGAGGCGGGGTCAGCACTGCCCGCTCCTCACCTTTGATCTCCGTGAGATTATACTCCCTTCCGATATGCGCGTCATCGTTTGAGCTGTCAGCATTTTGACAGGCGCTGAGCAGCATAACATGCGTTATAAAACCAATTGCGATAAAGGGCAGGCTGTTTTTTTTCATAGCTCGTCGGTTTTTGAGTCAATAGTTAAACAGTAAATAAGTAAATAAGTTCTCTAATACCTAAATTATTTTATGAATTTAGTATTCCTGCAGACAGTAAGGTGTAGCATCATTCTGAAAGGGAATTGTTTCATCCGATTGTAATGATATTCTGCTGTTTTGTTAATGGGAACCTGTTTTTACGTATCTTTAATAAAAAAAGGATGGCACCAAAATCATCAGTCCCTGGATCGGATAAATCTCTGATCAGGTTGACCGCGGCATATAAGACTCCTTCCCTGAAGATGAGTATCTGGCAGTTAATCAATACATTGGTTCCATATATTGGCTTGTGGTTTCTGATGGTATTTCTGATTGACAGATCATGGTGGCTTGTCCTGCCTGTATCAATTCTTGCTGCCGGTTTTACTGTCAGGTTGTTTATTATTTTTCATGATTGCGGGCATGGCGCTTTTTTCAGATCAAAGAAAGCGGCTGACATCACCGGAATCGTGCTGGGCATCCTTACATTTACACCCTATTACCGCTGGCATCATGCACATCTTATTCACCATCGTACGGCAGGGAATCTGGATAAACGGGGTGTAGGGGATGTATGGACGCTGACGGTGGATGAATACAGGAATCTGCCGGCCCGTAAAAGAGTGTTTTACAGGATATACCGGAATCCTGTTGTAATGTTTGGCATCGGAGCGGCCTTGGTGTTTCTGGTTATGAACCGGTTTACAAGGAAGGGTTTCGGCCGGAAAGAAAGGATCAGTGTATATGTTACTAATCTGGGAATTGCTGTTCTTGCTGCAGGGATCAGCTTGCTGATCGGTTTTGAGAATTACCTGCTGATTCAGTTGCCTGTGATATACTTTGCCTCAACGGCGGGTGTTTTCCTCTTCTATGTGCAGCACCAGTTTTCAGGTGTGCACTGGTATCGCGACCAGGAATGGGATTACAGTACGGTGGCCATCTCCGGGGCATCCTATCTGAAGTTTCCTAAAATTCTGCAATGGTTTTCCGGAAATATCGGGTTTCATCATATTCACCACCTCAGTTCGAAAATCCCGAATTATAAGCTGGAGAAATGTCAGCGTGAAAATAAGGAATTCAGTCAGGTTGTCCCTGTTAACTTCAGGGAGAGCATGAAGTCCTTAAGCCTGCGGCTGTGGGATGAAGGCAGGCAGAAACTGGTAACCTACAGGCAGGCAGCGGTCTAGTCAAATATCAGTTCTGCAGGAAGGGGCCTGTATTCAGGTAAAGAAGGTCATTTCTTTGCAGTCAGTTCTATGCCATTATCGGTGATTCGGATTAATTTTTGTTTGTAAAGCGCGCCCACTGATTTCTTGAAGTTCTTTTTGCTCATTCCGCATAGCGCGTATATATCCTCAGCCGGGCTTTTGTCGTTCAGGCTCAGTGACCCGTTGTTTGACTCAATCAGCCCGAGTATGCGCTCCGACAGTTCATCGATTTTTTCATACCCTGGTTTTTGCAGGCTGAGGTCGATCTTGCCGTCATCCCTTATTTTGGTCACATACCCCCTGATTTTCTGACCGCGCTCCAGTTCTTCAAATACTTCGCTGGCATAAATCAGTCCTTCGTGGCTGTTGTTGATGATGGCCATATAGCCGATCTCGGAGGTGCGCCACAACAGCAGATCTACTTCCTCATGCAGGCGGAAGGAGGGAGTTTCCCTGCTCAAATACCGTTCAACCCTGGATGAACCGGCAATGCGGCCAGTCTGAGGATCGGCAAATAAATAAACAATATAAGATTTTCCGGCAACCATTTTTACCGATTGTTCCCTGTATGGCACCAGCAGGTCTTTTTCGAGCCCCCAGTCGAGGAAGGCACCTACCTCATTTACAGCCTTCGCCCTTAGAAATGCAAATTCTCCAACCTGTGCCAGTGGCTTGATGGTCGTCGCGATCAGGCGGTCTTCCGAATCGAAATAAACAAAAACCTCAAGATCGTCGTTGGGTTTGCAGCCTTCGGGTACCCACTTCATAGGCAGGAGTATTTCGCCGGATTCGCCCCCGTCGAGGTAAACGCCGAAATCTACAATTCTTGAAATGCTGAGGGTGTTGAATTTTCCGGGAACGGCCATGGGAATGCTTGTTTGCAGGTTGGTAAAATACTGCCTGCAAAGGTAGTATTTTATCGGGCCACCCACCTTCAGAATCTGATCACAATGCCCGCGCTCACTTCCGTGACGGTGAACGGCTTACTGCCGGGTGTGATCTTGTCGGTAACCCTGTTGCCGGCGGTCCAGGTAAGGATCGTGCGCTCGTATGGAATGGAGCGCATCCCGAAGAGCAGTTGCGCACCGGCCTGCAATCCCACCGAAAGCCCCGGTTTGTCGCTAAGCATCAGTGTGGCATGCAGGGTTGAAATGGATGTCAGGGCAGGTTTGTATAAGGTTTCATACCTGATTTCACGGCGGAAATTGCCTCCATCCTTTTTCTGCCTGATCAGCAGATTAAAAGGCATAAAAGAGCTGATTCTCAACCCGGTGCCTGCCTTCAGACTTAGTCTGTTTTTTGTGTACAGCAGAAAAGGCATTAAGTCCAACCCGGGATCATACAGGGTTTCTTGCCGGTAATTTGCATCCAGGTCGGCCATCAGGCCGGTATCCCTCAGCAGGTGGTATTCGTTGAATTCGTTCAGGTAAACGGGGTAGGCTGAGATGCCGGCTGATAACCCCCAGGAAGTGTATCTGCCGGTATTGTTCACTATGCGGGATGCGCTTATGTTCATCTGACTGAACCTCATATCGCTCATCATGCCCAAATCTGCTGTGAATGTCCATTTTTCGGAAGGGGACAAGTTGAAACCAACGTGTACAACACCGGTACAACCGGTATCGGCCTTGTAATCAAGATAGTTCAGGAAGTCTATGTCGCCCTCCTGCAATTGCATGCTGCGGTAGGTTTCCCTGCATGCGTAGTGCAGGTAAATTTCCATTTGCTCCTGCCTGACGGACTGGGCTGATGCATGCGATGTTCCAATGGTAAACCATAACAGAATCAGCAGTAAGGAAGGGGGGATGTTCAGGCCGGGACGGTTCATGGGCGGATGGTGATCAGGGCGGTAGTGTCGGTGAGGGTGATTCCGTCGGACAAGGTAAAACGCATGACAAAGCGGGCATTGGCTGATTGTACTTCAGGCTTCAGGAAAAGTCCGAAGGATTCAATGCCGCTGTCGTAATAGATTTTATTTTCTGTCTGGCTACAGAGCATTTCCGGGGTAATGTAAACTCCGTCACCGGCGTAATTGCCCCTGAGACTTGCCGCAAACAACCCGCTGACTTCGGCGCCGGCAGCTATCTGGTCCGAAATTGGGAAAAGTGTGGTAATGCTGATATTTGTCAGGTGCGCCCTTGCCTGCATGGGATAGGCACAATCGCAGCTCATGGCTGTTGCGCGGCTGAACCCGGCGCCGGATTTTGCTGGCAGGGCTGCATAATACCAGTATCCGGTGGAATCATACAACGAAATCTCGAAGGCTACCGCTGCAGCACGCATGGTGTCGGAAGCTGAACTCTGGGGAAAAATTCCTGAATTGTCAAGGTTTGTAATTCCGGTTTTGTTAAAACTGAAAAAAGTTGCGGGGCCATCGCAGTCGCAGCACCCCGGTATGATTCTGACCAGATTGGCAATCAGCAGGATGATTAATATTTTACGGAATACTTTCATTTGGTTTTTATCAGGAATATTTCACGGGAATATTTGCGAATATACACCGGATTCCGCAATCATAAAATAAATAATAAATGAGTCGACTGTCTGCAATGATCTGTCATCTGATGATATCTGTTTATTGAAAGCTATTTGTGATCTGTTCCGGAAACATAAACATTGCAGATGTGTTTACATTTTTATAATTTTAGGTCCTGAATAAATGAAGATTGCCCCTGCAGGGTAGCGTTTGATTAGATTTGCCCTGTAGGATATTTGCATGTTTTTCCATTGAGTTATTCACTTAAATCAAATCTTATGAAAAGAATCCGTCTGTTGCTGATGCTGGTCGTTTTTACCGGTTTTGCCGGGCTTTCTGTGGCGCAGGAGTTTACCAATTACATTTCCTGCAAGGTAGATGGAAAGGAATATAAAGCCGAAGCCCGCCGGGTGAAAATTCCCGTAAGGGGTTTTGAGTACCTCGGCATTGCTTCGTTTCAGGTAAGTCCTGATGTGCAGGTCTGGATCCGGTTATATTATTTTTCCGACAGTCTGAAACCGGGAACCTACCAGATTTTTGATGAGGAAAATCTGGAGTCTGAATCAAAGAAAAAGGCCGACAGGGCTATGGTTTGGGCGTTGGTTGATTACTCCGAAGAGACCAAAGGGCTTGGTCATGCGTTTCATGATGGAGAATCCCTGTCGGGAACTGTGACGATTGACAAAGTTAGTCCTACTTCAATTGAGGGCTCTTTTGAAGCGACATTGCGGGGCGTTTATTACAAAAAACGTGCGGTGGCTACCATGACAGGTTCCGGTATCAAAGCCAACCTTGAGAAAAAAGCTTTTACAAAAGCGGGAGCAGGAATGTGGGTAAACGGCGGACCGCACGATCATGACAATACCCGTAAATCGAATGAAACGGATACCATTATACTGAGTGACGGCAGGTTTTTTGTCGACTGGAGCAAGCCGGAAAAAGAGGAGCAGGAATAATTGACCTCAGCCGAAGAGTAGCCTGAAAACTTCTTCCACTTTCCCGACAGGCTGGATTTTTATCCTGCCTGCTGAACTCCTGGCCGCTTTCAGGTTTAGTTTTGAAATTACGATGGTCCCGAATCCCAGTTTCTCCGCTTCAGAAACTCTCTGTTCCACACGGGTCACAGGCCTGATTTCGCCCGAAAGCCCGACTTCGGCGGCGAAGCAGGTTTTTGAGCTTACGGGGATGTCGATGCTGGATGAAAGAACCGCGCTGACTACCGCCAGATCGGTGGCGGGGTCATCTACCCGCAGACCGCCGGCAATATTGAGAAATACATCTTTTACCCCCAGCTTAAAACCGCTTCGTTTTTCGAGTACGGCCAGAAGCATATTAAGCCTGCGGGTGTCGAAACCTGTACAGGAACGCTGCGGGGTGCCATAAGCCGCCGTGCTCACCAGGGCCTGCGTTTCGATCAGCATGGGGCGCAATCCTTCGATGGTGGCTGCCACGGTGGTGCCACTGACGGGTTCCTCATGCTGGGTAATCAGGATTTCTGAAGGATTCGAAACTTCCCTGAGCCCATCGCCCTGCATTTCGTAAATTCCCAGTTCTGAAGTGCTTCCGAAGCGGTTCTTGACGGACCTCAGAATACGATAACCGTAGTTGCGGTCACCCTCGAACTGGAGAACGGTGTCCACCATATGCTCCAGCAGTTTCGGACCGGCCAGGGATCCCTCCTTGGTAATATGACCGATCAGGAAAACCGGTATGTTTGCGGTCTTTGCATAACGCTGAAGTTCTGATGCCGTCTCACGGATCTGTGAAATACTGCCCGCTGAGGCATCAATGCTTTCGCTGGTAAGGGTCTGTATGGAGTCAATGATGACCGCTCCCGGATTCAGGCCGGCAATATGATTCAGGATGGCGGTTGTTGAGGTTTCCGTGAGGATGTAACATTCGTTTTTGCCCATGCCCAGGCGTTCTGCCCGCATCCTGATCTGCTGTTCACTTTCTTCACCGGAAACATAAAGCACCCTTATGGCGGGCATGGTCAACGCCACCTGCAGCATCAGGGTCGATTTTCCGATACCCGGTTCACCACCAACCAGTATAACGCTTCCGGGGACCAGTCCCCCGCCGAGCACCCTGTTCAGCTCCCCGTTATGGGTGTCAATCCTGCTTTCACTGCTGAACGCGATATCGGTAATCAGGGTAGGCACCGCTGTTTGGCGGGAGGCGACAGCCATGGACGCGCCGGGCTCTGAACGTTGGATTACCTCTTCGATATAGGTATTCCATTCGCCGCACGAAGGACACTTACCAATCCATTTGGGCGACTGGGCGCCGCAGTTGCGGCAGAAAAAAGCAGTTCGCGTTTTGGCCATGGGGTTTATCGGTTATTTTTATCAGTCACTTAATCTGCCTGTCATGGTTACGGCAGGGGTGCATAAGGCGTCAGCGAACTTCACGGGCAGGTAAAGCGGCTGTCTCCATTCATTCCCTATCCCTGATTTTCTTTTCTATCAGGCTGGTTGAGTATCCCGGCAGGTATTCAAGCGTCTCCACTTTTCCGCCCTTCGATGTAACGATGTCATAACCAACGATATCTTCGGCGCGGTAATCGGCGCCTTTTACAAGGATATCCGGCTGTACTGTCCGGATCAGGTTGTAAGGCGTATCTTCGTCAAACAACACAACGGCATCCACAAAACTGAAGGATGCCATGATCATCGCCCTGGCATTTTCGTCGTTGATGGGGCGGTGAGGCCCTTTCAGCCTGCGGGTGGATGCATCGGTATTCAGGCCGATAATCAGTTTGTCGCCCAATGCTGCGGCTTTTGCCAGGTAGTCGATATGGCCAAGGTGTATGATGTCGAAACACCCGTTGGTAAAAACAATCTTCTGATCCCTGAAACGCCAGTAAGCGAGCATGCGGTCAAGCTCAGGCTGTTTCAGTATTTTGCGCTGGATGAGTTCCGGTTTTGTCATTAATTCTCTTGTTTAAAACTGGAAGTAAAATTAATGAAAATACCCCCGCAATTAAAATCATGACGGTTTGCGACGCCCAGATGAGCCAACCCATGGCATAGCCTTTGGTTTCAGGGATATCCCATAAAAACAGGGTTTCAGCAACAATGGCCGGATAAATTCCAATTCCGCCCTGCACGATCATAATCCCTATGGAACCGAAAACCAGCACGGTTAAGCCGGCATCAAGCCCCAGTCCGTAAGTCTCCTCAAGACTGTAAAAAACCACCCAGGCCATCAGCAGGTAAAGAACCCATATTCCAACGGAATAGACAATAAATGTCATTGGTTTTCTGATCTTTGTCAACGACTTTATGCCTTCGAGCAGACCTGAAAACAGGTTGTATATTTTTTTGTAAAAAGCAGTATGCCTGAAGTTCCTGTAGATTATAAAGGCGGCGAGCAGACCGGTTGCCAGCAGGATGATGGCCACCCAGGTAAAGTAACTGCCTCCGGAAAAATCAAAATTAAATTTTTCCTGAAGAGGTGAGTAAATTTTTTGCTCAATATAGGTATGTATCCTGCCTGTCTGGGTAACGATCAGCAACAGGAAAAGCAGGACAAACGAGAGCATATCGATCACCCTTTCGGTGATCACCGTGCCGAAAGATTTATTGAACGGTATTTTTTCATAGCGGGTGAGGATGCCGCAACGGCTTACTTCGCCAAGTCTGGGAAGGGCCAGG
The DNA here is from genome assembly GCA_023957275.1 of Lentimicrobium sp. Lineage (GTDB taxonomy): Bacteria > Bacteroidota > Bacteroidia > Bacteroidales > Lentimicrobiaceae > Lentimicrobium. Next base: position 22,619 of record JAMLHF010000031.1, on the reverse strand, counting down.
TTAGCCAGGTAGCCAATCATTACAGCCATAAACACATTACTGGTTTTTGGCCGGTAACCCATGGGTTCCATCAGGATTTTCCATCTCAGGGTTCTGAGCAGATGGCTTAAGACCCCCAGCACAAAAGCGAGGATGATCCATGAATAGTTTACCTGCCGGAACGATTCAAAGATTTCCCGTTTTTGTTCCAGGCTTAGGTTCCTCATGAAGAGCCAGATAAAGAACACCCCGATGCCCAGGAAAAACGTGAAACGGAGAATATTTCGGAGGTTTTTTTTCAAGGCGGCTTAAACGAGGCGGTTTTTGCTGTCGGGGAATACGATGGCCGGTTTGAAACTCCTGGCTTCTTCGGGGGTCATCTGCGCGAAAGCTGCGATGATGATCAGGTCGCCGGCAACAGCTTTTCGCGCTGCAGCGCCGTTGAGCGAGATCATTCCGCTGCCTCTTTCCCCTTTTATAACATAGGTTTCGAGCCGTTCTCCGTTGTTGATGTTCAGTACCTGAACCTTTTCAAATTCTACAAGCCTGGCTGCCTCCATAAGGTCCTCGTCGATGCCGATACTTCCGATATAGTGGAGGTTGGCTTCGGTGATGGTGGCCCTGTGAATTTTGGATTTTAAAATCTCTATGGTCATAGCGCTGCAAAAATACTCAAATTAACCGAATGTTATCAATCAGTCTTATTTCGCCTGCGAATACTGCCATAAAAGCGCGGTCGCTACTTGAAATTTTTCCGCTTACCGGCTGAAGGGTTTCTCCGTTAGCAATTGAAAAGTATTCCAGCCTGAGCAGGGGATGGCTTTCAAATTTGTAGTTAACAAATTTAATAATTTCCTCCGCGGTATGATTACCGGCAAGATTTTTTACTTCTTCCAGCACCAGGTGGATATAAGGCGCAGCTTTCCGCATTTCGGTTGTAAGTCTTTCGTTTCTGGAGCTGCGGGCCAGGCCGTCAGGCTCCCGGCTGATGGGGCAGGGGACTATTTCAACACCGGGATGATCCCGTTTTGCCAGTTCTTTGATGATTTGTAACTGCTGATAATCCTTTTCTCCGAAATAGGCACGGTGTGGCAGGGCGATGTTGAACAGTTTGTCGACAACCACCGCTACGCCGTTGAAATGTCCGGGCCTGAAGGCGCCTTCCATCACAAGGGCGAGGTCTCCGAAATCAAATTGTTTTTCTTCTTCACCCCTGTACATCTCCGATACTTCAGGCGCAAACACAGCGGTACATCCTTCCGGTTCCAGAAGCCTGAGGTCCTGTTCAAGGTTTCTGGGGTATTTGTTAAGGTCTTCGGGATTGTTAAATTGTATCGGGTTTACAAAGATACTCACCAGCACGGCATCGTTTTCTGAAGCGGCTTTTCTCACCAGTGACAAGTGCCCTTCGTGCAGCGCTCCCATAGTCGGTACAAAGCCGATTTTCAGCCCCTGTTCCCTTAAATATCCGGCGAAATCGCGGGTTTCCCGGATTGTGTTAAAAAGTTTCATTCAGATAAATTAAGAGGACCTGATTCAATTGCGCGGGGCAGAAGCCCTGCCGTTGAGGATGTTCATAAAATCGCGCTCAAGCGATTCAACCGGAGTTTCAATAATACGGCCGATCTCTTCACCCTGCCGCGTGAAAATAAAGGTTGGAACAAGCTTAATATCATAATCGCCTATGCAGAAATCCTTCGCTTTTTTGTCCCTGTCAACTGCAACCATGAAAATCCTGTCGGCAGGATATGCCAGCTGATCGAGGATTTTCAGAAAACGTGGTACCTGTTCCCTGCTGTCGCTGCACCAGGTGCCGAGCGCAATAAATATCCAGGGATAATCCCCGCTGTGAAATTTTAGGTGCGCTACCACCATGGTATCCGGTTGATATAGGTTGTATTCACTGTTAAACCATTCGCCCATCCCGGCAAGGCCATCGCGGGTAACGGTTCCGATAAGGATCTCCTTGCCCGATTTTTCATCGTTTACCCGATGGTTTTCCTGCGCACTCAGGTTGAATACCATAAAAAGCAATGCGGAGATTAGGGTTAATGATTTTCTCATGCTGATGGATTTATTCAATTAACAAATTTTCCGGCAATTGGTTGGCTGCTCAGGAAGCGCAAAATTAGAAAAGGTTTTGATATGTATCAAAACCTTTTGCGGAAGTTGCTTCTGCTTATGACGAATGTTCAGGGAATCTCCGGGATATCCCGGTTTCATCATGCTACCGGACCCGGGGATATTGGCAACCTGTTTTCTGAAAATCTGCCGGGCTGCTGATTTTGATATGAAAAAGACTTTTTCTGTAGTAGTTATCAATGTGCCTGATTATAAACTACCTGCAATGATTGAACAAATTTTTGTTTCAGAGGTTTAAAAGATGCTAACTATCTGAGCAGGGACTAGTTGTACTGTTAACACTAATTCAATGCGCTGGATGTCAAATAAATGCAAAGCAAATGGTTCTTATGTTCAGATTTGCATTAATGAATGTTCACGATTATATTTGCGCCCGCTAATAAGTTTCCTTCTTAACGACAAGGAGTGATCACATGGGAAAAATTGGAATTTTTTACGGGGGAAGCCCCAAAGGGAGTACGCATAAAGCTGCCCAGTATATTGGAAAAAACTTTGGTAAAGGTCAGGTTGAATACCACAATGTTAGTTCAGCTACTCGTGAAGACCTTGAAAAGTATGAATATCTGATCCTGGGAACCTCAGCCTGGGGCATCGGAGAGATGCATCAGGACTGGGAACGTTTCATTGATGTACTGGTGGAAGCGAAAATTGAAGATAAAAAGATTGCAATCTTCGGCCTTGGCGATCAGGTAGAATACCCTGAAAGTTTTGTGGATGGAATGGGAACCGTATTTTGCCGTTTGCCGTTCAAGGAAAACGTGGTCGGTTACTGGCCTACCAAAGGATATTCCTATTATTTCTCGACAGCCGAAAAAGACGGCAAATTTGTCGGTCTGGCCCTTGACGAAGACAGTCAGCCTGAACTTACCGAGGAACGGATATCCAAATGGGTCAGCCAGCTTCGCGAGGAGTTTCAACTCAATTAATCTGAAGAATCAGAGATCCGGGATTGCTCTCAACAGCAATTCTATCTTCCCGTATTTAAATATAGAGAGAGCCGGGGACTTCCCGGCTTTCGCTTATTTTGGGTAATTCGATATTTGATGTGCTGGAATTAATATGATGGCATTAGATTAAAAAGGAAGCCACCAAAGCGCTATCCCGATTCCGAAAACTACCGGGATCGGGATTGTATTTTTATGGTAAGAATTAATAGCATATCATTGGACGCAATACTACTTGGATTTTTTTAATGAGTTGACATACAGTGGATTAATAAAACTTGTTTAATCCTTGTAAATCATGCGTAATCAAGTGAATGCGTTTTTTCAGCCTGCCCCGCTGAGGCGGGGTCCTTGGTTGATTCTTTAATTTAACGGACTATTGTTAACAAACGACCCTTCATTTTGATACCCGGCAAAGTCACACAGGTAATCCTTGCCGGTTTTTTTTTACTTTTGCATACTTTGATTTTTAACCTTTGAAATAAATTGGAATGAGATACTTTGCTTCTGTTTATATTACCTTATTGCTGCTGAGCGGAGGCTACCGCCTTTCAGCACAGGAGACTGCCGGTTCATCCGACAGGCTGCAGAAACATATTGAATACCTTGCTTCAGCGCAACTTGCAGGTCGTAAAGCCGGAACCGCAGGTGACTCAATGGCTGCAGCATATATACGTGATCAGTTCAGGGAGGCCGGTGCAGCATTAATGTTTAATCATGGATACCAGTATTTCAGCCTGGTAGCGGATGTAAAAGCCGGAGAGAAAAATTCATTTGCAGCCGGTGGTAAAACTTTTACACCTGAAAAGGACTTCCAGCCGTTTTCTTTTTCCGCGTCTGCCGAAGTTTCTGCCCCTTTGGTTTTTGCAGGGTTTGGGATTTCCGGAATAAGCGGCGAATTGAAATGGGACGATTTTTCAGGCATCGATGTCCGCGATAAATGGGTTATGGCCCTTCGCGGGGATCCGGAACCGGATAATCCGAGCAGCGCTTTTATTCCTTTGGCTACCGACAGGGCCAAGGCATTGAGTGCCCGCGACAGGGGAGCAGCCGGTTTGTTGCTGGTTTCTCCCTCATCCATCGACAGAATGGATAAAACCATTGATATTGCATTCGACAAATCGGTTTCGGATGCAGGAATTCCTGTGGTGAGCATTACCAGGAATCTTGCAGCCTTTTTGCTGGGGTTGCCGGGCTCAGCTGTAGATTCATTGGAGAAATCAATGATAACCGGACGCGAGAGTGCGCGTTTTAACCGGGATATTGAAGTTACCGTGGTTACCGATGTAATCCGGAAGAAAGTGACCAGCCGTAATGTTGTGGCAATGTTTCCGGGGAATGATCCGCAGTTAAAAGATGAATTCCTGGTTATTGGTGCCCATTATGATCATCTCGGAATGGGTGGTCCGGGATCGGGTTCACGGATGATCGACACTACGGCAGTACACGCTGGGGCTGACGACAACGCCTCAGGGGTAGCATCCCTGATTGAACTGGCCTGCTGGTTCGGGCAGCAGGGGGGCAATCGCGGGAGAAGTATTGTTTTTGTTGCTTTTGGTGCCGAAGAAATGGGGTTGCTTGGCTCCCGCCATTTTGTTTCCGATCCGCCTTTCAACCTGAAATCGGTGAAGGCAATGATCAATATGGATATGGTCGGACGGTTAAAGACCGATGAACCTGTTGTTACTATTGCCGGAACCGGCACATTTACCGTGGCTGATTCATTGCTGAATATAGTGGCAGCAGGCAGACCTTTTGAGGTGAAACGTTCCCCCGACGGCTATGGCCCTTCGGATCATGCCGCCTTTTACGGGGAGGGAATCCCTGTTTTGTTTATTTCTACCGGTGCCCATGGAGATTATCATACACCATTCGATCTTCCCGATCGCATCAATGCCGTTGGCCAGCAGCAGGTTACAGAATTTGTCGTCTCTTTGATTAATAAACTTTCAACGCTGGACTCGGCGCCTGTTTTCAGTGAATCCGGTTCACGCCAGCAGGCCGGTCATTATGGCCGTAACCTGAAAGTGACCCTGGGCATTATGCCGGATGTGTCAGGAGCTGAAACCAGCGGCGGAATGAAGGTGGAAGGAGTCAGAAAAGAAGGGCCGGCGCACCGTTCAGGAATGCTTAAAGGCGATATCATCATTGCCATCAACGGAATGGCTGTAGCCAACGTTTATGACTACATGGGACGAATGGGCAAACTTAAACCCGGTGAAACAGTAAATATTGAGGTGATCAGAAACGGAAAGCATGAAATCCTGATCGTACAGTTGTAACTGGTGGTGGAGGAATTTTCGCAAATGTCATAGTAATATTATGGTTGATATTTTTACACGGGAAGTAGCCTACAAGTTTGTTAAATTCGGTGCAGTTGGTTTTTCCGGTGTTTTTGTCGATTTCGGGTTTACATACATCTGTAAGGAATGGCTTAAAATACAGAAGTACGTTTCTAATGCAATCGGCTTTACCATCGCGGCCAGCAGCAATTATTACCTCAACCGTATCTGGACATTTCACAGCAACAACCCGGAAATTGCCGTTGAATACGGCCGGTTTCTGCTGATTTCCCTGATAGGGTTGCTGATAAATACATTGGTACTTTGGGCCCTGGTATCAAAGGCAAAATTTAATTTCTATTTTGCCAAGCTCCTGGCCATCGGCGTGGTCACCATCTGGAATTTTGTGGTTAACCTTAATTATACCTTTGTGGCCTGATCCTTAATGGGTTTTGGTCATCGTTTCAGGGATCACCAGTGTGAAATCCGCTTTCCCTGAATTTGCTTCTTCAAGACTGTCGACCGAAACCTGCTCCGCACTTTTAATGGTAAGAATTTTAAGATCCGGGTTCTGATTTTTCAAATACCACACGATGCCTTCATAATTGTCGGAATGGTAGGTTCCGTGGAAGTGTAAAAACAGCCCTCCGGAGGAGAAATTCTTCAGGATAAAGTGCGCCATGGTGGCATCTTTGATGGCCTGGGCCTTGGGCAGATTCTCATTGACATGGCCGCCGGCTCCACCCATCATCTCAATCATTCCTTTATAGCCTGGCAGTTCAGGGTCATAGGCCGGTGGCAAAGGGGCTATATATTGCAACGCTTCCGGGCTTAATTCCGATAATCCTTCAAATCCTTCACGGTTTACCAGCGAAGCATAGCGACGCGGAATGTTGGTGGCGATGAACGGTATCCCGTTATCCCTGGCATAAACCAGCAAAGGTTTGTAATCAGTTTTGTAATTGGGCCATAATCTGGCTTCAGATTCAAAATTCCTGTCGTTGACTTTTCTTGATAAGTATTCTCTTATAATCAGCGCATTATCGGCTTCAAACATTTCGGCGCCCAGCATTAGTTTATCTCCTTTCAGTTCGTAAAGGGCCCTGGTCAGCTCGAGTTGCAGCCAATGGCATACAGGATTGTTGTGCAATTCACCGAAAAGCACAATATCGGCTTCTGAGGCTGCTTCTACCAATTTGCCGAAATCTGCTGACTTTCCTTTTGCATTGTATAATTTATAGGCGGGGAGGTCGCTTCGCATGGCGGAAAGCGTAATAAAAAGGGTCAGAATGTAAAGCGTTCTTTTCATGATCTCATTTATTTGATTGCTGCGTTGCAGTTTGTGCATTGAGGCCTGATGGCAGAAAAGGTGACCGGTTAATATCGTTTCCCTGCCATGCTGATTGGATGCAATTTTTTCAGCTACAAGTGCACGCCGGGTCAACAACGATATTACTTGCTCTTTTTCAGATTGTTGGCCGTGAATGTCATCGGAAGAAGATTGTTCATGCCATCCACAGTGACTGTTTTGCCCGTTTCGCCGGAAAATATTACCCTGATTTCTCTTTCCTGTCTGTGCTCATATTCTGCCAAAACCTGTCTGCATGCACCGCAAGGGGAAACCGGTTGGATAATTTCATGGTTATCGGTATCAATACTAACGGCAATTGCTTCAATAACCGCTTCGGGAAATTGAGCGGAAGCGGCAAAAAGCGCTACCCTTTCCGCGCACAGACCTGACGGGTAGGCCGCGTTTTCCTGATTATTCCCCGTGATGATCTCGCCGTTATCCAGCCGGATGGCAGCTCCCACCCTGAACCTGGAATAGGGCGCATAAGCATTCAGGGCTGTCAGACGTGCTTTTTCCAACAGCGCTTTGTCTGCAGGTTCAAGATCCCCCGCATTATCTGATAATCTGAAGCGCAGGGTTATTTTCTTTTCTTCCATATCCGGGAGGCATTTCAGGTGCTAATTTAAGTATTTTATTTTACAATCATCAGATAACTGAATCAGTCAGCCAGGGCATCGCTGTGCCGGCGACGTCCGAAAAGCAGCAGGGCGTTGAAAAAAGCAAAGAAAGTAGCTCCGGCCTGGGTTTCCAGGGTGTCCTCGGTGAGCATGGACATGAAAATAATGATAAAAAACACTACATAGTAATAGTCACTGAATTTCCCGAGCTTTAAGGCAGGGTATATCAGGGTGAAAAGAAACCATGCAAGACCGAAAACACCGAAAGCAATAAAAATTGCAAGAAACTGATTGTGCGATCGCTTTCTGTAATCCTCCTGAAGTTTGGATTCCGTTTCATTATATGCTTTATAAAAAGCGTCGTTGAGGTCACCGGTTCCGACTCCTGTAAGCCAGTGCTTTTTTACAATATGGATTGAAGTTTTCCAATATTCGAAACGCTGCATAACCGAGGAGGCATTGGGGTCGCCATGTCTGATGTAATTGGAATAACCCATGGCTATCTGCTCAAATCGTGATCTCAGATTAAATTTTTCCAGGTAATCGACATTGGCTACCCCATTTTCTATATGTCTGATTTCGGCATCGGTGAGCTTCCTGACCCCCCGCGCGTCTTTCCGGTAGCCTTTGGAATGGAGGAAACGTATCAGGGTGTAATTCAATTCATGACCTTTTTTATCGGCTCCATCATAACTGAGCTTACTGCGCTTGTTCCATTCATGCCTGAGTTCGGTCGGGCAGAGAAAAAGCCCGACATACTGTCCGTTCTCTATACCATATGCGCAGGTATCATGAATATAGGGTGTGCCGAATTCGGTGTACTTGTCAAGGGTGGAAATGTCCACCGGGCTGGCGCTGGTAAAATCCTTCACAAAGGATCTGAAATAATAAACGGAAGCCACTGTTAAAAGTATACCCAGCACAGCCACGGATAGCCTCAGGAGTTGTCCTCTTGCGGTAAAAATGTAATAACCCAGGAATATAAGCGTCAGTAAACCAGTGATGAATATACCCGTAATCGACTCAAGGATAAATAGAAACAGCAGGAACCAGAGGATTCCGGCCGCGATTATGTACCTGTATACTTTGTACTTGAATTTTTTCCGGATCAGGAAGTAGATAAGTATGAAAATGGCAAAACAAATGGTGAGGCTGAAACGGATATGGGATATAAAGATGCTCAGCTCTCTGGGGTCGCTCACATTTTTTGTCAGCAGCACATATATACTCGCGAGTGTGCCGGTAAAAACAGCAAGTGTGAAGAAAGTCATGAGCCTCCGGAATCTTCCGCCGGAAAGCCCCTGAGTGGTTGCCAGGATTACCGGCAGGCTCAGCAGGGGAAGTTTAATGCGTAGGTCCTTGAGGGCGTAATCCAGGTCAGAAGAATACAGGGTACCGGCTACATGCAGAAGATACAACGATACCACAACCATGGCAGCCGGATTATTGAATAACATCCGGAATTTGCCGGGAAGAGTCAGTGCTGCATTCCTGATGGTAATAAAAAACCTGTGCAGCCGGGATTTTTTCTCAAAACCCTGCGGCATGTATGCATCATTTCCCTGAAATATCCAGATTCCCAGCAAAATAAACTGAGAAATACTCATACCGAATTCAGAAAGCGGGATTGAAATGGCAAGCAACACCAATGTATAGAACATCAGCGATGACGCATCGGTGTTAATCTTCATGGTGATCTTTGATAAACCAGCCATTTTCCGGTGCCTCTCCGATTTATGATTTGGATTTGGATGTAATGTCTGTGCCGCTTAATATGGTTTTATAAGTCTGCTGATTACCAAGTACTTCAATGGCTTTTTTGATTTCCTGGTCTTCAGTTACGGCAGCTTCAACCCTGCCTTTCTGTGCATAGTATCTTGAGACAATTTCGTTGCGTAGCAGTGATTTGATTTCATCCCTGTATTTTTCAAGATCGGCCTGCTTATTATGCATCATTTTTGACTCAAGCATTTCGAACTCATTCTTCAGTTCTTCGAAATACTTTTCAGATTCAGCGGTTTTCTTCAATTCACTCAGCATTTTTTCACTTCGGGTGGTGTAATCGTAGTCCTTATGCTGAAGCCAGCCGACAAAATCAGTGTAGATATCGTCAGTGATGGTAAAATCACCGGCCGGGAGAATTTCGGTATGTTCCCGCTTGAATTTATTGGCGTAATCAAAAATCAGGTACCGGCTGATCAGGCTCATGGAAATATTGCTCAGCATCGGTTGTTCGGTAAGAATATCAGGGATGATTCCACCTCCGTCATAAACCAGTCTGCCCGACCTTGTCTTAAATGTATTGATCAGTGAATCGGGTATTTTTTCCGAGTGACCTGTACTGTCTTTGTGTCCATAGTCGATTGCCTGAATGCAACGGCCGCTGGGGATATAATATTTTGCCACCGTTACCTTCATCTGGGTATTATAACTCAGCGGGATGATGTTTTGTACCAGGCCTTTTCCGAAAGTCCGTTCTCCGATGATTACGGCCCTGTCGAGGTCCTGGAGCGCACCGGCAACAATTTCTGAGGCGGAGGCGCTGAATGCGTTTACCAGCACTACCAGCGGGATTTCAGTATCAACCGGTTGGATAAATGTCTTGTAGGATTTATTTCTGTCGGGCGCCTTGCCTTTCGTACTTACCACCAGCTCTCCCTTTTTTATGAATAGATTGGTAATGTTCACGGCTTCGTTCATTAACCCGCCTCCATTGTCGCGCAGATCAATGATAAGCCCTTTCATGTCGCCGTTTTCCCTTAGTTTAAGAAACGCTTCTTTAAACTCTTTGCCTGAGTTCTGGGTGAAACCGCTTAACTTGATATAGCCTGTTCCATCGCTGAGCATCATTGAATGTGTCACATTGGGAATGGATACGTTTTCACGGATAATCTCTTTTTCGAGCGGTGATTTTTCTCCGTCACGTTCAACGAGCACCTTGAGTTTTGTACCCGGCTGTCCTTTGAGCACGCTGCTGACATCACTCACTGATTTGCCCCTGGTGTCTTTATCGTTGACCTTCAGGATGCGGTCGCCGTGCAAAAGACCGGCTTTCACGGCCGGAGATCCTTCGTATGGTTCTGAAATCACGATGAAATCACCCTGTTTATGAATCAGGGCGCCGATGCCGCCATACTGGCCGGTGGTCATGAAATTGAAATCTTCAATTTCTGCTTCCGAAATAAATACGGTATAAGGATCAAGTTTATCGAGGATGGCATCTATCCCGGTCTTGATCAGCTCGCCATGATTCAGTTCATCAACATAGTTGTTGTTGAGCTCTTTATACATGGTTGCGAAAATGTCAAGATTCTTTGATATCTCGAAACTTGAAGATGTTATCTGTGCCTGGGCTGTGGATGCCAGCAACAAGGTTAAGGTAATGCTGATCAGTGCTTTGTAAATCTGTGTCATCTTTCTCGTGTTAAAGAAATGGTTCATGGAACAGGATCATATCCACTTCCGCCCCATGGATTGCATGAAAGAATTCTTTTCAGTGTCAACCATCCGCCTTTAAAGGGACCGTGTTTGCGCAGTGCTTCCACTCCGTATTGGGAACACGTGGGTGTGTAACGGCAGGATGGCGGAAGATAAGGCGAAATGGCCCCCTGGTATAAGCGGATCATCCCAACCATTATGTTAACCAGCAGTTTTTTCATGTTCTCGAATTAAACGCTGAAACAATTGAATTATTATTGGTTCCAGGTTGTTATAATGAGGAATTTCTTTACCTGAAAATACCAGACCGATATAGCACTTTTGATTACCGAGTCCCTGGAAAAGCATCCATTTGTTTTTACGGTAACACTCCCTGATAATACGCTTGATCCGGTTGCGGGATACCGCATGCCTGAAGTTGCGTTTTGGGACGCTGATGATTACTTTAACCAACGGCGGTCCTTCCCAGGCTGCGTGAAGCCAGATGAGTTTTATTGGATGCCTGAATATGGCTTTGCCCTCACGAAAGAGCCTGTCTGTTTCTGTTGCACTGCATAAACGTTCCCTTTTCTTAAATGTTTGCATAGCAACGGCCATTAAGTGTTTGATGGCAGTAGGAAAGGCCCCGTGCAATAAGAGCTTCTGCTTACCTGGATTTGTTGTTGGCTGCTAAAAACTGTTCAATAGCTTTGGCCATTGAGGGAGCCAGGGTCGAGGGAGCTTCAATCTGTACATTCAGGCCGGCCTCTTTCGCGGCTTCAGCAGTTGTATTCCCGAAAACCCCGATGATCTTTTCGCCCTGTGTGAAGTCGGGGAAGTTCTTCTGAAGTGATTTAATTCCGGCCGGACTGAAAAATACCAGTAAATCGTACTTGTTCAGGTCAAGAAAGGTCATATCATCCGAAACTGTCCGGTACATAACAGCTTTGGAGTATGCGATCTTCTGAATGTCCAGCAAATCTGATAATTCATTGTTGTGGTCTTCGTTACAGGGAAGCAGGTATTTTTCAGATTTGTGTTTCCTGATGATATCTACAAGGTCCGATGCTTCCTTGTTGCTAAAGAAGATCTTTCTCTTTCTGTATTGGATGTATCTCTGTAAATAGTAAGCCGTTGATTCGGACGAGCAGAAATATTTCATTGTTTCCGGGATCTCTGCACGTAGTTCACCGGCAAGGCGGAAGAAATGATCTACCGCGTGTTTACTGGTGAAGATCACGGCTGTCTGATCGGCAAGCCTGACCTTGTTCTCTTTCCTGAAATCAATGGAACTCAGGCCTTCAATTCTAAAAAACTTATAGAAGTCAACACAAAGGTTGTACTTCTTCATCAATTCGAAATAAGGCGATTTTTCAACTTCAGCAGGCTTGGGCTGCGAAATCAGTACTTGTTTGATCTTCAATTTTTCTGCAATTTACAATTTTACTTAGGATGACTTCTTCCGGGGTTTTTATCGCAATTGCTTACCAGTCTAATATTGTGAAATATTTATACACAAACAGAAACGGTAAAATTTCGAGGGTGCAAAGATACAAAAATAAATACACAACCGAAAACGATTGCACCGACAACCCGAGTGAAATATTTCTTAACATCCTCATTGCCGCGGCAATAAGAAAAATAGCCAAAATCACATACAACAGCAGTTGAAGCTGACTGAAATGCCAGGCGATGATAAAAGGAAATGCGATGAATCCGGCTGTAATATTAAACAATACATTTGTCAGGAGGTATTCATCGCTGGCTTGCCTGGTTCTGAATAAGCTGCCAACTCCTTTGATCACCCGGAGTTTAAGCAGCCAGAGCAGACCAAGGGCCGCTGCTATAACCAAAAATGTGAAGAATGAGTTCTTAATTCCAAGCATTTCACTGAGGTTTTCGCCGGCTAGTTTTAATATCACTGTGCTCACTCCGGTAACAAGAATCAACCCGAGCCCGAAACTGATCCGCTCACTGCTCAGGTTGCCGTCTCTTACCAGCTGATTTACATGGTGCCTTGCGTAGACTGCCCTGAATAATTGTTTTAATCTTCGGGTATAATAAAATCTTATCCAGGCCAGAATTGCCACACAAGCCAGCAGCAGGATGGTGAGCCAGTCATATCCCTGTGCCGGCCTGCGGATGGGCTCCTGTATTTGCCTGCCATGGTGGAGTTGTGTCGAAAACAAGGGAGGCATATTGTAAACAGGACCGGTGGCGGCACTGTCAGTGGCGCGATCGGGGAGGATGATCTCGCGGAGTTCGAACCGGAACAGCGTATCTGCCAAGGGGAAATTCAGGCTGTCTTCCAGATAACTGTAATAGCTACGCACAGTGTCCGTTGCAGGAACTGTATCGGCTTGCTGAATCAAAAAGGGAGTGCTGTTTCCCTGATACTGGTTATACGAATTCTGAGCTGCCATCCGGGGTGCAAAATTAATCTAAATTTCTGCCACTTTTTAACACATAGCATCAGGACTATTATTAAAACAGCCGGCCATGAAGCCGGAGAAATGTAACTGATAATCCGGCAGACTATCTGACAAATTAAGATTGAATTGCTTAGGAACACTCCTGATTAAGTTCTAAATTTGCCGCCTGATTTTCAACCTCAGACCATTCACGTTAATCTGAATTTACTCATGACTTTAATGAAAACCATAAGGGAGAATGCACAGAAACTCAGCAAGTGCATTGTTTTACCCGAAGGTACCGAAGAGCGGACACTGAAAGCCGCAGACTATATTCTTAAAGAAAAGCTTGCCAGGATTATATTGCTGGGAAACAAGGCAGAGATTGAACGGAAAAGTCAGGAGTGGGGCTTGCAGTTTACGGCCGGCGCCCGGATTATTGACCCCCTTAATAACCCGGATAAAGAAAAGTATGCTGAATTGCTGTATGAAATCAGAAAAGGGAAGGGGCTTACCTATGAGGAAGCCCTTGTGCTTACTGAAGATCCGCTGTATCTTGCTACGCTTCTGATCAAAGCAGGCGAGGCTGACGGGGAGGTGGCCGGTGCGATGAATTCAACGGGGAATGTATTGCGCCCCGCATTCCAGATTGTTAAAACCATGCCCGGCATCAGTGTGGTTTCCGGTGCATTTCTTATGATTTTCAAGGATAATCCTTATGTGCCGGAGAATATTCTCGTTTTTGCCGATTGTGCTGTGCATCCCGATCCCACTGCGCCGGAGCTGGCCGAAATAGCCATATCCACTGCACGTACGGCTCAATCTATCGCGGGGCTGGAGCCAAGGGTAGCCATGCTAAGTTTCTCTACGAAAGGAAGCGCCAAACACGCCCTGTGTGATAAGGTGATTGAAGCTACCCGCATAGCAAAGGAAAAGGCGCCCTGGCTTCAGATCGACGGGGAACTTCAGGCCGATGCAGCCATCGTTGAGTCGGTCGGGATACATAAAGCTCCGGGCAGTATGATCGCCGGTAAAGCCAATGTATTGGTTTTCCCGAGCCTTGAAACGGGAAATATTGCCTACAAGCTTGTACAGCGCCTGGCCGGCGCCGAAGCCATTGGCCCTGTACTTCAGGGGATGGCTGCACCCATCAATGATCTTTCCAGAGGGTGTTCGGTGAGCGATATTGTGAACCTTGTTGCCATCACCGCCACTCAGAGCGCCGGAATGTAACCTGAAGCTTTAATATTAAACAACATAAATCAGATTAAAATGTCAGAAAGATTAGAAGATTTTAGCCTGGGCAAATCAATGCAACCGAAAGGCAGTATCCAGAAGGTAGGTGTTGTCGGGTGTGGCACCATGGGCCAGGAAATCTCAGTTCTCATCAGTCAGTCGGGAATTGAAGTGGCATTTATTGACATTTCGGATGAACGCATCGCGGAAGTTTTCAGGCGTATCGAGCAGCAGCTGGATGACAGAATCAGTAAATGGGGCCTCACAGGCAGTGAGAAAAAACTTATCCTTTCGCGAATCAAAGGTTCTACTGATTATTCAACACTTGCCGACTGCGATATCGTTTTCGAAACAGTGAATTCAAAAAAGAAGGGGACCAGCCTGGATCTTCGCCAGGATATTTTCAGAAAGATTGAGGCAGTGGTTTCTCCCGATGCGGTGATTGCATCCAATACCGCAACACTGATGATCTCAGAAATATCTTCAGTACTGAAGAACCGGGGCCGCGCCATGGGATTGCATTTCTTTTCGCCGGTCGGAAAAATCAAGGTCATTGAAGCTGTTCGTTCGGTATACACTACTGATGAAACCTATGCCGTTGTCAGCAAGCTGGCGCTCCTGATAGGAAAAAGGCTGATCAATGTGAACGAATCGGCCGGTAACATCAGCACGCGTATGCTGGTGCCGCTGATCAATGAGGCCTGTGAAATACTGATGGAAGGGGTGGCTACCGTTTCAGATATTGATGAAACCATGAAAGAGACCTCCGGACTGCAACTCGGCCCTTTTGAAATGGCTGATAAAATCGGCCTTGACAAGGTGCTCAAATGGATGGAAAATCTCTATGCCGAATTTGGAGAACACAAATATAAGCCATCCCCTGTTCTCAAACGTCTGGTGAGGGCCAACCTGGTCGGCCGGCGCACCGGAGAGGGTTTTTATCTTTACCAGGACAATAAGCGCCTCTCTAAAAAAGGCTCCATCACAAACCTGGGCAGGGGTTAGGACTGCAAATCCGAGTTTTAATTGACCAAAACATTGATACAATGAAGATAATAGTACTGAACTGTGGCAGTTCATCGATTAAATACCAACTGTTTGATCTCCCTTCAAAAGAAGTGCTGGCCAAAGGGCTGGTAGATAAAATTGGCCTGAAAGGGTCCCTTATCAAGCATGCGCGCAACGACGGCTCCGAGGTTAAGCTGGAAGGGGAAATCCTTGACCATCAGATAGGCATTGAATACCTCCTGGGAATCCTGATCAGTGAAAAATACGGTAGCATAAAGAGTCTTGATGAGATTCAGGCAGTCGGCCATCGTGTGGTTCATGCAGGAGAAAAGTTTAACGGCAGTGTTTATATCACACCTGAGGTGGTTGCTGCGCTGGAAGAGTGTATCGACCTTGCTCCGCTGCACAACCCGCCTAACCTAAAGGGAATCTATTCCATCACCAAACTGTTGCCCGAAATTCCCCAGGTAGGTGTGTTTGATACGGCTTTTCACCAGACTATGCCGGACTATGTTTACCTGTATGGCATTCCTTATTCACTTTACGAGAAATATAAGATCCGCAGGTACGGCTTTCACGGATCGAGCCATCGCTATGTTTCTCAGCGGGCCGCTGAAATGCTCGGGAAGAAACTCGATGAACTTAAGATCATTACCTGCCACCTGGGTAACGGCGCATCCATTGCCGCCATCAAAAACGGAAAG
Organism: Lentimicrobium sp.; assembly: GCA_023957275.1. Lineage (GTDB taxonomy): Bacteria > Bacteroidota > Bacteroidia > Bacteroidales > Lentimicrobiaceae > Lentimicrobium. The sequence goes on along the minus strand of JAMLHF010000031.1, from coordinate 6,528 downwards.
TCGCTCGACACGTCCATGGGCATGACCCCGATTGAAGGACTGATGATGGGCACCCGCACCGGCGATCTGGATATCGGAGCCTTTATTCAGATCATGAACAAGGAAGAAATTGATATCAACACTGCCAATACACTGGTTAACAAACATAGCGGTATGTTGGGTGTTTCCGGGGTATCTTCCGATATGCGCGATGTTGAGCATGCTGCCGCCGATGGCAATGAAAGGGCAAAAGTCACCCTGGAAATGTATTATTACCGCATCAGAAAGTATATCGGCGCTTATGCTGCCGCCATGGGCGGAGTGGATGTCATTGTATTCACCGGAGGTGTTGGCGAAAATGATTCCATTACCCGGTATCTTACCACAAAAGATATGGAATTTATGGGTATTCAGTTCGATCAGGCGAAAAATGAAGGCCTGCGTGGAAAAGAAGCCATTCTTTCCAAAGATGATTCAAGGGTGAAAGTGATGGTAATACCTACCAACGAAGAACTGGTAATTGCACTTGATACCTTTGAGATTGTAAATAGCCTGAAATAGTTAACTTTCTTAAACAAAACAGAGGGCCGCTCTTTTCAGGGCGGCCCTCTGTTTTATATCGGAAAATACAGCGGTTACTCCATTTCCTCCATCAGCTCATCGGTCAGTTCAAGATTATGAAATACATTGCTGATGTCGTCGTCATCTTCAAACAGGTCGATCAGCCTGAGTACCTTTTTCGCCGCCTCGTTATCCACCTTCACCGTGTTTTTTGGCAGGCGCTGCAGTTCCGCGTTTTCAGGTTCTATGCCCAGCTCTTCCAGTTTCTTCATCATTGTTCCGAAATCTTCCATGGCAGTGGTAACCGTGATCATGTCGTCTTCAAGCTGAATGTCTTCAGCCCCGGCATCGATGACTTCCATCTCAAATTCATCCAGGTTGATGCTGCCTTTGGGGATGTTGAAAACACCTTTCCGGTCGAAAAGGAAGGTTAATGAGCCATTGGTCCCAAGGCTGCCGCCGAATTTGTTGAAATAGGACCGGATGTTACTGATGGTGCGCTGCTGATTATCGGTGGTACATTCAAGGTAAATCGCTACGCCGTTGGGTGCGTATCCTTCATAAGTGATTTCAATATAATTGGCAGCATCCTTGTCAGACCCCTTGTTGATAGCCCTGGTGATATTCTCCTTGGGCATACTGGCCCCTTTGGCATTCGAAATGGCCAGGCGCAGGCGTGGATTGCCGTCAGGATCGGGCCCTCCCTCCTTTACCGCTACAGTTATTTCTTTAATAATCCTTGAGAAAATCTTTGACCGCTTTGCATCGAGCGCTCCCTTTTTACGTTTGATGGTTGACCATTTATTGTGTCCTGACATAAACCTGAAATTTTGAATGTATTGAAATCACTGTCTGTAAAAGCCTTCAGATGAAGGTGTCTTTGCGTCTGTAAAAATAATGTTTTTTCCTGAAACGAAAAATGCTGCCTCCTGTAAGGGGGCAGCACCGGGCAGACCACTTCCGGATTTTTTACCAGCTTGCAAGCGCTATGCCTACAGCAAACGGGTAGAGTTCCGGACCGCGGTTATTTTTGAAAAGGGTGTTCAGCGAATAATTTGCGTGGAGATTCAGTTTGCCCCATCCAATCCTTACCATCAGGTCGTACTTGAAGGGATTGATGTGGTAGTCGCCCGGATCCTTGTCCTTTTTCTTTCTGCCGTCATCCTGGTATACCAGCTTGGTGTGCGAGCCTATTCTCAGTCCCGCCTGGAGGCCGGCGCCGATGTGAAAGGAGTTTTTCTTTGAAAACCGGTTTGTCTGATATTCAAGGAGCAGGGGAAGGTTAAGGTAGTTGACCACCAGCTTGCTCTTGGTGTAATCGCGGGGAGTTGATTCATAATCATCAATAAGGTCGTTCCCCTCTTTTTTGAGTACAACGTTATTGTCGAAGCGATAGTTGTTCCATTCAAAGCCCAGGCCGGTGGTGAGCCCGAATTTGTTTGAAATCAGGTTGAAGTTCTGCTCGAAGAAGTTGAGTTTAACATTCACTGATTTTTCCATCCTGAGGTCCATGAAGTCATATCCCTCAGGCATATCAAACTGCCTGTCCTTATTTACATATCCGTTAACGCCAAGTTCAAATCCGCCCCAGTGGCCGTCGAAGCGGGTTTGTTTTTTACGTTTGAAATTTACATTGCCATCGTCATCCACCTCAAGTTCTGATCCGCCAATGGTTATTCTGGTTGGATCTCCTTCCCGGACGGATACTTCAATGTCGCCGATTTTTACTATGGTAGAGTCGCCGGCATCGTTTGCCTCAATACTGGCGCTTATTTCATCAGACGGCCCTGATCCGGGACTCTGGGGAGTAATGGTAAGTGTTCCTGGTTTGCTTATTTTATTAAGCTGTCCGTTATCGTAGTAAGAAAGTGACCCTGCTCCGCTCAGTTCAGCCGTTATTTCATCCCTGGCAAATATACCGGCTTTGCCGGCGCCGCTTACCTGGATATTGGTTGTCAGGGTTTTGAGGTTTACGGCGTTCAGGTTTGATGCGCCTGAAACTTCACTCCGGTGAACAGAGGCATTGCCGTCAAATTCTACCTTGGAAGCTCCGCTGATCTTTGAATTCAGCAATTCAGTGTTCAGGTCAAGTTTGACTTTTGAGGCGCCCGATGCAATAACATCAAGGGTGGTGCAGGTAATTCCCCCGTCAGATTCAACTCTTGCAGCACCGCTGATGTCCAGGTGCTTCAGATCCGGCATGCGGATATAAATCCTCATTGCTGAAGGGTTTTTCATTCCCATGGATGCGATATGCAGGCGGTCGTCCTTAACCACCGTTTCAATTTTATCCAGATAGTTGTCGTCAGTCTCTACGGTAACTGTGATGGCGTCGCCCTGCGATACTTTCACCGAAAAGGCGCTTCCGACTTCGATCTCGGTAAATCCGGGAAGATCACGGTCCTGTTTCACAAGTTTACCGCTTCCGTTTGTCTGGGCAAATGCTGTAACTGTCGCCAGGGCGAGCATAACAGCCGCGAAGACCTTTGTGCTGAGTGTAGTGAGCTTTTTCATGGTAGATTATTTCTGGGTTGTGTTTTCCTTTGTGACGGGTTGTGTTTGCAAAATGTTACAATGAACCGCATATTTATTTATTATCCTGAGCGGGGATTCTATAGAGCAATTCATTCCAGTGGAGAAAAACGGGGGTAAATTTATAAATGCGCTGAATATCCGTTAATTTGGGTTTCTGCGGAGCGAATAGGCGGTTTCGCCGTTAAGCAACCTTACGTTTTCCGTTTTACCTGAAGGGTTGATCTGCCTTTCGAGTTTCAGCTCATTATCGGTAATCGCGTTGAATCCGTTAATGCCTATATCTGCCAGCATCCAGGCGTTCAGTGATTCAGGAACCTGATTGATAACCTGTGCTCCGCTGCGGATCAGACCGGGTAAATGTCTCCCTGCTGAAAATCCTTTTTTATCAGCGTTTTCAATGTTCGTTTCCTCGTAATATGCGAGCAGCATCTCCTGCGAAAGGCGGATGTCTTCATACAGGCCTGAATATAAATCCCTGGTTTCGCCTGTAAATGGTTCAGTTGTATTTAAGTTGCCTTTGTGCATGGGAATCCGCTCAAGCGGGCGTTGCCTTTGTATTTCGGGCGCCTCCGGGCTGACAGTCTTTCTTTCCGGGATTTTTTTATTGACCTGTTTTGCAGGTGCGGGAACTGTTTCATCGTCTGTAGAGGAGGGCATAACGGTGGTAGTGGTAGCCGGTTGTTTAATGGTAACCGGTGTTTCGTACCCCCCAAGGGTTTCCCTGATGGCATCTTCGCCCTCGGGCTGTATTCTTAAATAGACAGTGATCAGGATCAGTATTGAAGCGGCCAGGACAGCATAATGCATAAAGCCCATACTGATGACGGGAACAGGTTTCTTAATTCTTCCGTGATCAGGGAATTTGATTCCTTTATCGGCAGTTACCCTGCAGCTGGCAAAAAGATCAAAGCTTGCCCTGAGTGAAGGATGTTTATGGAGGAAGTTTTCGACATTGCGTTTGCCCGTTTCTGAAAGGTCGTTTTCGTGAAACGCGATAAAGTAATAAGCGGAGTTTTCTTCTGTGATAAGCGCTGCATCCTGATCGTAGCCTGCTTTCAGTACCTCCTTAAACGGATATGCTGTTTGCGGCTCATTGCCCAGAACAATTTCGCTGATACCTTCAACCTCTTCTTTAATATCCGGATTCTGCTCAAGGAACAGCAATAGCTCGGCAGCCTCAACAGGACCAGCGGTTCCGTCGAGATAATCGGAAATATATTCCTCATAATTTTGCCTGTTGATCTTTTTGCTTTCCATAACTTCAATCCTGGGCTTCAGATGACGCGGTCGAGGCTGCCAATATAATTTTTCAGGGCAACCCTTCCACGGTATATATAAACTTTAACCTGAGATTCGCTTAATCCCGTAATCTCCCCGATTTCATCGTAAGGGTATCCTTCGTAATCCCTCAGGGTGATTACAACACGCTGGATTTCCGGCAGGGTGTTCAGGGCGGCATTCAGTACTTCCTGAAGGTCGCTGAATCCGTGATTCACCGTCAATGTGTCAGACTGGGCTTCATTCAGCCTGCTGTTGCGCTTCTCCCTTCTGATATCGTCGATCATGGTGTGGTATGCGGTGGTAAAAAGGTATGATTTGGCTTTCTCAAATGAAATTTCCCCTGACTTTTCCCACATTCTTGAAAATGACTCCTGTACAACATCGCGTGCACGCTCTTCGTCCCCTATGTTTTTGAGGATAAACCTGTAAACGCCGTCGGCATGTGCATCCACGCACCTGTTGTACTCCGCTGTTGTCATCTGCCCTGATTTGATTCAGTCGGTTGAGAGTATGACAATTTAATATAAGAAATGTTACAACCCATTGCGATTTTTTTTATAATCTTTACCGGGATGCCCCTGTGTGGTTTTATGCTGAAGGCCGGTTTCTCCGGCAGCATAAAGGTAATGATAGTTTTTAACCGGCAGGCGGATCATCCCGTGCAACTGATTGATTGCTGCATTTATGTTGAATCCGCTGCTGAGATGTCAGGATGAAAACCGGTTACAATTTTTGTTTTTGCAGATTAATAAGTTGCAGTTTAACGATTTGTATATGCCGGAATAACCTTTATTCCTGTTAACTTATCAGGATGGTCTTCCGGTTTTCCGTTAAGCTGCCGGTAAAGGCTCAAACAATTATGTCGTATTACTTTCTGTAATCTTTATTTGCCGGAACTTTTGCCTTTAATTGATGAGGAGAATCTGAGTATGTCCTGAAAACAGAGCGGATAAATAGTTAATTTTGTTGATCTGTCTGAAAAACTTTCAGAAATCATTAAAGTCTTTGAATGAAAACACCCCCGGATACCGAAAACCTGCGGCCAATGTTTACACCTGAAAACCAACATGCGCTTATTTCAGAAATTCAGGATTCAGGATTGTTAACCTGCTATACCGATAAAACCGGCTTGCCGGTCAGCCTGTATTTCAACGGAACAGCGCTTGAGGGAGGATTTGCAGATTGCCTCAGTCAATTGCCCGCGCCATGGCAGTCCGCGATGGATCAGTTGATGGATGAGAATTTTATTAATGTGAATCTTGACGCAATTCGTCAGGGAAGGTTGGAGGAGGCCGTGGAAGTGGTCGTCGGTCAGGAAAATACCGGTCTCTTTCTTGTCAGCAGATTTCCGCTCAGTCATGGCAGCGAAACCGGTCTGCTGGTAACCATCAGGGATATTTCAGGAATCTCTGAGTCCAGGTTAAAGCTTTCCGGCAGTAATGTTTTGTTCGATCTGGTGGCGGATAACATGTCTGATGTATTCTGCGTCGTCGGTACTTCGGGGAAGGTCTCCTTTTTAAGCCCTTCAATCTGTGAACTGACCGGATATACGGTTGAGGAGCTTCTGAGCCGGCCATTGACAGGAATTATTCCGCCTGATTCTATAGAAGTTGTGACCCGGATTTGGGAAGAGTACCAGCCATTGTTCGAATCCGGGAAAATCAGCAAAGCTGAAATCAGGCCGTTATGTTTCGAAGTAAAATTTATCAGGAAAGACAAATCTGTAAGATGGGCCGAAGTATCGTCCTCTCCGTTTATTGATTCAGATAACAACATTCAGGGGGTTCACGGAATGATCCGTGACATTACCGAACGGAAAACCAGGCAGGAAGCGATGCGTACATCCCTTCAGCATGAGATTGAACTCAGTCAGGTTAAATCAAGGTATATCTCCACCGTTTCACATGAATTCCGTACGCCCCTCTCCATTATATACAGCAATCTGCAATTGCTTGAAAAATACCGGTTTGAGCTTGATGAGGAAACCATTCACGATGCTTTTGAGCTGAGCAGGATGGCCGTAAAATCGCTGCTCAGGGTGCTCGACAAAGTGACCATTATCGATGCTTCGGGCAAGGGTAAACTCGAGTTCAAGCCCTCAATTTGCAATGTTCATGAACTCTGCCAGGAAGTCGTGGATGAAATGAATGAAATGGAGCTGGTTCCCAACCG
>JAMLHF010000030.1 GCA_023957275.1 Lentimicrobium sp. | reverse complement strand
TTAATAAGGACAAAGACACTTCCGGTGTCAAAGACCGGACGGTTTGAATTATGATGCTCAAAGCTTCATCCACTTCTTCCTGAGTGGTTGTAAAACCCATTGAAAAACGAATGGTACCACGGGAGAATTCAGGGCTGACCTTCATGGCTCCGAGCACTGATGAATCTCCGGTATCGCCCGTGTGACAAGCTGCCCCCGCCGATGCTGCCAACCGAGGCATGGCTGAAAGTATGGTTTGTGCATTTAAATCACTGAAGCCAACACTCACTGTATTTGGTAAAGCGAAGTCCGGATGGCCGTTCAGACGAAAATTATTCAACCCGGCAGAAAGCCCCTCAATGAACCTTTTTTTCAAAGCGGAAGTGTGCGCCCGGTAAGCCTCCAGCCTTTTAAATGCCAACTCGCACGCTTTGCCCAGCCCGGCAATCTCAAGTACATTTTCAGTTCCCGCTCTGAGATTCTGTTCATGGTCGGCACCATGAATCAGCTTCTCAATCTTCACACCCTTTCGGATATAGAGCGCCCCTATGCCTTTGGGGGCATAAAGTTTATGACCGGCCAGCGAAAGCAGGTCAACACCAAGATCCTGCACATCGACCGGAATTTTACCGGCCGATTGCGCTGCATCAGTATGCATTAAAGCTCCATGCTGATGCACAATGGCTGCAATTGCCTTTACCGGCTGAACAGTTCCCACTTCATTATTGGCATGCATCACCGATACCAGCACCGTACCCGGCCTTAGCAGATTTCTGATATCTTCCGGATCAACCATCCCGGATTCATCCACAGGCACCACAGAAATTTCGAATCCCTGTGTTGCCAGATAATTGACCACTTCAGTTACGGCAGGATGCTCCACAGCAGAAATTATGATGTGATTACCCTTTGACCGCAGGGCATAGGCGGCACCTTTCAGTGCCATATTATTGGACTCCGTCCCGCCGCTGGTAAATATAATCTCCTGCGGAAGACAATTCAGCAGCATCGCTACCCTGGCCCTGGCTTTTTCGACAGCCTCGCGCGACTTAACCCCAAATGAATGCATACTTGAAGGATTGCCGAAATATTCTTCAAGATAGGGAAGCATTTCTGCTGCAACCTCAGGATCAACGGGTGTTGTGGCATTATAATCTAGATAAATCTGATCCATAGAAAAAATTTGAGAATGAATGTCCGTAATCTTCTGATGGAGCTGACAAAGTAAACCGGCACCGTTTCAGATTACCCGGAGCCCAGCATTTACAATTATATCAGGCAAAATCTGCTTCAGCAGTGAAGCATTGTACACAGGGTCTCCGGTATCAGTGTTCAGCTCCTTCACATGCCTTTCGTTATACTTTAGCATTGCTTTCTGATAAGTTTTATCATAGTAAGCCAGCACCAGCATGATCGCCGGAGCAAAGTTCCCGGCCAGAATATGTCTTTGCGCGTCGGCAATCCCCTGGCCGCCTATTGCCTGTGCAATTTTTCCAAGCGCATCAAGCAGGGAATTCTTTTCAAATCCGGCATAATCTTTACATAATCGCACAACACGGACATTAAAAGGAACCCGGAGGAGAATAAGCTGACTTCTTTTCATTTGTTCAAAAAACGGTCCAGGGAGGCTAACCGCTCCAATTGAACGGCTTTCATCTTCAATCCAGACAGGTTTTGACGGATCGAGTTTAACCCAGGCATCAAAAAGATTATTCTCAAACTGCTCGTTGGTTGGCTGCGGCAATTGACCCAGATGACCAAAAACGGAACCCCTGTTATGCGCAATTTCTTCAAGATCAATTATCTGTTCACGCAACCTGCCAAGTTCATGGAGTATTTCCGTTTTCCCGGATCCGGTCATACCGCCAAGCACAAGCATGGGAGATCCTTTGCCGGAATGTTGCCTGATATATGACCTGCAGGCCTTATATCCACCTTCTATCACCCGGGCATGATAACCCGCAGTACTGAACAACCACGCCAGTGACGCACTGCGCATTCCCCCTCTCCAGCAATAAAGAATGATTTCCCTGTTTTTACCTTTGATGAGTTTATTCAGTTTTTTGACATAATCAGGCAATTTTGCGCCTGCAAATTCAAGTCCTACCAGTAAGGCTGCATCCTTGCCGGCATCGTGGTATCTTGTTCCCACAACTGCCCGCTCTTCGTCAGTAAACAAGGGAATATTGACAGCACGTGGAAGATGCCCCTGCAGAAACTCAGACGGAGATCTGACATCGATTAGCGGTAAATCCTTCCGCTCGTAAAACAACCATTCAGGCCCGACAATGCTAACCATGGTGCAAAAATACCTTAAAAAGAACCTCAGTATCCGAAATATAAAATATCACAATTTAACAATTAACCCGGACAACATCAACCTCTTCATTAAGGTATAGCAGCCATGCCACAGGTTCGGGATATCCCATATCGCCAAGCAGGGCGGCGTAGTTTCTGACCTGGGAATCGTGAAAGTCCTCCCTCCGGCCGCTTTTAAAATCAACCACATCCGTGTGATCCCTGTGCAAAATAACCCGGTCAGGGCGATATGATTTTCCTTCCGGGGTAAGGATTTCAGCTTCTGCATATACTTCACCATCTCCATCAAAAAACCGCCGGGCCTGCGGATGCCCGAGAACTCTTTCCATCAGCGCTCCGATCTTTTCTGCCGAAGCAGTATCAACCATTCCATTGTCGACCAGTTTAGCGATCACGCCGTCTTTATCCCTGTAATCATGAACCAATGACAAGGCATAATGGAGCAGATTACCAGCCATCTGCACTGAGGAAGGCTCACCGGCATTCCAGTGAAAAGGGGCTCTTGCCGCAAAAACAAGTCTTTCAGCCCAGGGATAAGTGTGAAACTCTGCTGCCAGTCCCGGACTGGTGTTATCAGCCGTGCGACCTCCGATCCGCGCACCATCCCCAAAACTATAGATCAGTTCTCCTGCCTTCAGATCACCGGAATAATCAAGAAAACCGGCCAGCATATCCGTAACAGATCCTATTTTATCAGGTTTATCCGACAGCTTTCCCGATAACACATATAACCTTTCCGAAGGCCGGGTAAAGGCAACGTACACCAGATTAAGCAGGTCCAGTCGCTTTTTATCTTCCTCCCGGGTATAAAGAGAAGCATACGGTGTCTTTTCAAGCCGGCTTTCCAATTTAAGACAGGCACTTTTCAGCTCAGGAATGGCTGCATCGCTGAATGGCACCCAAACAACAGACTTGTTCCGTCCTCCTGCACTTTTACCGGCAAAAGGAAAAATTACCACGGGAAACTCCAGACCCTTGGATTTATGAATGGTCATTACCTGAACGGCATCGTCGCCCGCCGGCAGCACAACCGATAATTTATCGCGCTGCGCCGACCAGTATTCCAGAAACCCCGGAATACCACCCGACCGGGTGGAGGAATAACCAAGCACCTCATCAAGAAAAAATTGCAAGTAAAGGGGAGAACGCTCTTGCAGATCAAAAATCCGGATGATCTCTTCAACCTTGTCGAAAAGGGATAGATCCCTGAAATTCGCGACATCAAAACGCCTTCCCGATCGTTCAAGCAGACTCAGAAAAGACTGATGACCAAGTGCATCAAGGAAAACTTCAGCCCTGGTTTCCATTCCAAGCAGATGATTATCCCACAGGTACTCAATAATGGCAATCCGGTTTATTTCACGGCCAGGGTCATTAAGCAACTCCAGCCAGTTGACCAGAAAGTTTACTTCGGCAGAATTTTTAAGCAGAAGAGAATCTGCAGAAACAACCTTAATACCCCGGCTGTTGAGGAAAACAGCAATGCCGGATGATTCTTTGTTTGAACGGCAAAGCACTGCAATATCGCCGGGTTTGTAACCTTCGCCGCACAACGACTGAATCAGCTCAAATACCCGATTGATTGTATGATCATTATACGACTGGTCATCGCCATCGTAGAACTCTATCCGGACCTTACCCCCGCGGTTATTCGGGTCATATTCCTGTTCCCCATCATGATATACTGATTTATTTTCATCAAGGTAAAGCGGGGCCAGGTGATTGAAAAACCGGTTGTTAAATTCGACGATTTCGCATCGTGAACGGAAATTTCCGGCAAGTTTGGCTGGCTTGTATTCCCGCCTGAGCACTTCTGCACGCTGAGCAACAACCGGGCTATTTTGAGGATTATCAACCCCTGGCAAGCGTACAAACTGATCTACGTCTCCATTACGGAAACGATAGATTGCCTGCTTTCCATCGCCGACAATCATATTCAACCCATCCTGCGAAAGCGAATTTTCAAGCAAAGGCATCAGATTCATCCACTGTAAAACTGAAGTATCCTGAAATTCATCAATCATAAAATAACGGTACCGCTCGCCAATCCTTTCATATATAAAGGGAACCGGTTCTTCCATTACAATATCGGCAACGATCCTGTTAAACTCAGCAATCGGCAGCACATTCCGCTCATTCTTAACCTTTTCAATCCTGCTCCTCAACTCACTCAACACCGACATGGGATAAAGCTGCCGCAGGACCATCTTCAGCAGGATTATCCTGCCTTCATCTTTATTGATTTTATCCTCAACCTGACAAAAAATTGATTTCAGTGTTTCGGAAATGGCTGTCACTGAAGCCCCTTCAGATGATTTCTTGCCTTCACTGCTGAGCCATTCATTATTTTCAATTGTCTTTCTTACGAAACTGTTGATTTCCGCATCAATATTTCCTTTAGCCAGTTTATCGAAAAAGCCGTAAATCCCTCTGGACTTCTGGTAGAATAAATCTGCACCCAGTCCGTGTCCGGCAATAAGCGACATGGCTTGTTTCCCAAAGGCAGTCAGCGTCTCCTGATATTCATTGATTACCCTGCGGATTGCCCCGGCATAATGTTTAACCTGAGCGGCATCTATGCTTCCGGAATCAGGAAGAAGCCTGACGGCATCTTCGCGGAACAGGTTTTTTGAGAAGTCGAGCAGTGTCCTGTCAATCTGCCAGCTCTCATCTTCTTCGGCTCTTTCCCTTATGAAGTTAACAAGGATTTCAGTCAGGTTACTCTCTGTACCCGCCGCCGCCAGCATGTCCTCTACGGCAAGTTCAAGCAGCATCCCTGTATCCATTTCCACTTCAAAATTCATGGAAAGTTTCAGGTCAAATGAAAAGGCCCTGATGATCCTGTGAACAAAACTATCTATAGTGGAGACCGAAAAATCGCCGTAATTGTGCAGTATCATTGTGAGAACCCTGCCTGCCCGGTCTTTAAGTTCCTCAGGTTGAAGCCCGGTATCGTCCATCAGGGATATTACAAGGTGCTCAAGCTTTTGGGGAATCCTACCCGCTTCAAGCCCCGATATCGCTTTAAGGCTTGACAATATCCTTTGCTTTATCTCATTGGCGGCCTTATTGGTAAATGTGATCGCAAGGATATTCCGGTAGCGGTGCGGATCTTTCAGCACAATGGAGAGATAGACCCTCATCAGCGTATAGGTTTTCCCCGATCCTGCCGAAGATCTGTAAACCAGGAAATTATTCATAGTTCAGGTAAAAAGCCAAAATTAGCAAGTTCTTTCAGATGTTACATGCCTTTTCGGATCAAAATCTTATTTGAAGCTTTCATTGGCTGTGCGATAGCGACTTCCGCGCTCCCGGCCCGGTTTCAAACCGGACAAAACCCGCTTGCCGGCACAAGGCAAAAACTTATATTTGCAGGCAAATTATTTCCATAATGATTAAAGACAACACCCTTATTTACGGCATGCGCCCGGTAATAGAGGCGATCAGTGCCGGCAAGGAAATCGACAGGCTGATGCTCCAGCATGGGTTAAAAGGTGAATTGCTGCCCGAATTAAGAAAACTGATCAACGAATTTAATATTCCCTATCAATATGTCCCTGTTGAAAAGCTTAACCGGCTGGTCAAAGGAAATCATCAGGGTGTGATTTGCTTTATCTCTCCGATCATGTTTCAGCCGCTGGAGAACCTGTTGATGTCGGTTTATGAAAGGGGTGAAACACCGTTTTTTATTATCCTTGACCGGATTACAGATGTAAGAAATCTGGGTGCGATAGCGCGGTCGGCAGAATGTGCGGGCGCTCATGGTATCGTAATCCCGGAGAAAGGAAGTGCACCTGTTAATGCCGATGCGGTGAAAACCTCGGCAGGCGCCCTGGCAAATATCCCAGTCCACCGAAGCCCTAACCTCAAAAACACCATAGATTATCTCAAATCCAGCGGATTAAGTATTGTAGCTGCTTCCGAAAAGGGGACAACACCATATTACTCCGCTTCACTTAATGGCCCGCTGGCCGTGATCATGGGCTCTGAAGAAGATGGCGTATCTCCTGAATACCTGAAAAAGTGCGACCAGGTCGTTAACATTCCGATGAGGGGCAGCACCGGTTCACTTAATGTTTCTGTTGCAGCCGGTATCCTTCTTTTTGAAGCACTCAGGCAACAAACTACAACCGGATAATTCAATTTCCATAGTTGGAACCCTTATGAGGAGATCAAGCCAGACAATTGTAAACAACCTTCCGGGCCGGCAATTTATGATGCTGACCCTTGTTATCGTTGTGTCAGGATTGATATTACGCCTGCTACATCTTGATTTCTCCTATTCCAACGACGAGTTAAGCGCGCTGAGCAGGGTAAGGTTCAACTCGTTCAGCGACCTGGTGAGTAAAGGCTTTTTCGTGGATGGCCATCCCGGAGGTATTCAGGTATTCCTTTTTTACTGGGTAAAACTGGTCGGAATGAACGAATGGGCAGTACGTCTTCCGTTTGCCCTGGCCGGCGCTATGGGTATCTGGATCACCATCAGATTATTCACCCGTTGGTTCGGGCAGGCCGCAGGATTGTTTTCCGGGGCTTTTGTTGCTTTCCTTGCTTTTCCGCTGCTTTACAGCCAGATTGCCCGGCCTTATGGAATCGGAATGACTTTTTGTATGATCATGGCCTGGTACTGGACTAAACTGCTCTTTGATGAAAAACCGGGAATTCATCATGCATTCGCTTACGCCCTGAGTGCTGCCGCCTGCATGTATACCCATTACTTTAGTTTCCTGCTTGCGCTTATAATGGGAATCAGCGGGCTATTCCTTTTGAACAAAGACCGGGTGTATCATTATACGGGCGCTGGCGCACTCGCCGCCCTGTTGTTCATCCCGCATATTCCAATTACCCTCAACCATCTGAGTATCGGAGGCGTGGGTCTCTGGCTGGCAAAGCCGGTCTGGAGCTGGCCGCTGTTGCACATAGCCTCGGTTTTTAATAACTCCGTGATAATTGCCGGACTTGTTGTCCTGATAATTATAATTCAGGTTCGTTACTTAAAGCCGGAACCAGATACCAGCGTTTTCAGGGTTTTATCCCTTCTTTTCTTTTTGCTGCCCATGATTACCGGTTTCTTCTATTCCCGGTGGATAAACCCTGTACTTCAGGACAGTGTGCTGATTTTTTCTTTTCCGTTTCTCCTCGGATTTCTGTTTTCATTTTCCGCCAGTATACCAAAGCGCCTTGTAATTATAATGACAAGCGTACTAATCATCGTGGGTATATCTCAAACAGTTTTCATTCATAAGTATTACAGCAGACAACATTTCGGTGAATTCCGGGGGGTAGCCCAAGCAATTTGCACATGGAACCAAAAATATGGCATGGATAACATTACCAGGGCTGTCAGTGTAAATAATCCCTGGTATTTAGAGTTTTACATGAAACAGGAAAACTCCTGTGAAGCAACTTTCAGCCAGTATGACAACCGGGGAGGAGAAGATCTTACGGTTTTGAAAAAGGTGCTCGAAAAAGCTGAAACACCATTTTTCGCTTATGCCTGGACCAAGCCTGTGCCACCGGAAATCAGGGACATGATACTTGCCAGATTTCCATGCATTGTTGAAGCCTTCAATTTCAGCGGGCTTTCAGAAGCCACGCTTTTCTCACAGCAAAATCAATCATCCTGCAGGAACGCGACGATCAAAACAATATTTTATTCGTCATTTCAAAGCGAAAACCCTGGTTCCGGTTCCTTTCCGGAATTTTATCCCGGTTATGAAGGTACACTCTATGAATTATCCTATGATTACAGCAACCAGTTGGTTGCCGCAGTTGAAGCCAGGACGCAGGAACATCTGAGCGGTGCGCTGCTGGTAGCCTCCTTTCACGATGATGATGGAGAAACACTTTTATGGACAGCTTCAAAATTTGACCTTTTTACGGCTGCCGATAGCATAAGTACAATAAGGCTTACCATACCGGCCCAGGGGAAAGATCTTTCAAATAAGAAAATGAAAATTTATGTCTGGAATCCCCGGAAGACGGAACTGGAAATAAGATCGTTAACTATTTTCACAGAACCTTTTCCTGAATATTCGGGCACAGCAGCCAACCAAACCCGCAAATAAAACGGCCACGGATCCGTTACAATTCTGATAATTTAACCCATCATGACCAAAATAAAACATCCATTCCATTATACCCTGATCGCAGGAGTCATACTGATCACTTTCAGTTCCTGTCAACGCGAAAAAACAGAATATTACCCGGATGGGAAGATCAAATCAGTGAGGCAGTACAAGTGGAAAAAACCTCATGGAACCAGCACATGGTACTATATTAACGGTAGCAAAGAACTAGAAGTAGAATACAAAAACGGCGAACCGGAAGGGATAACTACGCGCTGGCATTATAACGGCCGCAAGGAATCGGAAGAAATGTATCAAGGCGGGAAGAGGAATGGCACTTCAGTAAGGTGGAATGAACAACGGGCAAAAATAGAGGAGAAAACCTATAAAAATGACACCCTGCATGGCCCTTACCGGATGTACCATGAAAATGGCACCCTTATGATTGAAGGTTATTACAACGAAGGAATGTTTGATGGTGCCTGGATCTATTACAATGAATTCGGTTTCAAAATCGGTGAAGGCTCGTACAAAATGGGAAACGGAATTCAACGGGCATATCATCTGAACGGAAAACTCTGGAAAGAAACTCCGTACAGGAATAACCTGAGAAACGGCATTGAAAAAACATACAATCAGGAAGGCACTGTTGTTGATTCAGTTGAATATCTCGATGATGCGCCCATTGCTTTCGCTAAAAAAGAGGAATAATCCTGGCCTGTGAGATGATAAACAATGCCCCTGAAAACGCCGGGTGACACCAAGTTTAGAATCAGTCTAAACTACCTGAAAAAGAAAAATTTAGCGGTTTTGGCGGGGCATTGAAAGCGCAAAAAATTCTTTTTCTGATTAATTTGGAAATATCATTTTTTATGGCATAAATTTGCCCTGTTATTTAGTTAACACTGTTACAATTTTCACATAAATTAATCATCCTTAAACATCCACAAGATGAATCTGGAAAAAATCATGTCGGACCTGGAGAAAAAACATCCGGGTGAAGTTGAGTACTTGCAAGCAGTACGCGAGGTTCTTGAGTCGATTGAAGAAGTTTACAACGAGAACCCACAGTTTGAATCAGCCGGTATCATCGAGCGCATCGTTGAGCCGGACAGGATTTTAACTTTTAAAGTTCCCTGGGTTGACGACAATGGCAAAGTTCATGTTAACCTTGGTTACAGGGTGCAGTTCAACGGCGCCATCGGGCCTTACAAGGGAGGACTCAGGTTCCACCCGAGTGTTAACCTTAGCATTCTGAAGTTCCTCGGATTCGAGCAGATTTTCAAGAACAGTCTTACCACGCTGCCGATGGGCGGTGGCAAGGGTGGAAGTGATTTCGATCCCAAGGGAAAATCGAATGCCGAAATCATGCGTTTCTGCCAGTCATTCATGCTTGAATTGTGGAAGATGATCGGGCCAGAAACCGATGTTCCTGCCGGTGACATTGGCGTTGGCGGACGTGAAATCGGTTTCCTCTATGGCATGTACAAGAAACTTGCTTCGGAGCACACCGGCGTATTGACCGGAAAAGGACGGAACTGGGGTGGCAGCATCATGAGACCGGAAGCTACCGGATTTGGCGCTGTTTACTTTGCACAGGAAATGCTTTTGACCAAAAACCTTGATTTCAAAGGCAAGACTGTTGCCATCAGCGGATTCGGCAATGTTGCCTGGGGCGCTGTAACAAAAGTGAATGAACTTGGGGGCAAAGTAGTAACCATTTCAGGTCCCGACGGGTATATTTACGATCCCGACGGAATTTCCGGAGCAAAGATCGATTACATGCTTGAACTCAGGGCTTCGAACCAGGACATCGTAAAACCTTATTCCTATGAATTCCCGAATGCCCAGTTCCATCAGGGCAAACGCCCATGGGAAGTTAAGTGTGACGTTGCCCTCCCCTGCGCTACACAGAATGAGCTTGGCCTGGAGGATGCAAAAACCCTCATCGCCAACGGCGTTATCTGTGTTGCAGAAGGAGCCAATATGCCATCAACCCCCGATGCTGTCAATTTATTCCTTGAGAACAAGATCATGTTCGGCCCGGGTAAAGCTGTAAACGCCGGCGGTGTAGCAACATCAGGTCTTGAAATGACACAGAATTCAATGAAACTCAGCTGGACTGCAGAAGAGGTTGATATGCGCCTGCACCAGATCATGAAGGAGATTCACAACCAATGTGTAAAAAATGGCACACAGGCCGACGGCTACGTTAACTATGTGAAAGGAGCCAATGTTGCCGGCTTCCTTAAAGTTGCCAACGCTATGCTTGATCAGGGCGTGATCTGATTCCTGAAAGAATACCTATTGTTGATAACCTTAGCCCTCACGTTTCGCGAGGGCTTTTTTTTTGCGTAAATCACTGAAAAAATTACTTTTAAGACATGCAAAAATAACATAAAAATAAAGTTATATCATTCATATACAGTTACTTACGCTTTCCATAGAAAGATGTTATCTTAAGGATTATAAGTATCTGCGTATGAAATAATATTTCACCGAAGCCTTTGAAATTTATATTTTTGCCCTGAACCAAAGAAACGGAACCATGAAAAATTTCAACAATATTGATGAAATCCTGCACTTCGCGATAAATTCCGAACAAGAATCGGTTGATTTTTATACGAGATTGTCAGGGCAGGCAAGAAACCAGGAAATGAAGCAGATTTTTTTCCAATATGCCCATGAAGAAATGTCACATAAAGCGAGGTTGATCAGTATCCGCGATTCAGGCCAGATTATGATCAGCACTGAGAAAGTGGATGACCTAAAAATCAGCGATTACCTCGTTGACGTTCTCCCGGGGCCGGATCTTACCTATGCCGAAGCCCTGGTCGTTGCCATGAAAAAGGAAAAGGCCGCCTTCAGACTTTACCTTGACCTTGCCGAAAGAACAGAGAACCAGGATATCAAAGATGTCTTCATGACGCTTGCACAGGAAGAATCCAAGCACAAACTGAGGTTTGAGATTGAGTATGACCAGCACGTACTGAGGGAAAACTAAATCTCTGAAGTCAAATAAATTAGCCTGGAAAAATTTCCGGGCTTTTTTATTGATCAGGCAGTTACTTATCGGGTGATCGGATATTAATAAATATATTCAGCTGATTTCCTTAACCAACAATTAAGCTAACCTGTCAACCTTATGCACCATGAAGACTTTCAGATCATTTGATGATGCACTGCATTACGCCATCAATTCAGCCAAAGAATGTGCCGAATTTTATTCCCGTCTGTCAAACCAGGCGCGCAACAACAAAATCAAACGGCTATTCAGTCAATATGCCAGAGAAGAATACGCACAAATGGTAAGTTTGTCGAGGATCAGATACTCATTTGCAGAAACAGAATCTCCCGGATTTCCTTTCAGCCTTGAGTTATACGACTGCCATGCAGCAAATGCCGGCAAGGAAGATCCGAATTATTCCGAAGCACTTGTTATTGCCATGCGGAAAGCCAGGTCTTCTTTCAGGCTCTTCCTTGAACTTTCATCCAAATCACCTGATGAAGAATCTTCTAACATCTTAAGAACGCTTGCCCATAAGGAAGCAAAGCACAGACAAGGTGTGGAAGTGGAATATAACGAGTCGTTGCTGATATATTGCTGAATCATTGCTGATTTCTCAAACCCGGGACAATCAAAGTCCCTGATCGGTCAGAATATAAGTCTTATCAGGTGCGTGCGGGTATATACCGGAAAATCACCCTATGGAGTTGATTTCCGGCAACCTATCCGTAGCAGGAAATCCATATTATCAGGGTCAGGTCCGTGTGTAAATACGGGCTTTTTTAATTATGGCCGGAGACCGGCCTGTAAATAATGGTGGATTTGTTTAATTTTGCATGGTATTAAAGGCTCCGGCAGTCAGGCATCTATGCAATTTATTTATCCCAATATTCTTTTCGGTCTTCTGGCGGTGATAATCCCGGTTGTCATTCACCTGTTTAATTTCAGGAAATACAAAAGGATCTATTTCAGCAATGTAAGATTGCTCAGCCAGTTTCAGCTGCGCACCCGGAAACAGTCTCAATTGCTTCATTATTTGGTACTTGCCACACGAATACTTACCATAGTTTTTCTTGTCTTTGCATTTGCCCAGCCCTACATTCCTTCGGACAGTAAAATAAATTCCGGAAAGGTAAATGCGGTCAGCGTCTTTATCGACAATTCCTTTAGCATGGAAACAAGCGGTGATGAGGGCCGGCTTATAGATGAAGCCAGGAACAAAGCCGTAAAAATAGCTTCCGCATTTGATGCTGATGATCGCTTTCAGTTACTTACCAACGATTTTGAGGGCCGTCATCAGAGGTTTGTCAGCCGGGATGAATTTGTTCAATCTGTCAGAGAAATTGCTGTAAGTCCTGCTGTAAGGACCCTGGCAGAAATAGATTCGAGACAGCGGGATCTCTTCAACAGGCAAAGGACACCTGCCTCCATTGCTTACATTATCTCCGACTTTCAGCAAAGCACCCTGCTTACAAAACTGCCTGACAGCACATCCGGCTATAACTCTTATTTTATTCCAGTTCAGGGAAAGCAAACCGGCAACCTTTATATTGACACCTGCTGGTTCGAAAATCCCGTGCTCAGAATCAATCAGATCGCTGATCTCCGGATAAGAATCAGAAACAATTCAAAAGACGACGTCCAGAAAATACCGGTAAGACTTATGATCAACGGGTCGCAACGTGCTGTTGCAGCTGTTGATATCCCCGCTGAAGGCAGTGCTTTGGTGAACCTCTCATTCAGCAATCCAAACGCGGGAGTCTTTAAGGCTGTTGCTGAAATCAATGATTATCCGGTAACATTCGACGATAATTATTACTTTGTTTTCAGGGTATCCGAGCACATACCCGTGCTGGCCGTCAACCAGAACGAAGCATTTAACAAATATCTGGTTCCTGTTTTCGGGCTGGACTCAATCCTGCACCTTGACAATTCATCTGACCGTCAGATTGATTACTCCTCACTCCCTTCATACCGGCTGATCATCCTTAACAACCTGAAAACCATCTCAAGTGGCGCTGTTCAGGAACTTGTTAGATACATTAATCAAGGAGGCAATCTGTTGATTTTTCCTTCTTTATCCGCAAAGGCTGCTGATTTAAACCTGCTGTTGTCTGAACTTGGCTCCGATCTCTATCGTGAAATTGATTCAGCACAAAGCAGGATATCATCCCTGAATACCAACCACCCGATACTGAGGGACGTATTTGAGAAAAACACCCTTAAAGAAGATAACATTGATCTCCCGACAATACTGAAGCATTTCGGCATTCTACAAAGTTCTGGTGGCAAAAGTGAAACACTGATCAGTCTTGACAACGGAGACCCCTTGATGACGGTGTTCCCGGGTGGCAGCGGCAAGGTTTATCTGAGTGCCATCCCGCTTGCTGATGAGGCGGGGAATTTCCCCCGGCATGCCATTTTCGTACCTGTTATGCTGAACATTGCGTTTCAGAGTGAAGATGTGCAACCGTTTATGTACTATACAAGCGGCGGCGGGGGAATAAATGCCGGCACCGTGAAGCCTGAAGGAGAAAATGTTTTTAAAATCAGGAATGAAAGCGGTGATTACGAATTCATTCCGGAATACAGAAGCATTGATGGCCGCAGTTTTATATATGTAAACGACCAGATAGAAAAAGCAGGTTTTTACTACATAATGGATGGAGAAAACCTTATTACCACACTGGCTTTCAATATTAACAGGAAAGAATCAGACCTGAGAACCGCAAGCATGGAGGGGCTCCGGCAGCTTGTTGCCGGAATTCCGGGAATGGAATTGCTGGAGCACGGAAAGAAAGATCTCGGTAAAATAATTTCAGAGGACAGTTCCGGAAAGAAGCTATGGAAATGGTTTATCATTGCCGCGCTTATTGCAATTACAGCCGAAGTGCTGTTGCTGCGATTTTTCAGAAAAACATACAAAACGGAAGGTTAATGGTTTATCTTCGCCGGAATACCGGAATAGCAATAAAATCAAATGGAAGAGAATAATTTGAATAACGGATCAGAAGAATTTCAGCCGGAAGAGATTCCGGAAGTGCAGTCAGGGGCAGAACCAGCCGAGATGCATAAAACCGTCCATCTTTCGGGCATGTATGAAAACTGGTTTCTGGATTATGCGTCATATGTTATTCTGGAAAGGGCCGTTCCGGAAATAATCGACGGATTGAAACCTGTTCAGCGCCGTCTGCTCCATGCCATGGATGAGCTTGACGATGGTCGTTTCAACAAAGTGGCCAACATCATAGGACATACCATGAAGTACCACCCTCATGGCGATGCTTCGATCGGCGATGCGCTTGTACAACTTGGGCAAAAAGACCTGCTGATTGAAACGCAGGGAAACTGGGGCAATATCCATACCGGCGACAGTGCTGCCGCGCCCAGGTACATTGAAGCCAGACTGAGCAAATTTGCGCTTGAAGTCGTTTTCAACCCCAAAACTACCAAATGGAAACTTTCCTACGACGGCAGAAATAAAGAGCCGGTCACGCTTCCGGTTAAATTCCCTTTGCTGCTGGCTCAGGGCGTGGAAGGCATTGCAGTAGGACTGGCGTCCAAAATACTTCCTCACAATTTTCTCGAGCTGATTGATTCGTCCATAAAAATTCTGCAGGGAAAAGATTTTGAACTGTTGCCCGACTTTCCCACAGGAGGACTTGCCGACTGTTCCAGATACAACGACGGCCTCAGGGGTGGAAAAGTCAGACTCAGGGCTAAAGTGAGCCAGTATGACAAAAAGACGTTGATTATCAGTGAACTTCCTTTTGGCGTAACCACAGAGAGTCTGATTGATTCCATCATAAACGCCAATGAAAAAGGCAAGATCAAAATCAGAAAAATAGATGACAATACAGCGCAGAATGTTGAAATACTGATACACCTGGTTCCTGGCATCTCGCCCGACACCACTATTGATGCGCTTTATGCCTTTACCGATTGCGAAATTTCAATTTCACCCAACAACTGTGTAATCAGTGATGGCAAACCAAGATTCCTGGGCGTCAGGCAGATTTTGAAAGAATCGACTGAAAAAACAGTTGAATTGCTGAAAATGGAGCTTGAAATCAGGCGGCAGGAATTGCTTGAAAGCCTGCTTTATGCTTCGCTTGAAAAAATATTTATCGAGAACCGGATTTACCGGGATATTGAAGAGTGTACAAGCTGGGACGATGTACTCAAGACCATCGACAAAGGTCTTGAACCATATAAACCTCAGTTTTACAGAGAGATTACCATTGATGACATCCTGCGTCTCACGGAAATAAAAATCAAGCGGATTTCGAAATTCAATACATTCAAAGCCGATGAACTGATTAACAATCTCAGCGACGAAAAGGCCCAGGTTGAACATTACCTGGCCAATCTGACCGAATATGCCATCGAGTATTTTAAGAACATCAGGAGAAAATTCGGGAAAGGGCGGGAAAGGCGCACAGAACTGAGGAACTTTGACAATATTGAGGCAGTAATGGTTGCTGCAGCCAACCAGAAGCTTTATGTAAACCGTGGAGAAGGATTTGCAGGAACAGGCCTGAAGAAAGATGAATATGTATGTGATTGCTCTGACATCGATGATATTATTGCTTTCAGGGAAGACGGCACTTTCATCGTGACAAAAGTCGCTGATAAGGTTTTTGTCGGAGAGCACATCATCCACATCGATGTATTCAGAAAAAATGATGAACGCACCATATACAACATGATCTACCAGGATGGCAGGAACGGGGCAGCATATGTAAAACGGTTCGCGGTAGTAGGTATCACCCGTGACAAAGAATACAGTCTCACAAAGGGAACAGCCGGATCAAAAGTTCTTTACTTTACTGCCAATCCAAACGGAGAAGCCGAACTGGTGAAAGTAAACCTTAAGCCCAGGCCTAAACTGAAAAAACCTGTCTTTGATTTTGACTTCAGCGAACTGGCCATAAAGGGGAGAAATTCGCAGGGCAATATTCTTACTAAATATGCAGTAAAAAAGATCAGTCAGGCTGAAGCCGGCATATCAACACTTGGAGCCCGCGACATCTGGTTCGATGACTCCATACGCCGGCTGAACACGGAGGGCCGCGGCAGGCTGCTTGGCGCATTCTCGGGTGACGACAAGATACTTACCATCACCCAGTCAGGCCATTACCGGCTTTTCAACTTCGACCTTGCCAATCACTTTGACGAAGACCTGCTGATGATTGAAAAGTTTAATCCTGAAAAACCCATCAGTGTGGTTTACTTCAACGGTGAAAAACAGTTTTATTATCTCAAGCGGTTTCTGGCGGAACCTTCCGATAAAAAAACCGATTTCCTCGGCGAGGAACCTGAAACAAAACTGATCTGTGTTTCAACAGACTGGCTGCCAAGATTCAGTATTGTGTTTGATGATAAACTGAACAATAAGGTCATCGATAACCTGGAAATTGAAGCGGCCGGATTTATTGATGTGAAGAGTTTCAGGGCAAAGGGGAAAAGGCTGACAACACATGCAGTGAAAAAAATAAACCAGCTTGACCCCCTCCCCTACACCCCTGCTGAGGAAACGGAGCTCCCCGACCCTCAGACAACGGAAGAGGATCACGAAAACAGGGATATAGAACTGCCGCCCCGGGAACGTAAGGCTCCTCCTGATGAGGATGCCATTCAGATGACCATAGATTTTTGAAATTCATAAAACTATTTAAAAAATGACTGACAACCAAGTTCTTGATGTTACAGCCGATGTTAAATGGATTGGAATCCTCGACCACGATATCGTGACTTTTGATGTGGTAATGGAAACCAAATACGGAACGACTTACAATTCCTATTTTATCAACGCCGGAAAAAAGGCCATCATTGAAACGACCAAACTCAGATTCTGGAATACCTATGAGCAAAAAATCAGGCAGGTTTGTAATCCGGCTGAAATTGAATACATCATCCTTGATCATACCGAGCCGGATCACTCCGGTAATCTGGCAAACCTGCTCAGAATTGCGCCGGATGCGACCGTTGTCGGCAGCGGAAATGCGCTCAGGTATCTGAAAGACATGTTTGGCACTGAATTCAAATCCCTGCAGGTTAAGGACGGGGATACACTTTCACTGGGGAACAAAACACTCCGGTTTTATAATGCGCCGAATCTTCACTGGCCCGATTCTATTTATACATACCTTGAAGAGGATAAGGTATTGTTCACGTGTGATTCTTTTGGAGCACATTACTGTTCTGAAGCCATGTTTGATGACCTGGTGGACAATTATGACGATGCCTTTAATTACTATTTTGATGTAATTCTTAAGCCATTCAGCAAGTTTATGCTGAAGGCCATTGAGAAAATCAAACCACTTGAGATTTCTGCAATATGCACCGGACATGGCCCTATATTGCGGAAGAACTGGAAACGATATGTCGATATGTCGGAAAAACGCGCGCTGGCAGCAATAGAAAATCCGGTCAAAAACAGGGTGTTTATCGCCTACGTATCGGCCTATCATAATACCGGTGATCTTGCAAATTTTATTGCAGACGGAATAAAGCAAGCCGGCAACATAGATGTTGAGGTAATGGACATTGAAAAAGCCAGTCTCGGAAGCATAGACGAACAACTTGCGAAATCATCGGGGATTTTGCTGGGTTCACCAACCATTAACCAGAATATTCTCCTGCAGATTTACCAGGTTTTTGCACTGATCAATCCCATCCGCGACCGCGGCAAACTGGCTGCAGCTTTTGGTTCCTATGGATGGAGCGGAGAAGGTGCATCACTGATCGAGTCAAACTTCAGCAACCTGAAACTGAAACTTTTTGATGAAAATTTGTTTATAAAGTTTTCAGCGGATACTTCGGAGGAAGAAAAAGCCAGATCTTTTGGCCTGAAATTCGGGAAAGCCATGGCTGAAAATCTGAAATGCGGCGATAACGTTTAAATCATGCTTAAAAACCTGCATAAACGGATCCTGGTGCCGGTGATTCTTTTCACCGGCCTTGCTTCAATGCTCTCCTCATGCGGCATTGAACGCAGGCTTGCCGGCGATTACCTGAATAAAAAAGAAACAACGGCCGTTTTGCTGATCGCTCCAGACCTGGTTTTCAAAGAAGGATTTAAGGTACCTGATTCCCTGAACCTTGATTCACTGCCGGAAGAAAACAGAAATACCCTCTTACTGCAATACACCGAACTGGTTCAATACATCGACGATTCAATCTTTATAGACGGATATGTTAACGGGTTGTCGTACGGGTTGAGACAACTGGGGTACAAGGTGTTTAAAGATTATAACTCGCATACATTTCTGGCCACGGGCGAAAACCGCATGATTTTAAACCTAGCCCAGCTTCAACTGGAAGAATACTATATCCCGGTTAAGGATCAGGCAAGTTTCAGTGATGACGAATCATACCGCTATGAGTTTTTTATCACCGGAATCAATATTAACAGCTGGTTTGAGATGTCAGGCTTAAACCACTCAGACTCCGCAATCAGGGTGGTATTTAACAGCGAGGCCATCAGTGATTACTCAGAATCAGACTTCCGATATTTTCCTCTTTCAGGCGAGGTGAAATACTTATACGCCGTTGACAGTCTGAGAATTACTGATGTTTATGAGGCAGGAAGGAATACAGGATACATTAATGCGGGAAATTTTCACAACTATCTGATAAATAGATATATAAGAATGAATATGCCTGGAGGGCAGACTCCTGAAAAAATTATGGTTTATGACCGTGTTTCCGGAGTGCTCCGGAAAAGCGATTCAACCGGATTTACAGAAATTCAATAAACAATAGTTTATCGCTGCTCAAATACACCAGGCGAAATCCCCGGTATGGATTTCACCGGCATGTTGATTTACAGTAAAATCCTGTCACGGGTATCGTTAAGCTAGCTGAACAAAGGGCTGAAAGAAGGCTGCTTCTTAATGAATAAGAAATCGCAAGGGGTAGTTTATACGCGGTTGCCGGACCGGGAATAAGGTGAAACCGAAAAATCCGCAAAATCTTTATTCAGAAATTTAAAATAGCCGGCAATCGCAATCATTGCCGCATTATCTGTAGTAAACTGAAATTCAGGTATAAACGCCTGAATTACACCCAATTCCTGTTGCTCAGTGAATGCCCTGCGTAACGCTGAGTTTGCCGAAACACCTCCGGCAACTGCCACTTGCCTTATCCCTGTAAGTTTAACTGCTTTCAGAAGTTTATCCATCAATGAACCGACAATAGCGTCCTGAATGGAAGCGCAGAGATCAGCCTTGTTATTTTCAATAAAATCAGCATCTTCTTTCAGCCTGTCGCGCAGAAAATAGAGAAATGAAGTCTTTAACCCGCTGAAACTGTAATCCAGTCCGGGGATGCCGGGCTTCGAGAAACTAAAAGCCTTTGGATTCCCGGTTTTGCCGAATTTATCCACCAATGGTCCGCCCGGATATGGCAGTCCCATGATTTTCGCGGCCTTGTCAAAAGCTTCACCGGCCGCATCATCAATGGTCTGTCCGATCACTTCCATCTTAAAGTAATCATCAATCCTGACAATCTGGGTGTGACCGCCCGAAACGGTAAGACACAGGAATGGAAACCGCGGCACTGCTTCCTCTGAGTGTTTTGGTCTGATAAAATGTGCCAGGATATGAGCCTGCATGTGATCCACCTCCACAAGCGGAATATTCAATCCTAAAGCGAACGACTTGGCAAATGAAGTGCCAACCAATAGTGAGCCCAGCAAACCCGGTCCGCGGGTAAAGGCTATGGCATGGAGGTCTTCTTTTCTGATTCCGGCTCTTTGAATAGCTTCATGAATAACCGGAATAATATTCTGCTGGTGCGCACGCGACGCAAGCTCAGGGACAACACCTCCGAAATTGGAGTGAACCTGCTGATTGGCAATTACATTCGACAGGACTTCAGTGTCACTCAGCACAGCAGCTGAGGTATCATCACATGAAGATTCTATTCCAAGGATATAGATTGGCATAATTTTTCGGATAAAACAACTGAAAGTTCACCGTCATCGCTGAAAATCTGCTTATGTGGTTAAGTCTGTAAGCTGATTTTTATGACCTTTGCAGGTTATGAATCATTCATTTCGGACCGGTCAGAACAACAGGTGAATTCTAACGTTGCAAAGTTATCAAAAAGACACTTCAAATATCAGCCTTCACCCTTGTCATCCTGGCGATGTCGCTTACCTTAATTTACGGGGTATTCCGGACTTCCTACGTTCAGACAAGGCTGGTGCGGATTGCTGCAAATTACCTTTCGGCTGAGCTTGGCACAAAAATCAGCATCAGCTCGATAGACATTTCCTGGTTTTTTAATGTTGTGTTCGAAGATGTCCTGATTAACGACAAACATAATCAGAAACTGCTGAAAGCAGCCCGCATTAAGTTCCGCCCGGGGAAGATAGATTATAAAAGACGTTTTCTGGCGATTTCTGCAATTAGTCTTGACAAGGCGGAAATCAATATTGCCCGCCATGCTTCCGACAGTCTGATGAATTACAGCTTTATAGCAGATTATTTCAGCAGCGGCGATACTGCTGCCCGGGAAACTACCGGCAAGCCCTGGAAACTGGGCATTTCGGGAATACGGATCAGCGGTTCGCAATTTACTTACAATAATGGATTGAAAGACACGGTTGCTTCCGGAATAGATTATAATCACCTCTCATTATCCGGCCTGAATATGGAAATCCGCCGGCTGGCGGTTTTTCCTGACAGTATCACTGCGCAGATACGCAGCCTCAGTCTGAAAGAAAAGTCCGGATTTATCCTGAATGATTTATATACCAATTGTCTGATCAGCAAAGATTCCGTTGTCGCCCGGCAACTGCATATAAAAACGCAGGGGAGCGAGATCAACGTGGATTTGAAGTTTCTCCATTCCGGGTTCGGAAGCTACAACCACTTCACCGACAGTGTAAAAATGTATGGCCTTTTCGACAGGACCACCATTCAGCTGGGCGACATCGGCTATTTCACTCCGGTCCTGGAAGGGGTCAATGAAAGCCTCAAGATTCACGGACTAGTCATGGGGACTGTTTCCTCGCTGAAAGCCAGGCAATTCAGGTTAGGATACCGTGAGAACACCTATTTTGAGGGCAATATCACCATGGATGGCCTTCCGGATATATCCGAAACATTTATTCACCTTAACGTCAGGGATTTTAAAACCAATTATCAGGACCTTATTGCATTCAGGCTCCCCCATGGTGTAAATGCCGGAATTCCTGAAATCGTTAACAATCTGGGAAATATAAGAATCAAGGGATATTTTACGGGATTTATCAATGATTTTGTTTCCGCTGCCACCTTCAGGACTGGAACGGGTACGGTAAAGACCGATCTGAGTCTGAAAAGCGGGAAAGACCAGCATATTCAATACAACGGTCACCTGACTTTATCTGAATGGCAGCTGGGTAAAAGCGTGAAAGCCGAGAAATATCTCGGTCTTATTGACCTGAGTGCCGAGATTGACGGAATAATCAGCAGGCAAAAAGAAATCAGCGCTACCCTTGCAGGTGATGTACAACGCATCCAGATACTTGGAAACGAATTCAATGACATCAGGCTGAACGGACAGTTCCTGAACCGGGAATTTAACGGTCAGCTTACACTGAGAGATGAATTGATTGACCTGGATTTCAACGGGCTGGTTGATCTTTCAGATTCAATCCCGCGATTTAATTTTATTTCAGAGGTTAAAGATGCTTACCTGAGCAGGCTGAACCTGTGGGAGAGAGACTCCTCCTCTTCACTGAGTACAAGTATGAGCCTGAATTTTACCGGTTCTAATATTGACAACATACTCGGAAATCTTAATTTCTACAACACCCTTTACAAAGAGTCGGGAAACTATTATCCCGTGAATAAAATTGAATTAAAAACATTCACCTTCGGGCCGGATTTGAAAACGCTGAGTCTGGAATCTGATTTCGCCGATGCTGAATTTTCAGGAAAATTCACCTTTCATGATTTTTATTCTTCCCTGCTGAACATCATCAATACTTATCTGCCATCCTTCCAACCCACCCCAAAAATTAACCGGAATGTAAGTCAGGAGCAGCTTTTTGATTATAACATCGTAATAAAGGATGTACATCACCTTACTGAATTATTTCTGCCAAACCTGAAACTCAATTCAACCACCTATCTGTTTGGAAGTTACAACTCAACATCAAGCACCATTCTGCTCAACGGACAGACAGACCTCTTTGAACTGAATGGCATTAAATTTAACAACTGGTATGTCAGGGGACAGAATTCAGGAAATTCACTGACACTCACAACCGGTGCATCATCCATTATCTTCAAAGAACCGGAAGAAGAAGATGAGCAGGCGCTTGGCATCGACAATTTCAGTTTTGATGCAGCAATGAGGGGCGACAGCATCACCTATAACTTCAAGTGGGGAAATCCTGCGGAGCTAATGCACAACAGCGGGGATATCGGAGGGTTTTTCACCTTTCACGATCAGCCTAGAATCAGGTCGGGTTTAACAAAAGCCAGGTTTACCGTTAATGATTCCACTTTTATCGCGCGGCAAAACGGGGATCTCATCATTGACAGCACTTCTGTCTACATCAATAACCTAATTATCAAAGGATTAAATCAGGAGTTAACAATTTCCGGAAAAATTTCCGAAAATATTTCGGACTCACTGTTCCTTGAATTCAAGAAATTTGATATTTCCAGCGCGGATTTGCTGCTCAATCAGGACAATATAGATTTTGACGGTATCCTCAGCGGAACCATCATGGTTAATGATCTTTATGCTTCAAGAAAGCTGAAGGCGAACATGTTAGTAAAGGACTTCTCCTTTAACAGGGAAAAGCTCGGGGACGCGAAGATAATAACCCGCTGGGATAGCGACAGATCCGGACTGGACATTGATGCGGGGATAATATACAGGGGTAATATAGGCACCCACACACCGGTAACGGTTAAAGGATTTATTTATCCCGATCCCGATATTTCACAGAATTTTGACCTTGACATTACAACGCTCAATTACAATCTGGCTACACTGAATCCATTTCTGAAAGGCTTTGCCTCAAACCTGAGGGGTTATGCAAGCGGTGATCTTCAAATGACGGGAACCTTCAACAAGCCGGTATTTACCGGTTCCCTGCAACTTATGCGGACTCAAATGAAAATCGATTACCTGAATGTCACCTACTCTCTGGCCGATAAGGTCTCAGTCACTCCTTCACAGATCAGTGCAAGCAATGTTATGATTTATGATTCACTCGGAAATACAGGTTTGATGAATTTCAATCTGAATCATAATTATTTCAGGGATATGGTTATGGATATGACAGTGAATGCCAGCAACCTTGCGGGACTCAACACAACCATGAAAGATAACGAACTCTTTTACGGGAGTGCATTTGCGTCAGGGGCAGTAAGCATCAAAGGACCTTTTGATGACCTCAGGATGAATATACGCGTAAAGTCAGACAAAGAAACCAACATTTTCATTCCCATCAACCTGAATGAGGATGCCACTGAAAATGCCTATATCCGGTTTGTAAATAATACAGATCAGAATCTGAAACCCGATATATTCGAACCGGTCACATCAGGCGTAAATCTGGATATGCTGCTGAATGTAACCAGAGATGCCAGTATTCAGCTGTTTCTGCCCGAAAACATCGGAAATATCAAGGCAAATGGCAATGGTCAGTTACAAATGGGCATTGATACACGCGGAGATATTACCATGTTCGGGGATTATGTAATTGAAAGCGGCACCTTCCTCTTTACACTGCAGAATGTGCTCAACAGAGTCTTTTCTATCGATCAGGGCAGCAAAATCTCGTTCAATGGCAGTCCTTACGAAGCCGACCTTAATGTTAAAGCTGTCTATAAATTACGGGCCTCCCTCAAAGGAATTCCGGAACTGTCAGGAATACCTGAATATGCCAACCGTTCAATCCCGGTCGATTGTATTATCCATTTGAAAAACAACCTTTACAATCCGGATATCGGATTCAGTATCCGTTTGCCGGATGCTGAGGAATCGCTGCGGCAGAGCGTGTTTGCCGCGATCGATACCACAAACGAAGTGGGCATGACCCAGCAAATGGTTTCACTTTTACTGCTAAAATCCTTCAGTTTTACCGGAAATACGAGTCTGGCCGGGAGTGTGGGGACTTCATCCATCGAAGTGCTAACCAATCAGTTAAGCAATATGCTTTCGCAAATCAGCAAAGATATTGATATCGGTGTGAATTACCGGACCGGCGATGCTTTGTCATCTGAAGCCCTGGAAGTTGCGCTTTCTACGCATCTCTTCGATGACCGGGTAACCATAGATGGCAATCTTGGAGTAATGAGTTCCGGATCCACCCAGAACACCAATAACATTATCGGAGATGTGGTGATTGATGTTAAAATTACGCGCGACGGACGTTTCAGGGTGAAAGCCTATAACAAATCCAACAATCCTTTTGAGATCAATTCATACAATGCCAACTATAAACAGGGGGTTGGTATATACTACAGGTATGAATTCGACCGTTTCTCAGAGCTATTCGGGCGAAAACGAAAAAAAGAAGTCCGGAAAAAGGATACCCATGAGAAATAATGAATTGATATAACTTAGCGCCATTTAATGGCCAGATTTGTTTACTTTTTATACGAAGTTCAACAAAAACACAGACTATGAAAACTCTTTTCGGCTTATTTACTTTAGTTTTTCTGATAGTTCAGATCCAGGCAAAAGGCCAGATAACCATTACCCGGAGCGACATGCCGGATATTGGTGACACCATCCGGGTAAGCACAGCCATAGATCTGACAGGCATAGACCCGGCGCTTACCGGCCCCGGCTACACATGGGACTTTTCTTCACTTGCCCCGGTAAGCCAGACGGTGGAAGAATATCTGAGCATCAATTCCACGCCTTTTCTTTATCAGATCGTTTTCAACCAGAATGTGGCCAACCTCGCCTCTCCGGTTACCAACATCGATTTTGTACCCGGATTCGACATCACGGATGCATATGTCTATTACAGGGCCACAACCGGGAGTTATAACCGCCCCGGCTATGCTGCAACTATAATGGGAATTCCTGTTCCCATGAAGTTCGACCTGCCTGAGTTATTGTATTCATTTCCACTGCAATACAATTCACCATCCGACTCCAGTACTTCAAACTATAGTCTTGGCTTACCTGGCATTGGCTACTTCAGCATTGAAAGAAAAAGGGTAAACCAGGCAGACGGATGGGGCTCCTTAACCACCCCTTACGGTACCTTTGAAACATTACGCGTTAAATCAACCATTTATGAACGCGACAGCCTTTATCTGGACTCCATCCAGACAGGTTTCCCCGTAATAAGAAATTACATCGAATATCAGTGGCTTGGCAATGGGCAGGATATCCCCCTGCTCACCATTACCCAGGAAGGCCCCATAATGACGGCCAGATACAGAGATAATATCCAGAATTTCAACCCGCTGGTGGTCATAGCACAGGATACGGCTATCTGCAAAGGTGATTCCGTGACCCTGAAAGTCAAAGTAAGCGGTGGTTTCCCGCCCTATGTCTATCAGTGGAGTACGGGCGAACAAACCGATTCCATCAGGGTTTCACCTTCCGAATCCACTACCTACTGGGTATTGGTAACTGATTCCCAACAGCAGACTGCAACGGGCAACATTGAACTCTCGGTAATTCCTTTTGAGTATTTTACACTTGGCCCCGACACCCTGATATGTGCCGAAACTTCCATAGGATTTGATACAGGGGACGTTTACGGATCGGTCCGCTGGTATCTGGATGGTGTGCTGGCTTCCGAAGAAACACAGTTTGTGCTTGATTCAACAGGAATCGGGCTGAATACTGTAACCCTCAGGGTTGAATATGAAACCGGAAATTGTTCCGGATCGGACGAGATTAAAGTAGGATTTTATATTTGCGGTGGAATTGCAGAAAACGGGATCCAAAACATCAGGCTTCATCCAAACCCTGCTACGCAGACCATTTATCTTGACACCCGGGAATTTTCTGCTACAATCAATTGTTCTGTAACGACAACCGAAGGCAGAATCATCAGAAATTACCCGGATATGTTCAATCCCGGAAAAATTGAGCTGGATATCAGTGCGCTGCAGACAGGCAATTACCTGATTCTGATTTCAGACAATGATCATAAAGGTGTAGCCAGATTCATCAAATACTGATTGATCCGCCACTTCTGATCCGTTTTACTTAATCCCGGGCACTATCAAATGCCCGGGATCTTTTTTGTACGCTTCTGCACAAAAGCTATCCGGAATCGTACACCTTAACATCCAACCTTTAAAAATATCTTATACAAAGCACTGTATTACAATTTGTTATAACCTATGGCACACTTTTAGCATAATGGAGAATACCAAACACCAGTCATTAAATATTTCTTGCCATGAGAACAAAACTTTGCACCATATCTTTCGTTATGCTGACCATGCTGATGATCACTCCCGCAATGGCTGGCACTTCGGGCGTTCTGCCCCTGAACGGACTGAATAATACAACCGGAACTGACACTGCAGGATCGCTTGCCTGGGCGCACCTTAAGCTGCCTCAGCCGGAACCGGAAGCCTATGTGGATGATATTCCTTTCAATACCCTGAAAGTGAGTGCCGCTTATTTTACTTCAGTAGTTGTAATTCCGGAAACGGAAAAAACAGTCAATGATATTCCCTTCAGTACCGAGGCAATTGCATCCCGTTTTATGCCGCTTGACGCCAGTGGAATAAAATATGAGAATGAAACATACGTCAACGATATTCCATTTGACACTAAACGAATTGCCGCCAGGATATTAAACTGCGAAAGATACCGGCACACATCAAATCATTAACAGGCAGGCATCGTTCGTCGCAAAGAATTGAAGCACAGGCCATCAAATGACCAATGCTTAAATTGAATCTGACCATGAACTACAAGATCTAATTAACCTGAAATAACTCGGAATACTAAAGGGGCTGCCAGAAAGCAGCCCCTGACTTTTTTTTAAGGTTGTTTATCCCAGAATAATTCCGATGATGGTTGCCGACAAGAGGGAGGCCAGTGTACCTCCCAGCAGGGCGCGCATTCCGTATTCTGAAAGCAAAACCCGCTTACCGGGAGCCAATGAACCAATTCCCCCGATCTGTATGCCGATGGAAGCAAAGTTTGCAAATCCACACAACATATAGGTAGCCATAATAATACTTTTAGGATTGGTCAGTCTGGCAGATTCTTTCAGATCGGCAAGACTGACATAGCCAATAAATTCGGTCATAATCACTTTTTCTCCCAGCAGTTGACCCAGCATAAGAATATCGGAAGAATTTACCCCGATCAGCCACATCAGCGGCGCGAACAGGTATCCCAGCAACACTTGCAATGAAAGTTCACGGTATTGACCGTTTGTGGCTGATTCTATCAATGGATTGAGATTAAACCAGCTCCCAAGTTTTATCAGGATGAAATTGGCAAAAGCGATAAATGCGATAAAAACAAGCAGCATGGCAGCCACATTTACGGCCAGTTTCAGCCCTTCAGTAGTTCCGTTCGAGATGGCATCAAGCACATTGCTTCCCACTTTGTCTTTGGTAATTTCAATGGTGCTGTTGATGGGCTCCTTCTGTGGCACCAGAATCTTGGAGATAATAACCGCTCCCGGCGCCGCCATCACGGATGCCGCAAGCAGGTGCTTGGCAAAAAGCAGTCGCTGCACGGGGTCGGTGCCACCAAGGAAACTTATATAGGCTGCCAACACGCCACCGGCCAGGGTAGCCATACCGCCAATCATAACCAGCAGAATTTCGGACCGGTTCATTTTTTCGAGGTAGGCTTTAATCATGAGCGGAGACTCCGTTTGCCCCAGGAATATATTTCCGGCTACCGACAGGCTTTCGGCCCCCGATAGTTTCAGGGCTTTGGTCATCAGCCAGGCAAGTCCGTAAACAATCTTTTGAATAACCCCCATATAAAAAAGCAGGCTGGTAAGGGCCGAGAAGAAAATAATCGTTGGAAGTACCTGAAAGGCAAAAATAAAACCGTAGGTGTTGGCATCCATAAGGCCGCCCAGCAGAAACTCACTTCCGGCTTTTGTAAAATCAAGGATCTTCACAAAAATCTGTCCTACAAATTCAAAGACAGCCCTGACGGGGGCAACATGTAAAATACTGAGCGCCAGCGTCACCTGTATCAGCAATCCGATGCCGACTATTTTCCAGGAAACAGCCTTGCGGTCGATACTGAAGAGCCAGGCTACGGCGATCAGACTAATCATTCCCAACAGCCCGCGAAGCAGTCCGTTTAAAGTAAAACCATTGCCGGGTTCAACCACTTTCTGAATTGAAGCGGCTGCGACTTCAGCTTGCCTGACCACCGCGCTGTCAATGTTCGTTATGGAATCGGCTGGTAATGACTGGGCGTTTAGCAATGTAACCGGCAGCACCACAACTGCGATCAGAGCAAGCAATAATAATCTTTTACGCATTTCGGA
The DNA here is from genome assembly GCA_023957275.1 of Lentimicrobium sp. Lineage (GTDB taxonomy): Bacteria > Bacteroidota > Bacteroidia > Bacteroidales > Lentimicrobiaceae > Lentimicrobium. The sequence continues at coordinate 21,939 of JAMLHF010000030.1, read as the reverse complement.
CTTTCGTATTATGAAAATGAGAGGTTAATTTCTATTTACCGGCCTTACGCCTGTTGATGATATCCCTTAGCTGGGATGCACGCTCATAATCTTCTTTTTCTATGGCTTCATTCATCATCTCCTCAAGTTCTTCAACAGTGAATTTATCATAGTCATAACCCTCCGGCTGACTTCCGATGCCGCCGGTTGCCAGGTCATCAATATCCGGCTCCTCCTCTATTGAAACGCCGGCCGCTGCCAACACAGCTTCATAAGTAAAAATGGGGCAATTGAAACGTACGGCCAGGGCTATGGCATCAGAAGTGCGGGAATCTATTTCTTTGATTCCGGAAGCATCTTCACAAACCAGGGTACCATAAAATATGCCCTGCGCAAATTTACTGATGATGACTTCGCGAAAAGTGATACCAAAAGTGTCGGCGAAATTTTTGAAAAGGTCATGCGTCAATGGGCGTGGAATCTTTATTTGTTCGATGTGAAACAATATAGCCTGAGCTTCAAACCCGTTAATCAGGATCGGGAGCCGCCTCTTCCCCTCTGTCTCTCCCAGAATCAGCGTATACGCACCACTCTGCGACTGGCTGTTGATCATACCCAATAACTTCAGCGCAATCTTTTCCATCCCGTAATTTTGTTCGTTTTTGGCTGATAAAAATAGGAAATATAAGTTTTTATCAAGCAATGATCGCCATAATAAAATGTTATATACCATCTGCTGATGCGCACTTCATATAAATGTATTCCGGAAATTTCACGTTCTGAAGCATTTATGTCATTCGGAAACCTTATAGCTTTCCCTTTCTTTAAATGTAAAATTCTGCAATAGTGCCCGGGTAACCGGAAAATACTAATACATTATGTGATCTTCCTGAAAAAACATCTCCTCAGATCTTGGTGCGGAGATCAGGATAGCATATATAACCGGGGAGTTGGTAATTTTTACACCGACAAGTATCCGGACAGTTCCGGATTGGTTTGCGGTTAAGTAAAAAAAATCAGCAGGCCTGATTCCTGCAATCGATTGCGGAAATAACGGAAAATGAACCATTAAGCACATATACTCATCATGAAAGCAGGTCGAAAATACCCTGATTACAGTGACTTGCATTGAAAAAACATAATTTTGATCGCCAATATTTAATATTTACTTCTCTATATTTGTAAAATAAAAACCAACCCAATCAGCATTAACCAATACCAATTTATGAAGAAACTCAGCATTATACTGGCGTCCACCCTACTCCCGGTGTTTACTATGGCCAGTGAAGCAGACCTGCCTATTCCTGATCTCAGCAACAGCTATTTCCAGAAATTCGGCATGAATGGCCATACATTGCTGGCCTGGGGTATATTTATCATCGCCCTGGGCATGGGTTTCGGGCTCTGGCAGTTTATGAGGATCAAAAAACTGCCTGCGCATAAATCCATGCTGGCAGTATCAGAAGTTATCTATCAAACCTGCAAAACTTACCTTTATCAGCAGGGAAAATTCCTGGTCATACTTTTTGCTATTATCGGAGCTGCCATTTTCTATTATTTCTTCGGCCTCAATCACATGGAATTCAGCAAGGTTATGCTGGTGCTCCTTTGGTCAATACTGGGTATCCTCGGATCATACGGTGTTGCCTGGTTCGGCATTCGCATAAACACCCTCGCCAACAGCCGAACCTCATTTGCTGCCCTTAAGTCAAAACCCTGGAATGTGGTTTCTATCCCGCTTCAGGCTGGAATGAGTGTAGGCGTATTGCTGATTACTGTCGAGCTGATTATGATGCTTATCATTCTGCTTTTTGTACCCGGTGAGAGTGCCGGTGCGTGCTTTGTTGGATTCGCCATTGGAGAGTCGCTCGGAGCTTCGGCACTGCGTATCGCAGGAGGTATTTTTACCAAAATCGCTGATATCGGCTCCGACCTGATGAAAATCGTGTTTGCCATCGGTGAAGACGACCCCCGCAACCCCGGAGTGATTGCTGACTGTGTTGGTGACAATGCAGGCGACAGTGTAGGCCCGACTGCCGACGGATTTGAAACCTACGGCGTTACAGGCGTTGCCCTGATCTCATTTATAGTTCTTGCCATGGGCATTGACTTTCAGAGCACCCTGATCGTATGGATATTTGCCATGCGCATCCTGATGGTATTTACTTCCATATTCTCCTATCAGATTAACCAGGCGTTCTCAGTATCACGCTACGAAAACAAAAACGATTTTGACTTTGAAGCACCTCTGACTTCGCTGGTTTGGATTACTTCCATCGTCTCCATCATTGTTACCTATATTGTAAGTTATCTGCTGATCGGCGATCTGAACGCTGGTTCGGGACTTTGGTGGAAACTTGCAACCATCATCAGCTTCGGAACACTGGCTGCTGCAATTATCCCCGAATTTACCAAGGCTTTTACCAGTTCAAAATCGCGGCATGTGAACGAAATCGTCACTGCATCACGCGAAGGCGGCGCCTCTCTGACCATTCTTTCAGGAATGGTTGCCGGAAATTTCAGTGCTTTCTGGAAAGGAATGGTGATTATGGGGCTGATGGCCGGAGCTTTTGCCATATCCAATATGGGGCTGGATCAGATCATGAATTACCCTGCCATCTTTTCCTTTGGCCTTGTCGCCTTCGGATTTCTGGGAATGGGCCCGGTTACCATTGCTGTTGACAGTTACGGACCGGTTACCGATAACGCTCAATCAGTATTCGAACTTTCCCAGATTGAAAAAATTCAGGGCATCAGCAGTGAAATTAAAAGCGATTTCGGATTTGAACCTGACTTCAGCAGGGGCAAACATTACCTCGAAGCCAACGACTCTGCCGGAAACACTTTCAAGGCAACAGCCAAACCTGTACTTATAGGTACAGCAGTTATAGGTGCCACTACCATGATCTTTGCCATTATCCTGCTGCTCGACCAGCTTGGATTGCTTAAACTCAGCCTTACCGACGCACCGGTTATCCTCGGATTCATTGCCGGAGGCGCAGTGGTTTTCTGGTTCTCGGGTGCTTCCATCCAGGCCGTTACTACTGGTGCATACCGGGCTGTCGAGTTTATCAAAAGAAATATTAAGCTTGATAAGGATGAAGCCGACATTGAAGACTCGAAAGCCGTAGTTAAAATTTGTACACAATATGCGCAGTCGGGCATGTGGAATATTTTCGGGGTAATCTTCTCACTGACGCTGGCCTTCGCCTTCTTCGACCCTAATTTCTTCGTCGCCTATCTGATCTCTATTGCCGTTTTCGGACTTTTCCAGGCAATGTATATGGCAAATGCAGGAGGTTCGTGGGACAACGCCAAAAAAGTGGTTGAAGTGGACCTGAAAGAAAAGGGTACGCCCTTGCACGAAGCTACCGTTGTCGGCGACACGGTTGGTGATCCTTATAAAGACACCTCTTCCGTTGCGCTTAACCCTATCATCAAATTCTCAACCCTTTTTGGTTTGCTGGCCGTAGAAATTGCTGTTAAAATGAGCCAACAGGCCAAAACCGCAGGTGCTACCGACTGGTCACCGCTCATTGGCGTCGTATTTCTGGTGATCGGATTATTCTTTGTTTACCGCTCATTTTATGGAATGCGCATCAAAAAATAGCTGGCCCCCGAATATTAAAAACCCGGTTAGCCTTTTGACTAACCGGGTTTATTTTTTAATGCCATTCTGTTCTATTTTTCGGGAAACTCGAGGTTGAGGGCCGACCTCCACCAGGGATAATAGAGTTTCTGGAGTTCATCCGTTTCAGGAAACTTGTAGAAAATATACCCTTCTTTGGCACCGACAAAAAATCCGTTCTTAACAGTTCGATAAAGCACATCGCCCTGATAGAACCTGTTCACGGTCTTGGTAGGTTTTTCATAGCCCATGTGCAGGCCGATCAGGCAATCGCGCAGGTGATCCTTGTTGGCATAGGGAAGATTGCCTACCGGAGCGGTAAGCGGATCCTCGGCCAAACGGTTCAGTATCAGCTCAACAAAAACAATTTTCGGAAAATATATCGGATTATGCTGGTCGGTGACCCATTCAGTGAACTTCGGAGGAGAAAGCTTGCTTACCACACGCGGAGTAACAGGGCATAACTGCTGATAAAGGTGAAGTATCGGCTTCTCTTCGGGCACATATTCCGATGGCGTCAGCTCAAGCACCTTGCCGTCGGCAGTGGTCAGGTACAGATTCCGGAACGCGCTGAGCGGAATATTCTCAAGTACCCGGTAGGTAGAAAGATAGACCGAACGCTTGGGTTTACCGTCAACATGGGGAACACAACGCGTTTCGATGCTCGCCATATTAAAATAATCGCTTTTAAAATCAGGGTCGATCTCAAAAAACAACGCCTGGCCTGAGGTCCGTTTGTTGGTTCCCACCGCATAATAAACGCCAAACTCCTCGGGAGGCAGCATCGAAGAGATCAGGGCCTCCGGGGTCATGGACAGATAAAGGTAACGCTTGTAGCTCATAGTTATCTCTGGTTTTACATTACAAACCTAAGATTTTTTTAAATACAAATTACCGTTTCCGGAAAGATTCAACATCCGGAACCGCAGGCCGGCAAAAGAGGCATTGGCAATTACGGGCTTTGCTGTCTGCCGTATCAGCTGATCCCGGAAATCACTATAACGGCGACGCCTGACTTCCGGATATGCTTGGTAAAAAATGAATATTATCAATGGTTATATAAATACGATGAACACCTTGCAATTCTTCTTCCCGGAGTGAAATGAGAATCTCCGGTTTAGTTATGCTTCATTTCCGATTATCAACTGAGGGATATAACCCCTGGCATGTATTTCTGAAATACAAATACTAAAACAGTCATATATTTGTATATCAACCTTATACAAGTTTAAAACTTTACATTTGAAATTTTTCAGGGTATATGATAATCTTTATCTTTGCCGCACATTTTTGCAGCACTTTCAACCGTTTTTCAAAATATTCAACTCCATGTCAAAACTCACCAACAACTTTATCAACCGACATAACGGCCCCAGGGCAAACGAGATTGCCGGAATGCTTAAAACCATTGGCGCTTCGGGCCTCGACGCATTGATCGATGAAACGGTTCCTGCTACCATACGGCTGCCTGAACCATTGAATCTGCCGGAGGCACTGAATGAACATGAATACCTCACACACCTTAAAAATTTAGGATCAAAAAACAAGCTGTTTAAATCTTATATTGGTTTAGGCTATTACAACACCATTACCCCGGGTGTAATTCAGCGCAACATCCTGGAAAATCCCGGATGGTACACTTCTTATACTCCGTACCAGGCAGAAATTTCGCAGGGCCGTCTCGAAGCGCTGCTGATATACCAATCCATGATCAGCGACCTTACCGGATTGCCGCTTGCCAATGCTTCACTGCTGGATGAGGGCACCGCTGCCGCAGAAGCCATGCTCATGCTTTATAATTCGCGTTCGCGCGAGGCAGTGAAATCTGGCGCCAACCGCTTCTTTGTTTCAGACAAGCTTTTTCCGCAGACCATTGATGTATTGATTACCCGTGCTGAACCACTCGGCATAAAAGTAGTAACCGGGGACTGGCAGAAAACGGCGTTGGACAATTCATGGTTCGGGGCCATCGTGCAATACCCTGACGAAACAGGTGAAATCCACGATTATAGCGCATTTGTTGCAAACGCGCATGAAAACGGCATTATGGTAGCCGTAGCAGCCGACCTGATGAGCCTGGCATTGCTCACCCCTCCGGGTGAATGGGGAGCCGATGTAGTTGTAGGTTCAAACCAGCGGTTTGGCCTCCCTATGGGTTTCGGCGGTCCGCATGCCGGATTTTTTGCCACCCGCGAGGAGTTTAAACGCAATATTCCCGGCCGCATCATTGGCGTTTCTGTTGATGCGCAAGGCAACCGCGCGCTGCGCATGGCATTGCAGACCCGTGAACAGCACATCAAACGCGAACGCGCCACCTCAAATATCTGTACCGCCCAGGCATTGCTTGCCATTATGAGCGGGATGTATGCCGTATATCACGGTCCGCAGGGTATAAAACAGATAGCAGAAAGAATAAACATCCTCACCGGCGTTCTTGCTACCGAAGTTTTGAAATACGGCTATACACAACTTAACAGCACCTATTTCGACACCGTAAGGATCCAGATTCCTGAAACGGTAAGAATGGCTGAATTCAGGAAACTTGCACTAGAAAATGAAGTAAATTTCAGGTACATCAGTGAAAGGGTCATCGGCATCAGCATTGATGAGACCACTAACCTGGAGGATGTAAATACCCTGGTAAATATTTTTGCCTCGGCTGCCCGGAAACAGTTTCTCGAATATGTATGCATTCCGGAAGAGTGTTGTCGCATTAAAACCATACCCGATCAGTTCAGGCGTAAATCTACCTATCTGCAGGACAAGGTATTTACCAGCTATCATTCCGAAACCGGCATGATGCGTTTCATCAAAAAGCTGGAGGGGAAAGACCTTTCGCTCAACCGCTCAATGATTCCGCTGGGGTCGTGCACCATGAAACTGAATGCAGCCGCTGAATTGTTCGCCCTCAGCTGGCCCGAATTCAACAGTATTCATCCTTTTGTCCCGGAAGAGCAGGTGGAAGGATACCACCTGATGATCCGCGATCTGGAGAAAGCGCTCTGCGAAATCACCGGTTTTGCTGCCATGTCGTTCCAGCCCAACTCCGGCGCTGCCGGCGAATACACAGGGCTGCTTGTTATCCGCGCATACCACATCAGCCGCGGCGAAGGCCACCGCAATGTATGCCTGATTCCCGCCTCGGCACATGGCACCAACCCCGCCAGCGCTGCCATGGCCGGCATGACGGTGGTTGTGATTAAGACCGATCCGAACGGCAATATCGATCTCAATGACCTGAAGGAGAAGGCAGAAAAATACAAAGAAACCCTTTCGGCATGTATGGTTACCTATCCATCCACCCATGGGGTGTTTGAAGAAGGAATCCTGGACCTGATCCGCATCGTGCACGAAAACGGAGGACAGGTATATATGGACGGTGCCAATATGAATGCCCAGGTCGGCCTGACCAGTCCGGGTTACATCGGCGCGGATGTCTGTCATCTTAACCTCCATAAGACCTTTGCCATCCCTCATGGCGGCGGAGGTCCGGGCGTTGGTCCTATTGGCGTTGCCAGACATCTGAAGCCATTCCTGCCAGGACATGCGCTTGTTAAAACAGGCGGCGAAACGTCCATCACTGCAGTTGCCGCGGCTCCTTTCGGAAGTGCTTCCGTACTCCCTATTTCCTATGGATACATCAAGCTGCTGGGAGGAAAAGGGCTGACAGAAGCAACCAAACTCGCCATCCTGAACGCCAACTATCTGAAAGTCAAACTGGAAGGTTACTATAAAATTCTTTATACCGGTAAAAACGGCCGGGTAGCCCATGAAATGATCCTCGACTGTAATGAGTTCAGCAGAACCGCCGACCTGCAGGTGATAGACCTGGCGAAGCGCTTGATGGATTACGGCTTCCATGCACCTACGGTTGCTTTCCCTGTCCATGGCACCCTGATGGTTGAGCCCACCGAAAGTGAACCGCTGGAGGAACTCGACCGTTTTGTTACCGCAATGATAGGTATCCGGAAGGAAATTGATGAAATTATTGAGGGAAAGGCCGACCGCCAGGTGAATGTAATCAAAAAAGCGCCCCACACCCTGTGCATGGTCACTACCGACAACTGGACACTTCCCTACTCCCGTGAAAAAGCCGCCTATCCTGCACCATGTGATATCACTGACAAATACTGGCCTTCGGTAACCAGAATCGATGATGCATACGGTGACCGAAACCTTGTTTGCACCTGTGCTCCGGTATCGGCTTATGAAGAGAAGGCCGGTTAATACCGGAAATACAGGTTTCCAAACCGGGATTGCCTGCTGAATGGCGGGCAGGAGTCGTCCGGAGAAGGTATAATTCATAAGAAAGAAGAAAGGCCAAACCGCGATGGAATGGCCTTTCTTAGTATTATCAGACGCTTTGCCCGGATCATTTAAATTGCCTCAGAACCCAGGCAGCAAGCTAAGCATCAAGATCATTTCGCCTGAATAATATGTACATCCCTTTGCGGAAAAGGTATGGAGACGCCCTGAGTGTCAAAAGTTTTCTTTACCAGTTCGTTGATCTCAAAAAATACATCCCAGTAATCTCCGGAATTCACCCAGCCGCGGGTTACTATATTTACCGAACTATCTCCCAGCGAAATAACGCCCGTAAAAGGGGCTGGGTCTTCAAGAATCCGCTGATCCTTTGTCAATATGTCCAGAATCAATTGTTTCGCTTTATCGATATCATCCGTGTATCCGATCCCGAAAGTCCAGTCGACCCGGCGTAAGGGAGAAGAGGAATAGTTGACGGCAGAACCATTGCTCAACGGTCCGTTGGGAATGATGATTGTCTTTTTATCCGGCGTATGCAGGATGGTATGGAATATCTGAATCTCTTCCACAGTCCCGGCATAGTTCTGCGCTTCAATATAATCCCCTACTTTGAAAGGTTTTAAAATGAGCAGCATCACGCCACCTGCAAAATTCTGCAGGGTTCCCGAAAGGGCCAATCCAAATGCAAGACCGGCTGCTCCCAAAAGGGCAATAAATGATGTCATCTGAACCCCGATCATTGAGATCACACTGATCAGCAACAAAATTTTCAGTGTAACAGAAATCAACTGCAACAGAAATTGCTGAAGGGTTTGCTCATAAGCGCGGATTTCAAATACTTTCTTCAATACACGCTTCAACCTGCCGATCAGCCAGAGTCCGATAACCAGTGTGATCAATGCAAGCAATAGTTTGCCTCCATAAGTCATAATAAGTGAATACAATTCACCCGAAGAAGGTAAAAGTTCAGTCAGTTTTTCCATAATAATGTTTGATTAAGCTGTTTTTGTTGCTGAATTATCAGACAACGGAAATTGAATAATGATTAAAGTTGCAGCCCGGCGGATAATCGAAAAAATCCAGGGTGATAAACATTTAAAGCTGAACGCTTCAGGGCCTGCATGTCACCAGTCATGGAGCAGTATAACTGCAACATTCTTTATGGTAATCCTGCAAAGATACGGAATCTAATCAGTAAGAGCAAATCCGGGATGCAACATATCGCTGATCTCTTTGAATTTTATCATTGAATATCAATACATTGCCCCATATTCAATGATGTTTGGAATACATCAGTTTGCATATAAATAAGAATTGGTATATTTCCCTCTGTAATATAATATGATATTATTGGTTATCCGGGTATTTAAATAAAGAAACCCGGGATAAACCGGGTCTCCGCATTGATTCATAAAATCTTAAGATCTATCTGCCGCTTTTGCCCTTTCCGGAAGGAGCCTGACTTCTGCCTGTCTTTCCAGATGCCTCCTTTGAGGAGGAGCTTCTTGAGGGCCTGTCCACCGAAGCCGGTGAGGACTTTGACGCGGATGACCTGCTCACGGCTTTCGAGTCAGATCTGTTAGCTTTGGGTGCAACAGCACTTCTTGCTGATCCTGAGCGGGAGGTTCCTGCAGGAGTGACCTGCCTTTCTGATCGCTGATTGCTGCGTGAACCAACCTCAGGCTTTGAAGTGCGGGGCGCAACTGCACTGCGGCCCGGTTGTTCCTTTGTATCGCGACCGGTTGACTTGCGGCTCACATTCTGACCGCGTGGCGTACCGACTTCCGGTGAAGAAGCGCGGGGTGAAACCACCGGGCGAGCCGGCTCACTCTTCTTATCCTGCCTGTTCAGACCGCTGTTGCCAGGATTGGAAGTACGTCCGCCTGTAGCGGAAGGAGCAGCGGTCTTAGTCTTAACCTCTACGGTTGGTTTTGCGGTTCTGCCTGTGGCACTGCTGCTACGGGGGGCAACTACCGGAGTGGATTTACGTGCAGGATCTTCAGCGCCTACCTGTGCATTGCGGCCGGGATTGCTGATGGCTGTTGCACCGGATCCGCGACCAGGATTGCCATGCCTGCGCTGGTATTCTGCCGAACCTTCACTGCGTAAGTCAGGCCGTGAGTAGGTGTAGTTGTATCTTCCTTCATCCCTGAATGAGCGCACTGTGGTTGAGTAAACCCTGTGACGATGGTAGTAATGATCGCGGTAGCGGGGGTACCTGTAGTGGTCGCAGTAGCGGAAGTGGTTGTAGTAGTAGTTATACCAGTGGGCGTGGTAGCCGTAGTAGTAATCCCAGTAGTAGGCTCTCCAGGGCCTCCAGTAAGAAGGGTAGTAACCCCAGTACCAGGGTGAGCGCCATCCGACATAAACCGGTGCATAGATGTAGCGGATTACCGGCCAGCTGACGACTTCAACATAGGTGGTACGGTTGACAACAACAGTCTCTGTCCGAACCGGCTTTTGTGCTCCCGTGTACCCGGGATTTGGTGTTTCAGCATAATAGGGTTCAATGATGTAATTCTTACCATAAAGGTATTCATCACCAATCATCTGAACAGTCACCTGACCGTATTTATCTTTAAAGACAGTGATTACAGCCACGTCCTGGTTTTCCCTTTCATTAATGGCAACCTGCAGCACAATGGTGTGGTCATCACCCTCAACATAGTCGATTACTTTTATATAATCAATGTAGTTGTCACCATTCAGGTCGAGGTTATTGATTTTGGAATCCTCGCTGTTAAGGCTTCTTTCAAAGCCTTCGAGTGTTTCTGATTCCTGGAAGATTTTCATCACGGCGTAAAGGTTCAGGTTATCGCCGGGAAGGTTCAACCGTTCAGGCCTGATATCACTGGCTGATGCAGTAATGCCGAGAGAGAGCAGTGCGATTGTGAAGTAAATGCTGAGCGTTTTCATGGCTTTGTGTTTTAGGGGGTATTGCTACCCGGAATTAATTACCATGCTATATGCAAACAGCATACCAAAAATTAAACTAAATTTTTCTTTTAATAATCAAATTACACCTAAAAAACTGTTTTTCTGCATTTTAAATAGTATTAAATAAATTATTTTAAAAACTAATCCAGAGAGAATCAAGATATATAACCTTGAAAAGTTGTAATTCAGATACAAACTTTTATCCGAAAAAGAGAATTTCCGCACCTTAAAAGATCATTGATTAACCCGGAAAATCATATGAGACCCTTCAATAAAAATGCGAAAGGCTTTAATTTTGATACATTTGCCCGGGATACAAGCATAAACCCCGAAAACAAGCATGAAACGAATCACGACCATCTGCCTGTCAGCAATAATCGCTTCAGCCGTGCTGATCACAAATTCCTGCAGGGAGCAATCCTCTTATTATATTAAATCCGTGACCTTTTCTGCGAACGCAACACCGCAACAGAAGGCAAACCTGGCCGCCAGGGTTGTTCCCACACCTCAGCAAATTGCCTGGCAACAATTGGAATTAACGGCTTTTATCCATTTCGGCATCAACACCTTTACCGGCCGCGAATGGGGCGATGGTACCGAATCACCGGCCATGTTCAATCCGGAAGCATTTGACGCCCGCCAATGGGTCAGGGTACTGCAGGAGGGCGGAATGAAAATGCTGATCCTCACCGCAAAACATCACGACGGATTCTGCCTTTGGCCCACCGCCACTACAGGACATTCTGTTGCCGCTTCACCCTGGCAGGGTGGCAAAGGGGATGTGGTAAAGGAAGTAAAAGAAGCCTGTGATGCCATGGGCATGAAATTTGGCGTTTACCTCTCTCCCTGGGACAGGAATGCCCACTCCTATGGTGACTCTCCGCGATACAATGAAATGTTCCGACAACAGCTGACGGAACTCCTCACCAATTACGGCCGGATAGACGAAGTCTGGTTCGACGGCGCCTGCGGTGAAGGGCCCAATGGCAAACGACAGGAATACGACTGGGCATCGTATTATGGTGTAATCAGCAGGCTACAGCCTGATGCTGTAACGGCCATCAAGGGCGAAGATGTGCGTTGGGTGGGCACCGAGACAGGTTATGGCAGGCCTACAGAGTGGAGCGTAACGGCTTTTGCCCCGGGCGGTCGGCCTGAAATGGCAACGATCAACCGTCAACTGGGACTAAATGAGATGAGCGCAGACCTCGGAAGCCGGAAACTCCTGGCCAAAGCCGGCAGCGCTTTCTGGTATCCGGCCGAAGTCGACGTCTCCATCCGTCCCGGCTGGTTCTGGCACGAAGAGGAAAACAATCAGGTGAAATCACTTGAAAAACTTGCTGACATCTATTTCAATTCCGTAGGCATGAATGCTGTATTACTTCTGAACGTCCCTCCGGATACAAGGGGTCTTATCCACGAATCGGATGCCGCACGGCTGAAAGAGTTCGGCCAATGGACCGGTAATACTTTCAATTCAAATCTGCTGACAGAGGCAAAAGCCCGTAAAAGCAAACATGCCGCCGCAACAGACGGAAATCCTTATACCAGCTGGGAAACAGGCCGATTGCCGGAAATCGCGGAATTCAGTCTGAAACAGCCTGCCCGGTTTGATGTGATTGAGTTAAAAGAAGATATCCGCAAAGGACAAAGGGTCGAAGCCTTCCGTGTGGAGGCATCCCTTCATGGCAAATGGCAGGAAATTGCTACAGGTACAACCATTGGTTACAAGAGATTGCTAAAAATCAATCCGATTGAAACAGACAAAATCCGTATCATCGTGTCTGAATCACGCGGAAAAGCTAACATTGCTGAAGCCGGCCTTTATCTGTCTGCCAATTCCAGCCGGAAGATTTTTTAATTTCTTCTTATCTTGAAAATAGACGGAAACCGGCAACTCCTGAAGCAGGAATCCCTGTATATCGCAAAATCCGCTATTTTTGAATTGATTACCACCCCATCCAACAATGTAAAATATTGATATGAGGTCATATATGTTTTCAAAATAAAACATCCGGCCTGGATATTGTCAGCTGCATTCTTCCTCTCAGGACTTCAGTTGACCAATGCACAGCAGCAGGTTTCGCCCGCTTTCAGCACTGCAGGATTTTATACCATGCCAGAAACGGGCAGGGAGGTGTTTTCCATGAATCCGGTATGGCGGTTTTTCAGGGGAGATGCAGCGGATGCCTATCGGCCTGATTATGCCGATACATCCTGGCAGGTTGTACATCTTCCGCACGGCATTGAGGTGCTACCTGAAGAAGGAGCGGGGGAGTCAATTATCAGGGTGTTGTATGGTACCGCAAGCATTTTGAGGTGCCCGAAGGACTTGAGGCAAAGAAATTGTTCCTGCACTTTGAAGCCATCATGGGCAAATCCGTAATCTGGCTGAACGGGCAACAGCTCAACAATCACTACGGAGGTTTCCTTCCGGCGGTTATAGATATCACCTGGTTTGTGAACCATGATGGCTATAATGTCATTGCAGTAAGGGCCGATAACTCCGACGATCCGGAATACCCGCCCGGAAAGCCTCAGGATATGCTGGATTTCTGTTATTTCGGGGGCATTTACCGCGATTGCTGGCTGATTGCACACAACAAAACATATATTACCGATCCCAATTATGCCGGCATAGAAGCCGGAGGCGGGCTTTTCATAAGCTTTGACCAGGTTTCGGAACAAAAGGCCGGTGTACTGATGCATTTGCATATTAAGAATGAACTCCGGCAACGTTTCAGCGGCAAGGCGGTTTTCAGGTTAAAAACCGGCGATGGACAAATGGTGGGTCAAACGGTTAAACGGTTGGGAATCTCACCGGGGAAAGACCGGACAGTATCCGGAAGGATTGAGGTAATTAACCCTGCCCTTTGGTCACCCGAGACACCAAACCTTTATAGTCTTGAGGTTTTGATTCTGGACGCACATGACAGTCCGGTGGATGGTTATATGCGAAGAACCGGAATCCGCAGCATTGAATTCAGGGGCAGCGACGGGCTGTGGCTGAACGGAAAGCCTTATCCGCAGCCGCTGATCGGGGCCAATCGCCACCAGGATTTCGCGCTGATCGGGAACGCCTTGCCCAATTCAATTCATTGGAGGGATGCAAAGCTCAGGGATGCCGGGCTGAAGGTGGTCCGTAATGCCCACTATCCGCAGGATCCGGCCTTTATGGACGCCTGCGACGAACTGGGCCTGTTCGTCATAGTTAACACGCCCGGCTGGCAATTCTGGAATGAAAATCCTGTATTTGAAGAGCGCATCTATCAAAATATCAGGGACATGGTCAGGCGCGACCGCAACCACCCCTGTGTGCTGATGTGGGAGCCGGTACTGAATGAAACCTGGTATCCTGAACACTTCGCCCGGAATACCCGTGATATTGTATTGGCAGAATACCCTTTCCGCTATTGCTACACGGTATGTGATGCCGAAGCCCGGGGCAATGAATACTTTCCGGTGCTTTATGCGCACCCGCGCGATGGCGATACCGACCGGGCACTGATGCATACTGATCCGTCGAAAACATACTTCACGCGCGAATGGGGCGACAACGTTGATGACTGGAATTCGCACAACTCGCCCAGCCGGGTGCACCGGAGCTGGGGCGAATCGGCCATGCTTACGCAGGCGCAGCATTATGCGCACCCGCCATACACGTATACCAGCCTGCACACACTTTATCAGACCGGGCGGCAACATGTGGGCGGATGCCTCTGGCACCCCTTCGACCATAACAGGGGTTACCATCCCGATCCGTTTTACGGTGGCATTATGGACGCTTTCAGGCAGCCCAAGACTTCATACCACCTTTTCAGATCGCAGCAAAACCCGGCTGAAAGCGGTCCGGTGGTTTATATTGCCCATGAAATGACGCCGTTTTCACCGGATGATATTACCGTTTACAGCAATTGCGAAACCGTGAGGCTCACCATAGGCGCAACCGGTCAGGTGCTTGAACAAAGCCGCGCAGAGAAACCAGCCGGGCTGCCCTACCCGCCTTTGTTTTCAAAGGTAGTTACCGTTTTATGGATGACAAAGTGCTGGCTATGGACAATCAGCATGAAAAAGTTTACCTGCATGCCGACGGAATCATTGACGGCAAAGTGGTTGCTACCCAACATAAATTACCTGCCCGCAGGCCTTCCAGACTGCTGCTCCGGGCCGATAACGAAAACATGCCGATGCTAGCCGGGGGCTCTGATTGCGTAACCGTGATTGCTTTCGTAGCCGATGATTACGGAAATATCAAACGGCTTAACAATGAGCACATCCTTTTCGAAATTGCCGGCGAGGGAAGCCTTATCGGCAACAGTCAGACCGGCATCAATCCGGCTAAAATCAATTGGGGAACTGCTGCTGCGCTGATCCGTTCAGGCCTGAACCCCGGAACTATCATTGTAAAGGCTTCCGTGGTTCCGGCGGGCGGCCACAAACCATTGAGCGCCATCCTGGAGATCAAAACCTGTGAACCTTCTCATGAGTTGGTTTTCGACCAACGAACAGCCGGAATGCAAAAATCGCGGCAAGATCCGCTTAAGAGTAACAATGATATGATCCAGGAAAAACTGCAGCTTGAAAACGAGAGACTGCGCCGTGAACTTAACCTGCTAAAACTCAAAGAAGTGGAACGGCAACAGAAAGAATTCGGGGAAAAACCGGAATAAAATCAACTTATTCACAATATTGAAAATGAATCTCTTTAAAATCCGCTTTTTACCGTTGTCAATTCTTTTGCTGGTGCAGACCCCTGCGGTTCAGCGAAACAGTGAAGGCATCCGGGGGAGTTGTTTTGACAGGAATGCCGGTAAGAGCCAAAGTTGCAACTGGTTTCCAGGGAAGTCATCAGCAAAGCAAATTCAGCTTTTTCAGGCGGATAACCATACGAATATTGTGGATAATAACAAAGACGGCACAGGCAAGCTGACCGGGGATGCTGTACTCCCGACTGACGGAACGGTAAGCGTGAAAGCTGTTTATAAAAAAGTTCCGTTATTCATCAATCGCTGCAACCCCGGCATCATCACCCTTGAGGTTAACAACAGTGTGGCAGAAAACAGCCTGAAGTCAGTAAAAATCAATTTTTCCCGCGGCAGCCAGGTGCACATCATCGACTCCGTTCTCGTTTATATTCAGGGAACCGGGAAAGACGAAGCGGCAGCCAGAAAGTTATTTGCAATCACGGGTAAAGCAACCAAATCCCTGATTCCCCTTGCCGGGGAGAAACCATCCGGGAACAGCAGCATTTACCATTTCGGATTTATCCTGAAGGACGGTATCAGGCTTGAGCAAAGTTTTGGAATCGAATCCGTTGATCTTACTTATTCGGTAACAGGGAAAATGCGGATACCTTCAGGAACCGCGTTCCGATACCGGCCTGCGCTGGTACTCAGGGGCGCCGGTCAGGACCATGTGCACACCTACCGTATCCCCGGATTAATCACCACAAATGCCGGCACCCTGATCGCCATATACGATATCCGGCACAACAACAGCAAAGACCTTCAGGAAGACATCGACATCGGCATGAGCCGCAGTACCGACGGAGGACAAACCTGGGAGCCCATGAATGTGATTACGGATATGGGAGCCTGGGGCGGCAGGCCGGACAGACTCAACGGAACCGGCGATCCCTGCATACTTTACGACCATTTTACCGGAACCTTATGGGTCGCCGCCCTCTGGATGAGCGGTTCGCACCACGAAAAGATGCTCTGGTGGGACTCAAAACCCGGAATGACGCCAGAAGAAACCGGGCAGTTTATCCTGACAAAGAGCACCGACGACGGAATCAGCTGGAGTGATCCCGTTAATATCACCTCCCAGATTAAAGACCCTTCCTGGCAGCTGCTGCTGGCCGGGCCGGGGAGAGGACTCACGCTCAGTGACGGAACGCTGGTGTTTCCGGCTCAATACAAATCCGATCTGGGCGTCAAGGCCCTGGATGGCGGGCAGTACACCTGCCAGTCGACCATTGTTTACAGTACCGACAAGGGAAAAACCTGGCAAATTGGCAAAGGCGCCAAACCGAACACAACCGAGGCGCAAGCCGTTGAACTGAGCGACGGAAGCATTATGCTGAACATGCGCGACGATCTAAACCGCACGGTAAAAGATAAGGGAAACGGCAGGGCGGTAGCCATAAGCCGCGATCTTGGAAAAAACTGGACGCTTCACCCCTCTTCGAATCACACGCTGACAGAGCCCAACTGCATGGCCAGCCTGATACCGGCGAATGTCAAAACCGGTCGCAAAACCATCCCCGTGTTGTTTTTCTCCAATCCGTCGCATGCTTCCGAACGTAAAAATATGACCATCAAGGCAAGTGCGGACGAAGGCAATACCTGGCCTCCCGAAAACCAGATTCTTCTGAATGAAGAAACCGGATTTGGCTATTCGTGCCTGACAATAACGAAAGACAAGTGTGTGGGCATACTCTATGAGGGGGACAGGGAGTTGTTCTTTCAGAAAATACCTGTAACTGAATTAAATATCGAATAGTATCAGGATAGATGAATGCGGCCTGATTAACGGAGCACCCACCTCCCGGGTAGAATATAACCACTTCCATGGCAAACAAATATTGACTATCACCGATCATTATCAGTTCCCATAAGGAAGAATCCTTATAATCAACAGCAGAAACTGAAACAATTTCTTAGGATTTAGTTTCCATCTATATTATTTTGTGTTAAAGTATTGTTAAACAGTCAAATCAAAAAAACAAGCCAATCCTCAGGCAGGTTTAGACGTAATTCCGGTGAACGCCGGAACCACCTAAACCCCAAAGAATCATGGCAAAAAAAATCACGAAAGCAGCCGGCAGCAAATTAAAGCTGACGGGCAAAATAAAACCGGCAGCAAGGCCGGTGCTGAAGAAAGTCAGCTTCAAATTCAAGATCAAGCCATCTCCGGTGGTATTCAACCGTAAGGTTAAACTTAAATCCGCCGATGTCATCGATCTGAAGGTCATTCGCAATCCGGGCCATTATACCCGCATTGAACAAAAAAACGATGCAACCGGCAGCAATGACAATAACTGGAATTGCTCCATTCAGCGCTGGTCAGCCGAAGTGATCCGCCCTGAACCGGTTGTGCTTAACACCAAGATTGACGAAATTTATCCGGGAGCCATTTTTGCTTACGAGTCCATTGATAACGGTACTTACAAACGGCTGCCTTACGACCGTAAACCGCTTAACGTGCTGATCAACCGCAATCAGGCATCGGTGGCTACTGTATCGGTCAATAATCCCTCTGCAGCTTCCATCGCCCAGGCAATCAGCAATATCAGGGGGAGTCTGAAAGGAGGAGGGGCGGCAGTCACTTTCGGAGAAAGTTTTGAAGTGCTGAGCGAGGAAGACCTCTTTATGCGCACGGGCGGCAGCGGTTACTATCTCGGTTTCGGCGGAAATCACAGCATAGATTTCACGAGTAACAGCAAAAGCCACCGTTTTTATATCAAACTTTATCAGGAATATTACTCCATTTTAATCGATGACACGCACAACGAGCCCTCCGATTTCTTCGTGATGACCGGTGAAAACAATTCTTCGGCAGATGCCCTGGACCCTGATAAGGTTAATCCGGACTGGGTGGTTGTGAATGCCGTTAAATATGGACGTGCGCTGAACCTGATGTTTGAAAGTGACGAATCTTTTTCTTCCTATGGGATTGATGTGCATGCATATGCCAATTTCCTGGTTGCAGGTGCCAGTGTCGATTTTTCGATGCGGCAGCAGAGCTTTCTGAAACGGACTTCGGTGCGGCTGGTGGCCTACGGCGGGAATCCCGGACTTACCGGACAGATACTTACAGCCGGAAACCAGGCAGAGCTTAAAAAGGCCATCAATAATTATTTCGCCGGAAGTATGGATGAAGTCCCCATTGCATATTCACTCAGCACCCTTGACGGGGAAAACATCGGGGTACATCTGACTTCTGAATTTACCAGCAGACAATGCGCTCCGGCCGCCGAAAAATTTGAAGTATTATGGAAAAGCGTCCATTGCGCAAGTGCCGATGATGCCTCAGGGGATGAAGAAATCACAGCCTGTTTAAGGATCAGGGCCTTCGAAGGAAACGGGAAAGAGATTCCGGATATGGAAAAGAAGAACAAAGCGATTCTCGAAGCCGAAAAGATGAGAAAGGAAACAGGCTTCAAATTCCCCATTCCATGGACATTTACCAAAGGAACCCGGCAGCATCCGCTTCAGCTTGGATATAAGGAGACCAGGGAAATTGATCAGCGGATCATCTTTAAAGTTCCGAAAAATGATCTGAATGCCAGGGTAGGCATCAGGGCAGATGTGATTGAGTATGATTCCACTTCCGCTGACGACGATTTCGCCGACGACCACAAATCATACAAATTCAGCGAAACGGGCAACAAGAAAGAGGTAAAACTGGTTTGTGACCATGAGGGATCACGCATAGAGTTTCATCTGGAAATCAGACCGGTTTATGACTGACCGGTGATCTTTAACCAGCCATGAAGAGGGTAACGATAAGGAGTCTTCCAGAGACATACAACCTGATCTATGCATGAATCAATTCACTCTTAAAAGTGGCATCTGTATTGGTATTGTCCCGGTTAAGTGCTTATAATCAGCACAATTTTTATTGCGCTGAACTCATGCTTAACCGGGATTATCCTGAAAGAAGTAAATGTTCATTCAGGATCAGCTGGTTTCCGGCCTCAGAGGACCGGCAGGGACAAGTCCGCTTCAGCGGATACGCTTTTCCTGATATCCGGAACCAGTGGTCACATGTATGCGGAAAGTTTACTATTGCCGCCCCTTTACTGAAAAATTTTAAGCATCCGGAAGGGTTTCAGATCCTGATTATTGTACATATTGTTTCCGGTTGTCGTTATTACAAGATTTGATTCAGGTATAACAAAAATAAACTGACTTCCAAACCCATGCGCATAAATGCATTGAGGCGAGGTTGTTTTGATCCACCACAAATATCCATAGTGATCGCCTTTATTCCCCGGAACTTCAATCTGAACCTTTGTCGATGCATTTATCCAGTTTTCTGAAATAACCTGTTTTTCATCAAACCTACCTTTATTTAAAACCAGCATCCCGATCTTAACCATATCAACCGGGCGCAGTTTAAGCGAGCCTGTGCATAAAGGCATACTGTCGGAAACGCTGACCTGCCATAAATAATCTTTGATCTCCAGCGGTTGAAATAAATATTTCTCAGCAAATATTTCCAACTCCATTTCCGTTGCCTTTTCAATGATTCCTGCAAGAATCTGCATCGCCGGATTATAATTGAATTCTATTCCGGTTTTTCCTTTAATGGGTTTCTTCAGCATATCAGCAATACTCTCATCCTTATCCCAGGGTGAATCAGGATCATCTTTTATCCATTCCACACCGCTGCTCATCGTAAGAAGATGTCTGATGGTCACTGCCTCCCATCCCTTTGCAAATTCATAATCATCAAAAAAGGAAACAGCTTTTTTATCAATAGAATCAATAAAACCCTTATCAACAGCTATTCCGATAAGTAATGAGGTAATGCTTTTTGTAACTGATTGAAGCTGATGAAGCTGACCGGAATCAAACCCGTTAAAATATTCTTCGAGCACAAGCTTCCCATCTCTGAAAACGAGTAAAGAGTTGATCTCCCCATATTTCCCTTGATTAATGTCATTGACCAGTTTGGTGATTTTCGTCCTGTCCGGATCTGATTCATTCAACGAAGCGATAGGTAAGACCTTACTGACAGGTTGTTTGTACTGATACCCGTGCTCTGACAATTTCTCATTCGTTTTCCGGGTAAGCAACAGTTTTTTCTCAGGAATCTCCGGATCCGAATATTTAAAACTTCCGTCAAGCCGGGATAAATCTTCTGACATCCTGCCGGAGTATGTTATCAATAAATCACCCGCATTAATAAGAAATTTAAAATCAGGATGATTATATTCAATTTTTGAAATGGGCATCCGGGGCAAAAGCGCTCCGTCGATCTCCGTTTCAATATAACCGGAAAACACACCGGCTCTATTCTCCTTTATTGTAAAAGTATACGTGTCCTTTCTGTTGTCATGCATATCTACCCCTATCCATATTCCCGATAAAGGTGAATTGCTTCCGGAAAGAAAAGTTGACACGTTCAAAAACAAGAAAAGCAATAAACCCGTTTTTGTTTTCATCTTTCGTATTTTAAATGATTTATGATCCCTGCCAGTATAATCCTTCAGGCTGGCAGGATGAACTTCAGTAATCAAATACAGTAACTGCAACAGGCAATAAAACATCTATATAAAGTTACTATATAATCTTCATCTATTCTAATAATCCCTGATTTTTTTAAATTGTTGCTTATACTGCTGATCTCCTCTACCGGCTTCCGTATTTTCTTCCTCCAGGGACAACCCTCCTGCGGTTAGCCCGGTGCAATCACCAATACGGACTTTTTGCGGGCCGGGGAACAGGCGCCGGGCATTGATCCCCTGAACTATACTGTGCGACAGTTGGTAAGCAATTCCGATTGCGGCCGGAACAATCCAGGCCAATGTGCTAGTCGGCGTGGGCAGGTCGGCAAAGTTCAACACTTACTTGAATCCATTTTTGTCCCGCAATTTCTGCGGGGGTAGTCGCAGAAAGGTCGCGGCTGCCCCGCAAAAACAGCGGGGCAGGAATTCTACTTTCTACTCAGCGGCTGCGTTTAAGTCTTATTTGTTGGGTGACGTTTTTATTTCTTTTTTAAGTACTTAACTAGCTTTTGGGATCTTGTCTGTTATCCCAGAAAGCAGTTATATATATTTTGTTTCCTTCCCTTAAATAAATGATGCTGTAGTGTCAGAGTGAAATGGATCGGTGGTTTTTATAATCAGTTTTCTTTCCAATCTCAGGATGAGACTTTAGATGGTTAACTCTCTCTTTTATTTTTTTATTAAGTTATTTTGAGCAAGAGTTACTTTTGTTTCTGTCGTTCAAGTACTCGAAAACGTAATTCCCTTGATTGATGGCAGTTTTCGTCCAGAAGATTTTTATTGAAGCATTTATCATCTGATTTGTCAAGTTCAGATTCAGAAATTATGTTCCCATCTTTAATGTCATCTTCGCTCATTGATAACATCTCAATTTGCTCTGAAGAGAATTTTACTA
>JAMLHF010000003.1 GCA_023957275.1 Lentimicrobium sp. | reverse complement strand
GGCCACACTGCTTGAGAATCTTGAAAAAGGACTGTATTAGTCTACAGATAGTCAATTTAAACGAGGGAATTATTGAAGGCTGTGCTGCATTGCGGGACAGCCTTTCGGTTTTATAAGGAGTGGGCTGTTCTGATTATAAGTCCTCGTCCGGTAGGAGATCAGCCCTGAAGGGGCGACATCCCCTAACGCGTGGCACAGCCCCATGAACCTCAGATCCGACAGAAAGCACAGCCCCGAAGGGGCGACATCCGTTAACCCCGGGTGCAGCCCGGAGGAATCCGGATGCGCCGGAAGACCAGCCCCGAAGGGGCGACATCCCCTAACGCGTGGCGCATACCCGTGAACTTCAGGTCCGGCAGAGAGCATAGCCCCGAAGGGGCGAGATCCCTTAACTCGTGGCGTAGCCCCGAGGAGTCCGGCCCCGCAGAAAGTATAGCCCTGAAGGGGCGACATCTGTTAACCCCGGGTGAGGCCCGGAGGAATCCGGATGCGACGGAAGATCAGCCCTGAAAGGGCGAAATCCCCTAACGCGTGGCGCAGCCCCGTGAACCTCATGTCCGGCAGAGAGCACAGCCCCGAAGGGGCGATATCCGTTAACTCTGGGTACATTCCCAGGGTAATCCGGATGCTCCGGAAGCACAGCCCTGAAGGGGCGACATCCGTTAACTCTGGGTACTTTCCCAGGGTAATCCGGATGCTCCGGAAACACAGCCCCGAAGGGGCGACATCCGTTAACCCCGGGTGAAGCCCGGAGGAATCCGGATGCGCCGGGAGATTAGCCCTGAAGGGGCGAGATTCCCTAACGCGTGGCGCAGCCCCGTGAACCTCAGATCCGGCGGAGAGCACAGCCCTTAAAGGGCGACATCCGTTAACTCCGGGTGCAGCCCGGAGGAATCCGGATGCGCCGGAAGACCAGCCCTGAAGGGGCGAGATTCCCTAACGCGTGGCGCAGCCCCGTGAACCTCAGGTCCGGCAGAGAGCATAGCCCCGAAGGGGCGATATCCCTTAACTCGGGGCGTAGCCCCGTGGAGTCCGGCCCCCGCAGAAAGTACAGCCCTGAAGGGGCGTAATCACTAATCCCATACGTATCTCTCATCATACTCTATTCCATACTTGGCGAGAAATTCCAGATACTCCTCTTCGAAAGTTAACTTTCTGTGATGTACATGCTGATTCTCAATATAGGCCTTCACAACATCAACTTCAGCCGGGTTAACTGAGAAAGCCCCGTAACCATTCTGCCAGTAAAAGTTCTTTAATGAGGAATCTTTGGTTTTAATCCATTTTGATGAATGGGATTTTACCTCTTCCAGCAGTTTTGCCAGGGCCACATTTTTTGACAGCATACAGAGAATATGCACATGATTGGTGAAGCCGCCGATCTTCAGCGGCTGGCAGCCCAGGTTTTTACAGATGCCTCCCAGGTAACTGTGCAGCTCGGCTTCGGTGGGTGGGTGGATCAGATGTACACGATGCTTGGTGCTGAAGGTGATGTGCAGGTAATTCTTTACTAATGATTGTCCCATGATCTTTTTGTATTGCGCCCTTTCAGGGCTTGGTTTATATCTGGTTTTCTTTTACGGTGGGCTTCTCCCGCCGGTATTATCTTTCGCCCTTACAGGGCTCAGGCTGATTTCTTTAGTGATTGGCTCTGCCTGATGTTTTTGTATTTCGCCCCTTCAGGGCTTGGTTTATATCTGGTTTTCTTTTACGGTGGGCTTCTCCCGCCGGTATTATCTTTCGCCCTTACAGGGCTCAGGCTGATTTCTTTAGTGATTGGCTCTGCCTGATGTTTTTGTATTGCGCCCTTTCAGGGCTTGGTTTATATCTGGTTTTCTTTTACGGCGGGCTTCTCCCGCCGGTATTATCTTTCGCCCTTACAGGGCTCAGGCTGATTTCTTTAGTGATTGGTTTTGCCTGATGTTTTTGTATTTCGCCCCTTCAGGGCTTGGTTTATATCTGGTTTTCTTTTACGGCCAGGCTTCTCCCGCCGGTATTTATACTTCGCCCTTTCAGGGCTTAACCGGAATCTGTTAATAAATATGGTAAAAGGAATTATCGGATTATAATCAATAATTCAGGTCTAAGGTAATAAATTTTTTGTTCAGGAAAAACAGGATAAAATCATACGATTTAAACGGGAACATAAAAGGCATTGAGCGTAAAGGCAGCCTCAGCAACTGGAATACGGACATCATCGACAACCTTACCTATTATTACAATGGCAATCAGTTGATAGCCGTTGACGATGATATACTTACCGACAATGGTGAATATTCCAGAAAAACCAGGCCGGCGATTCCGGGGCATAGGATATTTGTATGTGTCTTGTGAACAGCATCAAAAGCAATATAGGGAGGAATCTACTTTGCCCGGGCAGAAGCCAATGCAACTGGTTGGCAAGCCTGGCGGGGATGACAAAAGGAAATGAATAAATAGTTTTGTACCTTTATATAACTGAGAAGCATGGTATAATCAGAACACACTCAATATGGCATACCTGGGAAAGACAACACCTGACATACTTCATCATGGAGCTTCCACTGAGACCCATAAACTGGCCGTAATTTTGCGCAAATCAGAAACCGAAGCCGAAAAGCTCCACTGGCAGGCACTGAAAAACAGAAAATACGCAGGAGGGCTAAAAATTCAGATGTCAGCATCCTTTCGGTCGGTTTGTGCTTGACTTTTTGCCACGAGCGGGCTTTAGCGGTTGAAGTTGACGGCGGGATCCACAAAACCGGGATGTTAAAGAGCGTGACCTAAACCGGACCAGTAGAACTTGAAAACATGGGGATTCGGGTAATCCGGTTTACAAATGAAGAAAGGAGTGATTGGTGAGATTGGGGAAGTGCTGAGAAAGATTGCTCTTTTTGCGGCAGGGTAAAACCTCCATCCCCCGCCCTTCTCCTCAAGGAGAAGGAGCTGAATCCTGATAAAAATGTGAGATTATTTTTTCTTTGAAACGAAATGCTGAATATGAACCCACAATTCTCACCATTATTGAACATTCTCCCTGAAAGAGAGAGCTTTTGATTCCGTTATTTTGTAGATTTGACTTTTTTGTTCAGCATGTTTTTGCAACTCCAAAGCTCAGGCTTCTTGTATTCGGCCCTCTCCTTGAGGAGAGGGTTGGGTGAGGTGTTCCATAGGATGCTGGGGCTGGATTGGTTGGATTACGGGGCGAGGATGTATGATACACAGTTGGGGAGGTGGCATAGTTTGGACCCGGCAGCAGCTACATATATTACAATTTGAGTCCCTATCACTATGAGATTGGGGAATTCACCAATCAATACAATTGATATTGACGGCGACTTTTATTTATGTCAATGGTTTTATGGTTGATCAGTGGTGGGCAGGTAAACAAAATCAGTATAATATTTCTCCTGCAGGAAACACACCTATGATAAATCCAAACTACAGCGAATACACTCCGGATAGAAATTTCTACACGGATGGACCAAAATGCTGGTAAATTATTTGATAAGAGTTATTGGGAGGATATTCCAATAGAATTTGAGACTATTTTTGATGATAAAAACAAACTATTTACAAATGGTTCATTCACACCAACTTCAAGTGCAGGCGAACGCTTTGCTGAAGGTTTTGACAATGCACAAAACCTTATTAAAATGCTTGACAAAGGGGACATTCTAGAAGAAGGGGAAACGATTAAAATTATGGGTCATAGTCAAGGTGCTGCTTATGCTGCAGGTTTAGCAGCTGCATTACTTCAACATCCAACATACAAGCATTTGGTAGAATTTGTGGTTTATCTAGCCCCTGACCAGCCCAATCAGTTTGTTCATCCAGCCGTTGTGCCAGGTTATCAATTTTCAACAATGAGTGATTGGGTATCTTCCAAAGGATTTTTAGCTTGGGCAAGAGACTCTGGTTTTGAATTGATTGATGGTGCAACCTGGGCATCAAAAAGGTATTATTACCAAGGCTCCAGAGGTGGTCATGGAGTTGACTCCTGGGTATGGGAAGTATTACGCTGGGCAAGTCAATACAATATACCTGTAACCGTTGTTGAATAATACTTACATATGAAACACCTTGCTAAGCTCAGCATTATTTTTGCAATTTCTGTTTTTCTGCTGAATTCATGTTGTCTGTACAAGACCAAATTCACAGAAGAAGAACTAAAATGGATAGATCCGTACGAAGAAGGAGATACTTTGATATTTCGTTCTTCAACAGGCGAACTGGATACTTCCTGGATAGTTCAAAAGATTATTTATTACCCTGAATGTAATCCCATTGCACATCATGCAAAATATAAGCATCAAACTGCCAGAATTTATTATCAAAACAGTAAACTAAATTACAGCTCAGGCGGAAAAGAACTTATAAGTTTAGTAAAATATGAGGACTACCCTCGTATTCATATCTTTTATTTAACCAAAGGGTTCAGCCTTGATAGCCCGGAGATGATGGACCTGATGAGATATTACCAGGATGTAAAACGGATTGAAAGTGACAGCGTTTATATTTTTACGAATTATCACCCAAAATCAGAACCAGAAGATATTGAATTCCTCTATTGGCACGATGAATATGGCCTTATTAAGTACATTTTGCAAAATGGGGACGAATGGAGGAGGATTAATTTGGATGTTGAAATAGAGTAATCTTTGGATCTTATATTTTAAGAGAATATTCCGGACAAAACCAGGTCACCATTCCGGAGCAAACCAGGCCGGTGATTCCGGGGCAAAACATGCCAAAAAAGGTTGACATGTTAATGCTCAGGCACAGGCTGGCTATTTAAGCAGGGGTGAGGGAGCTGATAAAAAACTCAATCAGGTCTTTCATGTTGCGAAGGT
The DNA here is from genome assembly GCA_023957275.1 of Lentimicrobium sp. Lineage (GTDB taxonomy): Bacteria > Bacteroidota > Bacteroidia > Bacteroidales > Lentimicrobiaceae > Lentimicrobium. The sequence continues at coordinate 125,361 of JAMLHF010000003.1, read as the reverse complement.
CAATGCTTGAATCAATGGCTTTGCAGATTCATTAATAGAACATAAGTAGCTGATTTACTTCCCGATACAGAACTTCCCGAAAATATTCCCCAGCAGTTCTTCCGTGGTTACCTCGCCGGTGATGCTGCCCAGGTGGTGCAGAGCCTGCCGGATATCAATGGCGATCAGGTCGGTGGGGAGATTCTCCGCAAATCCCTTTTCAATGCTTTCGATGCTGAGCCCGGCGCGGGTCAGGGCTTCGTAATGCCTGAGGCTGTAAACAATGGTCTGATCTCCGGTCTCGCCGGAATGGGCTGTTTTCAGCAGTCGTTCGGTAATCAGGTTGATGTTTTCGTTGCGCTTGGCCGAAACAAACAAGGTGTCGAGTTCCACCAGCTTTTTAAAGGAGTGGGGGGCTTCCAGCAGCATATCCGTTTTGTTGGCCACCGGAATAATCTGTTTGTCAGGGTCTTCCAATTGCATCCGGATATCGGCGATGGCGTCATCAATCTCTTTTTCCGAAGCGGTGGTAATGTCGAAAACGTACAGCACCACGGCGGCCTGGTTCATCTTTTCATAAGTGCGCTCGATGCCGATGGTTTCTATGGGCTCGTTGGTGTGGCGCAGGCCGGCCGTATCGATAAAACGGAAGGTCACCCCTTTGATGGCAATGGTATCTTCAATGGCATCGCGGGTGGTGCCGGGGATCTCGGAAACAATGGCCCTTTCCTCGTTCAGCAGGGCGTTCAGCAGGGTGGACTTGCCCACATTGGGTTTGCCGGCGATGGCCACCGGAATGCCGTGTTTCATTACATTGCCCAGCGCAAAGCTTGATTTCAGGTTCTCGATCTCGGTTTTGATGGTGGCCAGCAGTTTAAGCAGGCCGCTGCGGTCGGCAAATTCAACATCTTCCTCGCTGAAGTCAAGCTCCAGCTCAATCAGGGAGGCGAAATCGACCAGGCGCGCCCTGAGTTCCCTTATTTTCTCCGAAAACCCGCCCCGCATCTGGTTGATGGCCAGTTTGTGCGAGGATTCGGAATTGGAGGCGATCAGGTCGGCCACGGCTTCGGCCTGCGACAGGTCGAAGCGGTTGTGCATAAATGCCCTGAGGGTGAACTCACCCGGCTCCGCGAGCCTTACGCCATGCTGCAGCAGCACTTCGATGATCTTCTGCTGGATGTAAACGGAACCGTGGCAGGAAATCTCAACCACGTCCTCGCCGGTGTAAGAATTGGGCGCCCTGAAGACGGTGATCAGCACTTCGTCGATCACGCCGGCTTCGGTGCCGAAAGTGCCGAAATGCGCGGTATGTGAACCGGATGCTTCCAGCTTGAAATCATGGCGTTTAGGCTTGAAATATTGAGCGGCTGTCTTTATGGCGTCAGGTCCGGAGAGCCTGATGATGGCAATGGCGCCCATGCCGGCAGGTGTTGATAAGGCGCAGATGGTATCGTCGGAAGATAAATAGCTCAGGTTCATGGCGTCAGAATTTTCATTATTTTAGGCCATCCAAAAGAATGATGGAATTTAAGCAATTTTTCAGGAAGTTGTTGAACAAAATTAGCTTTTTTTCATTTTAGCCTGTTAAATTTACCAATTAAACCCGAAAGGCCTTTTTATGAGCATCCTGGTTAACAAGAATTCTAAAGTGATCGTGCAGGGATTTACCGGCACCGAAGGAACATTTCACGCCTCCCAGATGATTGAATACGGCACCAATGTGGTTGGTGGCGTCACTCCCGGAAAGGGCGGAAGGTATCACCTGGGTAAACCGGTATTCAATACGGTAAGCGATGCGGTGAAAGATACCGGGGCTGACGTGTCCGTCATCTTTGTTCCGCCGGCATTTGCCGCGGATGCCATTATGGAAGCGGCCGATGCGGGAATAAAAGTCATCGTTTGCATCACCGAAGGAATTCCTGTTAAGGATATGATGATGGCGAAGGAGTACCTGAAGGGGCGCGACAGCCGGCTGATCGGGCCGAACTGTCCGGGCATCATCACTCCGGGTGAGGCCAAGATCGGGATTATGCCCGGTTTTATCCATCAGAAAGGGGTGGTGGGCATTGTAAGCCGTTCGGGCACACTTACTTACGAAGCCGTTGACCAGCTCACCAAAGCAGGACTGGGCCAGACCACCGCCATCGGAATCGGCGGCGACCCCATCAACGGGACTACCACCCGCGATGCCGTTGAGCTGTTTATGAACGATCCCGAAACCAAAGGCATTGTGATGATCGGCGAGATCGGCGGCGGCATGGAAGCCGAGGCTGCTTACTGGATCAAAGCGCACGGAACCAAGCCGGTGGTCAGTTTTATCGCCGGGGCCACCGCACCCAAAGGCCGTACCATGGGCCATGCCGGTGCCATCGTGGGAGGAGCCTCAGATACGGCTGAAGCCAAGAAAGCCATCCTGCGCGAATGCGGGGTGCATGTGGTGGATTCCCCGGCCGAAATCGGCGCTAAAATGCTGGAAGTGCTCAAAGGATAGTTTTCTTTGCAGATATAAAAACAGCCGGGCCGGAAAGCCTGGCTGTTTTGTTAGGTAGCTGCCGGATTACTTTTTCCGGTTTTCCTCGCTGAATTCATACGCGCCGATATCGGGCGCCGTGTCAGCGGTGCGCAGCCTGCCGTCAATATCCTCCTGCAGATTGATAAATGCTCCGTTGAGCACGCCGGCATTGCCTTTGTTGATCAGGGAAGAGACCAGCGTGTCGGGTTGGTAAAGTGCCTGATAAGGATCGCGGAACCAGGGGTTCTGATTTTTCAGGGAGCCGGGGAATTTTTCAGCATCTTCAATATTGGCTTCCGTTTTCAAAAGGCAGTTTTCGAAACGGTAGTTGAAGACCCCGCCGCTGCTGTGTTGGTCGAAGGTGATTTCTTCATTTTTCTCCCCGTAAATGGCGCAGTTGCCGAAGTAGGCCTGCTCTAGCGGCCTGAGTTGCACGGCCCCCGTGAAGTCAATATAGTAGTTGTTCAGTACCAGCGCGGTTTCCCTCCTGAATGACTTATTCCAGAAATTGCCGATGGTGCAGTGCCTGAAATCGTAACGACCGCCAAGCGTCAGGGCCAGTGACCGGGCCCCGCAGTTGCCGATCACGCAGTTTGCCGCTTCTATGGTGGTTCCCTGACCCAGTATGCCGGTTTTGCTCATATTGTAGATCAGCGAGTTGCTGATTCTCAGGGTAGGGTTGGGCGAATTGCCGGTGGTATCGGCATGGATGCCTACTTCACCGTTGCGGATTATGGCATAATTAAATTCGTTGTTGATGCTGCCTGCATAGAGCCAGATGCGTCCCCACTGTCCGGGGATATCGCGGTAGTAATCTTCCAGCCTGTCGCCTTCAAAAATCACCGGATTTTCGCGGGTGCCGTTCACTTTGATGGTAGCATCGCGGTATACCATCAGGATGGCCCCGCTGTGCAGGTGCACCCGGGCGCCCGCTTCCACCGAAAGGGTGTAGAGTGAATCAACAATCAGATAACCGTAAATGACATGCGGCTTTTCCGGGGTGAACACATAATCGCTTCCGATAATCCCGTTTCTGTAAAAATAAGCATCCTGTCCCCAGGCCACCAGCTTTACATCCTGAATATTGCCGTTGGTGGTAAATACAATGCTGTCGTTCTGAATCAGCGGGGCATCAGCCTGATTGGGATCTATCGTGACTTTCACAAAAACGAAAAGGGAGTCTTTACCGGCAATTTCAAGATCCCTGATCTCCGTGGCAGCGATGCCGTCGATGTTCATCCTGAACGGGGAACTGCTGCCGCGGGCCAGCTTTACGGAACTGATGTTGATTTTGCTGTCGGAAGGATTGTAGATCATAAACACCCTTGTGGAAGAGCCTACCGTGGTGAATACCGTATCGAAAAAGACGGTATCGGCTGAAAAGGAGAGGTTCAGCTCCGGATTGTCGTCGAATTTCCCGTCTTTCTCACAGGATGCGAAAATGAGTAAAGCGAGTACCGGTAACAATCCGGCCAGGAATCGGATGCGTTTCATGAATTCTGTTTGATGTTGCAAAGGTAACGATTCAGCCGGTACCTGTATTGTTCTATTGCATGGAAGTGGTTGATTTACTTGATTACCATATCCGGAAGGGCTGGCCGTACGTTAATTCCGGACTCCCTGGTAATTCAGGTGTTGCAGTTGCCGGTCGCGGTACTGGTTCTGAAACATGCCGAAACTGAGCCGGATACTTACCACATGCCCCTTTTTGTCAAAGAGCCTGTTCAGGGTGTAATCCACCATATTGTAGCGGGCCTGAACGGCAAGGTAAGAGCTTTTGGCCACCGGAAAGCGGTAACCTCCGCCAATGCTGAAGTTATAGCTGTTGGCTGAGACTGCTTCCTCCTTATTGTCGTTGTCGGCGTTGAACATGGTGAAACCGTCATATCCTGCGCCGGCGGTAAAGAATGGGGTGAAGCGCTCATTCCGGAGCAGGTCGCGGGTGTATTCCACGGCAATATATCCGCCGGTGAAGTCATCGGTCAGCTCCTGAGGTCCGTTTTTCTCCTTCCTTGCCAGATAGGATTCCGGGGTTTTGATAAACTTCACACCAAGAACAAGTTCGTAAAGGTTTTCCTTCATTTTGATGCCGTAGGTCATCCCCAGTTCGGGGTGCACTCCCATGGATGCAAGCGGCCCGGTGGGGATCCAGGTGCCGCCATAAAATGAAAGGCTGAGGGAGGGCAGATTCAGCACCTCACTGAGTTCGGCATTGTAAAGTTTACCCGTCACCGTTTCACGGTAAGGGGAGGTGGTCAGCAGTTGAAAAACTGTGTCGGTCTGACCGGAATAGAAGAGGCAGAGCAGGTATTCTGCCGATCCGGGTCCGTAATCATCCTTAATTGCTGATGCAAGGTCCATCGTCCATTTGTCCAGTTCACCCCCGACCGGGACATAGTCGAAGGAGGACTGATAGTAATTGTAAACATGGGTGTTTTCTTCCCGGATTAAATCCATGCGGCTGTCAAACGCGCGCATATACCTCACGAAATTCTGGTCCAGCATCGATTCATCAAAATAATGCAGTTCGAGTGAAAGAAGAATATTTGTGCGGGTTACGGGCTCGGTGCTGCCGCATTTTTCACCCCAGTACGAGAGTACCAGCAGCGCCGAATCGATCAGCCCTTCCTGATGGTACCAGGGTATATACTCAGAACTGTTCAGCGAAATATCCTGACAGGAGATCTGCCGCCGCGTCAGCATGTTTTCCAGTTCGTCCTGCGAGCGGGTTTCCGGAATTATGATAAATGAAAAGACCAGGGTCAGCGCAATTCCGGCTAAAGACGTAAGTTTCATATTTTTATGCTATTGTTGAATGTCTTTCAAATTATACAGGCCTCTATCATAAATAATGAACGGGTCATTCTTGTGACAGAGAATTTTCGTTTTGGAATACTTTACAAAGTTATGCATGACAGACGGGCTTTCAAACAATGACAGGACGTTTTTATGGATGATTTAGCAGCCTGCGGGAATTTGCTGAATGGCTTACTGAATACTCAGGCAGGGCAGTCATATGTGTTATTGTAATTTTTAGCGGATTCGTATGCTTGAAGGGGCAAAGAATGCATAATGATTTTTCGACCCCGGAGGGGTCGCATGTCTGTAGAAATAAAGAATGCAAAATGGCTGCACGACCCCGGAGGGGTCGAACATCTTTCATCTGATTTCATCGTTTTAGATCGATAATTGATAGTTTGAAAATTTGAATGTAATTTAATTAATTGCTAAAACATGCGACCCCGGAGGGGTCGTGTGCTTATATTCTGATCATTTTCTATAAACATACGAATCCTCCGGAGTCATAATTCCGATACAAAGAATATGGCTTCATCCACCTGAAGCTGGTCATTTGCTCTTTAGGTATAAAGCGCAGTGATTAAGAAGTTATAGGTGCCTGATTATTTGTGCAGCCAGAGCTTTGGTGCCATCTGTTCGTTAAAGCCATGTTAAAATTCTGACACATCAAATAACGATCAGCCTTCCTTATTCGAGGGGCTATTCGTGATAAATGCGTTGGGATGCTGTCTTTGATAAACAAAACCATTGACCTGCATATGGAGCATCCGCTTCCGGCCGGATCAAACACATGCTAATCAATATTATAGCCTGTTTTCCTGCCTTTATCGATGGCCGGCAACCCCTTTGTCATCCATTCCGGCGCCGGTTTTCCTTTCAGGTAATGATCGAAAAACTGCATCATACGTATATCAAGATCCTTCATATTGCCCCTTTTGGCAAGGTTGTGCTCGTCGCCGTTGTAGTTCAGCAGCCAGCAGGGATTCTGCAGCCGGCGCAACGCGGTAAACAGCTCAATGCCCTGATACCATGGAACGGCGCCATCCGCATCGTTCGCCATGATCAGCAGGGGCGTTTCAATTTTATCGGCCCTGAAGAGGGGGGAGTTTTCAATATACAGATCGGGCCGGTCCCAAAGAGAGGCGCCGATCCTGCTCTGGCCTTCCTCATACTGAAACTGCCTTACCATGCCCGATTCCCAGCGTATGCCGCCGTAAGCGCTGGTCATATTGCTGACCGGGGCGCCCGCCATGGCCGCTTTATATAGATTGGTGCGTGTGATCAGCCAGGCAACCTGATAACCGCCCCAGCTTTGTCCCTGAATGCCTATGCGGTCACGGTCAACAAAACCGCGGGCAATCAGGTCAAGCGTGCCGCTTACCACCGATTCGTAGGCGCTCTGCCCGGGGTAACCGTCTTCGTAGTCAATATCCGGGATAAAAACCACGTACCCGTTGCTGGTGCAGTAGGTGGGACTGATGATGCTGCGTGAGGGTTTCGGCGCGTAGTACTGGTGCAGCTGATCGGTGTATTTTTCGTAAAAGTAGACCAAGGCAGGATATTTGGTTCCGGGATCAAAACCGGCGGGCTTATAAAGCAGTCCCTTCTGCGGTTTTCCGGCAGTAGTGGTCCAGGAAACAATTTCCACACTGCCCCAGAGGTAGTTTTTCTGCTGGGGATTGGCATCCGAGATTTTTCCGGATGAGGTAAATGCCATGTCGCTCAGCCACAGGTCGGGAAATTCGCTGAAGGTGCTCCTTGTCCAAAGCAGGTTTTGGCTTTTTTCAGCCTTAACCGGTGTGGAATACTTGTAAGGTCCTTCCAGCAAGCTGACGGGAGACCCGCCGCCGGCCCCTTCAAGCTTCCGGAATCCGGCATCTTTGGTCTCAAAATCAAAGCTGCTGAGCAGGAAACTGCCATCCGCATTCTCGATGTGAGGAACTTCCCTGTCGAGGTTCAGGTTGCGGAACCGCTTGTTCAGCCTGCGTCCTTCGCCGGCAGTGAGGCATACCGGACCGTTTTTGCCTTCCGGGTCAAGTCCCCAGAGGTCAAAGCGATCGTAAACCACGAAGAACCTGTCATCTTTCAGCCAGCCGGCACTCCCGGCAGGCCCGGGCAGGCCGGGAACGTCATGTTCTTCATCATAAAATGCGATGTCTTTGCCTGCCGGATGGGGCGTGATCTTTTTATCTTTCAGCGTCATGGTTTTCCAGAGGCTGTCGGTTTCGGAATACCAGGCAATGTATTTAGCGCTGTTTCCCAGGCTTACCTGTCCTGAAATGCGCTGCAGCAACAACTCCCTGCTCCCTGTTTCATTATTGATCAGGTAAACGTCCCGGTAACGGTTTCCGCGCCATGAAGCTTCCACCTGATATGGTTCACTGTTAAATCCCAGGGCAAATTTTCCATTGCCTTTAAACCCGGTATTTACGCTCCTGACCATTTCATCGGCAAGGGGGATCAGTTTGCCGGTACGGGTATGATAAACGGTCAGATAGGTTCTTTTCCGTTCTTCATCCAGTTGCTTCAGCTGCTGGGGCTGTAACTGAGGATCGCGCCAATGCCAGATATCGACCGTTGCTTTTTCATCATCGGTAAGCGTGTCTTTCACTTCCGGCAGAGGGGCAGGGGCTATGCCAAAATAAAGTTTACTTCCGTCTTCCGAAAAATAGACTTTACCATGTTCGCCGGGAACAAACCCCGCCGGAAGTCTTGTGTCAGCCGTATCTGCAACAGGCACAATACTTTGCTGAAAGTAGTATAAACTATACCGCCTGGTTTTGGCAGTGTCGCTGCTGTGCATAAAGGCCACCTGACCGCCCTGCGCGTCCACGGCCAGGTTGCGGATATGTCCCGGCGCTGAGAAAAGCTGCCGCTCCGCCTGTTTCTCTGTATCAAAAAACATGACTTCAGAAACAGGGATGCTGTCGGGTTTACAGGTAGCATAGATGATGCTTGCGCCCGTTTCGCTGATCACCGCCTGGGTAACCTGTTCATGGGTAAATATCAGGCTGTCAGCCGGGTAAATAATTTTTAACAGGTAGGTTTCTGTTTTATCCTTCTTTTTCTTTGGTGAAACCTTCTTTTTCACAGCCACCGTATCGGCTGAAAGTGTATCGTTTACTGCGGTATCTTCCTTAGGTTCCGGTTTGTCGATCAGGGCAAACATGGTTTTCCCGCTTTTTGCCGGTATACCGAAAGATTTCAATCCGGGATAAATGTACCTTTTACCGTTGAGGGCGTATACAAGCAGCGAATCTTTGGGCAGTTCATCCTTTTTCTTTCCGTCAAGCCTGGCTTTTCTGGTTTCGCGTAAAAACGGACGGATGCGGCAGGCCAGGAAATCTTCTCCAGGCGAAACCTGCGCCCCACCGGCCCTTTCCAGGGTGTCATAGGCGTCTGTCGAAGGGTAATGGATGATTAGCTTGCCATCGCCGTACTGCGGGTTTTGCTCAAAATACACCAGTTTGCCGGTAGCGGAAATGCCCGGTTTATCTATGCTATGCCAGGTGTCGTAAACTCCCGGATGCAGGGGCACGGCATCCTGGGCAGCAATGCGGACAAGCGGCAGAAAATACAGGGTAGTAATCCAGAGCAGAGGGCGGATGATTGACTTCATTCGTGGAGTGTTTAAAATTCGGGAGCTAAAATAACTTCAAAATTTGATACGTTGCAAATCAGATTTACAAAACAGTTAAATGGTTCGAAAAAGTGAATTGTTTGCAAATAATATTAAAAAGTTGAACAAAAAGCTGTAGTCCTTGTTTGTCGGACTGATTTCGTCAAATTAAACCGGAGTTTTATTTGTTTTGGCGATCATTTTTTAGCATCTTTGCTAAGAAGTATTTATTACACGGGTTCAGGTCATTTTTATATCATTTTGCCAAATTCGCAGCTATGAGTTATATCACTTTTGAAAAAAAACAGCTGGTAAACCTTGAATACAGTTTGCCCATAGAGCTTCTGAGAACGAGCCGCGAAGGGGCATATGCAAGTTCGACCATCATTAACTGCAATACCCGCAAATATCATGGTATGCTGGTTGTTCCGCAGCCGGCGCTGGATAACGGAAACCATGTGCTGCTTTCTTCGCTGGATGAAACGCTGATACAGCATAACGCTGAGTTTAATCTCTCTATCCGCAAGTATCAGGGAGAAACATTTGCGCCCAAGGGTCACAAATACCTGCGTGATTTTACCACCGAACCCATTCCCAAGCATACCTATGTAGTCGGCGGAATGGTGTTTACGAAAGAGATGTTGTTTTCGCATAAGGATGGACGCACCATTATCAAATACACGCTGGTGGATGCCCATTCACCTACCATCATCAGGTTTCGCCCCTTCCTGGCTTTCCGCAATATACACGCGCTCAGTAAAGCCAATTATGATGTGGATACCAGCTATGAAGAAATTGCAAACGGAATAAAGTTGCGCATGTATCGCGGATATTCATTTCTGCACCTGCAGTTTTCGAAAGAGCCTGAGTATGTGCATGTCCCTGACTGGTATTATAATATCGAGTACATCCGGGAAAAGGCCAGGGGGTATGATTATCTTGAGGACCTTTATGTGCCGGGATATTTTGAAATGCCCATTGCAAAAGGAGAAAGCATATATCTTTCGGCGGGAACCGAGCCGGTGAACCCTGCGATGCTGAAGAAACTCTTCAACAATGAAATCAACAGAAGGGTTCCCCGCGACAGTTTTGAGCATTGCCTGCTGAATGCGGCCCAGCAGTTTGTTATCAGGCAGGGTAAAAAGGTGGAGGTCATAGCGGGTTATCCCTGGTTCGGACGGTGGGGGCGCGACACATTTATCGCTTTGCCCGGTCTTGCCATGGTAACCGGGGAACTTAAACTTGCCAAAGCAGCCATCGACAACATTCTTCCCGAAATGCGCGGTCCCTTGTTTCCCAATAAAGGTATCGGCGAACATGCAATTTTTAATTCGGCAGATACCCCCCTCTGGTTTTTCTGGGCGTTGCAGCAGTATGGTATTTTTTCCGGATCCAATGCCGGTATCTGGAAAGAGTATGGAAAAAAAATGAAAACCATCCTTGAAGGATACCGGACAGGGACTTACCACAATATTAAGATGCATGATAACGGACTGATTTTTGCCGGTGAAGCCGGTATTCCGGTGACCTGGATGGATGCGGTGGTGGAAGGAAAGCCGGTGACCCCGCGTATTGGTTATGCTGTGGAGATCAATGCATTGTGGTACAATGCCATGATGTTTGCGCTTGATTTGGCTGATGAAGCCGGCGATCGCACCTTTGTAAATACCTGGAAACCCATAGCGGATGCTTTCCCGGATGCTTTCCTGGATAATTTCTGGGTTGAAAGCCGGGAGCACCTGGCCGACTACACCCACGGTGACTACAAAGATATTTCCATGAGGCCGAACCAGGTGTTCGCGACCTCTCTGCCTTACACGCCGCTTACCGAGGAAATCAGAAATAAAGTGCTGGAGCGCATAAAATCTGAACTGCTTACTCCCAGAGGCCTTCGTTCATTATCACCCAAAAATCCTCTGTACAAAGGGACTTACACCGGCAACCAGACCCAGCGGGATATGGCTTATCATCAGGGATCTGTATATCCCTGGCTGCTGGGGCATTTTGCAGAGGGCTACCTGAAAATTCACGGCAAATCAGGGTTGAAATTTGTGACGGATCTTTACCGGGGCATTGAAGAGGTGATGAATGAACATGGCATCGGAACCATCTCGGAAGTTTATGACGGAGATCCGCCCCATAAACCGGGCGGAGCCATTTCGCAGGCCTGGAATGTGGCCGAACTGCTCAGAATTAACTGGCTGATCAGGAAATATTCCGGAAGTAAAAAGTAATTCTTATTAAGTAATTTAAAGAAGGGATCTGAATATATGAAAGTATTGATGTTTGGCTGGGAATTTCCGCCTCATATTACCGGTGGCCTGGGAACTGCCTGTTTCGGGATGACCAAGGGCCTGCTAAAAAACGGGGTGGAAGTGCTTTTTGTGGTTCCGAAAGCATACGGTGATGAGAGCCAGGAAGCCGTCAGGCTGATCAACGCAAGTGATGTAAGCATTGATATCCGGAGAACGGAGGAACTTGAGTTCTGGAAAAATATTACTTACCTGGAGGTCAATTCCAGCCTGGTGCCTTATGTTGGTCCGGAGGCATTCGATAACCTGATGGAAAGTACGGAAAAGGTCACCACCCTCAGCGAAGATTCTGTCTTTAATGCCCGCTACACCTTCTCGGGCAAGTATGGGGAAAACCTGCTTGAAGAGGTTGCCCGCTACGCGCTGGTCGGTGCACAGATAGCACGGGAGTCGCAGTTCGACGTGATTCATGCCCACGACTGGCTCACCTATGCCGCCGGAGTGGCAGCCAAACAGGCAACCGGCAAGCCGCTGGTGGTGCATATGCACGCCACCGAATTCGACCGCTCGGGCGAAAATGTGAATCAGCGGGTTTATGACATCGAACGCTCAGGTATGGAAGCCGCTGACAGGGTGATTACTGTCAGCAACCTTACCCGCAATATTGTTATCGACCGCTATGGAATCGACCCGGCTAAAGTGATTACCGTGCATAATGCAGTGGAGCCAACCGAACAGTTTGATTTCAGCAGCGTTGAGAAGCATGTACCTGAAAAGGTTGTTACATTTTTGGGACGGGTTACTTTTCAGAAAGGACCTGAGTATTTTATTGAGGCTGCCTACAAAGTGCTGCAGCGCGATCCGAACGTCCGTTTCGTGATGGCCGGGACCGGCGATCTGCTCGAAAAAATGATCCGCCGGGTGGCACAGCTCAGGATTTCTACCCGGTTTCATTTTACCGGTTTTCTCCGTGGTGAAAATGTCGACAGAATGTTCGCCATGAGTGATGTTTATGTAATGCCTTCTGTTTCGGAGCCCTTTGGGATATCCCCCCTTGAAGCCATGCGCTCCAATGTGCCGGTGGTGATCTCGAAACAATCGGGAGTGGCTGAAGTATTGCAGCATGCCCTGAAAGTTGATTTCTGGGATATTGACGCCATGGCAGATGCCATTTACGGCCTGCTCCAGTACAAGAGCCTGCCCCGTATGTTCTCAAAATATGGGGCCCGGGAAGTTAATAGTCTGAAGTGGGAAAATGCCGCAACGCATATCAAACGTGTATATGAACAGGTTTGCTAACCAATTATTCATGAAAAGCTAAACACAGGATATTATGAGGTCAATTTGTCTTTATTTTCAGGTACATCAGCCCTTCCGTCTGAGAACTTACAGGTTCTTTGATATCGGAGCCAATCATTATTATTATGATGACTATCAGAACCGTACAATTATTAAACGGGTTGTTGAACGTTCATATCTTCCGATGAACAACCTGCTGATGGAGCTCATCAAAGAGTATGGCGCAAAGTTCAGGGTCAGTTTTTCCATTTCAGGCATTGCCCTCGATCAGTTTGAATTGTATGCCCCGGAAGCGATAAAAAGTTTCAGGAAACTTGCTGATACCGGGAATGTTGAGTTTCTGGCAGAAACTTACGCGCACTCCCTTGTTTCACTCAAGGATGCGGAGGAGTTCCGGTCGCAGGTGAACAGACACGCTGACCGCATTGAACAACTTTTCGGGAAACGCCCGACCTCATTCAGAAATACCGAGCTGATTTACGCCGATTTCATCGGTCAGCAGGTATATGATATGGGCTATAAGGTCATGCTTACCGAAGGCGCCAAACATGTACTCGGCTGGAAAAGCCCTAACTTCCTGTATTGCAATGCCGCCAATCCAAAATTGAAATTACTGCTGCGCAATTTCCAGTTGAGCGATGACATCGGTTTCCGTTTCTCAAACCACAGTTGGATAGAATGGCCATTGACTGCCGAGAAATTTACCGGTTGGCTGGCCGCGTTTGATAAAAACCAGCAGGTGGTGAATATCGGCCTGGATTATGAAACTTTCGGAGAACATCAATGGCAGGAAACCGGAATTTTTGATTTCATGAAATCGCTGCCAAAACAGGTTTTCTCTTCAACTGATTTCGGTTTCGACACGCCTACAGCCATTGCAGAAAGGCTGCAACCTGTATCGGCTGTTTCTGTGCCCGTTCCCATATCATGGGCCGATGAAGAAAGGGACCTTACCGCCTGGCTGGGTAATGAAATGCAGGATGAAGCCTTTGACAGCCTTTACAGTCTCCTTCCTCAAATCCGCAATTGCACTGACCCTGATATTCTGAAGGACTGGCTGTATCTTCAGTCCTCTGACCATTTCTATTACATGTGCACTAAATGGTTCTCCGATGGTGCCGTGCATAAATATTTCAATCCCTTCAGCACGCCTTATGAAGCATTTATCAACTATATGAATGTGCTGTCTGATTTTATCAGCAGGTTGAAATCCGTCGAAACTCAGGGGAAGGTCGTTTCTGCAGACTATACTGTGCCGGATCCTGCAAAAAAAGCCAGGAAGGTTGTCGCGAAAAAAACAGCAACCCCAAAGGTTTCAACCCCAAAAGGCGCAGCCGCGAAAAAGGAACCGGAAAAGAAGAAGCCGGTTGCCGGGAAAAAGTAACCGGTATTTCCTTCTTTCTGTCTGAGTACTTCTCTAAATCCGGCATAAAATGATCCCAGCTGCCGGGTACGAAAATGGTTGCAGGGGGTTCGGGTAACAGTTCAGGTTTTGCTTTTACGCTTACTGCGTAATTTTTCGTATTGTCTGATTATAAGGCTCCTGCAGTAAATTCCTGATTCAAGGAAATTTATTTTTCTTCTGAACTAAGTTCCGGCCATAATCAAAACAGGAAATTCGTTTTGCAGAGGCCAACGTTTATTTCATTATTTTTGCACCGCTGAAAAAAGGCTTTGTTGTAAAACATCACCATTGAGCCCGGTATTCAGCATTCTTGTGTCACGCTGATGAGAATGGCACTGATTTGTAATAATATAACTTTTAGCATGACTGAAAAGACAAAGACACTACGACCCGATTATATTTTTGAAACAAGCTGGGAAATCTGCAATAAAGTTGGTGGCATTTACACCGTTGTTTCAACAAAAGCCCCGGGAATACAGCGGGAATACGAAGATAACTATATCCTGATAGGACCCGACGTCTGGAAAGAGACGAACCACAATCCTGATTTCATTGAAGATCGTTACATCTATCGTTCCTGGCGTGAATACGCGGAATCCAACGGTTTGCGCATCAGGATAGGCCGTTGGAATATCAAGAGTCGCCCGATCGTGGTGCTGGTTGATTTCACGCCTTATTTCCAGCTGAAAGACAAGATTTTTGCCAAATTCTGGGAATCTTATCAGCTTGACTCCATTTCCGGACAATGGGATTATGTGGAGCCGGCCCTTTTTGGATATGCCGCCGCAAAAGTTATTGAGAGCTTCTATGAGTTTAATATTTCCGCGCACGACCGGATTGTAGCCTTGTTTCATGAATGGATGACCGGTACCGGTGTGCTGTATCTGCGTGAAGAGGTGCCGCAGGTTGGTTGTATTTTTACCACCCATGCCACAGCCCTGGGCAGGGCAGTAGCCGGCAACAATCTTCCATTGTACGGCGAATTTGCCAGTTACCCGCCCGATGCGGCTGCCCGCAGATTTGACATTGTATCGAAGTTTTCACTTGAACGGGCTGCGGCGCAGGCCAGCGATGCATTTACCACCGTGAGCGATATTACGGCAACCGAGTGCAGTCATTTCCTCGGTCGTCCGGTCGACCTGGTCACTCCCAACGGCTTCGATGATGGTTTTGTGCCGTCACCCGCCGAATTCGACAACCGCCGCGAAATGGCCAGGGTTAAGCTGCTGCAGGTATCCAGGGCCTTATTCAATGCCGATCTGCCCGACGATACTATGCTGGTGGTGAACAGCGGCAGATACGAGTTCCGGAACAAGGGAATAGATATTTATATTGAAGCGCTTGCAGGGCTGAACCGCAATCCCGAACTGAAACGTCAGGTAGTGGCCTTTATCACTGTGCCTGCCAATCATTCAGGACCTTCGGCTGAGTTGCTGAAGCGGTTGAACGAACCCGATTTCAGTAATCCCGTTGAAGGAGTCTACCTTACCCATGGGCTTCATGATGCAGAATACGATCAGGTGCTGAACAAAGCAAAGGCTGTCGGGTTGCTTAACAAGGCCGGTGACAAAGTCAAACTTGTGTTTGTGCCTTCTTATCTTGATGGAACCGATGGAATCTTTAATTACTCCTATTATGAATTGCTGATCGGTTTCGATCTTTCAGTGTTTCCGTCATATTATGAACCATGGGGATACACCCCGCTGGAGAGCCTTGCATTTCATATTCCCACAATCACAACATCCCTTGCCGGATTTGGACTCTGGATCAGGGAGAAAATGGAGCAATATGAGCCCGGAGCCTGGGTGATTGACCGAAACGACCTCAATTATATTGAAGTGGTTTCCGGTATTGCTGAAATCCTTTTTAAGTTCTCAGGATTTGACGGAAAGCAACTTGAAGATGCCAGAAAACTGGCCTGGCAGATTTCCCGGATCGCCCTCTGGGATGACCTTGCCGGTAAATACAGGGAAGCATTCAACATTGCTTTGGGCAAGGCGCAGTCGCGCGAGGAATTGTACCGCGACAAACGTCAGCCGGATATGCTGATGAGTTTTCCGTTGAAGCAGCACCAGACTCCGGTCTGGCACAAAGTGCTCGTTAAACCTGGGATTCCTGAACGTTTCAACGGGCTGAAACGCCTGTCGCGTAACCTGTGGTGGTGCTGGAACCACGAGGCTGAAGAGTTGTTCCGCATGATTGATCCTGTGCAGTGGGAAGCCCTGCATCACAACCCGATCGCGCTGCTTGAATCACTTACGGTGAAACAGATGCTTCAGCTTGAACGCAACGAAGCATTTGTCAGTAAACTCGACCACGTTTATGAAGAGTTTGAACGTTACATGAAAAAGGGCGCTGAAAAATCCAAACATCAGATTGCCTATTTCAGCATGGAGTATGGCCTGCACGATACCGTTCAGATATTCTCCGGCGGACTTGGTGTACTGGCCGGTGACTACCTGAAGGAAGCCAGCGATTCCAACGCCAATATGGTTGGCGTCGGTTTGCTTTATCGCTATGGATATTTCAGGCAGAGTCTTTCTATTTCGGGAGATCAGGTTGATACTTACAATCCCCAGAAGTTTACGCACATGCCGTTAAAGCCGGTGCGCAACGGGAATGGAGAATGGCTTAAGGTTTCTATTGCCTTGCCGGGACGAAATCTTTACGCCAAGGTCTGGAAACTTGATATTGGCCGCGTCCCCCTTTATTTACTGGATGCAGATATCGAAGACAACAATGAACAGGACCGCTTTATAACCCATCAGCTCTATGGCGGCGACTGGGAAAACCGTTTCAAACAGGAACTGTTGCTGGGAGTAGGGGGCATCCGGATGCTGAAAGCCCTCGGATTAACTCCTTCGGTTTATCATTGCAATGAAGGTCATGCTGCATTTATTGGCATTGAAAGGCTCCGCCTGCTGGTTCAGGAACAGAAATTTTCATTTGACCAGGCGCTGGAGGTTGTCAGGGCTACCCAGCTGTTTACCACCCATACCCCTGTTCCGGCAGGACATGATGCATTCAGTGAAGATGTGCTCAGGGCTTACATTCCGCATTATGCCGACCGTCTGAACCTGAGTTGGAATTCCTTCATGAACCTGGGCCGATATGTTGAGGACAAACACGACGAGAAGTTCTCAATGAGTGTGCTGGCTACCCGGCTCTCGCAGGAAATGAACGGAGTAAGCCGGATTCACGGAAGGGTTAGCCGCGAGATGTTCCAGGGGATGTTTCCGGGTTACTATCCTGAAGAATTGTATATCTCACATGTTACCAACGGGGTGCACCTGCCTACCTGGGCATCGGTTGACTGGAAAGATCTGTATGCCCGCTATTTTGGCGAGGACTTTCTGACAAATCAGCCTGACAGGGCCCGCTGGCAGAAGATTGCTGAGGTACCCGATGAAGAAATCTGGACACTGAGAAATAAACATCGCAGCAAACTGATTGCTTACCTGCGCAACAGGCTCGGGGAAGATCTTAAGCACAGGCAGGAGAACCCCAAGTTTATTATGAAAACGCTGGATAAGCTGGATGAACACACTCTTACCATCGGCTTTGCCCGGCGTTTTGCCACCTACAAGCGCGCACACCTGTTGTTTGCAAATCCCGAACGACTTGCTCAACTGGTAAACAATACGACCCATCCGGTGCAGTTTGTATTTGCCGGTAAAGCACATCCTGCCGATAAAGCAGGACAGGATCTGATCAAGCGCATCATTGAGTTTTCGAAACAACCCCAGTTTATGGGTAAAGTAGTGTTCGTTGAAAACTACGACATGGCATTGGGCGCTCAGTTGGTACAGGGGGTCGATGTCTGGCTCAATACCCCTACACGTCCGCTCGAAGCCTCGGGCACCAGTGGTGAAAAAGCAGTGATGAACGGTGTGGTGAACTTCAGCGTGCTCGACGGATGGTGGGCCGAAGGTTACAGACCGAATGCCGGATGGGCGCTGCAGGAAGAACGTATGTACGAAAATCAGCAATTCCAGGATGAACTGGATGCCGAAAATATCTACAACATATTTGAGGAAGAGATCATTCCTGCTTTCTATGAGAGGAACAGCAAAGGAATTCCTGAAAAATGGGTTTCATACATAAAGAATACCATTGCAGGAATTTCACCGGAATTCACCATGAAGCGGATGCTCGATGATTACTATAATCAGTTTTACAATAAGCTGATCAAGCGCTCATCCATGCTTTTTGCCAATGATTTTGAAAATGTGAGGATGATCTCATCATGGAAACGCAGAATTCTGCGGGGGTGGGAAAGTATTGAAGTGGTAAGCGTGAATGTGCCCGACTCAACGCGCAAACCCCTTCGCCTCGGCGAAAATTTTGTTGCAGAAATAGTGGTGAATGTAAATGAACTCAACGCCAACGATATTGGACTCGAAGTGTTGTTTGGACACAAAGTAAATGATGAAGTCAAGAAGATTTCATTTATTGAAGAAATGGCTGTAGCGGGTGTTAACGGAAATATTGTGTCTTTCTTTATTGAAATTCCCACACTTCAGGCCGGTGTCTTTGATTATGCATTCAGGCTTTTCCCGCGGCACCCCATGTTGCCTCACCGTCAGGATTTTAACCTGGTGAGATGGATTTCTGCTTCAAACGTCTGATGATGGAGTGTTTAAGGAAATTTGACTGCTTTTAATTTCAGTTCTAAGAATAATTAACGAAAAAACGGATTATGAAATTACTTGAAGGAAAAACCGCGCTGGTTACCGGTGGTGCCCGCGGTATCGGAAAAGCCATTGCACTTAAGTTTGCAGCTGAAGGTGCCAATGTGGCATTCTCCGACCTGAATTACGATGATAACGCCATTGCACTGGAAAAGGAACTCACTGCGATGGGTGTGAAAGCAAAAGGTTATGCATCGGATGCAAGTTCATTCGAAGGAAGTGATAAGCTGATCAATGACGTTGTCATTGATTTCGGCCGCATCGATGTGCTTGTGAACAATGCCGGAATTACCCGCGATAATCTGTTGATGCGGATGACTGAAGCCGATTGGGATCTGGTTATTAAAGTTAACCTGAAATCCATCTTTAATATGACCAAAGCGGTTCAGAAAGTGATGCTGAAACAACGCAGCGGTTCCATCATCAATATGAGTTCCGTGGTTGGGCTTTCGGGCAATGCAGGGCAATCAAATTATTCAGCTTCAAAGGCCGGCCTCGTTGGATTTACCAAATCCATGGCGCAGGAACTCGGCTCGCGCAGCATCCGCTGCAATGCCATAGCACCCGGGTTTATCGAGACTGATATGACCGCCAAACTGCCGGAAGATGTCCGTAAGGCATGGATAGAAGGTATTCCCCTCAGGCGCGGCGGAAAACCTGAAGATGTTGCCGATGTCAGCCTGTTCCTTGCCTCTGACCTTTCTTCTTATGTAACAGGTCAGGTGATCAGTGTCTGCGGCGGAATGCATATGTAATCCGCCTTTCATCCTTAGTATGAGCTATATCAGGATTGTGGCCTTCTGAATATCCTGTTACCGCCTGCAGCTGGTCTGGCCCTGAAATTTTCTATGATATGCAAAAGCCGCCATCAGCGGCTTTTGTGCTGAAGGTGCCCGGCGTACTTACAAAGTGCAGGTTTTGATGATAATGATTAACAGAAAGAGCATTCCGGGTATTATTTCTAAACGCAGGGCGCGCATTTTACGGCAATTTTTCAATGCCCGGCTGAAGACATCCGTTTCCGGAGAATTGCCTGTAATGATCAATTATCAGAATATTGATGATATTCATCCTTGTGAATGTCCTGACAAAGGATTTCCTGATATCATTGTCAGGTAATAGTGAATTTTTATATATTTGTATACCCATCAAAAATTAGTCACCTATGAAAAAGTTAATTTTCTTATTGCTTGGCATATTTGCTGTTGCCAGCGCTATGTCGCAGAATTGTGAAGCCTATTTTCCGATGAAAAGCGGTGCATTTCTAGAAACAAAGAGTTACAATGCCAAGGGCAAACTAACCGGTACCAGCCGCCAGACTATTCTTTCGGTAGATGAAACGGCAGATGGTACAGTAATAAGGGTGAAAAGCGAACAGCTTGATGAGAAAGATAAACCGGGTTTTGAACAGGAACTCGAGATGAGATGTAAGGGCGATGTGTTCTATATGGACATGAAAAATTTCCTTGATCCTTCAACCATGGGAGGTATGAAAGATATGGAAATGAAGGTTGACGGGCTGGACCTTGAATATCCGGGAATGCTGCAACCCGGACAAACCCTGAATGACGGAAATATTCAGATCAGCTTTATGTCTTCGGGAATGACCATGATGACCATGTCGGTCAGGATTTATAACCGGAAAGTTGAGGGTATCGAATCTGTGACTACTCCCGCCGGAACCTTCGAGTGTTATAAGCTGACTTTTGATTCCGAAGTTAAAACGATCCTGAAAATGACCACTAAGTCAGTGCAATGGATTGCCAAAAATGTTGGCGCAGTGAAAACTGAGACGTTTGATAAGAATGGTAAATCGTTAGGGACTACCGAACTGACGGATTTCAGGCAATAAAATATTCAGGTATTCAGATCGGGGTTGCATCCGGAAACCGGCATGCAGCCCCGATTGTATAATGGTTAAGCCGCAACCGTAAATGATGTGTGCTTTTTTCAGAAATTTGCAGTTGCTATGATCAATCTTACAATTCCCGGTTTTCAGCTTATCTCAGGATATCCTTTGTGGTTTGCCCCTTTATGTCTGCTTTTTGGAGCCGGGGTTGCCGTGTTGCTTTATTATAAGAATACCGCTGAAGATTTTCCGCGTTCACTGGTAAATTTCCTTTCCGTACTGCGGTTTCTTTCGGCCTCTCTGATCGCTTTCCTGTTGCTTTCACCGATGATTAAAACCACTTCCCGCACTGCTGAACTTCCTGCAGTGATCATCGGGGTTGATAATTCCAGGTCTATGGTTCTCGGGGCTGACAGCTTATTCCAGCAGAACCAGCTGCCTTTGATGCTGTCGGAACTTGGCAAAGAGCTGAAAGGGAAATTTGAAGTCTATAGTTATACCTTCGGGCAACAGGTAGCTGAAAGTGAAGCCGGAGATTACCAGGATGAATTGTCTGATATAGCCTCTTTCTTTTCAGAGATCAATGCCCGCTTCTACAACCGCAATGTTGGGGCGGTAGTGCTTGTGTCAGACGGAATCTACAATGCGGGGAAAGATCCGCTCTATGCATCACGTGATGCCGCTTACCCGGTTTATACCATCAATGCCGGAGATACCACAGTGAAACGTGACCTGGTCATTCAGCGGGTAAACTACAACAGAACGGCATTCAAGGGGAACCGGTTCCCGGTTGAAGTGGTTGTTCAGGCGCGTGAAGCAGGAGGGATGAATACTGAATTAAAAGTTACTTCCGAAGGCAGGGATGTTTATTCCGTAAAACTTGATTTTACATCAGATAACCAGGTCCGTACAATCTCATTTACAACGGAAGCCCTGGAAACCGGTATTAAGAAATTCAGGATTGCCGTCGATGTCGTCGACGGGGAGGTAAACAAAGCGAATAATGTGCGTGAAATATTTATTGAAGTTAAGGAAGGAAAGCAAAGAATAGCTATTGTAGGCAGCGCACCGCATCCTGACCTGGCTGCCCTGGAAAGGGCGATTGACAATGGAAACAATTTTGAAGCGGACCTTTTTTATACCGATAACCTCAAAACGGACCCTTCCGGATATAACCTGTTTATCCTGCATCAGGTGCCATCATTGACCAATGCGGCAGTCAGTCTTACAACGGCATTGGCCGGACAGAAAGTCCCGGTGTTGTTTGTTCTGGGGTCTCAGTCTGATATCCCGGCATTTAACAGACTGAAAACCGGTTTAAGCTTAATCGGACAGGGAAAATCAGGTAACGAGGCGCTGCCTGTGTTCAACAAGGATTTTACCCTTTTTGTTACGCCCGAACATATCACTTCACTGCTTGCAACGGTTCCGCCACTCCTGAGCCCTTTTGCGCAATACCAGCAGTCAAATTCGGTTAATGTGCTGGCATACCAGGGTCTCGGATCACTACGTTCCGAAATGCCACTGATTCTTTTTAGCCAGATTGCCGATACACGCTATGGCATCATTGCCGGCGAGGGTTTGTGGAAATGGAGAATGCACGATTTTCAGATCAACGGGAATCACAGTGCATTTGATGAATTCACGGGCAAGCTTTTACAATATCTCTCCGCCGAGACTGACCGTAACCGTTTGAAACTGACATGGAGAAACACTTATGCCGAAAATGAACCGGTTGAGTTCAACGCATTGCTGCTGAATGAAAGCGGTGAAATAGTCAATGATCCGGAAATCGATCTCACCATTACCGGAGAAGATGACAAAGTATACGACTTTTTATTCTCAGCCATGAATGAGGGCTATTACCTTAATGCAGGCAATCTCCCGCCGGGATTATACAGATTTACCGCAACAAGTGGTTCGGGCGACACCGGATTACGGAGGGACGGGAGTTTTACTGTAACAGCGATCAACCTGGAAGATGTTAATACAATAGCCAATCATCGCCTGCTGAATGCCATTGCTGCTCAAACCGGCGGAAAATCGCTAAAACCGGAAGAAACCGGCGAACTCTCAGCCCTGATTAACAACAGAGAAGATGCAAAACCTGTGATTTATTCAAGAAAGCATTTTACAGACCTGATCAGTTTCATTCCATTGCTGGGCCTGATTATTCTTGTTCTTGGAACCGAATGGTTTTTGCGTCGCTTTAATGGAAGTTATTAATGCCCCGGCACGAACAGCAAGAAGCTTACTGTATGCCGTCCGGTGAATTTGGGTTTATTTTTGCCTGTTGATTTATCTTGCATTTCCGTTTATGTACAACCAGATTTTCATACTGCTTATCGCTTTTGTGATTGCCGGATTTGCCCTTGAGCAATTGCTTTCTTTTCTCAACAACCGGTCACGGGCAAATGCACTCCCCCCTTCGCTGAAAGATATCTATCCTGGAGACAAGTATTTAAAGTACAGGAGTTACAGGCAGGAATCCTATCGCTTTGGCGTGCTGTCATCATGGTTCTCCTTTCTGCTGATGATGCTGATGCTATTTTTCGGATTTGTGAAGCTTGACGAATGGGTCAGCACGCTTTCAGACAGCGCGTTACTGCAGAGCCTGCTTTTCTTTGCTTTACTTGGACTGGCTTCAGACCTGTTGTCCACCCCTTTCGATGTTTATGATACTTTTGTCATTGAGCAAAAATATGGATTCAACAGGATTACCCCCCGGCTTTATATCGGTGACAAGCTGAAATCATGGTTGTTGGGAGCCCTGCTGGGCGGGGGAATGCTTAGCCTGGTAATGTGGCTTTATACATTGTTCGGAACCTCTTTCTGGTGGTTGGCCTGGATAGCAATTTCAATGTTTTCCGTTTTCATTACGTTCTTCTATTCTTCACTTATTGTACCGCTGTTTAACAGACAAACCCCGCTTGAAGAGGGTGAATTACGTTCAAAACTGAACGAACTTGCTTACAGGGCCGGTTTCAATGTTGCAAATATTTATGTTATAGACGGATCAAAACGGTCAAGCAGGGCAAATGCCTACTTTTCCGGATTTGGTTCACGCAGACGGATTGTTTTATTTGATACCCTGATTCAAAACCATACGGTGGATGAAATTGTGGCGGTTGTAGCCCACGAAACAGGTCATTACCGGAAGAGACATATTCTGAAAGGATTAATTTTTTCAGTTGTTCAAACCGGACTTATTCTGTTTCTATTCTCTTTAATTATTGATAATCAATTGATATATAATGCTTTGGGAAGTAGCAGGCAGCCTTTTCACCTGGGGCTGATCGTTTTCTTTGTATTGTATAGCCCTGTTTCAGCAATTATCTCGCTGGGTGGAAATTTTATTTCGCGACATCACGAATTTGAAGCTGATTACTTTGCAAAATCCTATGCTGACGGGTCTTCACTTGCAAAGGCCCTGCGAAAACTGGCTTCGGAGAATATGGCCGACCTGACTCCGCATCCCCTTTATGTCTTCTTTCACTATTCCCATCCACCGTTGGCTGAACGGTTAAAGCGGTTGGAGTAAAGCTACGGAGGTCATTTTCCCAGCGAAGATCTGAACATGTTGGCTGTCATAAACGCCAGCGTTTCAATCGAATCAATTTTCCGGGCACTGTTAAAGTCGCGCGTGGCTGACCAGCTGTTCCCGGCTTTCTGGTTCGCATGGCCACGATAGAGATAAGCCCAGAGGTTATCGGGACTCAGATCAAGGCAAACCGTAAAATCTACAATGGCACCTTCGTAATCCTTGATAAGCAATTTGTTGTATCCGCGATGAAAATAGGCGGCAGAATAGGTGTTGCTTTTATTAATGGCTGCATCGCACAGCGCTATGGCCCTTGTATATTGTTTCTGCTCCGTAGCGTTTATGGCAGCTTTCAGATAATCAGATGCATCCGCCTGCGCAGATACTGTAATATTGGTTAAAAAGATCAGTGGTACCAGAATGGAAGTAAAGTGCTTGAACATGACAAAAAATAATAGATTATGGTAAAAGTACTCAGAAATAAAACAATTCCAAAAGGTTTTTTCCTTTTAGAGCATAGCAATCCGGGTTTCTTTCATGGTTTCAGAAAGGTGACATTTTTATGACGGATAAATGATTCAGTAGTTACAGGTGGATGGCATTTTGGTGAGATTATCGCCGTAAATTGCATCTGTTTCAGCATGCTGCTTTTTATTGTCCCTGATTTGAATTTGCATTATGTATGTATTTGAAAAACAGTAATATTTTCTCTTCATTTGCCGATGCGCTGAAGGGTATCGTAAAATTTTTCTACCGGTTATATGTCAAAATTCCGGGCAGAGAGTTGAAGTGGTGGAAGAAGCTGCTTCTTTGGTCCGGCAGGGTTGTTCTTTATCTGCTTACCCTGGCTCTGGCAGTTGATATCAATCTTTTCGGCCTTTTCGGGTCATCACCTGAATTATCCGACCTCAGAAGTCCCGATATGAATATAGCTTCTGAGCTCTATGCAGCGGATGGTAGCCTGATTGGCAGATATTTCCTTGAAAACCGTTCACCCGTAGAATTCGGCGAACTTCCTTCTGATCTGGTAAATGCACTGCTCTCAGCCGAAGACATCCGTTTTTATAATCATCATGGGGTCGATCTCAGGGCAACCGTTGCCGCCTTCTGGAGTACGGCAAGGGGAGACAGGAGAGGCGGAAGCACCATTACGCAACAACTGGTTAAAAATCTTTATAAAACGCGCGACAGCCGGAGCAAAGGAGTAATGCGAAATATCCCCGGCATCAACACGGCCATTTATAAATTAAAGGAATGGATAAGTGCCGTTAAGCTGGAATACTATTATACCAAGAACGAAATTCTTACTTTGTATCTCAATACCGTTGATTTTGGAAGTCTTGCATTTGGTATTGAAGCGGCATCCAATACCTTCTTTGATAAATCTCCATCTGAGCTCAGGACGGAGGAGGCGGCCTTACTTGTCGGGCTCCTCAAAGCCCCGACCTATTACAGTCCGGTCTTAAACCCGGGTAATGCCCTCAGGCGAAGGAATAACATTCTCGCCCGGATGGAACAGTATGGATTTATTGATCTGAAAGCCAAAGATTCACTGGTAAAATTGGATTTGAATCTGTCATACCGGAAATCAGGGCCTGAAAAAGAGGAAACCGGTTATTTCAGAGAAGCGGTCGCCCGCAGTCTGGAGGATTGGTCCCGCACATCAGGTTACAATATCTATACCGACGGGCTTAAAATATACACTGCACTTGATCCTTTGTTGCAGCAATATGCCGAAAAAGCCGTCAGACTGCATATGAAGAACCTGCAGGCAAAATTCTTTGAACACTGGAAAGATATAAATCCCTGGGTTGACAGTGAGGGAAAACAGATTCCTGACTACCTGGATAAGCTTGCCGCTGAAACGCCGCATTATGAGAGTTTGTATAACATGTTTTCAGGGAATGCTGATTCCGTCAGGAAATATATGAATCAGGAGAGGAGGATGAAAATCTATACCCCAGCCGGTCGCATGGATACGCTGATGAGCCCGATGGATTCCTTAAGGTATTACCGTCACCTGCTGAACACAGGTTTTGTCAGCATCGACCCCGCCAACGGGTATGTAAAAGCCTGGGTCGGGGGAATCGATTACCGCTTTTTCAAGTATGATCATGTGAACCAGGCAAGGCGTCAGCCGGGATCGCTTTTTAAAGCTTTCGTTTATACTTCAGCATTTGAACGGGGCTTGGGACCATGCGACAGACGCGCTGATCAGCCGGTGAGTATCAGGTATACCGAAAACGGCGAGCAGCGGGTTTGGTCGCCGCATAATGCCGACTGGGTATTTTCAGGACAAAATATTACCCTGAAGAGCGCATTTGCAAGGTCGGTTAATTCAGTAGCCGTTCAGCTTACCAAAGAAATGGGCTGGGATGTGGTGATTGAAACGGCAAAGCGAATGGGAATAAAATCTCCGCTTAACCCGGTGCCTTCTGTTTGCCTGGGCTCCGGCGAAGTTACCCTGCTTGAGATTGTGAATGCATACTGTGCATTTGTAAATGGCGGCCAGCTCAACGAGCCGGTCTTTGTAACAAAGATCGAGGATGTGAACGGGAGGATAATCTACAGTCACAAATCAGCGCCGGAGCGCGTTATTACAGAAGAGGATGCATTTCTCATGAGTGTCATGCTCAGGTCAGGGCTTCAGGAGGCCGGCGGCACAACACAGGGATTATGGGAATATGATCTTTTCAGGTACGACACGGAATTCGGAGGCAAGACAGGTACCTCCTCAGATTTTTCTGATGGATGGTTTATCGGGGTTACCCCCGGATTGGTCAGTGGTGTATGGGTAGGAGGGGAGCACAGAAATACCCGCTTCAGGACATCCCGCCTGGGTGAAGGTCTCCGGACTGCATTGCCTGAGTATGGAATTTTTATGGAAATGGTGCTCAAAGATGCCCGCCTTGGATCATACCGGGGAAAATTCAAAAATCCGCCTGCCGGGGTGACAAAAAATTATCAGTGCAGATCTGCTGAAAGAGACAGTACTGCCGCACCCGGTAATGAAACCGCCGGCAACGATTCATTGCCGTTTCTGCCCGGCCCCTGATATTCCGGTCTGGTGTTCAAACCGGCGCCTTCTTTCTGTTCTGCATTTGGTCAGCATCCGCTTTATGCGTCTTGTTATGTATTTAATATTCAATTATATACAGTCTGGAAAAGGGTAAATTGAAGAATGATTATTCCGGATTTTATGTGCGCATGGCTTTTATCTGTAATTTTGCACTGTTATTCAACATAGTGGCTATCCTCTTTGTTGGTATTGCAAACTTTCAAATTTCTCAGAAAATGATTATTTCAAAAAACAAAGTGGTGTCACTGACCTATGAACTTAAGTTGGACAACGCAGAAGGCGAAGTGGTAGATATGGCGGATGCAGCGCAGCCGCTGGTATTTCTTTACGGAGCTGGCAATATGTTGCCGAAATTCGAATCAAACCTCGCTGAACTTAAGGCGAATGATAGTTTCGAATTCACGCTGAGTTCAGAAGATGCTTATGGTCCTGTGATTGAAGAAGCAGTGGTTGATCTTCCGATAGATATTTTTATGGTTGACGGAAAAATTGACCCTGATATGCTGTTTGTGGGGAATGTGATTCCCATGCAGGACAATGAAGGCAGACCTTTGGACGGAACCGTGGTTTCCATTTCGGATGATAAGGTGAAAATGGATTTTAATCACCCAATGGCTGGCAAGACCCTGCATTTTACCGGTAAAATACTGGAGCTTCGTGAGGCAACCGCGGAAGAGGTCAGCCATGGACACGTTCATGGCCCTCACGGACACCATCACTAAGATTTATTCTCTTCAGATCAAATACGGCCGGAAACGGCCGTTTTTTATTGCCTTGACAGCAGGAACACGGCAGGTGCCCTGGGAGGCTGATACCCGGCTTTTTTCCATCCCGCAACCGGAAGGGTGATAATTCTTTCATCCGGTAAAGTCAGGTTAACCGCGATACAAAGCAGCAAAGCGTCGCTGCATGCACCCAGAACTGACTCCAGCATCTGTCTGTTGCGATAGGGTGTTTCAATAAAAATCTGGGTGGCACCGGTCCTGATTGTTTCCCGCTCAATCTCTCTGAGTTTCTGAATCCTTTCGGGAGGTCTTACCGGCAAGTAACCATGAAAAGAAAACTGCTGTCCGTTAAAGCCTGAAGCCATCAGCGACAGCATTATCGATGAAGGGCCCGAAAGCGGTACCACCTGTATGCCTTTGGCGTGTGCAAGCCTGACCAGTGAAGATCCGGGGTCTGCAACAGCCGGACAACCCGCTTCCGAAACAAGCCCTGTGTTTTTGCCTGCTAATGCCGGTTCCAGAAATGATTCAATATCAGTTTCTGAAGTGTGTTCGTTTAACTGGAAAAATTCGGTGGTGGTGTCAAAATCTTTTCTGTAGCCGCATTTTCTGAGGAACCGCCGGGCTGTTTTCAACTCTTCCACCACATAAACATCTATATGTTGCAACAGATTCAGGTTAAAAACAGGCAGCACCTGGTCCGGTGGGGTATCTCCCAGGGTGGCCGGAATCAGATATAATTTCCCTTTTTCTGGTTTCATACTGTTGTGTTAAACGGGAGGTTTGCCAGATCGACGTTTCCGCCCGAAAGGATAATGCCGGTTCGCTTTCCGCTGATGTTCAGCTTGTTTTCAATGATTGCAGCCAAAGGAACGGCGGAAGACGGCTCCACGATGATTTTCATCCGCTCCCAGATCAACCGCATGGCCTCAATGATGCCCTCTTCACTCACCGTAACAATGTCATCCACGTTTTCCATGATTATGGGGAATGTGAGTGACCCCAGGGAAGTGCGCAGCCCGTCGGCGATGGTACGGGGATCAACGGACGGAATAAATGTTCCCGATGTAAAACTCCTGAATGCATCGTCAGCGCCGGCGGGCTCGGCGGCGATCACCCTGATGTGATTGCCGAAATACCTGGCAGACAATGCCGTGCCGCTCAGCAGGCCTCCTCCGCCTACCGGAGCCATAATCTGACGGAGATCATTTACTTCTTCTATCAGTTCTTTGGCGGCAGTGGCCTGGCCGGCAATGATGCGAAAATCATTGTATGGATGTATTTCAACAGCTCCGGTTTTGCTTATCACTTCTTTCAGCGTTTCTTCCCGGGCGTCAAGCGTTGGCTTGCAGAGGGTAATAAGCCCACCGTATGATTCAACAGCCTTTATTTTAATTCTGCTGGAATTTTCAGGCATAACAATATTGGCTGTTATCCCTCTTCTGGAGGCTGCCAATGCAAGCGCGCCTGCATGGTTGCCTGAGGAATGGGTAGCAACCCCGTTGCGGGTTTCATCAGTCCCAAGCAGGAATACTGCATTGGTCGCCCCGCGGGATTTGAATGCGCCCGCCTTCTGAAAATTTTCGCATTTAAAGAATATTTCACCGCCAAACATCCTGTTTATGGTGCTGCAGGTCAGCACCGGCGTGCGGTGAATGTATGGCGCTATTCTGTCTGCAGCGTCCAGGACAGATGCTTTGTCGGGTAGCATAAGTGAACTAAAGCTTTCCGTTTATAATATGATGGATAATGCTGCCGGTTGCTTCATCGAGCATTTCCCAGGTTTTTCTGAAATCGGCCCGGCCCCCGAAATAGGGATCAGGTACCGCTTTGTTGCTCCCCGGATAAGCCATATTCATGATGTAATCCACCTTGTCCATGTCGCGCCGATTCCGGGCAACTGAAGCAACATCGGAATAGTTGCGCTGATCCATCACAAAGATATGGTCAAATTCATCAAAGTCAGCCACCCTGAATAATCTTGCGCGGTGGCCGCTGATATCAATTCCGTTTTTTTGCGCCACTTCAATGCCTCTCTGATCCGGTCTGTCGCCGGTGTGAAAGGACTCAAATCCACAGCTATCAACTTCGGCATTGATGTTATGATCATTCAGTTTTTTGCGCATTATCCCTTCGGCAAGCGGTGAACGGCAAATATTACCAAGACAAACCATGAGTATCTTTTTCATACACGAGCATTAAAAACTAACCTCATCACAGGATTTCCGGATGAGGTTAGGGTGGTCTTTATCAGTTAAATAATCCGGTTCAGATTTTAATTTTCTTTTCAATCTCTTCCACGTAATTCCTGAACTGTTTGTCGGTTTCAATAAGGTTATTCACGGTACGGCAGGCATGCAGGACAGTAGCATGGTCCTTGTTGCCGCAGTGCAGTCCGATTGTTGCCAACGATGACTTCGTGTGTTTTTTGGAGAAATACATCGCCAGTTGCCGGGCCTGAACAATTTCTCTTTTCCTGGTTTTTGAATTCAGGTGATCCACCTGGATATTAAAGAAGTCGCAGACAATCTTCTGAATGTAATCGATCGAAATTTCTTTTGAGGTGTTCTTTACGAACTTATCAATCATCTGACGGGCCAGGTCGATGGTAATGGCCTTTTTATTCAGCGAGGATTGCGCCATCAGCGAAATTAAAGCACCCTCCAGTTCCCTGATATTCGTGGTAATGCTGTAAGCAAGGTACTCAATCACCTCTTCGGGCATGTCAATCCCGTCCTTATACAATCTCTTATTCAGAATGGCTATGCGGGTTTCCAGGTCGGGAACCTGGAGGTCAGCGGCAAGGCCCCATTTAAAGCGGGAGAGCAGCCGGGGTTCTATGCCTTTCATTTCAACCGGCGCTTTGTCGGAAGTAATTACAAGCTGATGCCCGTTTTGATGCAGGTGGTTGAATATATGAAAGAAAACATCCTGTGTTTTTTCTTTGCCGGAAAGGAATTGAATGTCATCAATCAGCAACACATCAATCATCTGGTAAAAATGGACAAAATCGTTCTGATTTGAGTTTTTTACCGCATCAATAAACTGCTGGATAAACTGTTCGGCTGTAACATAAAGCACAGTCTTGTCCGGAAAGTTATTTTTAACCTGAATCCCGATGGCATGCGCAAGGTGCGTTTTGCCAAGTCCGTTCGCGCTATATATAAATATAGGATTAAAAGCTGTTTTTCCGGGATTGGTAGCCACCGCATACCCTGCGGATCTCGCCAGGCGGTTACAATCTCCTTCAATGAAATTATCGAACGAGTAGGATTCATTCAGCTGAGAATGAACCTTAATCTTCCTGAGCCCCGGAATCACGAATGGATTGGGAATTTCTTTGGTTGAGCCTTTGTTGAGATCAATGGGCATGGAAACAGAAGGATTTGCCAGCAACCCTTTGTTGCTTGTGGGAACCTGAATGGTATATGGAGGCCTTGCATCATTCGAACTTTCCATAATGATGCTGTATTCAAGCCGTCCATTCTGACCCAGTTCCTGCTTTATGGTTTTCTTGAGAAGATTGATGTAGTGCTCTTCAAGCCATTCATAAAAAAACTGGCTGGGAACCTGGATCGTAAGCACACTTTCGTCAAGCTTAACAGGCTTAATTGGTGAAAACCAGGTCTTAAAACTTTGGTAATTGATGTTGTCCTTGATGATTCTTAGGCAATTTTCCCAGACCTCCTGATAATCTTTTCTCATTCTCCCTTATTAAGCAATAATTATTAACTACTAAGAAACCTGCTTTTTCATTTTTGCGACCAGCCCGGTCAGTTTTCGTCTGATTGTCAGTAATATTTAAGTTATCAGCAGTTGGACTGATTTTTCAACAAAAATCTCTTAAAAAAAGTTTAAAAAAAAATCATTTTACTCTTGCTTTTACAGAAAAATATATGTATAACAAAAACACTCAAAACGCTGGATTGGCCTGTTATTCAATAGTTATTCAGTTTTTAAATATATTATTTCACTTTCATACGTTTTTCCGAATCTCGAATTCACCTGATCGGCCAATGACCTTCGTATCCTGTAGGTGAGAAAACATTCCATATCAAATTGATTATCAATAATATGCAGGTTTTCTTCCTTCACAATTCTCATGACATCATTCAGGCTGGCATAATTAAATTTCAACCTATAAATCTCATTCACAGTTTTCTCAACAATCTGAGCCTGACTCAGGGCGTCCTGAGTTGCAGATTTATAGGCATTGATCAGACCGCTGACCCCCAGTTTGGTGCCTCCGAAATACCTGACAACAACTACAATAATATTGGTCAGGTCAAATGATTGTATTTGCCCGTGAATCGGACGACCCGCAGTTCCGGAAGGCTCTCCGTCGTCATTCACCCTCCAGGCTGCCTTGTCGGCCCCGAGCACATAGGCAAAACAATGATGCCTCGCATCATAAAACTCTTTCCTGATCGATTCGATTTCCGCCTTCACAGCAGCTTCAGAATCTACCGGCCTGGCAAGTGCGATGAATTTACTGCCCTTCTCCTTGTAAAGACCTGAGGAGGGAGCTTTGATAGTCCTGTAAGTATCGTCGAATAACATCCTGTGCCTGAGTAACTAAAATTCCTGAACGAAAATCATCTTGCGTCGTCAAACTTACTCATTTTTTTTGGCGAACTACCTGCCCGAAAGGCATTTTATCCTTTATAAATTACCGGGAATACCGCTTTTTTGAAGAATTAGTGCAAAGCTTAGGCAGCTAAATGTATGTTTGTCAGCGGTTTTGAACACATTTGATTTCGCCGGAGTTCTTTATCGTACGCGGTGAAAAACGACCGCTACTTCTGATCATCGTGTCGGATACTTTCAGGATTGATTAAACCTATTATTCTACCGTATATTCTTTCAGCTTATGTTTTGCATGCCTGTCCATTTAATACTTTTGCACCTGCATTTTCGAATGGCGGGAATTTACACCATATTATATACTACTGAAACGAGATCCCTGTTCCAATGATCAATCTTTACGGCGGCGAACTGGCTGCACTACTTACAGCTTTCTTCTGGACTATAACAGCACTTGCTTTTGAATCTGCCAGCAAAAAGGTTGGTTCCCTGTCGGTTAACCTGATCCGTTTATTTCTGGCAATGATGTTGCTGGGAATTTTTGGCCTGGTGACCAGAGGCAGTTTTATCCCTTTTGATGCAAGCAGTCATCAGTGGATATGGCTTTCGGTTTCAGGGCTGGTAGGTTTCGTACTGGGCGATCTGTTTCTTTTTCAGGCCTATGTGGTGGTGGGGGCCCGCATTTCAATGCTGATCATGGCCATGGCTCCGCCCATTGCTGCCGTCACGGGCTGGTTGCTGATGGGCGAAACCCTGGATGCCAAAAGCCTTCTGGGTATGGCGTTGACATTTGCCGGCATCAGTATGGCGATCATGGCACGCAAAGAGCCCGGAAACAATATAGCGAAAACACGTTTCAATAATCCGCTTAGATTCCGCTACCCCATAAAGGGATTGTTACTGGCATTCGGAGGTGCTGCAGGACAGGGTGTTGGCCTGGTGCTGAGTAAATACGGAATGGGGGATTATGATGCTTTCGCGGCAACGCAGATCCGTGTGCTGACCGGTGTGGCAGGTTTCATCCTTGTTATCTCAATCTATGGTGGTTGGAGCAAGGTCAGGGACGCAATGTTAAACAAACCGGCCCTGAAACGGCTGAGTGTGGGCGCTTTTTTCGGCCCTTTCCTGGGCGTTTCTTTTTCGCTGATTGCCGTCAAGTATACCTCTTCCGGCATTGCCTCTACAATTATGTCCATTGTGCCGGTCCTTATCATTCTTCCTTCCGTGGTGATTATGAAGGAGAAAGTAACCATGCGTGAAATTGCCGGGGCCGTAATAGCTGTATGCGGTGTTTCCCTGTTTTTTATCTGATTCCCGGAGAAATGAGGTTACTGACGGCTGACAAATGAGCCCCATTTCTCCTTCAATGCCCGGCTGATTTCCTGATACTCCCATTCGCTCAGAACAATCCTTTCGGAGTCGTCCAATGCAAGGGATTGCTGCTCCTGGAGTTTTCCATACCATTCCACCCCTTCGGGAAGGTCGCCCGGCTTACGTGGAATAACATGAAGGTGAAGATGATCCACACTTTGTCCCGCAGCTTCGCCTTCCTGCAACGACCAGTCATAGGCATCCGACTGATAGATGTCCGTGAGAAAAGAAGTAACCTTACGGGCGAAAGTAAAAAAAGCGGAAATCTCCTCTTCGCTGAGCTCAAACAGGCTGCCGGAATGCTTGTCAGGAATGATCAGGGTGTGTCCGGGAAGTATGGGCGAATGATTGTATAGCGCGGAAAATCCGTTCTCTGAAGCAAATGTATGCGCAGTGACGTGTGAATTGCAAAATGGGCACTCTTTTTTCATCAGTAATAGTGTGTTTTAACATTAGGTTCGCGGAATGATCTGTATTTAATATCGGTGGATCCCATGCAGACATCAGCAAAAGCACAGTTGCTGTGGTCGCCGGTTTCAGTCATCAGGTGAAAAGTGCAGGGCGTTTTTATGCAGATATGGTCGGAACAAAGGGTGGTTTGATTGCAGCAGGAGCGGCCTAAAGGCCAGAAGAAATCATTCATGACCCAGGGTTGATAACCTGAATGAAGGGCGATGATCTTTAGTGCTTCAATACATGCACTTCTTACAGGCTCATCGCCTTGCATCTCAGCCCCGCTGATCAGTTTTTCCTCCAGAATCCCGTCATTGATGATCAGGCAACCCATCCTGAGTAAAACGCGTTGCATATGATAATCCATAATGGGTATATAGTTTTCCGGATCATCAACAGCATAAAGGCCTGAATCATAAAGCAGTTTATAAAGAAAGGAGGATTTTTTCCTTACCGGATCGCCGAATGCTTTACAAGCGGCAAGTAATTCATAAAATCCCTCACCTTTGTTGATCAGCAATCCTTTGCTGCTTGCAAGCAGCTGACCGAATTTGCCTCCGGATTGCCTTGTAATGATTTTACAAAGGTCCTGATATAGTTCAGTCCGCTCATCAATCCTGTCGAGCGTGGAATCTCCGGCATGGCCGGTGTCGCTGAAAGCCGACATCAATTCTTTCGCAATGACATCCTTTTTAGCATTTGCAACTATGGTGGGCTCAAGCAGCCATGAGCCTTGTTCGGCAAGGCTCAAAAAAACAGCTTCCATATAATCCCACCCGGAAAGGTTTCTTTTTTTGCTTTGCAGGGCGTGTGTCTGATGGCAGATTGCCACTGCGCCAAACAGCATGCTTAGTTTGGCTTCTTCCTGCAACCGGGCTTTAAGAAACCTTCTTTCATAAAATGATTGCCTGATCCTGAGCGTGCCGGTCAATAAACCGACAGCCCGGCAACGTTCCGGATCAGGTTTAATCCTTAGCGTCATATTAACATTAATCAAAGACAATCTTCATTTCAACCCTTCTGTTTTTCTGACGGCCGGCCGGTGTTTTGTTATCGGCAACGGGGCGTTCCTGTCCGAACCATTCTGTGCGGATGCGGAATTCTTCAACACCCTTGCTGATCAGGTAATCCTTAACTGCCTGTGTCCTGTTTTTCGAAAGGGTCATGTTAGATTCAGGCTTCCCTGTATTATCCGTGTGGCCCGAAAGCAGTACCTTCCATACCGGTTTTTGAACAAGAAGTTCCGCCAGTTCGTTGAGTGCCGGATATGAAACTGTTTTGATTACCGACTTCCCGGATTCAAATTCAAGGTTTGAAAATGCCCTGTCGATGATCTCTTTTTCTTCCTTTTTAATTGCCGGACAGCCATTATTCTCGGGTACACCGGCTATGGTCGGACAGAGGTCATATTTATCTGAAATGCCATCGCCGTCAGTATCCGGACAGCCCATAAATTCTTTCGGACCGGGAATTGTCGGGCAGTCGTCGTCTTCATCGGGAATACCGTCTTTGTCAGAATCTGCAAACGGGCAACCCCCGAATTCCGGTTTCCCGGGCGTATCCGGACAAAGGTCTGAACGGTCGGGAATGCCGTCCCCGTCGCGGTCGGGGCAGCCATTCAGGCTGGCAAGGCCCGGCTGGTCAGGACATTCATCAAGATGATCAACGATGCCATCACCATCTGAATCAGGGCAACCGTTATATTGCGGAAGGCCGGGATGGTCAGGGCACTGGTCGTCTTTATCAGCAATTCCGTCGCCATCGCGGTCAGGGCACCCCCTGAGGGCTTCGGTTCCGGCATCATACGGACAATCGTCCAGATGATCAGGGATGCCGTCAGCATCAGCATCTGGGCATCCGCGCATCTCCCAGGTGCCAGGCACATCGGGACACAAATCATTCTCATCGCTGACACCGTCTTTGTCTCTGTCGCCCTTTACACTGCGATACACAGGCAATTTGAACATGATATAGCCATCAAGAGCATAACTCTGTTTTGCCAACCTGTTATTGATAATGGTGTTGGATCCGATCCAAACGGGACCCAGGCGCAGGCTGAGACCTGCATTAAAGCGGTTGAACTGATCCAGGTGCACAGGCACGGCAAATCCAAACCATTTGTGATCATAACGGGGGGTAAAAGTATAGGAGGTAACATAATGTGTTTTTGATATCATACTGGTCCCTTTACGAAGGGCGAAGAAAGGTGTGAAATTCAGATAAAAACCTGCCCCCAGATTGTAGTCCGCCTGAAGGCTCAGGGCCGTGGGAAGTCCCATGCTGTATGATTCATTGGTGTTTTCATTGAATCCGAAACGGGCACGCAGGGTATCATTGATATCCGAAATAGAATTGATTTCCATGCCATGGATATACCAATCCCTTATGTCTGCGTTAAAATCCTGGCTGTAAAAACCTTTTTTGTATCTGATGCTGCCGAAATCCAGCAGTGAGATACCCAGCCTGAAGAGGTATTTGTCCTTGTCATTCCTGAGCAGGTTTTCCTCTCCGTCCATCGAATAGGTGAATGAAGCAATATCCGGCCGGTACTCATATACCAGGCCCAGATCGAAGCCAAACCCCGGTCCCGGAAGGCTTTCAAAAGCTGGATTACCGTCTTCATCAAATGTTTCCGAGATGCCATAGTTAACGCTGGACTGAAATAATGACAATGTATCCGGGCTATCGAGCCTGTAGGTGAGGTCATTGATAAATACATACCCTGAACTGAACCCCTGCAGAAATTTAAGGGTAGCCCCACCCTTCAGAAAGTGTTTTTCTTTATTCAGGATTACTGTGGCGTATGTAACGCCGAATTCAGCCCATGAATTGGCCTGCATACTGAAATTTGCATTGGAGAGTGTTTTTCTGAGCAAGGGTTCATAATCAAACCGCTCGCTGAAGAGTTGAGCAAGGTCTTCTGTAATATTATCAATATTCAGCATGACTCTTGCCCTGGTAGAAAATCCGATAGCTGAACGATCATTAAGATTGATCATGAATGATGGCAGGATAACCCCTGAGGTCAGAAACCCGTATTTGTCCTTACCGTCATAGTTTCGAAAAACATAATTATCACCAAAATCTTCTTCCTCCCAGAGTGAGGGTTTAAAGAAAGCTTCTTTTTTCAGCGAAACAAAAGTGTTATTTGCCATCATTTCAGTTCCGAAAACCGTCATATCAAAGCGGTAACGGCTATCGGCGATGGAGGCGGGCTGCAACAGCAACCCTGCAGCCCCGCTGTAATTGCTTTGTGCAAAAGGGAGATAACTCTGACCCGTAAGTTGTTTAAAAGGCATAATTGCCATCAATACAACAATGAACGTGATGCATTTGAAGATTCGCTTCATGGATAACGGTTTATAGGGGTTGACGATTAAAGGTACGAACTTTCTGATGAGGTATTCCGGGTGTTGAAATCTTTTGATAATTGTTCCGGATTTAAAGATAATGGTCTTAAATATCAAATTGTAACTGATAAATTCAGCGTTTTCCTGATTACTAAGGTGATATTTTATCAGGTGTGGTATTGCTATGCTAAAAAGCGTCAGAATTCGGCATGAATATCATGGAAATTCTGAGCCTTCAATACGTTCAATCGATCATCAGCATCAATATTTTCAGTGTATTAAGGCTATTCAACGGCCAGGTTTTACCCCGATGCAATCATATAAATTGCGATGACGGAAACAGCAATCCCGACCCAGTTGATTGCCCTGAGTTTTTCACTGAAAATAAAATATCCGGTTAAAGAAGAAAGAATAACCACACTGATGTTGAGCAGGGGAATAAAGACAGAAACCTGCACCAACTCCAGGCCTTTTAGCAGGTAAAATAATGAATACCAGTTTAATAGTCCAAGAACAATTCCGGCGAGCAAATCAGCGGGTTTAAGTTTTGCGTTTTGCTTCAGTAGCCTGTAGATGCTGATTAAGGCCCCGAATACAAAAGCGACCGCAAATGCCGATGCTGCATAATTGACGTATGCTGCTTCACTCCCCGGCGGAAGAAAGTAATGCTGCGTGATTTTTACGGCTGAATCATTCAATCCCATCAATAGGAAAACCGATACAGGGATCAGGATTACATTGGCCTTCAATACAAGAGACTTGTCTTTTTTCAGGGTCAGGTAAAATGCGATTAAGGCCAATATTATACCGGCAATTTTCACAGGACCGGCTTTGTCGCCGATCAGGGCCAGTCCGATGATTACCGGAATAATCACCGACATTCTGCTGCTGATTGCTGTAAGCGCGATGCCGGCTTTCCGGGCTGATATGGAAAACATGACAAATCCCAGAATAAGCAATGCCCCGGTAAACAGCGACATAGCCATCCATTCTGAAAAAGGGGAGAGGGATACTGTAAAATTGCGTCCGGAATATCCGAATCCAAACAGCGCGCCTACTATGTAATTGATCGTAATGGCTGAAAAACTATCAATTTTATACCGTTCAAAAAGTTTAAAGCAAACCAGAATAAGGGTAGATGCGGCTACAGCAAAAAAGAGATAAATCATCAGGCTGAAATTTGCGCAAATATAGTGAATGGTTATTATCCTTTAGGATTATGGCTGTGGTTCAGCGGTTCAGGATCAGGTAAACCGGTATGCCGGAATTGATTGGCTTTTCAATGTTATTATATTGCAGGAATTCAGCAAGCGGGAATGAAATAAACATACCCTTGCCGGAATAAACAACAATGGAGGCAGCACTTACATCGTATGTGATGCATTTAATAAACTCAGCTTCCACATGCTGTATCAGACTCCCCAGACTGAATAAACTGCGCTCATGGAAAGTAAAACAGCGCCGGATCAGGTTGTTTGTTTCGGGAAGTGTAACTTCCGCTATTGCGGAAAGTTCCAGTAATGTAGCGGAAAGCCCGAGGACGAGATGATTGTGATCCATGACAATGAAACCGGTTTCGGAAAGCTGATCCAGTAAAAGACTGTGTTTCTCTCTGTTTTTTTCAGCAGATTTAAAAAATGTAAACTCATCAAAAACCAGAGAATAATTGCCGAAGTCATGTCCGGCCATAAATGCATCAAGTTGATTCAGCCGGGCGGGAGATCCGGAGTCTATGCCCTGACGGGGTGGTAATTGATTAAACAATTGTTCAAAAGGGCAATCGTCTTCCACTTTTTCGGTTCTGCTGTTAAACAGATCCATTGCCGGTTGTCCGGCGTTTGCGCGGGGATATCCGGCTTCAGTAAGCCAGCCCGAAATCAGTTCAGGGGAGAAAGGGGCAGGATTGATAAAAAGGAAAACCATGGTCAAAAGAAGTCTGCGGTTTTCAGGCTTTGTCAGTGAATATTTTTCTTGCAATCCTGCAAGGGGTTGAAAGTAAGGATGTTCCTTCAGCAATCCGGTCACACCTTCAGGCGAATACAATAATGAACCTGCCAACATTTCCCGAGGTGCCGTTTCAAGATCCACCAGTGTGTATGACAGTCTGCCAGCGGGAAGTTTTCTGATGCGCAGCGCGATTCCCTGCTCAGATGCCCTGAACGGGTCCAATCCTGATGATGAATGCAGGTCATTCAGCTCATAATATTTTTCATCAAACAGCAGAAAGGTCATAATCACTACTTCAGACTGCAAATTTATCAATTCAGGATGCCCCGTTTCAGAAACTTTATGAAATCACCTGATTTTAAGTTTATTTTTGCCGCCTGATCAGGTATTATGACAAACGGGGAGCTTGAACAGTATTTGACAAAAGCGCTGGCGCCTGTTTACGGCCTCAGGGAAGCACGGGCAATTCAACGTTTTCTGTTTCGTGCGCTGCACAGCCTTTCTGATGTGGAATGGTTGTTAATCAGGAACGATGAAGCCATTCCTGAATTTGAAGAAGCTGTAAAACAATCGATACCGTCTCTTATCCAGCAGATGCCGGTTCAGTATTTGACCGGCAAAACATGGTTCTGTGACCTTGAATTTGAGGTTAATCAGGGCGTGTTGATCCCCCGGCCCGAAACTGAGACGTTGGTCATGATGGTAGCTGAGAAGTACAAAGATGCCGGCAACCTGCGTATGCTGGATATCGGAACCGGAAGCGGTGCAATCGCTGTCAGTCTTGCAGTGCTGCTCAGCAATGCGGATGTAACCGCGTTTGACATCAGCGACATCGCCCTTGAAGTCGCTGCGGCCAACGCGCGAAAACACAGCCGGGACATAATGTTTTATAAAGCGGATATCCTTGATGCCGGAAAATGGCCGCAAGCCGGATGTTTTGATATTATTATCAGCAATCCTCCTTATGTGAAGGAATCGGAGCGGATTCACATGCAGCCGAATGTGTTGAACTATGAGCCGGCGCTGGCTTTGTTTGTTGAGGATCAGGATGCTTTGAAGTATTACCGGGCCATCATGGATTATGCCGTCAGATTTCTGAAACCCGGTGGTGCGCTCTGGTTTGAGATCAATGAAAATGAAGGCGAAAACATCCGGCGCTTACTGCTTGAAAAAGGATTCAGCCACGTAAGCATTCTGAAAGATTTGGCAGACAAATACCGCTTTGCATATGCTGATATGAAATAGTCTGCCCGGGTAAATGATTGTTTTCTGGATATCCTAAGTTAATCCGGATAAGAATTGTTGCCATTTCTACCAGGCCGTATGACTTCTTCATGGTTTAGTCATAAATGTTTGTCTGCTATTAAAATCAATGACCGATTTACCGATCTTTGCTGCAAATTTTGCCGGACTTTAAACCTTTTTTATTACGGCTTGTTCTGATTACCAGTGATAAATGAAAATGATGAAGCAAACATTTCTCCTTGGAATACTGTTTTTAGCCCTGGCATTCTCTGCATTCAGCCAGCAGCGGGCCTACTATTATGAAGTGAAATTGCTGGATAAGCAGTTTTCGCCTTACAGCATTGCAGAGCCGGCAAAATTTCTTTCTCAGAAGTCTGTTGAACGCCGGTTAATACAGCAGATCCCCGTGGTTGAGACTGACCTGCCTGTTAGTCCGGCCTATCTGTCTCAGTTGAGAGAGGAAGGAGCAGAGATTGTATACAAATCAAAATGGCTGAATCTTGTGATTATCAGGGTGGTTCAACCCGAACAGGCGATGCAGATCTCGCGGAAGCCATTTATCCGGCAGATGAAGTCAGCTGATCATTTGTTTGCCAGGCAAAGGGGAGGTGAGGGTAAGCCTTATTTTGACAACGAGGTGATTGACAGACAGTCATTCAGGAGCAAAGGGCGCTCCCTGAAAAGTCAGGCCGCCTTTAATTATGGCGCTTCGCTGAACCAGGCCCGCATGATCAATATAGACCAGTTGCATGCGCTGAACTTTACCGGCAATGGAATAACCATTGGTGTGATTGATGCAGGTTATAACAGTGTGGATGTTATGCAGGCGTTTGACAGTTTGCGGGCAAACGGACAGATTCTGGGAACCAGGGATTTTGTGGAACCCGGCAACAATGTGTATAATTCAGGCATCAGTACCCACGGTACCATGGTCTTGTCAACCATGGGTGGAAACCTTCCGGGACAACTGATGGGGACAGCCCCCAAGGCCTCTTACTGGCTATTGCGCTCGGAAGATGCTGTTTCAGAATACATCATGGAGGAGTATTATTGGGTTAATGCAGCTGAATTTGCTGATTCCGTTGGTGTTGATATCATCAACTCATCTCTGGGTTACAGCATTTTCGACAATCCTGATGAGAACCACACCTACAGCGACATGGATGGTAACACCACGGTAGTGACAATCGGCGCCGATATGGCGGCAGCAAAAGGAATCCTTGTGGTTAACAGCGCCGGAAATTCGGGAGCCAATGCCTGGAAGTATATCACAGCGCCTGCTGACGCTGACAGTGTTCTGACTATTGGTGCAGTTGATCCGGAAG
This sequence comes from Lentimicrobium sp., assembly GCA_023957275.1. GTDB lineage: Bacteria > Bacteroidota > Bacteroidia > Bacteroidales > Lentimicrobiaceae > Lentimicrobium. The sequence continues at coordinate 83,336 of JAMLHF010000003.1, read as the reverse complement.
GAGTTTACGCTTATTTCAGCTCAAAAGGTCCTACCGCCGATGGAAGAATAAAACCGGATGTTGCGGCTCAGGGACAACAGACAATTGTAGCCACGATCCCCTCAGGAGTGGCCGGAGGAAGCGGAACATCATTTTCATCACCCATCATTGCCGGTGCAGCAGCTTGTTTATGGCAGGCCAATCCGACCTTCACCAATATGGAACTAATCAATGCAATCAGGATGAGTGCTTCCCAGTCATCAGCGCCCGATAACCTTAAAGGCTGGGGGATTCCTGACTTTGTACAGGCCAACTCGCTGCTTACGCAATCTGTAATCCATGAACAAAAAGCCTTTCATGAACTAAAAACTTATCCCAACCCTTTCTCCGCTCACATCAGCCTGGAAGTTACTGCCAGTTACCCGATTGTGCTTGATATTAAACTGATCAATTCAAACGGGAAAGTTGTGAGCAGCCTTATCGGGGTGGAGATCGCGAAAGGCAAAAACATGGTCGCTATAAATCACCTTGACAGTCTACCTTCCGGAATATACATGCTTCAGGTGACGGATGGCTATGCTGTGACAACTAAAAAGGTGATAAAATAGCAGTTGAAATTTTCTGTCTGATTTTTATGATCCGGTTTATACCGGATTTTTTTATTCTGAATGAAGCATTTACAGCAGTTTTCAGTCTTTCATATCCTCTTCAGGTTTCTGCGAAAGTAATTGCATTTATCCTCGTCAGGAAATATGAGATCTGAAAGCGGATAAGAGGAGCGTAGCTTATACTTCAGAATTGTGTTCCAGAAAAAATCATACTCCTTGTGTTTACATGGCAGGAAATCAATCATGATTGCTCCGGACAATTCCATAAAATACCCTGGTCTTAACCGGATTCTTTAAGGTTAAATTACGGATATGATTTGCCGCTCTCAATTCATTGGATACTGAAATCTCACCCGGCAGAAACAGTTATTTTACAATTGTACACTATTCCTTATAATTCAGGAAGGTTACAAGTGTATCAGCAATGAATTACATTTGTAATATATTATAACATATTGATAATTTAGTTTATACATGGTTGAGGCTGAATTTCCTGAAATCCTATTTATTAAAATTAGCATTGTGTTTTACAGATGTAAATGTCCATAAAGTGTTGAAAAATTTAAGCAAACCTGTTACTTTGTCTTAATATGTTCTTGATATATAAGAATTAACATTTTTTATACAGGTGCTTTGCCGGTTCAATTATGATTTTTAAGCTAATTACAACCCTAAACATTTGTACTGATACAAGCTTTACCAAATATTTGTATATACATGTAGTATTATACAAATGTGAACTCCATTTTTAAATAATATTTTGGATAACATTTGTAAAAACCTACTAAAGTACTTAAAAACCACTGAATGGGTATTATATACTTACAAACCAGTATAATAAGACATTTATCTGAAGTGATGATTAAGCAATTTTGAAGATATCGTCACTTTAAGAAAAAAGCATAAGATATTTTCATTAAATATTGTATAATAATATGATAGAGTATTATATCAGTAAATTACTTTAGATAAAAATTTTGAATACTGAATTTACAGAAATAACATCCGGAATATTTGAATAATTAAACAGATGGTTTAACTTTGTATTGCACAAACACCCAGAAATGATGAATAACAGGATATCCATGGTACTGAAAGCAAAAAACATCAGTCCCGCTCAATTGGCAGATGACCTTGGTGTACAGCGTTCCGGAATTTCACATATTCTGAACGGCCGGAATAAGCCCAGCCTAGATTTTATTCAGAAGCTGATCCGTTTGTATCCTGATATAAGCATACAGTGGTTACTTTTTGGTGAAGGTCCGATGATGAATCCCTACCCCTCTAAAGATACAGAACCGGCAAAACGGGATCCTGAACCTGCACCGAAGCCTAAACCGCTGATGATGGAGTTATTTGCGGACGAGATCACACATGAGGAGAAATACTCAACTCAGCAGAAGGAAAATGATCCTGAACCGGATAATCAATCATCTGATAAACAGTTCGATGAAAGCAGTTTGAAGGATACGGAAAAAGGTGCTCCGGAGTACGAAATTAAAAATGAACCGGAAAAAAATGTCATTTCCCCTACGGAGGCCGGAAAAGAATTAAAAGAGAAAGCAACAGGATTGGCTGCAGACATACCTGCAGCGGATAATGCACAAAAATTCCCGGACAAACCTGGTGATGGCAGGAGGCTCCTAAAAATTGTTATGTTTTATTCAGACAAAACCTTCGCTGAATATCTACCCGAAATATAAGGGATTCAGAAACGTTCCAGCGCTGAAAAGAAGAAAGCGGCCTCGATGGCGGCATTTTCGTCACTGTCAGATCCATGTACAGCATTTTTCTGAACAGATGTGCCAAAAAGTTTTCTTATTGTCCCTTCAGCAGCATCGGCAGGGTTGGTAGAACCGATCAGTTTGCGGTAATCGTCCACTGCATTTTCCTTTTCAAGAATTGCAGCCAATACTGGTCCTGATGACATAAATGTGACCAGGTCGTTGTAGAAAGGCCTGTCCTTGTGGATTCCATAAAATTCACCGGCTTGTTCAAGGCTTAATTTAACCAGTTTTATTGCCTGAATGCGGAATCCGCCCTGCAAAATCATATCAAGGATTTTACCCGCATATTTGTTTTCGTAAGCTGCCGGTTTAATCATGGTAAATGTGAAAGTGCCTGCCATAAATAAAAGTTGAATTGATTTCAGGTAAATGTACGATATTTGATTGGTTGCCTTATTAACAATATTTATATTTTTGTGTTCGATAAAAATAAAATTATTTAAAAAACCTGCTTTGTACAAGTTTAACAGTGCAACATTTTCAGCGGTTAAAAAGCTATTGGAGGCTGATGGTGAAATTGTAATCACAACGCATTACAATCCTGACGGCGATGCGCTTGGCTCATCACTTGCATTAAGCAGGTATCTGAAGAAGAAGGGCAAAAAGGTCAGCATAATTATTCCAAATGATTTTCCTGACTTTCTGAGGTGGATGCCAGGTCAGGAAGACGCCGTCATTTATTTCCATCATTCACACAGGGCAGATGTGCTGCTTGCGGAAGCATCAGTAATTTTCTGTCTTGATTATAATGCCATCCCAAGGGTAAACCTGTTCAGGGAACAGTTGTTTGCGGCCAGCGCTAAAAAGATTCTGATCGATCACCATATTCAGCCTGAAGATCATTTTGATTATATGCTTTCGGTTGTTGAAACATCTTCGACGGCAGAGCTTGTTTTTGACTTTATCAGCGCCATGGGTGATGAGCACCTCATTGATCAGGAGACCGGGATTTGTCTTTATGTTGGATTGATGACTGATACAGGTTCATTCAGTTATGCATGCAATTATCCGCATACCTATGAAGTATTGGCGGAACTGGTGCGGCGGGGCGTTGACACAGAGCAGATTCACAGACTGGTTTATGATACGTACTCTGAAAACCGCATGCGCCTGCTTGGATTTTGTCTGAGCGAGCGGATGACCGTGCTACCGGAGTATGCTACTGCCTATATCTGGTTAAGTAAGCCTGATATGGAAAGATTTCATTTTCAACCCGGTGATTCCGAGGGCGTTGTGAACTATGCCTTGTCCATAAAAGGCATCAGTTTTGCTGCATTTTTCACTGAGAAGTCTGACAGGGTCAGAATTTCATTCCGCTCAAAAGGGAACTTTTCAGTCAATTCTTTTGCCAGGGAGCATTTTGAAGGGGGCGGGCACCGGAATGCTTCAGGGGGAGACTCATTTCTTCCGCTTTCCGAAACCATTGAAAAATTTTATGGTCTGTTGCCGCGTTATAAGCATGAACTGAATCAGGCGGCCAGTCAGAGTGCCACTTTGAAATTGTAATCAGAATTTTAATCTTTAATCTATGAAACCGGGATACTTGTTTCCCTTTATAATCTTGTTGGTTATTGCCTGCCAATCAGGTAATCAGCGTGAAAGCCTGCGGAACATTGATCCGGAAATGGTAGAAGAGCCTTTGCTGCATGCCAATAAACAGGCAATAAAGGCTGAGGATGCGCAGATCGTTGACTTTTTAAGGAGGTATAACTGGAAAATGAAAGAAACCGGAACCGGACTCCGGTACTGGGTGTACCATCAGGGTTCCGGGCCAAAGGCCGAACCCGGTAAGATTGCTGTGTTGAAGTATTCTGTGAGGCTGATAACCGGTGATGAAATATATAATTCTGACAAGGATGGTCTCAAAGAATTTATGATCGGCCGCGGAGGCGTTGAGAGTGGGCTGGAAGAGGGAATATTATTGCTGAGGGTCGGCGACAGAGCGAAATTTGTCATACCTTCGCACCTCGGTTTCGGGCTGTTGGGCGATCAGAACAAGGTACCGCCAAAATCGACCCTGATCTATGATCTTGAACTTGTATCTCTTCATTAAAATTAAACGCTTAAATATTAAATTCAAAACAAATGAATAACAGAAAACTTGGTTTGTTGCTGCTTGCCATAGGCATGTCAGCAGTTTTTTTTGCCTGTTCAAAGCACCCCGGATTTAAAAAGGGAGAAGGCGGATTATACTATAAATTTCACGAAAAAGGGGAAGATACCACCACCATGAAGGAAGGTATGATTATGACCCTGCTGATGAAATATAAAATCAACGATTCTACCTTATTTAACTCTGCTGATATGTCGGAGCCCTTTATGCTGCCGCTGGAGCCACCTACCTATAGTGGTGATATCTATGCCGCGCTGGCTATGATGAAACCGGGCGACAGCGCTTCCTTTATAACCAGTGCTGACTCGTTTTTCCTGAAAACGATCCGTATGCCCCAGCTACCTGATTCAAATTATATCGGTAAAGATATTGTTTTTGATATCAGGTTGTTGTCGGCCATGACCAGGGAACAGATGGATGAAAAAAACAGGGAAGAAATGGCGCAGCTTAAGGAAACGGAAGCGGCCAAACTCGCTGAATATCTTTCGAAAAATAATATTACCACAGCTCCGCTTGAATCTGGATTGTATTTTACCGAGAAGGTGAAAGGATCAGGTCAGAAACCCAAAGATGGGGATATTGTAAAAATTCATTTTAAGGTTTCTGACATTGACGGCAGGGTATTTTATTCTTCATTTGATCAGGGCGACCCGATGCAGTGGGAGTGTGGGAAAACCTTTGACAATGAGGGTGCCACTGAAGCCTTGAATATGATGTCAAAAGGCAGCGAAGTTTCAATTATTGTGCCTTCACAACTTGGTTTTGGTGAACAGGGCAGAAAACCGATGGTCGGGCCATACACTACACTGCTTTATGATATCAAAATGGTAAGTTTCCAGACGCGTGCCCAGTTTGATAAGGAGCGTGAAGAAGAACAGAAAAAGGCTGAGGCAGAGAAGTTGAAAGCAAAAGCAGAAGAGGCCGGCAAAATTCAGAGTTACATTAAAAACAACAATATTACTGTAAAACCGACCGCCAGCGGCTTGTATTATATCGAAACCCTGAAAGGTACAGGCGAAAGTCCGGTTGCAGGAAAAACCGTTAAAGTCCATTACACGGGAACACTGCTCGACGGAACCAAGTTTGACTCTTCGGTTGACCGTGGTCAGCCGTTTGAATTTGTCCTGGGTCAGGGACAAGTCATTCAGGGCTGGGATGAAGGTATTGCCATGATGAAAAAAGGAGGCAAAGCCAGACTGATTATCCCTTCAGCCATCGCTTACGGAGAAAATGGCCGCATGCCTACCATTCCTCCGAGCGCAACCCTGATTTTTGATGTCGAGTTGATTGACTTCAAGTAAGGATACATCGCTATTTACAGAAAAGCCATGGCTCTGTGTCATGGCTTTTTTGTTTCAGAGTTAAAGCGGATTATAAACCGGAAGGATCAATACGATCAGGATTAAATGCGATAAACCAGGGATTCAGTAATGAAGATTTATTGTATCTCATAACCTGCATTTCAGGCCAGGTCAAAACCTTAATACCCGCATTTTCTGCAATGGCCTGCCCGGCTGCGGTGTCCCATTCCATGGTTGGTCCGAACCGGGGATAGAAATCTGCTGAACCTTCGGCCAGGCGACAGAATTTCAATGAACTTCCGGCATTCAGCATCCGGCAATCCTTGTTTTTCCGCTCAATTTTTCGGATGATCGCGGCTGTTTCTGATGAGAGGTGTGAGCGGCTTGCCAGCAGGGTCAACGGACCGGAATTCTTTATTGCCGGAAGTCTTGTTGATTTCTGAAGCAAATCAGAAAATGTGTCTTCCAATATATTTTCCCCTGCCAATGGCGGTCCAATCCTGAATGATCCCAGGTCTTTGCTCCCGAAGTATAAAATGTCTGCAACCGGAAGGTAAATGACGCCTGCAACCGGATGATTATCAATCATAAGCGCAATATTGACTGTAAACTCCCCGTTTTTGTTTATAAACTCTTTTGTACCATCCAACGGATCAACCAGCCAGTAACGCTTCCAGTTCATCCTTGTACCTGAGGTTATTTCCGAGCCTTCTTCGCTCAGTACCGGAATACCAGCCGGATGCAGGCCCGTAACGATTATTTCATGTGACTTCAGGTCAGCGGTTGTCAGCGGACTCTGATCGGTCTTGTAAGTTGTTTCCCAGGAGGTATTGTAAATCTCAAGTATTGCTTTTCCTGCTTTATAAGCAGTCCTGATGGCTGTCAGCAATAAATCGCTTGCAGAAGGCAGATGCATGAATAATTTCCGGATTTAGAATATTAACAATTGAGATTCCATCTGAGCGCCTTTTCAGGAAGCTGATTTCATTCCTGCTATTCCGCTGAACATCAACATAACTAACTTCCCGGTCCTGTCAGATAATTCCTGTCGGTTTTTTAGCTAGCAGGAAGCAAGCGGGATCCGCTTTAATGATTCTTCAACATCTCCTGCAAGGCAAACATTTCATCGCGCAATCTGGCAGCTTCGATAAAATCAAGTTCTTTTGCCGCTTTCTCCATTGCTTTCCTGGCCTGAATCACCGCTTTCTCCAACTGTTCTTTGCTCATATATTTTACAACAGGGTCAGCAGCAATACTTAACCCTTCCTGTTCAATATAGGCTTTCGGGGCTTTGCCCGAAGCGCTGGCCACGGCTGTCTGCCCGATGATGGAAGTCATGGATTTGACAATCTGTCTGGGGGTGATGTTGTTGGCTATATTGTACGCAATCTGTTTCTCACGTCGTCGGTTGGTTTCATCGATGGAGCGCCGCATGGAATCAGTGGTTTTATCTGCATACATGATCACCTTGCTGTTGATGTTTCGTGCAGCCCGCCCTGCCGTTTGGGTAAGAGATCGTTCGGAGCGCAGGAAACCCTCTTTATCAGCATCCAGGATGGCTACCAGTGAAACTTCGGGAAGGTCAAGTCCTTCGCGCAGCAGGTTAACACCTACGAGGACGTCAAAGTTCCCGAGCCTGAGATCGCGCAGGATTTCCACCCTTTCAATGGTATCCACATCGGAATGAATATAACGGCAGTTAATATCCAGTTTGGTCAGGTATTTGGTAAGTTCTTCCGCCATACGTTTTGTAAGTGTGGTAACCAGGGTCCGGCCGCCGGTTTCGATGGTACGGGCGATTTCATCAAGAAGATCATCTACCTGATTGAGACTGGGTCTGATTTCTACCGGAGGGTCCAACAACCCGGTCGGCCTGATCAGTTGCTCTACTACCACGCCTTCTGATTTCTGAAGTTCAAAATCGGCAGGGGTGGCACTTACATAGATGGTTTGTCCCGTCATTCCTTCAAATTCCTCGAATTTCAGCGGGCGGTTATCCAGCGCGGAGGGCAACCTGAAGCCATACTCTACCAGGGTTTGTTTTCGTGAACGGTCCCCGCCGTACATTGCCCTGATCTGAGAAACCGTCACATGGCTCTCATCAATTACCGTTATGTAATCATCCGGGAAATAGTCGAGCAGGCAAAACGGCCTTGACCCTGCACTTCTGCCATCAAAATAGCGTGAATAATTCTCTATTCCGCTGCAATAGCCCAGCTCCCTCATCATTTCGATGTCGTAGCTTACCCTGTCCTCAAGCCTCCTGGCTTCAAGCGATTTGCCGGTTTCGTTGAAATACTCAACCTGCGACATCATATCATACTGGATCTGCTCTATGGCATCTTTCATTTTCTCTTTGGATGTCACAAAAATATTGGCCGGATAGATATTTATCCTGTCCAGTTTTTCTATGATGGTGCCATCGGTCGGATTGAAAGACTCCATGGATTCAATTTCATCATCCCAGAAAATAATCCGGATTGCATAATCGGCATAAGCCGGGAAAACATCCACCGTATCCCCTTTTACCCTGAAATTTCCACGGTTGAATTCTGCTTCTGTACGGTTGTAGAGTCCTTCCACAAAAGCCCATAACAACTTGTTCCTGCTGATTTTATCACCGGTTTTCAGGCGGATCACATTATTCGCAAAATCATCAGGATTGCCGATTCCATAGATGCATGAAACCGAAGAAACCACGATTACATCCCGTCTTCCCGAGAGCAGCGCTGATGTTGCACTCAGCCTCAGTTTTTCAATTTCATCATTGATGGACAGGTCCTTTTCAATATAGGTGTTCGTTGTAGGAATAAAGGCTTCGGGCTGATAGTAGTCGTAATAGGATACAAAATATTCGACCGCGTTATCGGGAAAGAACTGCTTAAACTCCCCGTAAAGCTGGGCTGCAAGGGTCTTGTTGTGGCTAAGAATCAGGGCAGGCCGGTTAACTTCCTTGATGACATTGGCTATGGTGAAGGTTTTACCTGATCCGGTAACGCCGAGCAACACCTGGGCCGGATCACCGCGTCTGAGCCCTTCAACCAATTGACGTATGGCTTCAGGCTGGTCACCGGTTGGTGTAAAATCGGCAGTTAATTTGAAATCCATAATGCAGTTGATAATGGTTTACAAAGGTAAGACAACATGGCCAATGTGACGAAATTTTCCTGAGCCCCTGTTTATTGTACCTTCAGGATTAATTACTATTTCTGAAAGAGAATCTGACTACAATGGGATAATGATCGGAATATCCCGTCAGTTTTCTCTCGTAGGATAGTATTTTTATTTGCGGAGAAGCTAATACATGATCAATGCGGATAGGGTAGTGGCTTTCGGAAAAGGTAGTTGTAAATCCCTGACCTCCTGATTCAAAGCTGTCACACAATCCTTTGGACAGAATTCTGTAGGCAAACGAAGCCGGTGTGTCGTTAAAGTCGCCGGCTACAATCACAGGCCACGGGCTCTGCTGAATATGCTGCGCAAGGCACTTTGCCTGGTAAGACCTGAGAATAAACGCCCTTCGCAGTTTTGCGGCCGTTACCCAGCCCTGGCGGAGTGTAGATTTTTTAATATATCCGGTGGTGGAATTATTCAGCAGCGACCGCTCTTCTTTGAGCATCAGACTCTGCAGGTGGACATTATAGACCCTGACTGTTCCTTCAGGGAATAAGATATCAGTATAAATGGCAAAATCCTCAATATCAGGCGAATATACAGTGCCCTGGTTCTGTATCTTTTGTCTGGTGGATGTCATCAAAACACTCTCCATGTATATGCCGTCAGGCTCATACCATGAAAGATGATTATGGGGCAGCAGGGGGGATATGTTCATATTGCGGTTAAAGCCGCCTGATGGATTGCGGCGGACCGGATATTCCTGCATACAGATAAGTCCGGCGTTTTCCCGGGCGTAAAGTTCATGAACAAGGAACTGAACATCATAAACCGATTTTTTTCCGCTGATATCAGAAAAACCATGTACGTTATAAGTAACCAGCGTGTAGGCGCCCCCGGCGCTCAATATATATTTGTCCGGACCATAAACGCCAAAGTGTTTGAGCATCATGGGTAAACCCGCCAGCAGGATGATCAGGATAACCCTTGAAAAAATTCTGAATCTGATATTCAACAGGGCATTTAAGAGGTTGGCCAGCCAAAGCAGGGGATAAGCAAGGCCAAAAAATGAGATAATCCAGCAATGATAAGGATCTGCATGAGGTGAGATCAACGCGGCTACCAAAGCGGCAAGCAAGAGAAAACCCGATAACCTGAAAAGCAGCCGGAATATCCTGTTAATCAACTTCATCGCTCATCTTTCAGGACCAATGAGAGGTTTGCAACAACAGGGTAATGATCCGAAAGCGGTTCCTTTATCCTGAAAAAGCTGTTGGTAGAAAACCTGTTTTTATCATGCAGGATATAGTCAATCCTGAAAGAAGGCAGCGCGCCTGCATATGTCTGGCTGAATCCCTGACCTCCGGAACGGAAAGCATCATTATAATCACCTGATATTGTATGATAGGCATAGGATGAAGGGGTATCGTTAAAATCACCGCATATAATTACAGGATAAGGTGAACGGCTGATCTCTTCTGCCAGCTTGCGCGACTGTCTGGCCCGGGAGATAAAGGCACGCTTCAGCTTCTGAAGTATTTTCCTTGAGTTTTCCGCGAAGACCTCCTGATCCTCCTGATTACTCCTCAGGTCTGTAACAAACAGATAGTCCTCCTGGCTGAACTTTATGGATTCAAGGTGCACATTATAAAGTCTGATGGTGTCTTGTCCCATTAAAATATCAGCATACAGGCAGAAATTAGCAGGATTCTCCTCAAAACTGACAATACCGGTTCCTGTCAGCGGCCAGCGGCTGAAGGTCGCAATACCGTATGGCCTAACCTTACCGTTTGTGGTGACGTAGGCAATATATTTATATCTGAGTCCGGAATACTTAACAATGGAATCTGAAATATCGACTTTACCCGATTTCCCGGCATGATACTCCTGAATACAGAGCAGATCGGGCTTTTGTGCTGCAAGAAGCTGAAATTGCCTGGCAGTATTTTCACTGATTTTATTGTTCTTCCAGTTGTAAAGGTCAAAAAGCCTGACATTGTAACTTAAAACGTTTATTCCGGTAGTATCGGCCGGCTGGCCATACCCGGTATGAAACCGGAAATAACCGCCAAGTCTGGACCAGCTAAGCAATAAGACAGCAAAAGAAATCAAGGCAAAATATTTTTTGCCCGTTATCAACCAGAAAAGGATAAACGCAACATTGACCAGGGCCAGATATGGAAAAGCCAGGCCTGCAAAAGCGAAGATCCAGTTGCGGTCGGGCGGAATATAGGCGGCGGCATATCCCATGACAAACAAGGCCACGACGATGAGGTTGGCTGTAAAAAGCAGGCCTTTTATAAGCAGGAATCTTCTCCGTCCGTTTTTTACAGCTGCCATGGGCCGGTATTATTTTTTGCTGTTGGAAAATAGCAATTCTTTTTCTTCCTTGGTCAGGCTATCATATCCTGATCTGGATATTTTATCAAGGATGGAATCTATCTTCTTTTGCTTCAAAACTTTACGTTTGTTGTATTCTTCGTCGGTAAGCGGTTTGGTTCCTTTATACACCTTTAATTTCGGCTTTCTTCTTCTTTTGAAAAGGTCTGAAGGGCTGAATCCTGATCGCATGAAAATTCTTGTCGGATCGAATGCAGGGAGCAGCTTCACCCAGGCAAAACCCCACAAGGCCCCGCCTAGATGGGCGATATGCCCTCCGGCGTTTCCTGAATTCAACATCAGCAGGTCCATCAGCACTGAAAAAACGGCAATATACTTGATCTTTACGGGGCCAAGAAATAACAGATGGATGGTATACTCCGGAACATAAAAAGCGATGGCCACCACGATGGCCAGTACTGAGGCCGAAGCGCCCAGTGCCAGCGCGGATTCCCGGGCAATTGAAAACACCGGAAAAATATTGAATGCCAATACATAAAGCAGCGCCCCTGCAATACCTCCAAACAGATACGTCCCGAGAAGCTGCCTTTGAGACAGATACTTTACAAAGATCAATCCAAACCAATACAGCCACAGAAGGTTGAATAAGATATGAAGGAAGTCGAGATGCAGGAACATATAGGTAACCATCGTCCAGGGGCGGGTCAGCAGGTCGCCGGTATTTGCAGGTACGGCAAATGCCATCATCAGCCATTCTGAAACCCCTGAACTGTAAGTTCCGCTTACCGCAGATTCGGGATTGGTAAAAAGAAAGGCAAAGCTCCTGAGCAATAGAGTTGCCAGCCAGACTATAATATTGATCAGGATAAGCACAGGCAATGCTTCACGCCGGCTGAAGAAAATCCTGATCCGCTCAATGATGGAAACCTGTTGAAACATCTGCAAACATTTTTACGGATGATTGATCCTGTGATTCATTCGTTGCTTTGGAGAAACCCTGAAAAAAAATAACAGATGACATTATTCAATTCAGGGTAACCCGGAGAAAAAAAATATCAATCCCAGTTTGTAAAACGGTTTAACTTCCTGTTCCAGTATCTGATCAGGAAAAATCCGAAAATCATACCTCCCAGGTGGGCAAAGTGGGCTACATTGTCTCCCGGATTGTTGGCAAATCCAAAATAGATTTCCATTGCACCATAGGCAATGACGAACCATTTTGCCTTGATAGGGAAGAAGAAATACAGATAGATCAAAGCGTTGGGGAACATCATGCCAAAGGCAAGCAGAATGCCGAAAACAGCGCCTGAGGCACCAACCGTGGGCACATCCATTTTTAAGACTACCAGTTCATTCATGTAATTGGATGCCTGACTGATATATGCAGGATCGCCCGGGTTCATTGACCATGAGTTGATAAACGAATTCAACTGACCCTGATACGGCGCGAAATGTTCACCGATAAATGCGGCAAAGGCATCCGGGGAAGGCGACATCATGACCGCGGTAACATCAGACTGTATTCCTGAAATATTGATCCACAACACAACCATATGGACCAGTGCAGCACCGATACCGGTGACAAAATAATAGGTAAGAAAGCGTTTGGGACCCCAGACGTGTTCCAGCGTATAACCGAACATCCATAAGGCAAACATATTGAAGAAAATATGGGTAAATCCTCCGTGCAGGAACATGTAGGTAACCAGCTGTGCCGGATTGAACAGGGAAGATCCGAAGTAATGCATTCCGAGATAATCTACCAGATCGATCTGGTAAACCTGCTTCAAAGTAAGTTGCGCCAGGAAGAACAATCCATTGATAATAAGCAGGTTTTTAACTACCGGAGGCAGCATTCCGAATCCTCTGGGTGAGTATTGCTGGTAACTCATAGTATTGTTGGGTTAATTGCCGAAGCGTTTTTCAATTTCATCGGCTAGAATGGTTACTATTATGGTTTTTCCCGAAGGACTGACATTGGGTACCTGGCAGGAAAAAAGGTCATCAACCAGCGATTGCATTTCTTCAGGCATAAGTACTTTTCCGGGTTTTACAGCCATGTTACGTGCCAAAGCCCGTGTCAGGTTAATTTTTTTATCAACTTTCAGGCCGAGCTGGTTATTTTTGAAGTTTTCAAGCACATTTTCAATAAGTGTCTGAATGTTTTCATCCGCCAGATCAGCCGGAATTCCACGGATGATATAGGAGTTCTGTCCGAAATGTTCTATCTGAAAGCCGAACAGTGCAAATTCTTCCAACAGCTCTTTGATCAATTCCGCATCAGGAGCTGACAAATTAACAGTCTGGGGAAAGAGTTGTTGCTGTGAGCTGGCTTTCTGCAGTTCAATTTTTTCAAGCATGCGCTCGTAAAGCACCCGTTCATGGGCGGCCTGCTGGTCGATGATCATCAGGCCCGACTTTACCCTGGAAACAATATATTTATTCTGGAATTGCATGAACCCCCTGCTTAAAGGTTCACTGTCAAAGTCAGCATCAATGGTGAGGGATTTTAGCCCTGGCTGATCTGAAGGATGCAAATTTCGGGTAACATTGTACAGTTTTTCCCAGTCATTGTTATCCTGCTGGTGCTGAAGGGGGGAAGTCAGTTTTAATTCAGCCTGTTGTTTCTTTACAAATGGGTTGTACTCAGGGTTGATGTGGATACCCGGCGCTACTACAGGCCGGTCTTTGGGAAAATAGGTGTCAAAACTCTTTTCAGCCTCAAAATCAAGGGTTGAAGAAAAACTGAATTTGCCGATAGCCTGCCTTACCGCCGACCGGAGCATGGAGTAGATTACCTGATGGTCAAGAAAATTGACTTCGGTTTTTGTTGGATGTATATTGATGTCAATTTTGGATGGATCAACATCCAGATAAATAAAGTACGAAGGAAAACAGCCTTCAGGCAGCAGGTCGCTGAAAGCATCCTCCACGGCATGGTTAAGGTAAGGATGCCTGATAAAGCGGTTGTTTGCAAAAAAATACTGCTCGCCTTTTGTTTTTTTTGCACTCTCCGGCTTGCCCACATAACCGGAAATCTTCACCACATTGCTGTCCTGGTTCACCGGTATCAGTTTCTCCTGAAAGCCGGATCCCATCAGGTTGATGATGCGTTGTTTCAGGTTTGCGGAGGGTAACTGGAAAAGTATTTTTCCATTGCTCTGACAAGTGAATGCCACCTGCGGATTGACAAGCGCCACCCGCTGAAACTCTTCAAGAATATGGCGCATTTCAGCCGCGTCTGATTTCAGAAAGTTTCTGCGGGCAGGAACGTTGAAAAACAGGTTTTTGATAAGAAAAGCTGTTCCTGCTGAACAGGCGCAGGGTTGCTGACTCTTAACGGCTGAACCTTCAATGATCAGATGCGTTCCGAGTTCGTCTTCCATCCGGCGGGTCTTTACTTCCACCTGGGCAATGGCAGCTATGGAAGCGAGGGCTTCGCCACGAAATCCCAATGTATGAATTCTGAAAAGATCGGCGGCCTCTTTGATTTTTGAAGTAGCATGGCGCTCAAAACTCATCCGAGCATCGGTCGCCGACATTCCGCAACCATTGTCAATTACCTGGAGTAAAGTTTTCCCGGCATCCTTCACGATAAGCTCTATATGCCCCGCACCGGCGTCAACAGCATTTTCAAGAAGCTCTTTGACAGCAGAAGCAGGACGTTGTATTACTTCTCCGGCTGCAATCTGGTTGGCAACCGAATCGGGAAGAAGCCTGATGATATCCGACATAATATTGATAAGAAGCTGTTTAACGGAAGAAAATAAAGTACAATAATAGAATGGCTGCTATGATGTAAATGTAGAAAGTTCTTTGCGACGCCTGACGGTTTGAACTGTCACGCCGGCGCCAGGTCTCCCTTATTTTTAACTTCAGCCTTTCCGATTCAACTTCTTCGGGCTTTGTATATCTTTTCAGACGCTCCTCCATTTCCTCCTTCTTTTTATCGTAAAATAAGGGCCGATAATTAAAGGATTTGGGCTTGCCGGTCTTGAATGCGACTATTTTCATGGCTGACTGGTTTTTGTGAAAGCCGGTTTTGTCCCAGCAGAATGAATACCTGCGGCAGGGACGAAGTGGCTTTCCTCGTTTCCAATTTACAAAATTACCGATAATTTCAATAGTTTTGCAAAGATCATTACCCTGATGATAATGCCGGCATTTAATGTTCTGAATATGAAACTTACCGAAGAGGAAAAATTACACAGACTGATTGTTGTAGGTGACCGCGTTCTCATCAAACCGCTTACCTTATCCAAAAAGACCAAAGGTGGTCTTTTTCTGCCCCCCGGTTACAGCGAGAAGGAAGAAATACAGACCGGCTATGTGCTGAAAGCCGGGCCGGGTTATCCGATCCCCGTCCCGGAAAACGAAGATGAGCCATGGAAGCGCGGCAATGGAGATAATATCCGCTATATACCTCTTCAGGCAAAGGTAGGCGATCTTGCCATCTTTTTGCAGAAAGGCGCCATAGAGATAGTCTACAATGAAGAGAAATATTTTATTGTTCCGCAAAACTCCATTCTCCTGCTCGAAAGGGATGATGAACCGGATTGATAACCGGGGAACTTTTAACAGCGTTGCTCAGGTTCTCCGCTAATCGGTCGTTTAATTGATGTCAGATGTTTATTGCGGCTTAAACGGTCATCTGACAGGATTTTCCTTAAGGATTATTTCGAAAAAGGGCACAAAAAAACCGGGCTTTCCCCCGGTTTTTTCGTAATTGAGAGTATATTAAGCTTTTACGATCGAAGGGTAGCGCCTGCTGATAAGATAAAATCCTCCGAACAGCACGGTATTATAGAATAAATCGCCAAGCAGGCCATTGTTAAAGAACGGAATGCCTGCTGCATAGGCCTGCATTAAACCTGAGAAATCGGGTGAATAAGGCATCATCCCGCTCATCCATGAGGCAAAATTGGTAATCAGGAAGAAGATAACCGAAGAGGAAACGGATGCCAGGACAACATTTCCGGCTTTCACATTTTTACCAAGCTTAAGGCCGATAAAAACGGTTATAATGAAAGCCGCATACACAGCTAAAAGGGTGGAATGAAACCCCAGAAACAAATCGCTGAGCAGCATAGCTGCCACCGGAACCAGAAAAGCCAGGGCCTTACGGTTAATATAAGCACCGCCAAAAAGCGCGATGGCTGCCACAGGCGTGAAATTGGGCCAGTGAGGCACCAGACGCATCATTGCAGCGATAGCAATGGCAGATAATACGAGAATTGTTCTGGTTGTGAAGAATTTCTTTTCCATGGTATGCTTTGTTTGTTTTGTGGCAAAATTAAAAAGGTTTTCGATTGGTCAACTGAAAGCATCAATTTTATTTGATAAATCCATCCTCTCAGCATATACTATGGCTCAACAACTGAGCAATGTGTCAACCGATCGGGGGCGTTTCGGATTTCAGAAAATCTATGACAAATCCTTGCGCCTTCTATGCTTTTCAGCAAAGATGATTAACATATTGACCAAAGATATGTTCATTTGTTTTCATGGTGCGGATCAGAAACCTTTTTTTGACGGAATAACGGGGGTAAGGGAAAGGGGAATAAACTATTCACGGTTTTAAATGCCTTGATTTAAAATGAGTTGTCCTTGTTTCGGCAAATAAACAGTCGATGATGCGTTCAGCGTGGTACTATTGTTAAAAAGTTTCCTTGAATTATCAATAAAAAGGAAGGTTTCTTCGTCAGGATTTCTTTTAAAATTCATAAGTTTGTCATATAATTGAGCAACACAAAAATGCTTTACAGGTACTTGTTTTTTTTATTCAGTGTTATGGTTATAAGTTCATGTAACCGGGATCGTTCTGCAGCTGATCTGATCATAGAAAATGCTGTGATTTACACTGCTGACAGTGCTTTTACCATTTATACTGCCATGGCAGTATCCAGGGGAAAAGTTCTGTCGCTTGGTGACGACCGGTATATCCGCGAGAATTTCGATGCTGATTCTGTTTTTAATGCCGGCGGGCGGGCCATATTCCCGGGTTTCATAGATGCGCACTGTCATTTTTACGGGTACGCCCTTCAAAAGCAGTATGCCGATCTCAGCTATGCCGATTCATTTGATCAGTTACTCGAAATTGTTCAGAAACATTATGAGGAATATCCCTCGGTTTGGTTGGCAGGCAGGGGATGGGATCAGAACCGATGGCCGGGCAGGTCTTTCCCTGATAATGAAGCGCTTAACCGTTTATTCCCCGATATACCTGTTGTTCTGGTCAGGATTGACGGGCATGCAGTACTTGTGAACGAAGCTGCCATCAAACTTTCGGGACTCACTCCCGACAGCATTCCTGACAAAAAGGAAGCATTTGTGAAGGATGGCCGTTTTACCGGCATTTTTCTTGAATCATATGCTGATCTTTTCAGGAATATGGTTCCGGTTCCGGCCGGCAATGAGTTGACAATGATGATGAAAGAGGCAGCATTTAACTGTCACAGCGTGGGGTTGACCATGGTGGCAGATGCCGGCCTGGATGCAACAACCATTGATTTTATTGATAGCCTTCATTCGGAGAATGAACTTAAAATGGCTGTTTATGCCATGATTACTCCCAATGAGGAGAATATCAACCGGTTTCTGAAAAAGGGCGTAAGAGTGAAACCCAAGCTCAGTATCCGTTCGGTCAAGATGTACGCCGATGGTGCACTGGGTTCGCGCGGCGCATGCTTGCTGGAGCCATACAGTGATCAGCCCGGAAATCATGGGATAATGACCATATCCCCTGAAGAACTTGGCCGTATCTGCCTGATGGCATACGATAAGGGTTATCAGGTTAATACCCATGCCATAGGTGATTCCGCGGTACGCATGGTTCTGAATGTTTACAGCAATTATCTCCTTCCCGAGAATGACCTGAGGTGGAGGGTTGAACATGCGCAGATTGTGGATCCTGCTGACATCGGAAAGTTTGGCGAGTTTGCCATCATCCCTTCGGTTCAGGCAACCCATGCGACTTCTGACATGGGGTGGGCCGGCCGGCGCCTGGGTAGTAAACGCCTTAAGAATGCCTATGCATACCGGAAGCTTCTTGAGGAAAACGGCTGGATACCCAACGGCACTGATTTCCCCATTGAAGGTATAAGCCCGGTAAACACTTTTTATGCGTCTGTTGCACGAAAAGATATGAAAGGCAATCCTCCCAAAGGCTTCCAGCGCGAGAATGCGCTGACCCGCGAAGAAGCCCTTCGATCCGTCACTATATGGGCTGCCAAAGCCTGTTTTGAAGAAAACCGCCGTGGTAGCCTTGAACCCGGAAAAAACGCCGATTTTGTGATATTGGACAGGGATATTATGGTAGTACCTGAAAAGGAAATACCAACCGCAAAGGTAATTGCCACCTATATAGATGGCCAGCCTGTCTATTCCAGGTAAATTCCGCTGCTGATTGAACAAACCGGATTGAAACACGTTTTACAACAACTTGATTTGTTGTAAGATGAAGAGATTTATTGCTGCCACATTACTCGTTTTATCTGTAGTGACCATATCTGCCCAGGATATCCGGGTGCTTGATTATCGTCAGCTTAAACCGTATCTTGAAAAGAAGAATGACACTACCTATGTGGTCAATTTCTGGGCGACATGGTGCCTTCCCTGTGTAAAGGAAATGCCTTATTTTCAAAAGATTCACGATCAATACGCCGGAAGCGGGGTAAAAGTCCTGCTGGTCAGCCTTGATTTTGTGAATCATATCGAAAGCAGATTGAAATCCTTTATCCAAAAACATCAACTTACCCCTGAAGTGCTTGTGCTCAACGATCCGGATGCAAATTCCTGGATAAGTCAGGTGCATCCCGCGTGGTCGGGCGCCTTGCCGGCAACCCTTGTTTATAACAGACACTCTGTGGATTTTTACGAAAAGAGCTTTACTTACGAAGAATTGGAACAAATTGTTAAACAAAAACTTGAAAACAAATGAAAAAAATAATGCTTCTGCCGTTTCTGGCACTTTTATTTTCAATTCCGGCGATTGCCCAGGGTTATAAGGTGGGCGACAGAGCTATGGATTTCAAACTGAAAAATGTTGACGGGAAATACGTTTCCATGAGTGATTATGATTCCGCAAAGGGTTTTATAGTAATTTTTACCTGCAATCATTGCCCTTTCTCGGTGGCTTATGAAGACCGGATCATTGAAATTGATCTGAAATACAAGGAATTGGGTTATCCGGTAATCGCCATCAATCCAAACGATCCGGTTCAGGTGCCGGCCGACAGTTTTGATGAAATGATAAAGCGTGCGGCTGATAAAGGATTTACTTTTCCTTATCTGATGGATGAGGGACAAAAGGTATATCCTGTTTACGGCGCCACCCGCACTCCGCATGTTTACCTGCTGAATAAAGAAAGCGATGGATTAAAGGTGGCGTATATAGGCGCCATTGATGATAACCATCAGGATGTAAAGGCAGTAAAAAGCCGGTATCTCGAAGATGCCGTGAATGCCCTGATGAAGGGCGAAAAGCCTGCCGTCGACTTTACCAAAGCTGTCGGTTGCAGCATCAAAAAAGCGGCCAATTGATCATCCCCGCTGAAAAGCAATCCCTGTAAAACGATTTCCCGGGCCCTTCAAGGCCCGTTTTTTGTTGAAATTCATCATTATCCTTCCTGAATCAGAATTATTGCCGTTAATTTGCCGAAAACCTGAATCTGATGTCAATCCTGAGTGATTTATTCGGTTTGCCCGAACTCGAGCAGGAACTTGAGTTCAAGACTTCGCGGAGCAGCGGGAAAGGGGGACAGCATGTAAATAAAACGGAAACCAGGGTTGAAATTCATTTCAGTATACCTGATTCTTTTCTGCTGAACGACATGCAGAAATCTGTCCTGCTTGAAAAACTGGGACACCGGCTGTCGGTTGATGGAGTGCTCAGGATGTATTCACAGAAATCGAGAAGTCAGCAGGCAAACAGGGATGATGTTGTGAGAAGGTTTTATGTATTGATTTCAAAGTCATTAAAACCGGTAAAGAAGAGAATAAAGACATTGCCCGGTAAATCGCAGAAAGAAGCGCGTCTGGCAGATAAAAAAGCATCCTCCAGGAAGAAGGAGTTACGGAAAAATCCCCTGGATGATCTTTGAGCTTACCCTCTGTTAAAATGCTTCATTTCGAATGGGATCACCATTGAAAACTCAATCAGCCCTGCAACCTTTCCATCCTTCAGCCACGGGCTCTGAAAAATCAGTTTTTTCCGGCCGTTTTTCTCAATGGTATAGGTGTTTGGCTGCTGGCCGGCCAGCATTTGGTCCATAATCAATCTTGAGTTTTCATTATGACAGTCTGCCAATGATTTGCCTATCAATGCTTTACCTCCGTACTTTTCAAATACTGCTGCTGCCGCATCGTTCATTTCCAGAATATTACCCTCAAGATCTGAGACAGTTATAGCTACAGGAATACCGTTAAACCAGTCGAAAATCATTGCTGAAGTGGGTTTAAATGAAAAAGGGGCAAATTACTTTACCCCTTTGTTTGTGACTCCGACAGGATTCAAACCTGTAACCTTCTGATCCGTAGTCAGATGCTCTATTCAGTTGAGCTACGGAGCCTTATTGAGGGTGCAAAGATACACACTTTTCTTTATTTGCAAATAAAATCACCTTAATTTTTAACCTGAAGTCCGGCGATAAGTCCGATTCAGTCGTTGATAAATTTATGGCCACAGTATTTGCAGAATTTTGCATCACCGTCATGACCTTCTTGCATGCATTCCGGGCAGACTTTTGTAGTCGGTATACTTTTTTTCCTTTGAATTGCTGAAAGCTCAACAGTCATTATTCCCGTCGGTACAGCAATAATGGCATAACCCAGTACCATCACCACGCTGGCAAAAAACTGCCCCACACCGGTTTGAGGGGAGATATCACCGTAACCCACGGTAGTTAGTGTTACCACGGCCCAGTAGATGCTTGTCGGAATATCCTTGAAGCCATATTCCGGCCCTTCAATCACATACATAATGGCCCCGATAACAACAACCAGGACAGCGATGGAGGAGAGAAAAACCAGGATTTTACGGCTGCTCGCCAGCAGTGCCTTGCGGAGTATGGTTGCTTCAGTAAGATAGCCGGACAGTTTAAAAACCCTGAAAACCCGCATTAATCGCAGGATGCGGATTACCATAAGATAGTGGGTGCCCGGGAAAAGCAGACTGATGTATGTTGGTAGGATGGCCATAAGGTCAACCACTCCGAAAAAACTGAAAATATATGCGGTTTTTCTTCTGATTACATAAATCCTCAGTATGTATTCAAGCGTAAAAAGTATGGTAAATAGCCATTCTCCTGCAATAAAAAATATCTGGTACTTTTCGTGGTATTCATGTACGCTTTCAACTACGACCAGGGCAACGCTCAGCAGGATTGACCAGATGAGCACCACATCAAACAGTTTTCCTGCAGGGGTGTCGGCCTCGAAGATTATTTTGTAAATCTTCCGTTTTAATTTCTCATTTTCAGAAAACTCAATCATAAAAGAGAAAAATTGAATTGTAAAAATACAGATTTTTTCCAGCGTGATGATTTGAATTGGTCAGAGTTCATGAATAGTCATGGCGATTTTATAAATTTGCTAAAATAAAAAACCTTAATTATGGCATACAAAGGCGCAGAAACCCTGATTGCAAAATCAGAAAACGAGCTTCACATCACACCCAAAATGGCGAATCGCCACGGACTGATTACAGGTGCAACAGGTACCGGGAAAACCGTTACCCTGCAGGTGCTTGCAGAATCGTTCAGCCTGCAGGGGGTGCCGGTTTTTATGACGGATATAAAAGGAGATCTTTCCGGAGTGAGTAAAGCCGGGGTTCCAGGTCAGAAAATCATTGACCGGGTTGAGAAACTCCGGCTGGAAGGCTATGAAAACCGGGGTTTCCCGGTATGTTTCTGGGATGTTTTCGGCGAACAGGGCCATCCGATGCGTACAACCATTACCGAGATGGGACCTTTGCTGTTATCGCGCCTGCTTAACCTGAATGATACTCAGGAGGGGGTACTGAACCTGGCATTCAAAATTGCCGACGATGCAGGTCTGTTGTTGCTTGACCTTAAAGATGTGACCTCCATGCTTGAGTACTTGGGAAATAACCGTGAGCAGTTCACCCTCTCGTACGGCAACATTTCTGCTGCAAGCATCGGCGCCATACAACGTAACCTGATGGTGCTCGAGCAACAGGGTGCTGAGCATTTTTTTGGTGAACCTGCGTTTGATATTCACGATCTTATGCAAACGGATGCTGATGGTAAAGGCGTCCTGAATATTCTGGCGGCTGATAAGCTGATGCATTCACCGAGAATATATACCACTTTCCTGTTATGGCTTCTGTCTGAGTTGTTTGAGGAACTTCCCGAGGCGGGGGACCTGGAAAAGCCCAAACTGGTTTTCTTTTTTGATGAAGCCCATTTGCTGTTCAACGAGGCGCCGAAAATTCTGCTCGAAAAGATTGAACAGGTCGT
The DNA here is from genome assembly GCA_023957275.1 of Lentimicrobium sp. Lineage (GTDB taxonomy): Bacteria > Bacteroidota > Bacteroidia > Bacteroidales > Lentimicrobiaceae > Lentimicrobium. The sequence continues at coordinate 60,617 of JAMLHF010000003.1, read as the reverse complement.
AAGATTGATCCGATCCAAAGGGGTGGGGGTTTATTTTGTTACCCAGAATCCGCTGGATGTTCCTGATACCGTTCTCGGGCAGCTTGGCAACCGCGTTCAGCATGCCCTGAGGGCATACACGCCGCGCGACCAGAAAGCCGTAAAAGCAGCGGCCACTACTTTCAGGGTAAATCCTGAACTTGATGTTGAGGCTGCCATTACGGAGCTGGGCGTAGGGGAGGCGCTGGTTTCATTTCTCGATCCCAAAGGTACGCCCATGATTGTGGAGCGCGCCTATATACTGCCGCCTTGTTCGCAGATAGGCCCGATTACCCCTGACGAAAGGGAAAGGATCATCAGAAAGTCCGATGTTTATGGTGTTTACGAGAAAACCCTGGACAGGGAGTCAGCCTTTGAAATATTACAGGAAAGGGTAAGTGAAGCCAACAGGCTTAAGGAAGAAGCAGCTGCTGAGGTTGCCCGGCGTAAAGAAGAACTTGCAAGGGCCAAGGAAGAAGCTGCCCTCGCCAGGGCCCAGGCAGCCAAAGAAAGGGCTGAAAGGGCTCAAAAGAAAGCCAACCCGGATATCTTTACCGAACTGACCAAACAGGTTGGACGCACCGCCACAAGGACGCTGGGCAACGAAATTGGTCGTAAACTCGTGAGAGGACTTCTCGGTTCCATCTTTGGTGGCAGTCGAAAATAGCCCTGGCCTGCGGATTCACTAGCGCCGAAAATCCCCCGATTATGTCAGAATGTGTCCGGGAATACTTCCTGTTGAATGACCAGCTGCTGCCTGCCGGCTTATTCGGCAGCCTGTTTAAACCTCCTGCAAATTACGTTTATGAGGTTTTCAGGGCTACGTGCGGCGCAGCGCTTTTTCTGGAAGATCACCTCGAACGATTCTTCCGCACAGTAGCCCTTGCCGGAACGGATACCGGAATCACGGATTCTATGCTGAAGTCAGGGATATACGAAGTTATTGGAAACAATGCCCCTGATGATGGCAACCTTAAAATCTCGTTATACACAGATCATAACGGGCAACAACTCTTTATCTATTATACCCCGCATGTTTATCCCACAGCAGAGGAATTCCGTGACGGAGTCAGCACTGAACTGTTTTTTGCCGAACGAAACAACCCGAATGCAAAGGTTATGGATACCAGGCTGCGTGAGGAGGCAGACCTGATGAAAAGGGAGCATGTCGTTTACGAAGTTCTGCTGGTTGACCGCGATGGTTTTATAACCGAAGGAAGTCGCTCCAATATATTTTTTATCAAGGATGGTTTCCTGATCACGCCTCCTTCAGGAATGGTGCTTGAGGGAATAACCCGCAAGCAGATTATTCAACTCGCGGCTGAGAACGATATTCCGCTGAAGGAAGAAAAAGTGCATTATCAAAACCTGAACTACTTTGACGGTTTGTTTATTTCCGGCACTTCACGCCGGGTGCTTCCCGTCCGGAGGGTGAATGAACTTGAATTTCGGGTTACCGACCCGCTCATCGCAAAACTGCAACGGCTTTTTGAGCAAAAGGTAATTGATTACCTGCAAAAACCGTAATTCAGGAAATAGTAGAGTACAACTTCATACCTGATAGCGACTCCTGTTTATCCGGGCTGCAACCGGATTGGAAAAAAAGAAGCTTACCCGCTTCCGGATAAGCCTCCTGATTTTTCAATCTGCTTTAAAAAAGCTTAGAGCTTAGAGATATCATACATTACATTGGCGTATGCGCCTTCATTCAGTTTCTGCCTGAGTTCCTTATAGGCATTGATGGTATAACTTACATCTTCCAGGGTATGAACGGCCGTGGGAATCAGGCGGAGCAGGATTACACCCTTGGGCACAACCGGATAGGTAACGATAGAGCAGAAGATGTTATAGTTTTCGCGCAGGTCAACAGTGATCTGGGTTGCTTCAGGAATGCCGCCTTCAAGGATTACCGGTGTAACCGGTGAAGCTGCATTGCCCAGGTTAAATCCTGCTTCTCTCAGGCCGCTTTGCAAAGCATTCACAATCTTCCAAAGATTATTCTTCATTTCGGGATGCTTGCGGATCAGTTCAAGCCGTTTGAGCGACCCGATGACCATCGGCATCGGAAGAGATTTGGCAAAAGTCTGCGAACGCATATTGTGCCGGAGGTAATCCACGATATCGGCATTGGTAGCCACAAATGCCCCGATGCCTGCCATGGCTTTGGCAAAAGTGCCGAAATAAATATCCACTCCGTCCATCACGCCCTGTTCCTCATGTGTTCCGGCACCGGTCGGCCCCATGGTACCGAAACCATGGGCATCATCCACCAGCAACCTGAAATTAAACTCCTTCTTCAACGCAACAATGTCCCTGAGGTTACCCTGATCGCCGGTCATACCGTACACACCCTCGGTGATTACAAGAATTCCCCCGCCGGTTTCGTCTGTGAGTTTTTTTGCCCGCTGAAGCTGAATTTTAAGATTCTCCATATTGTTGTGGGGGAAAACAAAACGTTTACCCATATGCAGGCGGGCACCGTCAATAATGCAGGCGTGCGCCTCGCTGTCATAAACAATGGCATCATGGCGGTCAACCAACGAGTCAATGATAGACACCATGCCCTGATATCCGAAATTCAGCAGAAAAGCATCTTCTTTCCCTACAAAAGCAGCCAGTTCACGTTCTAATTGTTCATGATAGACTGTCTGACCTGACATCATGCGGGCGCCCATCGGATAGGCCAGACCCCAATCTTTGGCAGCCTTTGCATCAACTTCGCGAACTTCAGGATGGTTGGCCAGGCCCAGGTAATTGTTGAGACTCCATACCAGCACATCCTTGCCCCTGAATTTCATATGGTTGCCTATCTCTCCTTCAAGCTTTGGAAACATAAAGTAACCATCGGCCTGTTTGGCATACATCCCCAAAGGACCTAAATTCCGGACTCTTTTATCAAAAATATCCACGATTGCTAATTTTTAAGTTTCTGATTCCGTAAACTGCCTGCAAAGCTATGGAAATTTCTCCATGCAGAAATTTTACCAAAAGAAATTAGTTGGGATGTATAAACTATGATCCGCGCAGATGAACAAAAGGGGTACGGCCTTGTTTAGCTGCCCCGGAAGATTGTTTGCTTTCATTTTCTTCTCCTTTCGTCAGAATCATAATCTGTGCTTACCTTTGACTCAAAATCTGTCCTTTAATGGAATTACCTGTCAACATTTTCTGGTTTCGCAGGGACCTCAGGCTAAACGACAACCACGGATTATACCGGGCACTGCAAAGCGGCCTGCCGGTATTGCCTGTTTTTATATTCGATACTGCAATTCTTAACGGGCTTGACCCCGGTGATCTCAGGGTGAATTTCATTCACCGGACAATTTCCACACTTCACCGGCAACTGAAAGCGCTGGGAAGCGGCCTGTCTGTAATTCACGATGTGCCGGTCATGGCTTTTGAAAAGCTCCTTGCCCGTTTTCAGGTAAAAGCAGTTTATACCAATCACGACTACGAACCTTATGCCAGGGAGCGGGATGCCAAAATCAGTTTGTTGCTTGCCGGAAAAGGCATTGATTTCCGGACTTTTAAGGATCAGGTGCTGTTCGAAGGCAGAGAAGCAGTAAAAAATGATGGCGCTCCGTACAGCGTTTTTACACCTTATAGCCGAAAATGGCTTGAATTGAAGAATCAGACAGGTGTACCCGCTTATCCTTCAGAGTCGTTTGGTGATAAGTTTCTGCGGTACGAGGCGCCCGGTATTCCTGACCTTGAATCAATGGGTTTCAGGGGAGGCCCCATGGTTTACCCGCTTAAGGAGATATCTCCGGATACGTTGGCTCAGTATGCTTCTACGCGCGATATCCCCGGACTCGACAACACTTCGAGACTGGGGTTACACCTCCGGTTTGGAACCATAAGTGTAAGGGATTGCATAAAGGCCGGGGAATTGTACAGTGCCACCTGGTTAAATGAACTGATCTGGCGCGAATTTTTTATGCAAATCCTTTATCATTACCCGCATGTGGTAAAAGGCGCTTTCAAAAAAGAATATGACCGCATCCAATGGCGCAACAATGAGGAGGAATTTAAAAGATGGTGCGAAGGTACAACAGGCTATCCATTGGTGGATGCAGGCATGCGACAGCTGAATGAAACCGGTTTTATGCACAACAGGGCAAGAATGGTAACAGCCGGCTTTCTTACCAAACATCTTTTGATTGACTGGCGTTGGGGGGAAGCCTATTTTGCTGCCAGGCTGCTTGATTTTGAATTGTCATCCAATAACGGAAACTGGCAGTGGGCGGCTGGCAGCGGTTGTGATGCCGCTCCGTATTTCAGGATTTTTAATCCCGAAGCGCAAGCCCTGAAATTCGACAGCAATGGCACATATATCCGCCGCTGGATTCCTGAATTTGATACACCTTCTTACCCCAGGCCCGTTGTTGAGCATTCCTTTGCACGAACACGCTGCATGACAGCATATAGCAGTGCGTTAAAGCCCTGAGTCCCAAATCTGAAAACTTCCGGAAAGAATTGACCAGGCAGGATGGATTTCAGCGGGTTTTGCTAATTTTTGTTAAGTTACAGTTCTTTGATAATATTATATGCTGGCGGTGCGTTCATTGTGTCCTTAAAATAATTACTTTTGCGCCATGAATAGAAAAAGCATCTTTCTTCTGATAACCGGCTTGTTCATTGTGATTACCTCCTGCAGCAAATACCAGAAACTGCTCAAGAGCACCGACAATGAAGAGAAATATGAGCGGGCTATTGCCTACTATGAGGAAAAAGACTTTTACCGTGCCATTCAACTCTTCGATCAGTTACAGGCGATTTACAGGGGAACGGAGCGTGCAGAAAAAATTGCTTTTTATTATGCCTATGCGCATTATGAGCAACGCGATTATATTCTGGCCAGCTACTATTTCAAGCAGTTTGCGCGGAGTTATCCCAACAGCAAGAATGCAGAAGAAGCGGCTTTCATGGGCGCTTATTGCAGTTACCTGGATTCACCGCCTTCAAGCCTTGATCAGGTGGTTACCCTTGATGCCATCAAGGACCTGCAGCTTTTCATAAATCAGTACCCATCCAGTGAAAGGGTTGGACAGGCCAATGAATTGATTGATGAGTTGAGGCTGAAACTTGAAACCAAGGCGCTTAACATCGCGACACTTTATTACAAAATGGAAGATTACAAGGCGGCGATCATCAACTTTGAAAACCTTATCAAGGATTATCCGGATACCCGTTATCGCGAAATGGCCATGTATCACATAGCCAAAGCCTATTTTTCCTATGCTCAGAAAAGCATTGAAAGTAAAAAGGAAGAGCGCTTTCAGCACACTTACGATGCGGTGGATAATTTTGCATCAAATTTTCCGGAGTCTTCTTATATCAAAGAGCTAAGGAGTATTCAGAAAAATGCTTTGAAAGAATTAAACAACCTGTCAGATTTACAATAACAAACCTATGGATTTTAAAAGAGTAAAAACCGATACAGTCGCTGTAACGCGCAACATTCACAAAATTATGGAACCTACCGGTAATATTTACGAATCGGTAGCAATCCTGTCAAAGCGTGCCAATCAGATCTCACTTGAGATAAAAGAAGAACTGAATTCAAAGATTGCTGAGTTTGCAGTGCCTAACGACAATCTTGAAGAAGTCTTTGAAAACCGTGAGCAGATTGAGATTGCCAAATATTACGAACATCTGCCCAAGCCTACCCTCATTGCTGTTCATGAATTCCTGAACGATCAGGTTTATTTCAGAAATCCGCACGCGGAGTCTCAGGAATTGTAATTGCGCATGCATAAAAACCTGTGATGCTGAAGGGTAAAAAAATACTTATTGGGATAACAGGCAGTATAGCAGCCTACAAAATCCCGTTACTTATCCGGCTTCTGAAAAAGGAAGGTGCGGAGGTGAAAGTTGTAATGACTCCCTGCGCAAAGGATTTTGTCACGCCCCTTACCCTTTCAACACTTTCGCAGCAACCCGTTCTTATTGAGCCATACGATAAAACCGATGGCAGCTGGAACAGTCATGTGGACTGGGGTCGCTGGGCCGATGTCTTTATTCTGGCACCTGTTTCCGCTAACACGCTGGCAAAAATGGCATCCGGCATTGCCGATAATCTGCTCACAACAACTTATCTGGCAGCCAAGTGCCCGGTCTTTTTCGCTCCGGCCATGGATCTGGACATGTTTCATCATCCGACTACCCGGAAAAACATCGATACGCTGCTTTCTTACGGTAATCACCTGATCGCGCCGCAGGAGGGGGAACTTGCCAGTGGATTATGCGGTGCCGGCCGCATGGAAGAGCCTGAAGAAATTCTCAGGATGATCAGGGATTTTTTTTTTATAAGTAATACCCTCTCAGGTAAAAAGGTATTGATTTCGGCCGGACCAACCTACGAATTGATTGACCCGGTCAGGTTTATCGGTAATTTTTCTTCAGGAAAGATGGGATTTGCCCTGGCAGAGGATGCAGCCGCCCGCGGAGCCCAGGTTGTGCTGGTTTCCGGACCGGTTGATCTGAAACCAATGCATCCGGGAATAAGGTTAATCAGCGTTACATCGGCCGCTCAAATGGCAGATGCCTGCTTCAGCGAATTCAAATCAAGCGATATTACCATTATGGCTGCTGCAGTAGCTGACTATACAGTCGCTGATCCGGCACCCGCCAAGATAAAAAAATCAGGTAATAAATTAATGATTGAATTGAGCGAAACAACGGATATTCTTGCAACGCTGGGTAAACGAAAACAGGAGGGCCAATTTCTGGCTGGTTTTGCCCTTGAGACTGACAATGAAAAATCAAATGCTTTCAGCAAGCTGAAAAATAAAAACCTCGACATGATCGTTCTTAATTCATTGAATGATCAGGGTGCCGGTTTCGGATATGATACCAATAAAGTAACCATTATCATGGCCAATGGCGCTGAAACCGAGGTGCCCCTGAAATCAAAAAAGGATATTGCCGCTGTTATACTGAATGCCATTGCTGGCTGACAGCAGCAGCGCTTCCCGGATTTAAAAACGAACTATGAAACACATCATCGTTATTTCCCTGTTCAGCCTGGTATTTTTTTGCGCTAAAGCCCAGGAATTCAATGTCACGGTGCAGGTTACCTCTCCCCAGGTTGAAGGCACCGAGAAAAAGATCTTTGAAACGCTGCAACAGGAATTATTTGATTTTGTGAATAACAGGAAGTGGACCAATTATATTTATAAACCTGAAGAAAGGATTGAGGGCACCATCCTGATAACCGTAGAACAACGATCAGGAGAAGATTTCAAGGGAAAAATCAATGTTGCCCTTCGCCGCCCGGTCTTCAAGTCTTCTTACAATACAACCCTGTTAAATTATCTGGATCGTGATTTCGAGTTTAAGTATGTTGAATTCCAGCCGCTGGAGTATTCCGATAATGTTTTTACTACCAACCTTACCTCAACCATCGCCTACTACCTTTATCTCTACCTTGGTCTTGACGGAGATTCATTTGCCAAAAACGGCGGCTCGCCATATTTTGCCAAAGCGCAGAATATTGTAAATATGGGTCAGAATGCCCGTGAGAAGGGATGGAAGGCATTCGAAGGCCAGAAAAACAGGTACTGGCTGATTGAAAACCTTACCAATCCTACCTACGCTGCGGTAAGGGAAGCCTCTTACCGCTATCATCGTCTGGGCCTCGACCTGATGGCTGATGATGTGGAGGCCGGCCGTGCTGCTATTAATGAAAGTCTTGAACTACTGCGTAAAGCAAACCGGGAACGGCCCGGATTGTTTATCCTTCAGCTTTTCCTCGAAGCCAAACGTGATGAACTGGTGAATATCTATTCACAGGCATCGCCTATGGATAAAACCAAGGCAGTGAATATCCTTAAGGAGATCGATCCTGCCAATGCCTCAAAATATCAGCGCATTCTTGAAGCTTCAAAATAAGCGCAGTTAATTCCGGCCGGATTTCGTAAATTTGTTCGCCATACCTGACCCGGTTTATGTTAACGCGCCTTTCCATAACCAATTATGCCCTGATCCGCGAACTGGAAATCAATTTCAGCGAATCATTTTCTGTTATAACCGGAGAAACCGGAGCCGGTAAATCCATCATTCTTGGCGCATTGGGTCTTATTCTTGGCCAGCGGGCCGAAAACCTCAGTCTTGCGGATAAATCATCCAAATGCTGTATCGAAGGCACCTTTAACATCACAAATTGTAACCTCGAAGATTTTTTCAGCGACAATGACCTTGACTATGAGGAATTTTGCATTATTCGCCGGGAAATAACCCCACAGGGGAAATCGCGCGCATTTATCAACGACACGCCGGTCGGACTGAACCAGCTCAAAGAACTCACATCAAGACTGGTTGATGTGCATTCCCAGCATCAGACACTCCTCCTGCAGGAATCTTCATTTCAACAGTCAGTCATTGATTCGGTTGCCGGAAACGGTCCGATATTGTCTGCTTATGCGAAGGTGTTCAGGTCTCTGAATGAGATGGAAAAGGCCATGGAATTGTTGTTGAAGAAAAATCAGGAAGCCAGAAATGAGCAGGATTACCTCAATTTTCTGTTTGATGAACTGGAGAAGGCGGCGCTAAAGCCCGGAGAACAGGAATTGCTGGAAAAGGAAGCGGAAGTGCTCGGGCATGCTGAAGAGATCAAGGCTCGCCTGTTTAATGCAGCGGAATTGCTGATCAACAGCGAGGACAATATCCTCCGCCGGTTGAATGAGGTGGCCAACCTGCTACAGCAGGCGGGAAGGCATCATCCGGAGGCCGGTTCATTTACGGAAAGGCTTTCCGCGTGCATCATCGAACTCAAGGACATTGCAGAAGCCGTCAATCACCTGGATGAAGCCACTGTATATGATCCTGAAAAACTTGCTGAAATTAACGACCGGCTTGCCTTTCTGTATAATCTGGAACACAAGCATCACGTAAAGTCAACCGATGAACTGCTCGAAAAGAAATCAGAGATTGAAGAAAAAATCAGCGGTATCGCATCGCTGGATGAGCAGATTGAAAAACTGAAAAAACAGATTGCAGACGGCAGCAGGGAACTAATCCGCCTCGCTGATGAACTGGCGCTTCAGAGACGGAAGTTTTCCAAACCCATCGAAGAGGCGGTGCTTCAAACCATCAGGCAACTTGGCATCAAAGATGCCGGATTTTGTGTCGATATCAGCAAACTGAAGGTGCCCGGTCCGTTTGGTTCCGACAGGGTCAGGTTTTTGTTCAGCGCGAATAAAGGCAGCGACTTGAATGACTTGTCAAAAATTGCTTCGGGAGGGGAACTTTCACGACTGATGCTGGCCGTAAAATCGCTTATTTCGTCAAACAACCTGCTTCCGACAATTATTTTTGATGAGATTGACAGTGGAATTTCCGGGGATGTGGCTTCAAAAACAGGTTCCATACTCACGAAAATGTCTGAAAAGATGCAGGTGATCGTAATCACGCATCTGCCGCAGATTGCCGGAAGAAGCAATGAGCATTTCAAAGTATATAAATACAACGAAAACGGAAAGACTTTTTCGTCGATCGTGAAATTGAACAACGATGAGCGGGTATCGGAACTCGCCCTGATGATCAGTGGTAATCCTGATCTGGAAGCTGCCCGGGAAACAGCGCGGGAACTGCTCAAAAACAATTAAAGGTTTAATTTGTTTGACTGCTGAAAAACATTGGCTTTATGCCTGAACTAAATCATATTTTATGGCTTTTAATTTACTCAAAGGGAAAAAAGGGATAATTTTCGGTGCGCTCAACAGCAATTCAATAGCCTGGAAAATAGCAGAGCGGGCGCACGAAGAAGGAGCAGAGCTGGTATTGACCAACACACCTCTGGCGATCCGCATGGGCGATATGGACGAGCTTGCCGCGAAAACCGGTTCTCAGATGATCGCTGCCGACGCCACCAGCGTAGCCGATCTCGAAAACCTGTTCAGCAAATCTATGGAGTTTTTCGGCGGACGAATTGATTTTGTGCTGCACTCCATTGGCATGTCGCCCAATGTGCGTAAAAAATTGCCCTACGACGACATTAATTACGATTTTTTTACCAAAACCCTTGACATTTCAGCCATTTCTTTCCACAAAATGATACAGGTGGCCAAGAAAATGGATGCCATCCGGGAATGGGGATCTATTGTAGCCGTTTCTTACATTGCAGCTCAGCGTACCCTGTTTGAGTACAACGATATGGCCGATGCCAAAGCGGTACTGGAGTCCATTGCACGCAGTTTCGGGTATATTTACGGGCGTGAAAAACATGTCAGGATCAACACCATTTCCCAGTCGCCCACTCCCACAACGGCAGGGCAGGGGGTAAAAGGCTTCTCCGGATTGATGGATTTTACCGAGCGTATGTCTCCGCTTGGAAATGCCACTGCCGATGAATGTGCCGACTATTGCATTACACTTTTCTCCGATCTTACCAGGAAGGTAACCATGCAGAATCTATATCACGACGGCGGATTCAGCAGCATGGGAATGAGCGCCAGGGCCATGACCCAGTATAATAAAAGCCTTGAATGTAAAGAGTGTCAGGAGAATCCGCTGAACAGACCGGAAGCAGAAATCTAATCCTCTTCAGGCTTACCGATTGTGATGGTATACCCATATCCAGAGTTACCGGCCGGTTTTCCGGCCGGCTTTTTATTATCTTTCTCCTTTACGACCGAATAGGTAATAACCGGTGAAGGAGCGGCCGGCAACCTGAAAAATATTCTTGTCCTCAAGGTGCTTCTAACCTTGAATCCCCGGTTATGGGCCGGCTCATACTTCAGCAGTGAGATTACCCTTACCGCTTCCTCATCGCAGCCGTAACCAATGCCCTTGTTGACCACCACCTCTTCCACAGTTCCGTCATTGGCAACTGTGTAACTCACGTGTACTACACCTTCAACCTGATTTTTGAGCGCTTCTTCAGGATATCTGAGGTTCTCGCTGATAAATTTCTTAAATGCCGCATTGCCGCCGGGATATTCAGGCGCGGCAACAAATTTCTTATCCTTTTTCTTTTTCTCTGCCATGGTTCCGGAAGGTTCACAAACAAATTTATTAAAAATATCATCAGACTTCTTTTTAAATTCATGCGTTGAATAGCCCGGAAAAGATTACAAAACAGAATTCATTTGAACAATGTCCCCGGAGAGGATACGAAAAGTGATTGAAGGAATTCCGGTCAGAACATTTTGAACCGGACTCAGTACAAATATTAGTTTTGCGGATAACCATCAAATTTCTATTTTTGCATTCCGGGATAAATTTCAAATTAATGAAATTACCTATTTAACTTATTGCATATTTCACGAAAAAACAGTTTATGAGTTTCAGAATTATTGTGCTTGCCAAACAGGTGCCTGACACCCGAAATGTTGGGAAAGACGCGATGAAAGCGGATGGCACGGTGAACCGGGCAGCTCTTCCGGCGATTTTCAATCCCGAAGACCTCAACGCGCTGGAATTGGCGCTCAGGATTAAAGATCAGCGCAAAGACTGCGAAGTGATTATTCTGACCATGGGTCCTTTCAGGGCTGCAGAGATCATCAGGGAGGCCATGTATCGCGGAGCGGACCGTGGTTACCTGATTACCGACCGTAAATTTGCCGGTTCCGACACCCTGGCGACTTCCTATGCGATATCTCTTGCCGTCAGAAAGCTGGAACCATATCACCTGGTTATATCTGGACGTCAGGCAATCGACGGGGATACTGCGCAGGTAGGCCCTCAGACTGCCGAAAAACTCAGCCTTCCGCAAATCACTTATGCTGAAGAGATTACCGAAGTAAGTGAAAAACATATTGTGGTCAAACGCAGGCTTGAGCGGGGAATAGAAGTTGTTAAATCACCCCTTCCGGCGGCTGTTACCGTGCACAGTTCTGCACCGGCCTGTCGTCAAAGGGTGGCCAAGTTACTGATGAAGTACAAACATGCCCGTACAGTAACAGAGCTTCAGAATGAAACCAAGGATTACACAGAACTTTATGATCAGCGTCCGTATCTTCAGATAGACGAGTGGACGGTAGATGACCTGCATGCCGATGTTACCATGCTTGGCCTCTCAGGTTCCCCCACAAAAGTCAAGAAAATTGAGAATGTGGTGTTTGCGCACAAAGACTCAAAAGTTTTATCTGCTTCTGACGAGGATATCAACAATCTGATGAAAGACCTGATCGACAGCCATGTAATTGGTTAAGCAGGAAGTGTAAACCTTAAATTGAAAAGAACCGTGAATAATATATTTGTTTATTGCGAGCTTACAGAAGAAAAAACCATCGCCGATGTAAGTCTTGAGTTGCTGTCGAAGGGTCGCAGGCTGGCTACTGAACTTGGCGTAAAGCTTGAAGCAATCGTAATCGGATCGGATCTGAAGCGTATTGAAGATCAGGTATTTCCTTTTGGCGTGGATGTGGTTCATGTGGCTGACGACAATCGTTTGTTCCCTTATACCACGCTGCCGCATGCCTCTTTGGTGTTGCATATTTTCCATCACGAAAAGCCTGAAATAGCAATATTCGGAGCTACTTCCATCGGCCGCGACCTTGCACCGAGGATCGCCTCAGCCTTGCGCTGCGGTCTTACAGCCGACTGTACCAGTCTTGAAATAGGAGATCATTTCGAGAATAAAACCCAGACTGAATATAAGAATCTGCTGTATCAGATCAGGCCGGCTTTTGGCGGAAACATCATCGCTACCATTATCAATCCCGAGACCCGCCCTCAGATGGCTACCGTCAGGGAAGGGGTCATGAAAAAAGAAGTGCTTGATCCGAAGTATAAAGGACAGGTTAAGAAGGTAAATGCTTCCGCTGTGCTCAGGGATGAAGATTTTATGGTACAGATCATCGAGCGGCATATGGAAGCGAGCAAAATCAACATTAAAAACGCGCAGGTGATTATTGCCGGCGGTTATGGTGTTGGTTCGCGCGAAAACTTCCAGTTACTTTATGATCTTGCCGATGTTTTGGGTGCGCAGGTTGGCGCTTCCAGGGCTGCAGTGGATGCCGGTTTTTCGGAACATGAAAGGCAGATAGGTCAGACCGGGGTAACCGTAAGGCCCAAACTTTACATTGCATGTGGTATCTCCGGTGCTGTTCAGCACAGGGCGGGGATGGACCAGTCAGCCCAGATTATCTCCATCAATACCGACCCCAATGCACCCATCAACCATATTGCCGATTATACAATTATCGGCAGTATTACTGACGTAATTCCGAAAATGATAAGGTATTACAAGGCAAATTCGAAGTAAACCGGTATCCGGCAGATTTACAGTAATCACAAGCAATTCAGAAGAAAATGGCCAACTTTTATACTGACAACGAGAACCTTAAGTTTCATCTAACCCATCCTTTGATGGAAAAGATCGTGAAACTGAAAGAACATAATTACACCCAGAAAGAGCAGCATGATTATGCACCGCTTGACCTTGAAGATGCCCTTGACAGTTATGATAAGGTACTTGAGATCATAGGTGAGATTTCGGGAGACATCATATCTCCCAATGCTGAAAGTGTGGATCATGACGGACCTCAGCTTATTGACAATGAAGTGGTTTATGCCCGCGGAACGCAGGAAAATCATGATGCACTGGTAAAAGCCGGGATGATTGGCATGTCATTGCCGAGGGAATACGGGGGGCTGAACTTTCCGATTGTTCCTTATGTAATGTCAGCTGAGATCGTTTCACGGGCCGATGCCGGTTTCGCCAATATCTGGGGACTTCAGGACTGTGCAGAAACCATCCATGAGTTTGGTTCTGACGAGATCAAGAATGAGTATCTGCCTCGTTTCAACCAGGGAGCCACAGCGGCCATGGATCTTACGGAACCCGATGCCGGTTCCGATCTCCAGGCCGTTCAGCTTAAGGCTACCCTTGATCCTGCTTCGGGAATCTGGTATCTGGATGGCGTAAAACGTTTTATTACCAACGGGGATGCCGACATTTCACTGGTACTGGCCCGCTCTGAAGCCAACACCACCGATGCGCGCGGTCTTTCGCTTTTTGTATATGACCGCAAACACAAAGCTGTTAAAATCAGAAGAATAGAAAATAAACTGGGAATCAAAGGATCGCCCACCTGTGAACTTGTCTTTAAAAATGCTCCGGCAAAACTGGTAGGTGATACCAAGATGGGACTGATCAAGTATGTGATGTCGCTGATGAATTCTGCCCGTTTGGGTGTCGGAGCTCAATCGGTTGGTATTGCTGAGGCTGCCTGGCGCGAAGCGCTTAAGTATGCTCAGGAACGTGAACAGTTTGGCAAGGCGATTATTCAGTATCCGGCCGTGTATGAGATGATCACCAATATGAAGGTGAAAACAGACGCCATCCGGACGTTGCTTTACGAAACTGCCCGTTTTGTTGATATCTACAAGGCTTATACCTTTGCAGGTCACGAAAGGAAACTGGAACAGGCCGAGCGTGAAGAGTACAAGTATTATCTGAAACTGGCTGATGTCTTTACGCCGCTGCTGAAGCTTTTCTCGAGTGAGTATTGCAACCAGATTGCTTATGATGCCATTCAGATACACGGTGGAACCGGATACATGAAGGATTTCCCGGTTGAGCGGATATACAGGGATGCCCGTATCACCACCATATACGAAGGTACCTCACAGCTTCAGGTGGTGGCTGCCATCCGCGGGGTAGGTAACGGGGCTTACCTGAAAGCGATGCAAACATATGCCCAAACCCAGGTAAAACCTGAATTGCAGTATATGAAATCGGTGCTTGAAAAAATGACCGACCAGTATGCCAGGACCGTTGAAAAGGTAAATGAATTCGAAGACAACGAGTATCTGGATTACCATGCACGCCGCCTTGTTGAGATGGCCGGACATATCATCATGGGTTTCCTGCTGCTCCTCGATGCCAACAGGAATGATGATTATACCAAATCGGCCGATATCTTTATCCGTATGGCACGTGCCGAAAATATAGCCAAAGTCGGCTTTATAAACCAGAGTCACCCCAAAGACCTGGGCGCCTTTAAACAGGTGTAATTAACGGGACCAAACCTTAATCACTGCTTGCAAAGCCGTTGTTTTCCGCAACGGCTTTTTTTGTACTTTAATGATTTTGTCTGAGTCAGGGATGTGGCCGAAAACAACCCCGGTGCATTTGTTACGCGTTTCTGATTGCATCCGCAATGCAGGCCGGTGAATGATCAGAAAATCTTCGGAAATTTGCCGGGGTTATAATCGTGCATGATATTGTAAACGGCATCAAACACGTCCTCGGCGTTGGGATTGGAAAAATAATCCCCGTCAGTACTATATGCCGCCCGGTGCGCCATTCCGGTGACAGTTCTTGGGGGAGCATCCAGATAAAGGTAGCCGTTTTGTTCCTCCAGCACTTTTTGCATCATATAGGCGGTGGCTCCGCCCGGCACGTCCTCATCGAAGAAGACAATCTTGTTGGTTTTCCGCAACGATTTCACAATTGTCTGGTCAATGTCGAAAGGTATCAGGGACTGCACATCGATCAGTTCGCAGGAGATATTGAAGGCTTTCAGCTGATCAACGGCATCTTCGGCAATGCGCACACACGATCCGTAAGTAACGATGGTGATATCAGTGCCCTGATGCAGTATTTCGGGATAACCGGGTGCTATGCGGTATTCCCCGATATTGGCAGGACGCTTTTCGCGCAGCCGGTATCCGTTGAGGGGCTCAATGATGATGGCTGGTTCGTCCGATGCCAGCATGGTATTGTAAAATCCCGAAGCCTGGGTCATGTTTCTCGGAACCAACACATGTACACCACGTACGGAGTTGATGACCATGCTCAGGGGAGAGCCTGAGTGCCAGATGCCTTCGAGCCGGTGACCGCGGGTGCTGATAATCATGGGCGCTTTCTGCCCCCCTTTGGTCCGGTATTGAAGGGTCGCCAGGTCATCGCTGATTACCTGAAGTCCGTAGAGCAGATAATCGAAATACTGTATCTCGGCAATGGGCCTGAAACCCCGCATGGCCAGGCCGATTCCCTGCCCGATGATGGTGGCTTCGCGGATCCCTGTATCAAAAATCCTGCTTTCGCCGTACTTTTCCTGAAGACCTTCCCAGGTCTGGTTAACGCCGCCGATCTTTCCGACATCCTCGCCGAAAACAACCAGCTCCGGATATTTAGCCATCAAAGCATCAAAATTGTCCCTGAGGATCTCCCGGCCGGGTACCATCACCGATTTTTCGTCAAAAACGGGCTCGATGGAGCTTATGTTGCTGACCCTTTCTGCTGATTCACTATACAGATATGAGTTATATCGTCCGGCGTTGTCAGCCATCTCTTTTTCGAGCCAGTTGCTGACGTTGATTTTTAGCGAATTCTGAGGATTACTGCATGAATCGCAGATTAACCTGAGAATTTTCCGGGCGGAAGAAATAATATCCTTGCGGATGGGTTCAGCAATCAGGCGCAGGTCCTCCTTTATTGATTCGATTTTGCTGGTTTTGGCGCAGTTGCAGGTAGTTACATCTGCCATCCGGAGGAACTCATCCCGTTTGGCCTTTACCGGATTCAGGTAGTTGTCCCAGGCTGCTTTCCGCGCTTTTTTGACCTTGTCGGTGGCCTGATTTTCAATTTCATCAATTTCCTTATTGGTGGCAATCCTTTCGGAAACCATCCATTCCCGCATACGGGCAATTCCGTCATATTCCTTTTCCCACTCCAGCCTTTCTTTTGATTTATAACGCTCATGCGATCCGCTGGTAGAATGACCCTGGGGTTGTGTCAAACCTTTGATATGGAACAAAACCGGCACCTGCTCCCTGCGGCAGATTTCTATGCCTTCGCGGTAGATTCTCACCAGCCCGGGATAATCCCATCCGTCAGCGGTATAAATCAGGTACCCCGGATTATTTTCATCCCTTTCAAATCCTCTGAGAATCTCTGAAATACTCTGCTTGGTGGTTTGATATTTATTGGGAACGGAGATTCCCCAGCCGTCATCCCATACCGAAATGGCCATGGGTACCTGAAGCACCCCGGCTGCGTTGATGGTTTCAAAAAAATGTCCTTCTGATGTGGAAGCGTCACCGATAGTGCCAAATGCCACTTCATTGCCTTCAAAGGAAAAACCTTTCAGTATGGATTTTTCACCGGATTTTCTGTATAATTTCGAAGCCAGCGCCAGGCCGAGCAACCTGGGCATTTGCCCGGCAGTGGGGGAGATGTCGGCCGAACTGTTCTTCTGAATGGTAAGGTCTTTCCATATCCCGTTATTATCAAGGCTGCGGGTGGCAAAGTGATTGTTCATCACCCTTCCGGCAGTCCCGGGATTAAATTTGTCGTCGGTATCACCGTATATCTGTGCAAAAAACTCTTCAAGACTCATCATACCCGTTGCCAGCATAAAAGTCTGATCCCTGTAATATCCTGAACGCCAGTCGCCGTTCATAAATACTTTGGCCATTGCCAGCTGGGGAATCTCTTTTCCGTCTCCGAAAATTCCGAATTTACCTTTGCCTGTAAGCACTTCGCGCCTCCCCATCAGGCTTGCCTGACGGCTCTCGAAAGCAATCCGGTAATCATTCTTTACTTCATTGATATAATCCTTGTTCAGTGCATTTTTTTCTTTCAGGCTGGCAGATTTCATAACATTCGGCTTTATTGGCATAAATCTTTTTTATGCAGTTCTGGTGTTCATAACAAAGATCGGGATTATTGGTTCAGCGAAATCGTTTGCAGAAAATATTTTAAAGCGATGGAAGCCGTATTGCCTGAGCTGTATCTAGTCATGCTTATTCATTCCTGCAACACAATTCTCCACCATTAAAATCAGCGTGTAATGCGGAATATTATCAAGCAGTTCTCTGCTGATTCCGCAATTTCTTATCAGTTCATCGATTTCAGCATCGGTGCTGATCCCGAATCTATGGCTGAGTACAGACGAGGATATAATGTTCAGAAAATCGCTTCTGAGCGCGTCTCGCTTAAGGATTTCAGCCATCTTCCGCCGCTGTTTTGCCTCTTTTGAAAAATTGTCGTAAAGTAAGGAGAATGGGCCTGGCAGCAACAAACCGCCTTCCGGATTTTCATATTTTCGCCGGAATGGCTCAGCAGGTAAATTCAGCTTCTTAATCGCGGTCTCTTCCGGTGTTTTCATAGCGATAAACGCCTGTCTGAATTCGGGATATGTCAGGGGGTAGGGTCTGATTTCGGCTCCGGCAATCATCAGGGTGTCCTCAAACAGGGTGATTTTCAGGCTGTAGTTCAGCCCGCTGAGGTTCGCCGGTATTCTGAAAAGAAATGCCTTATAACCGACCATGGTAACTTTTAAGGTGTCGTTCCGTGCAAGGACCAGAGAAAATGCCCCGCGAAAGTCGGTAAAGGTGCCGTAATTCCTTTGCATGCTCCTGGCGTGGGCACCCACCAGTGCCTCGCCTTTAACGTTCAAAACCGAACCCTTGAGCAAAATATATGATTGAGCCTCAAGCGTCCCTGTATTATGCAGAAGCAGTAAAAAAACCAAAAGATGCTTGAACCTGGCCATGAACAATAAATCTTTGCAAAATTACCTTGCATCGGGGGCATCCTCAGTTAATTTTTGTTAATCTTAGCCGAAAAATGTTAATTTACACTCAATGGCTCCTCCCACTGTTCTATTTTTTTGAACAATAGTTAAACAATCGTGTTAATAATCCCGCATGGCTGCTGAATGCCTCACAATATTAATTTAAACTAAAAACAGAGAAAAATGACAAAAATTGGTAAAATCCTTGGACTTGTATTTGTTTCCGCAATTATTGTTTCATGCGGCGGCCCTCAGGGCGAGAAAGCCGCAACGGGCGAAGCGCAGGAAGTAACGGTAAAAAGCGGTGATGTAACCCTTGCAGTTGATCAGAGTGCATCCGGTGTGGAATGGATAGGTACCAAACCTACCGGCCAGCACAATGGTACGGTAAATATTTCGAACGGCGAACTGATGCTGAAGGATGGTGAAGTCGTTGGTGGTAAATTTACCATTGACCTGAATTCTATTGTAGTGCTTGACCTCACTGATCAGGAAATGAATGCCAAACTGCTGGGCCATTTGAAATCAGCTGATTTCTTTGAAGTAGAGACTTATCCCACAGCTGTATTCGAAATTACTTCAGTTTCTGCTCTCAGTGGAAATCCTGAAGCCAGCCACAACATTACCGGAAACCTGACAATGAAAGATGTAACCAAAAGCGTTACTTTCCCGGCAATGATCAATGTAAGTGATGATAGCGTAACTGCTGTTACACCCGCATTTATTATTGACCGCACAGAATGGAACGTTCAGTACGGATCAAGAAAACTCTTTGATAACCTTAAGGATAATTTCATCCATGATGAAATGTCGCTGAAGATTAACCTGAAGGCTGTTGTGTAATACTTTTTTTCTTCAGTTCAAGCCTCCGGACAGGGGGCTTTTTTTTTGTCCCTCTTTCAATATCAAGGTGTATATCTGAAATAAAAGCCGCGTTGAGAGTTTAATAATTCTCAGAAAGTATTTCAAAATATGCCTGCGGGTGCTCACAGCCGGGGCAATTTTTCAAAGCCCGCTCGCTTTCGTATATCAATCCGCATTTCCGGCATATCCATTTCACTTTTTTTTCGCGTTTGAAAACCTTGTCTTCTGCAATGTTGTCAGCCAGGGTATAAAACCTTTCGGAATAGAACTGCTTGATTCTTCTGAAAAGTTTAAATTTAGTGGCAATTTGCTTAAAACCTTCTTCCCAGGCGATACGTTCATACTCTTCAAACACGTTTTGCGATTCTTCCAGTTCTGATAAAGCCGCTTCCCTGAGGCATTCAAGCGTTGGTCCGATGCCCTTGTTAGTGAAAGGTATCATTATATCCAGGCTGCTCCCCTCCAGAAACTTATACATGGTTTTTGTATGGGAACGTTTCTGTTCAGCCACTTCAAGAAAAATGGCTGCAATCTGTTCAAAACCTTCACGCTTGGCCTGTTTCGAAAAGATCTCACACTTCCTGATATTAGCTGATTCTGACAGAAATGCCCGGGCAAGGTTTTTTTCGGTAAGACTTCCTCTTAGTGTTTCCATAATTAAATTCCTTTATTTCACGATTCCCGAACCGTGGACAAACATGAATGAAATTTGACAAAGAATAATTTGGTTAACCGGCTTTAATAAGAATCTTCGGCATTCGTAAAGATAAAAATAAAAAAAGCCACCAGTTGTTAACGGTGGCTGTAAATTGTAAGACAGAAGCTTATTTATTTTCAATCCAGTTCACAATTTTCTCAGATAGCGGACTTTCTCTCGGGCTCAGATAGTCAACAAGATTTCCGTTCTCATCGATCATAAATTTCTGAAAATTCCATGAAATCTCAGCATCCAGCATTCCGTTTTCCGATTTCCGGGTCAGCCAGCTGTAAATGGGGTCGATGTCCTTGCCTTTTACAGATATCTTTGACATCATCGGAAAGGTGACGCCATAGTTAAGTTCGCAGAACTCCGCGATTTCTTCATTTGTTCCGGGTTCCTGTCCCATAAAGTTATTGGCAGGGAAACCAATGATCACAAAATTACGGTCGCTGTATTGTTTATACAAAGTCTCAAGGTCTTTATACTGAGGGGTAAGACCGCATTTGGAGGCCGTGTTGACCACCAGTACCTTTTTTCCCTTCAGGGTTGATAGGTCAAATTCCTTACCATCGATGGTTGTGGTTTTGAAACTGTGAAAATTTTTCTGTGCCATGGCAGTAAGTCCGGTCAGTAAAAACAAGGAGATAATTAAAAGCAGGTTTTTCATATTATATTGTTTTTTCTAATGAACGCCGGATTTTATGTTTTGTTCAGGATGTACAGCATTTCTTTAGACAATAATTTAAATTGCACTCCTTACCTTTGCACCCATGAAGCTGATCATAAATTATCTGACCCGGAGACATGGGTTGAACAACCTGCAGGCTGGTGAGAAACAGACATTCAGGCTTCATCTGGGTTATACCCTCCTCGATAATTTTGTTGCCGGAGTGCTTACCCTCAACGAATTTGTATTTCTGAAAAGCCTCCATGGGTCATCCTATCAGCTTAGTTTTCTGTTTCAGTTCTCAGTACTGGTCTTTATTTTTCTGATATTCATTTCAGAATGGCTGAAAAGGATGAACGACAAGCCTAAGCTGATCAGGATTACCGGCCTGCTTACACGCGCCCCCCTTGCCATTCTGCTTTTCTTTCCACGCAGTACAGGTGTCATAGAGGCTAATCCCCTGTATCACTATGTCTTTCTGGGACTTTTTCTTATCTATTACCTGGGCAATCCGGTGATTTTTCCGACCATTAACCTGTTTCTCAAAAATAATTACCGTCATGAGCACTTCGGAAAACTCTACAGTCTGGCCACCGTTTATGGCAAGGTACTGATGCTGGTCACCGCCTTTGCCTACGGCATGCTGCTTGATTATGACAAGAATTCATACACTTATGTATTTGCCCTGGCAGCAGTGGCAGGGGTTGTTTCCACCTACCTTTTATCTAAAATTCAGTATGTCGGAGAGAAAACTGAACCGGCGGGAAACAGTTTCTGGCAGAATGTAAAAACTTCGGCCCTGGGTATGCGCCGCATCATGAAGGAAAATGTCCCTTTCAGGCACTTTGAACTGGGGTTTCTCTTTTATGGGTTTGCTTTTATGAGCACGGTTACCGTGATGACCCTCTTCTTTGAAAGACAGCTGGGATTGAACTACTTCAGTGTGGCAACCTATAAAAACAGTTACAATATCATTGCCTTGTTTCTGATTCCTTTTTTCGGCAGAACGTTGGGAAAAATTGATCCCCGGAAATTCGCCGCCGTCACATTTGCATCAATTATGCTTTACCTGCTGAGCCTGGTGCTTACGGCTTATCTTCCTCAACACATACAACTGGGTAATTTTAAATTATTCTACAGCATGATTCCTTTTGTGCTGTTTCATGCAGTTTTTGCCGCTACCATGTCATTACTCTGGAACATTGGCTCAGCCTATTTCTGTAAACCACACGAGGCGGGAGAATATCAGTCGGTACACTTGTTCCTTACGGCCACCCGCGCCGTTTTCGCACCTTTACTTGGAGTCCTGTTTTATGAATTATTTGGCTTTGTTTTTACCTTCAGCCTGGGAGCGGCTTCACTATTTATTGCCATCCTGATCATGATATGGTCATACAGGCGCGACAGGGCCTATTAACTGACATCACCGGCCTTGCGGTAGAGCGGACCCGGACCTGAAGCTAATCAAAAATCAGGCTGTAGTAGCGCTCTATCCGGCCGGCAAGCTCATCCAGAGAGATGTACTTGCTGACCCTGAAAGTCTCTTTTCCGTCAAAAAAAGCTATGATCGTCGGACTTGCAAACACATTGTTTGATGCCGCCATCATAGGATGCGAAGCTGCATTGATGTAGGCATGTTTCATCTTCGGGAACTCCCCGGCAATCAACTGCTCCACCTTGGGCCGCAAGGCCACACAGGGCGCGCAGCTGTCATTGAAAAAATATAAAAGCAGGGCAGGCGATGATGCCACGAACGCGTTAAGTTCTTCCGGTTTACTGATTTCAATTTTCATAAAACAAAAGTAGCTTATTTCAAAAACGGAAATGCTTTCAAAAGTTGGTTCAACAGGTGCTTTTTTGAAGTATTGGATATGCTTATCTCCTGTAAACAATCTTTACCGATTGGCCTTTGTTCATGCCGGCCATAATCAGTGTATGCTCGTGACCGCATCTGAAAAAGGCCTTCAACGTCGTCAGTGCAATGGATCCTTCATCTTCAGCTATAAATGTATATGTGACTTCATTTTCTTCCTTTCCAATGTTGAATCTGAACGATCTGACCTTATTCGTTATCTCCAGTCCGCTTATTATTCTCTCATCGTTTTTAAGAATGGTTATCTTATCTCCGTCCTGAAAACGGTCATCCACCAGATCAAGCTGTATCTGATCTGCATGCAGCTTCAGGGTCCTGACCGAGCCTGGCGTGATTTCAACCACATTGCGCACCCAGGCGGCAGTATCAACATCATTTTTCCGGATGGAATCGGGAAGAGGGAGTTTTTCCAATGCTTTCTCCACTTTTGCCGATAACTGTCCGATTTTTTCTTCCGTCATCATCAAAATGGTTCCTGATGCACAAATTACCAAAGGGTCGGCACTTTTTGAGGTGAACTTGCCGGTATAAACGGATTGCCCCGTCTTATTTTCAAAGGTTCCGGTCACTTTCATCAGACAGAATTCTTCAGCCGGGGTTTTTGATTTTGTGGATTCAATGAAATGTTCTTCAAATTCCAGGACTTTGGTTTTGGGATTATATGTACCTGAAATTCTGGCTTTTGTTTCTTCACTGCCATTGCGATCACTTACCGAGTAGCCTGTCAGGGTGTTATTGCTGCTTAGCTGATAGATAACTGAGTAACTCATTACTTCTGTCCTGTCAAGCACAATGGCGCCGGTCAGGGTCATTTGCTGGGCAAATGCATGACAACATAAATTCAGCAATATAGCCAGGGAAAAAATGATCCTGCTGTTTTTATTCATTATCTTTAACGCGGAAATTCTATGTTAAACTTAATCTTGTAAAATTATGAAAATCTTTAAACCGGGAATGACCATTACTATGCTGCTGGTAATTTTTATGTTAGGATTTGTAACAGCTGCAGATGCTGCTTTTGCCGGCAAAAAGAGCCAGACTGTTACTGAGTCGGTTGCCCCGGCTGCATCCATGGAAGCTCCTGCCTCACCAGCAGCTGATACCGAGACTTTGCTGCTTGTCATCCTTTGTTTTATTCTTCCTCCTCTGGCTGTATTTCTGAAATATGACGATGCCGGGACCCCGTTTATTGTAAACCTCATTCTGACGCTGTTCTTCTGGATTCCGGGCGTGATCCATGCCTTATATCATGTGCTTAAATAAACAGCCCTGATTTTATTCCGGACGAAGTCGGAAATCCATATTTTAACTGACCTGCCCGTATCTGATTCCGTACGGGCAGGTTTTTTATTTCAGGTACTTTCTGAACAGCATAACAGAAACATTCATTATTGGCAAATACAGAGTGGAGTGGCAGGATTTTACAAAGGGGTAATAGTTCACGCCCGGGCGTCTAGATTTTTTCAGATATTCCCATCCCGAAGAGTGCAAAATCATATTTAACCGGATCAACCGGATCGAAACTACGGAACACCTTATCAATTTCCTCTACCGCTTTCCAGTCATTTTGTGCCCGTTTCAATATTCCCAGCCTGCGGGCGACATTTCCTACATGCAGGTCAAGCGGGCAGCTGAGCTGAGCGGGGGAAATCACTTTCCAGAGCCCAAAATCAACGCCTTTGGCATCATGTCTTACCATCCAACGCAGAAACATATTCAGCCTTTTGGCCGTGCTGCCCGATGCGGGATTGGCCAGGTGTTTCTCGGAGCGCGGCAGGTGAGGGGTTTCAAGAAAAAGTTCCCTGAAGCGCAAAAGGCTGTTATAAACATTCTGATCTCCTGATCTGAGGCCTGCGGCAAAGGCCTGCTCGAGCCCGCCGTGCAAACGGTAAATATTTTTGAGTGAAGCGATAAAGAACAGGCAGTCATCGGCATTAAACGTCCGGTGAACAAATGCAGAAATTCGCTTTAAATCAGCAGGTCCGGCATTCATTACAAAATCGTAAGGCGCATTATCCATCAGTTCCATCAGTCTGAAACCGTTTTTAACAATCGAAACCCGCTGCCCCCAGGCTATGGTAGCCACAAGAAACCCTGCGATCTCAATATCCGCTCTGTCAGTAAATGCATGAGGAATCCTGATGGGGTCAGCATGGATAAAATCGGTCCTGTTGTAATATTCAGCCTTTACATCAAGCAGGGACTTCAGTTCTTTGGTATTCATTTGACAAAATTAAGCGAATAGAACACATACCGGTTATTCTGAAAAAAACAGACCTGCTGTTTTGCAGCAGGTCCAGATGGTTGGTGTGTGTGTGAAAAGGAAATCTAATTCAGCTGATGTACTGATTTGATGATTTCTTTGCCTTTCTCGATGGCTTTCTCGTTTTCGGGAATCAATCCGTGGTGACGCTTGGGGAGGGATTTCTCAAGCCCTTTGCGGATAAACTCCGACTGAATAATAGGTTTCAGTTTCAGGAAACCTCCGAGTACCACCATATTAAACACTTTTGTCAGGCCCATGCTGGCTGCCTCATCGGCTGCCTCTATCTGGTAGATATTGATATCCTGACGCTGAGGATGGTGCGTGATTCCGTTCGGGTCATAAATCAGCAGGCCTCCGGGCTTCACGGATTTCTCAAATTTGTCCATTGACTGCTGATTAAGAATAATCGCGGTATCAAATTGATTAATAATGGGTGAACTGATACGTTCATCGCTGATGATGACGGTAACATTGGCTGTTCCCCCGCGCATTTCCGGGCCATAGGAAGGCATCCAGCTGACCTCCTTATTACCCATTACGCCCGAGTATGCAAGAATCTTACCCATGGAGAGAACGCCCTGTCCTCCGAATCCTGCTATAATGATTTCTTCTGTCATTGCTTTTGCTTTTTAATTTTTTAAAACCGGAATGGCTGCTTCTTTCTGTAATTGCCGGAAATTACCGGCATTTCAGTTAGTCATTCACCTTGATATCGCCCAGTGGATAGAAGGGGAACATGTTTTCCACCATCCATTCGTTGGCCTGAACCGGATTCATTTTCCAGCCCGAGTTGCAGTTCGATACAATCTCAACGAATGAGAGGCCTTTATTCAGTTTCTGATTTTCGAAAGCCTTCCGGATCGCCTTTTTGGTTTTTCTCACATTCGCCGGGGTATGCACTGCCTGACGGGTAACATAAATAGTACCTGGGAGTTGGGCCACCAATTCGGTCATTTTCAAGGGATTCCCCATCATATGCACATCCCTGCCGTAAGGCGATGTGGATGACTTCATCCCGGGCAGGGTGGTAGGTGCCATCTGGCCTCCGGTCATCCCATAGATTCCGTTATTGATAAAAATGATAACAATATTTTCACCACGATTGCAGGCATGGATGGTTTCGGCAGTGCCAATGGCAGCCAGGTCACCGTCGCCCTGGTAGGTGAAAACAAATTTATCGGGATTCAGCCTCTTCACCGCGGTGGCCAGGGCCGGAGCACGACCATGAGCGGCCTGCTGCATATCGATGTTCATAAACTCATAGGCAAGCACAGAACAACCTACCGGAGCAATTCCGATGGTTTTATCCTGTATGTCCATTTCTTCCAGCACTTCCATCACAATGCGGTGAGCAGTTCCATGCCCGCATCCCGGACAATAACTCAGCGGTTTGTCGGTGAGCAGATCGGTTTTCTTATATATCAGATTTTCCGGTTTCCGGATATCTTCTTTGGTTATTTCAGCCATAGCATTATCCTCCGATTATTTTTGTTTTCATTGCTTCAACCACTTCGGTGGGAGAGGGGATGATACCGCCCATTCTGCCGAAATGCTCTACTTTTACCCTGCAGCCGACTGCAAGCTTTACATCCTCAATCATCTGTCCGGCGCTCATTTCAACAGTCAGGATTCCTTTTACCTGATCTGCCAGTTTTGAAATGATTTCAGTCGGGAAGGGGAAAAGGGTGATCGGACGCAGCAGGCCTACCCTGATGCCTTCGGCCCTGAGCAGGTCAACAGCCTTCTGGCTGATGCGGGCACTGGTACCATAGGCTACGATAAGGTAGTCAGCATCCTCACAACTGATCATTTCGAAACGTGTCTCCTGTTCCTGCATCAGCTTATATTTAGCCTGGAGTGCATGGTTGTGCAGTTCCTGCTTTGCCGAGTCAAGATCCAGTGAAGTAATGATATTGCGCTCCCTGTCTTTGGTTTTTCCGGTGGTTGCCCAGGGTGTGTTTTTTATTATCTCTTCTTCAGTAAAACGCGGACGCTGCTCATCCAGTTCCACTTTCTCCATCATCTGCCCGATAGCGCCATCTGATAAAACCAGCACAGGATTGCGGTATTTAAAGGCCAGGTCGAAACCAAGGCGTGCAAAGTCAGCCATCTCCTGTACGGAGGAAGGCGCCAGAACGATCATGCGGTAATCGCCATGTCCGCCGCCTTTTGTTGACTGGAAATAGTCAGATTGTGAAGGCTGAATGGTTCCCAGTCCGGGGCCTCCGCGTACAACGTTAAGAATCACGCAGGGCAGTTCGGCTCCGGCAATGTAAGAAATTCCTTCCTGCTTCAGGCTGATTCCGGGGCTTGATGAGGAGGTAAGCACCCGCTTGCCGCAGGCTGCACCGCCATATACCATATTGATGGCAGCCACTTCACTCTCTGCCTGAAGAACCACCATTCCGGTGCGCTCGTGTGGCTTTTCGGCCATCAGGTATTCCATCACCTCCGACTGGGGGGTTATCGGGTAACCAAAGTATCCATCAGCACCAGCGCGGATGGCCGCTTCGGCAAAGGCTTCATTGCCTTTCATTAATCTGAGTTCTTTCATAAATCTTAAAAATTAAAATTCTTACTCAATTTTCTTCCTGTAAACCGTAATCACCCCGTCAGGGCATACAATGGCGCAATTGGCACATCCGATGCACTCTTCATTTACAGTTTCGGCATAGTTATAACCCTTGCCGTTCACATTTTTCGACAATGCAATCACATCATTGGGACAAGCAGGAATACATACTCCGCATCCTTTGCATTTCTCAATGTCGATTACAATGTCACCTTTTACTTTTGCCATGGTCTATATGAGTTTGGTTTTGATCGTTATGATGCAGCGAAATTATAGATTTTTATCCAATCCGGACTCCGCAAACGTTTGCAAAATAACTAAAAAGGTGCAATTTATAATCCTTTTAAACAACCTGCTCAGATCATTCTGATTTAAAATGCCAGGCGGGAGTCTTTTCAGGAATTGTGCTCGTGAAACTTTTTAAGGCGTGCTTCGAGCGCCGGAAACTGATCTGGATGAACCAATGAAACACAGGCCCTTAACCCTTCGAGATGCTCGCTGCCGGTGATGGCCAGTGAAATGGCACTGATGCCGTAATAGATCAGTTCTTCAATCAGTTGTTCACCCGAATATCCGGGATAAGCAATGGTAAAGTAAAACCCGTCGGCGATCGGCTTGTCCACATCGGTATCATAAACGATATGGAACCCGTTGTCGGTAAACATCTTTTTCATGGCATGAGCCTTCTCGCCATAAATCTTTACCTCGTCAATAAAGTTAAAACTACCGTCGTTGGCAGCTTTCAGCATGGCCGCCAGGGCATATTGCGCCGAGTGGGCTGTTCCGGAACTCAACGCATATACAGTCCCGAAAACCATCGCCCTGCCGAAGATGTCAACATTATAATATTTCTTCAATCCCTCAACCTTCCGTCCAAACAGATCATTGGAAATGACCATCATCCCGATACGCTGACCGGCATAACTGAATACTTTTGAACTGGAAATAAACAGTATATAATTATTGGTATATTTTGCCACGGTAGGTTGATAAGGGGCTACGCCAGGTCTGGAATAGTCCTTGCGGAAATCCATCCCGAAGTAAGCCAGATCCTCACAAATCACAACATTATACTGATTGGCCAGCTCACCGATGGTCTTAAGTTCTTCATCGGTAAAGCATATCCACGATGGATTATTGGGGTTCGAATACAACACCGAATGGATGTTACCTTTCGAAAAATACGATTCCAGTTTGTCACGCAATTTGTCGCCACGGAAATCATATACATCAAAACTTTCAAATTTCTGGCCCAACACCCTGTGCTGCTGCTTATGTACCGGGAATCCCGGATCAATAAAAAGGGTGGTGTCGCGTTCCGGTGACATACGCGACAGCGTGAGAAATGCCGCAAAACTTCCCTGCATTGAACCCACGGTGGGGATACAGGCCTCAGGTTTTACCTCTATGTCCAGAAAATTCTTTACAAACTTTGAAATTTCATTCTTCAGTTCAGGTGTACCGTCAATGTCAGGATAAATTGCGGCCACTCCCTTACGCAAAGCCTCAATCTCTGCATTGGTTCCTATTTCCGAAGGAGCCATTCCAGGAATACCCATCTCCATCCTTACAAACCGGTCGCCGGTTTCCCTTTCGATGTTATCAACCAACCGCTTGATTTCCCTGATGCTTGCCTTGCCGACACTTGCCAGCCCCATTTCCTTCACTTTTCGCGACACCACTTCATAATTGACCGGAGTGTCATGTCTGAAAATCTCTTTCATAGTAATATTTTGTTTTTGGTTTTTAATCCAAAGGGAGACTGATGCAATCCGGTTTTGATCACCGCAAGACCTGATTTACAAATCATTGCATGTCAATATTTTATACTGCAGATATGACTTAGTGTATTCAAAACAGCAGGGCTGAACCGGGTGGCAAGTTATAGATTTGCCTCAACATGGCAAGGCGATTCATGAAAAAAATATTCCGGGAATTACATTAAAAAATATTCAGCTTCAAACCGGCTTAGCGTCCTTTTAGCGAGGCCATGGCCAGGATAGTGCCCAGCGCAATGCCGAGAATGGCCGCGAAAAGTACCTGATAATCAACTGGTAAAAGAAACGTGATTGTATGTGCGGGATACCAGAAAAAAGGAATGGTCTTTTTGAACACGAAGTTCCACTGCACATCCCAGTTCAGGTTTGTAATAATTCCCCTGAAATCAATGGGTGTAAATAAGCCACTCAATGTCCCTCCGGTGTTCAGGATGTGGGTGTCCGTAATCTTATGCAGGGTCATCATGACCGGGGCATAAATCGTGTTCATAAATACACTGATGCAGAAAGCAACAAACAGTTTTGATACGGAAAATCCCTCCTGCATTACTGCACCGGCTTTTTCAAAGCCCATATAGCTGAGGAATGAAACTGTTCCCGAACTGAAAATTACAAAGGCCAGCTTGATGGTCAACCCCAGAAAGCCCCAAACTATGGCACGCGGCAGAATGCCAAAACCGGGCGAATTATATTTGCCGGTTTTGATCCGCAAACCGATTACTTCGCCAAGCGTAGCCAGGATGGCGAACTTCACGAAACTCATGATCATACCGTGGGCTGAATTGAAGCTGTTGTAAGCATCATAAACAGCCGGAAAAACAAAAAACGGCAGGAAAAACAGGATCAGGGCCGAAATAAACAGCAGGTCGTTGCGCTTCATGTTGATTGATGGTGACAAATTTCCGGCAAAGGTAGGGAAATTGGCATGCTGTGAAAATTTAGCACAGAAATCCCCGCAGGGGCCGGTTTATCTAAGACTCTTCCTTAAAAAACAGCCTGTAGTAATCCATTCCGCGTTCTTCATCATATCCTTTTTCAATGTTGTTGCGGTTCCCGTGGATGTAGATATGGAAGTTCTTATCCAGTTTTATGACGCTTTTGTAAACCCTGGCCTGTTTGCGGACCGCCTGCCCGGAAATATCAAAATCGTCATTGATTCTCATGTCCCTTTCCACTTCGAAATCACGCCGGTATTCATTGAATGTCTGAATCACCTCTGGCTGCTCAAATACCTCACTCACAAATTCTTCCATTACAAAATTGTCATTCTCCCTGAAGAACTTCATGGATTTATTCAGCAGCTCCGCCTGTCCCGGCCGGTCAATTTCAAAAGTTTCAGGTAACTTTTCAGTTACAAAATTCCTGCAAAGGGCCAGCGTTTGGCTGGTCTGAAAAAACTGATCATTCCGCTGCCTGACTTTCAGGAAATCATCCATCCAGTAGAGGGCGTCGTTGCCCTTGCTCAGGTTGTCGACGGATGCCACCACAAAACCGTTTTCACGTTCGCTGTTAAAGATCAGGCAACCTTTATCCAGCTTGTTGATATTTATACCATCCTCATGTTCAATGGTAAAATTGTCGCCATCAGGGTATACTTTCAGAAAGGTTTCTTTCGATTCGGACTTGAATATTCCGATGGCGTCAAGCGCTTGCCCGTCGAGTTCAAGATTCTGAAAATATGATATATAGAGCTCCCCCGGTTTAACTTTCGGATGAGACGAACACTCATATAAATGGTTGGCCAGATTCACCGAGTTCAGGTAAAAACTGCCTGGATCATCGAAAATGGCTGCCGAAAAATGGAAGACTTCATTGAGGCTCAGATCCGCATCATGATAGAAATTGAAATACTCCTGCTGCTTAAAAGGGGACAGAAAATACCTGATAAGCAGATCCCTGATTGTCTCATTGAGCTGAACGGGTGATTTTGAAAATTTTATTCCTTCTTCCTTTCCTTTGTTTCCGGTTTTATGAATGACCAGACGGTGGAGATTGGCACTTTCACTTATAATCATTGCGCTGATATTTAGTAAGATGCAGATAATAAAATCAACTTGCAATGATAAGATAATTCTATCAAAGAAGACTCTGAAGTTTTTATGATAACCCCGATAATTGATGTGTTTATAATTCAATTACTGCTAATTAGGTTTTAAATAATTGAACACCAATACTTTATTTGCCATTCATCCTGCCGGACAACTTTTGGGTCAGCCGGTATCCCATCTTTTCAATTGCCTGTAAATTTACCTGTCGGGGCATCTTCACCCGATAATACAGTCAAAGATTGTATTTTAGCCGGCGCAATTAAATTAATCTCATGAAAACACTTACCAGTGAGCAACAACAGTTGTTTGATACCGAAACTGCAGGACTGGCTCATGGCTATTACAATGTTTCGGATGAGTTTCTGCGAACCCAGGGTTTTGAAATGGTTCGTTATCATGAATTGGCTAACCTCAGGGGAGATGAAGCGGAACTTGAAGTATATGAAGACGGCAGAGGCCTGAAAATTGTTAAACTCTGTGTAACTCAGGTAACAGCTTCGGAAGGCGACCTTTTGCATATATCATGCTTTTTCACGCCAGGGTTATTGCCGCTGATTGAGCAAGAGATCAGCAAATATTCTAATCAATAAAAAGTTGAATAATAATTAATTAAAAGTAGCACCTAAATAAAAACTTCAGCTTATGAAAAAGCGATTTGCACTCATACTGCCAATTTTGTTCCTGTCAATTTTTCCGGCCGTTTCGTGTACGAATTACCTGGTAACCAAAGGTGCATCCGCCGATGGAAGTACGATGGTCAGCTATGCGGCCGACTCCCACATCCGCTATGGAGAACTTTACTGGCGTCCGGCTGCTGACTGGCCCGAAGGCAGTATGGTTACCCTCTACGATCGCGGAACCGCCAGGCCTCTGGGCGAAATACCACAGGTGCCGCACACTTACCAGGTGATTGGCTTTATGAATGAGCACCAGGTAGCGATGGGCGAAACCACTTTTGATGGCCGTCCTGAACTGCAGGACTCCACCGGTATTGTTGATTACGGCAGCCTGATGTTTCTGGCGTTGCAACGAGCCGGAACCGCCCGCGAAGCCATAAAGGTAATTGCAGATCTGGTTGAGCAATTCGGGTATGCCAGCACCGGCGAATCATTCTCCATCGGTGACCCTAACGAAGTATGGATCATGGAGATCATCGGCAAGGGAACCCGTTTGGAGCTGAATAAAAAAACGAAAAAGACGGTGAATGCCGACAAGGGTGCTGTCTGGGTTGCCGTGCGCATACCCGACGGGTATATTTCGGCCCATGCCAATCATGCCCGGATCACCCAATTCCCTTTGGATAACGGCAGGACATCTATCAGCAGTAAGAATTTTAAGCTGCTGAATCAACCTGATATTGAAGTTATTTACAGTCACGATGTCATCTCCTTTGCCCGCCAAAAGGGCTATTTTACCGGCAAAGATGATGAATTCAGTTTCAGCGATGTTTACGCCCCGCTGAACTTTGGTGCAGCACGATTCTGTGAATTAAGGGTTTGGGCCATGTTCAACCATGTGAACAGCGGTATGCAGAAGTACTTTGATTATGCCGCCGGAGCCATCGAAAAGGAAAGGATGCCCCTTTACATTAAGCCTGACCGCAAACTGAGTGTGCAGGACCTGATGAACTTCAAGCGTGATTACCTTCAGGGAACGGAACTCGATATGTCGCGGGATATAGGGGCCGGAAACTTCGGTCTGCCATACCGCTGGCGGCCATTGACCTGGAAATATGAAGGAGAGGAGTATTTTAACGAGCGGGTAACTGTAACGCAGCAGACAGGCTTCTCTTTTATTGCCCAGATGCGCAACTGGCTGCCTGACCATATCGGGGGCATTTTCTGGTTCGGGGTTGATGATGCCGGATCGACTGTCTACATGCCTTTTTATTGCGGGATTCAAAAAGTGCCGCATTGCGTGGCGGAGGGCAACGGAGATATGCTTACCTATTCCGAAACAGCTGCTTTCTGGGTTTTTAACCGGGTTGCCCATTTTGCTTACCTTTTTTATAACCGGGTAATGCCTGACCTTAAAAAACTTCAGCAGGAACTTGAAACCCGTTTCGCCGGAGAAATTCCTGCGATTGACAAAAAAGCACTCGCGCTTTACAAATCAGATCCTGAAAAAGGCAGGGAAGTTCTTACCGCATACTCCGCTGAAACAGCTGAATCTACAGTTAGCAGATGGCGGAAGCTTGGCGAATTCCTTCTGGTGAAATACCTCGATGGCAACGTTAAAAAGGAAAAGGACGGTGAACTGCTGCGCAATCCGTGGGGATATCCGCTGTCTCCATCTTTTCCCGGATATCCGGACAACTGGAAGCAACAGGTGATCGAAGAAACCGGAGATAAACTCAAAACCCCGGCCGGACAGTAAAAGCCGGTATTCTGACTGGACAGCCGTCAGGAGTTTACAGGGAATCACTTGCTGATTCTTAAGAATTCGAGAGTAACATAATGAGAAAGCCCCGTTCTGCGGGGCTTTGCTATTCTGATATGTTACTCTTTCGTTTCCTTTCTATTTTTCTATTCTGATCCTTGCATCTACGGCTACCACACCTTTGGCATTACCCAGCAGCGGGTTAATATCCATCTCAGCAATCTCGGGGGCGGCTTCGCACAAGGCCGACAGACGCACAATCGCATCGGCAAAAGCAGTTTCATTTACCCCTTCCTGTCCGCGAACGCCCTGAATGATTTTGTAGGATTTCAGACTTTTGATCATTTCTGATGCTTCGGCTGCCGAAACGGGTGACAGTGAGGATTGCACATCCTTCAGCACCTCGATAAAGATTCCTCCGAGTCCGCACAGGATCATGTGGCCGAATTTGGGTTCGCACTTTGCACCTGCAAAAATCTGGGTTCCGCTTAACATTGGTTGAAGCAGTATTGCAGTGGTGTCCTTGATATTGATCATACGGTCAAACTCACGTCCAACGGTTTCAGCGTCCATAACATCCAGGACAACGCCACCCACATCCGATTTATGAACGGGCCCTACTACCTTCATAACCACGGGATAGCCGAGCGTCCCTGCCGCATCAACGGCTTCCTCACGGCTTGTAACAACCGCTTCGCCTGCCCTGGGAATACCGGCGGCATCCAGCAATTGCTGTACCTTGTCAGGAGACAGGTACCCGGATTCGGCTTCATCGACCACCCTGCGGATGACAGCGTTGTTAACAGCCGGATGTTCGGCAGGAGCCGCGGGAGCAGGCGTATTGTAAACTTTCGCCAAAGCGTTACCGAAAACCACTTCATCAGGGAAGTTTATCCTGCCCAACGAAAGAAAATATTCTATCTCGTTTTTCACATTGATCACTGAAGGCAAAACCGGATAAATGGGTTTCCGGCAGGTTTTCATCTTTTCATCCAGAAGTTTATATACATCATACACTTCAGTAAGTCCCGGACTGCCGAAGATGACGGCCATAGCGTCAATATTGTCAAATTTATTATCACAGAAATCGATGATATCCCCAAGATTTCCGGCAGTACCGGTAGCCAGAAAGTCGATGGGATTGGCTACGGATGAACCGGGAAGAAGTTTAGCCAGCAGCTCCGGGCTGTCGATGTGGGGTACCTCCAGGCCGTTGTTCGAAAGGGCGTCGGTGAGCATTACCGCCGGGCCGCCTGCATGGGTAATTATGGCAATATTCTTGCCGGTGAGCGGTTTATGCATAAATACTGAGGCGACGGCTGCCAGCTCTTCACGGCCGTAAACCCTGACGATGCCGGCTTTTCTGAAAAGCGCGTCAACAGCTGAATCGCTGCTTGCCAGGGCACCGGTATGGGAGGAGGCTGCACGACTTCCTGCCGAAGAACTGCCCGATTTGATGGCGGCAATGCGGCATCCCTTCCGGATCAGGGAGGAGGCATGCTTCAACAGCAGGTCAGGTTTATTGATGCTTTCAACATACAACAGTTTTACCTTGCTGCTGGTTTCCGGATCGAAACTTTCGTCAAGATACTGAAGTACTTCCTCCACGCCCATCTGCGCGCTGTTTCCTACTGAATATACACTGGAAAATGAAAGCCCCTTTGGCATGGCCGACTCCATAATAAAAACGGCGGTAGCGCCCGAACCCGAGATAAAATCTATACCTTTTGGATCAAGTTTTGGTATTGGCGTTGTAAATACAGATGTATGATGATGATTCATCACTCCAATACAGTTGGGCCCTATCAGGCAACCGTTCACACTGTTGATGGTATCAACAATTTGTTGTTCCAGCAGGGCGCCCGCTTCGCTTTCCTCATGGAAACCGGCCGAAAGAATGATAAACGCGCGGGTATTTTTCTTTCTGGCCAGCAACTCAACTGTTTCGGGGCAGAATCTGGCGGCAATGGCAAGGATTGCCAGATCGCAATCGGGCAGATCGCCGGGATTTCTATAACACCTGATTCCCTGAATTTCATCTTCTTTCGGGTTGGTGACATAAACATCTCCTGAAAAATGGTGTTCCAACAGGTTTTTAAGAACTTTTCCGCCCGGCTTGGTTGTGTCGTTTGAGCCACCGATTACTACGATGCTGCGTGGATTGATAAGTTGCTGGTTGATCATATTAAAAATGAATTTGTTATTGTCGTTAACAGGAATACAGTTCGGAATAAATCTGCTGCGAAGGTATAAAAAGCGGGGGATAGGGAAAAACGGAAAGAAGGAAACAGAAATTATTTCCCAGGAAAGGCACCTGTGAGCAAGCCGGGAAATAAACTGATTAAATTGACGAAATCAACGCAAAAACGGAATGAAAACAGGCGTTTTAGCTTTGTATGCTTCCCAATCGGGCCGGCCTTCATATTTCTTTTCCAGCATGGGCACTCCCGACACATAGCGCAACAACCAGGTGATGACCAAAGGGCTGACCACTGTATAAATACCGTCGATCAGGGGCAGGGCCAGCAACCAGAATCCCCACCAAAGCAAGGCTTCCCCGAAGTAATTCGGATGGCGCGTGAGCTTCCAGAGTCCTGTTGTGATGAGTTTCCCGGCATTATCCGGATTTTTTCTGAAAACAGCCAGCTGATAGTCTCCGATGGCTTCGAAAAGAAAGCCGGCAAGGAAAACCAAAAGCCCCGAAGCGTGAATAAATCCGGGCACAGCAGGGGAGGGGTTGTTCAGCACATGTAACACGGGCCAGGAGATAACAAGCATAAAAAAGCCCTGAAGCATAAAAACCTGCAGATAACTGCGGAGTGTAAAAAACTTCCATGTCCGGCGCCAGTTCGCGTATCTGAAATCTTCGCCACGCCCAAGGTTCCGTTTAAATATGTGCACCGATAATCTCAGCCCCCAGATCAATACCATAATGGCAACCACAATCTGCAAAACACCGGGGGAGTCATTCCTGACTATGCTGAATATGGTCAGCACAATGAAGCCTAGCCCCCAGAAGATATCTACGATGGAATTGTCGCGCAAAACCAAAGCCAGCACAAATACCAGACTCATATAAATAAAAACCACCAGGGCCGCATCACCAAGATAATTAAACATAGTTTCTGATTTTATAACTCAAATATACTGATATTTCAGCACATTTCCGGTGATCCGGTTGTATTACTGAAACCTTTGGATTATAACGGATCGCCGCTGAAGTATTAATCGGGTCTGATTAATTATATATCCTGCAACGGATGTGATGTTTCCGGTAATTCAATCCTCATAAAAATGTTGTGTTCTTTTTATGTTAATCCAGTCATGACGGACTCCAGGTAAATATTTTCGGACCTTTCATCTTTAATTCAACCTCAGTTACCGGATCGTAACCGGTCTGTCTGAGAAAGCAGATTCGTCATTCCTGTCTCCTTATGCTTTAAGTTTTATTTGTCAATATATTTAATACCCCTACCTTTGCTGTCATAAATCAATCTGCGATGATTTTCAGATGTATACGTCCGAAAATTCCGGGAAAGCCTGATTGCTTTTCTGTTTCCTGATTCCGGACTCGACCGGAAGCATTCCCTGTTGCTGCCCAAATGTGCGCATCTTCAGACGCCTGTAAGGTTCAGGGCTACAAAATATAATTTTTCTTAATAAATATACTACTTGCCTGATAGTCAGGCAGGTTTCTTTTCAATCGGGAAGATTCCTGATAAGGGCCATAATCATGAATTTACTGAAAGTCATCCCCAAAGACACCGGAGCGATCATACCCTCGCGTATACTTCAGCAAACGGCATTCTGGGCTAAGTTTAAAAACAGTACGGGCTGGCATCCGGCGCCATTTGATATTTTCGAGTCCGATCAGGACCGGCCGGGCTATTGGATTCATAAGGGAGATATTCTTATTCTTCTGAGAGAGTTACAATCAGGTGGGGTGATCGCCTATGCCCCTTATGGTCCGGAGATTGTCCCTGAGCAGGAGCGGCAGGGTGCCTGGCTCGAAGAACTGTCGGAGGCGCTCCGTGAATATCTGCCTGAAGCATGCTTTGCCATCCGTTTTGACCTCAACTGGCCTTCCCCATGGGCAGAAGTGCCGGGCAATGAACAGCCATGGCTGGAGTTGCCTGATATCCCTGTTCAGGAGATGCGTATGAACTTCGGCACCAGAAACTGGAATCTCAGGAAGTCACCTACCAACATTCTGCCTTCAAACACAGTGATACTGCCTTTAGAGAAGTCTCCGGCACAGATACTCGGCAGAATGAAACCCAAAACCAGGTACAATATCCGCCTGTCGCAGCGGAAGAAAATCAAAGTCCGGTTTTCGGGCGAACAGGATCTGGACAAGTGGTATTATCTTTACAACCAGACCGTTAAAAGAAACCGCATTGCAGGTGAAGAGAAGGACTATTTTCAGCAGGTGCTTTTAACTGATGCCAGGGATACCATTTCTCCCGCCGTAATAAAACTGCTGCTGGCCGAGAATAACGGAACTCCTCTGGCCGGTATGTTTCTGGCATTAAGCCAAAACAGGGCAACCTATCTTTACGGGGCATCCGCCTCATATCACCGCGAAATGATGGCTCCTTATCTTCTGCAATGGAATGCGATACAATATGCACAACAGAAGGGCTGTACCGAATATGACCTGTTTGGTATCAGCAGCAACCCCGATCCGGCTAACCCGATGTACGGGCTTTACCGGTTTAAAACGGGATTCGGGGGTAAAGTGCGCCACCGGTTAGGCTGCTGGGATTATCCTTACAGGCAGGACACCTATGAGCAATTCAGGATAGCCGAAATACTGGCACCGGGATTTCACCAGTAAGCGAATTGTTAAAAAAACAGCCGGGCTTATATGAAAAGTCCGGCTTAGGTTTTATTGCCTGTTGAAGCTGAAAGCTCTAATTCTCAAACATCACCGAAAGGGCGACTACACCGGGACCAACATTAACGCCGAGTACCGGAGATGCATCGTTGATAAATTCAGGTTCAAGTCCGCAGATTTCCCGCATTTTGTCAGCATACCAGTTGGCGGTGCTGAGGTTGCGGGCATGTGAAATGGCATAGCCCCATATTTTCCGGCCAGCAGCCATACTCCTGATCTTTGCGATCACCAGTTCCATGCTTCCCTTCTCAGTAAAAGGCTTACCGAATGCCTCAGTCCGGCCCTCATTGTTTACGGTAACTATCGGTTTCAGGTTCAGCAATGAGCCGATCAATCCTTTTCCATAGCTTACCCTGCCACTCTTTACCATATATTTAATGGTTTTCGAAGAAACCATGATTTTGGTATTATTTGACCAGGTATCTATTGCAGAAGAAATCTCCTCATGGGTGGCCCCGTTTTCAAGCGCCCTGGCCGCCCTGAGCACTATAAGTCCCAATCCACTGGAGAGACGCTTCGAATTGAGGACACTGATCTTTTTCCCGCTGTGTTCGGCCACTGCATGAGAAGCTTTGGAGCTGTTGCTCCAGGTTCCGCTCATGGATGCACTGATATGAATGCCGATGATTGAATCATAATGGCTGGCCAGGTATGAATAACGGTTGAAGAAATCCTTGTAAGCGGGCTGTGCTGTCGAAGGGTAAGCGGGGGCCTTATCGATCATGGAGTAAAACTGGGCCGGCAGGATCGTCAGCCTGTCGAGAAAATAATTCTCCCCGAAATGCACGCTCAGCGGAACAACCTGTAACTGGTATTTTTCAAC
This sequence comes from Lentimicrobium sp., assembly GCA_023957275.1. Taxonomy (GTDB): domain Bacteria; phylum Bacteroidota; class Bacteroidia; order Bacteroidales; family Lentimicrobiaceae; genus Lentimicrobium. Next base: position 21,259 of record JAMLHF010000003.1, on the reverse strand, counting down.
AAGTTCCTGGGGTATATCACAGGTGGAATCGGTAACGATGGCCACCGGAAATTTCGGATTTGTGGATATCTCATGCTGCATAACCATATCATCGACCTTCTGGAAGGAGATGGATCCATATCTGGAAAGCACCTTCATTACCTTGGCCGGATGGTCGGTGTGAATATGTACCCTCATCTTCCTGGCAGAGCCGGCCACAACCATGGAGTCGCCCATATGGGCAATCCCCTTCCGCACCAGCTGAAGATCGGGCTTTTTCTTATCGTCGGTAACGAGCATGGCTTCGGTACAATAACGATAGGTAATCACATCATGCGAAACAACTTCCGAATCAGCGATCACCACCGTTTCACGTCCCGAAAGTAATTTCCTGAGTTCGCCGGCTTTAACGAATTCAACCATACCCTGCAGGAAAACTACAAATCCTTTTGCACCGGCATCCACCACATTTGATTTCTTCAGCACGGCAAGCTGGCCCGTAGTGGCCTGCAATGATTCGAGCGCCTTGAGATAGGCCTGGGCAAGCAGTTCAATAAAATCCTTAATGGAATCTTTGAGGATGTAAATAAACTCAGCCCATTCCCTTATCACGGTAATCATCGTGCCCTCTATGGGGTTCGCTATCGCTTCATAGGCATAGGCTACAGCCTTTTTGACCACTTCAGCGAATGTTTCCACACTCACCGACTCATACTTCTGAATTTCATTGCTGAACCCGTAAATAAACTGGGCAAAAATAATCCCTGAATTACCTCTGGCGCCTGTTAGCGCTGCATCGGCCAGGGCCGCAGCAGTCATTTTAAGATCGGAGGTAGGTATGGGACTATCAACAATCGACCGCATGGTGGAGGCCAGATTGGTTCCGGTATCCGCGTCAGCCACCGGAAAAACATTTATCTTGTTAATCAGAACCTGGTTCTCAAAAATCTTTTGAGCTCCGGCAAGGAAACTGTAATAGAGCGTCTTACCATCAAGTTCCGTTAATGATTTATTGTTCTTATTCAATTTAAACTGGTTTTGTGAATAATGGGTTTTGGTAAATCACCAAATGCAGCAGAAGAACATGTGACTGATAAAAAAGTTTGCTGCAGCAGAGGCAAATATTTACCAAAGATTGACATCAATCGTATTGAAATCATCAATTTACTCCCTGTCGTCAGAAGGCGCAAAATTAGGCATTTAATCGATTGCCTCACGCCTACGGGCAGGTACAGGTGGTTCAATTTAATGAAAATTTAATTCCTTCCGGATGCTTGGTCCACATATTCAGTGATTTATGAATAAGCCTGACGCTGCGTTTATCTTGTCTCTACAGTTTTATCCCGGATTAATCAAAAGAAAGCCGGCAGAGCTGAACGATTGATTCTAAGAAGGTTATCCGGGTTTATCAATGGTATTGAGCCCAGACGCCCCATCAGTTACTTAGTGTATTTGAAATGCACGGAACCGGGAGCCTGTTTGCTGATAACATTAAAAGAACATCCGGGTACTTATTTCAGTTTTTCGAAATTCACTTCTTCCCCTTTACGGATAATGTCATTAAGCTCATTTTCAATATCCCTGTAACTGTGTTTGGGGCCGCATTGGTACATTATGGTGAACGGGTCATCATCCAGGATCATTTTTATAATTTCTTCCGCCCGCGGAGTATTCTCCAGCCTGCTGTATTCGTAATAGGTCAGCTTGATAAATGCACTTGAGGGGCTTATGCCCCGCCTGTCGAGCAGATAACCATTTTCGAGCCGGACAGGGTAAGCCAGATCACCTTTATAGAATACATCCTGAGGCGCCGGATAGGCTGCGAGGGACTTTCTGTCTTCCGAAAGGGTTACGGGAACATGGAGGAAGTAATCGCCCCTGGTTTTGTAAATAATTACCTGTGGTGATGCCACCATTTGTGGCTTATCTTCCGGGTTCACTGTTTTTAATGTTTTGCTGCTTTTGCACGAAACGATTGTGGCTGCAGACAGCAAAATGAGAGCCAGAACAAAATGACTTTTCATGATATAAGAGATTAACGCAGTAAAGAAAACACAATTTTCCGGCCCGGGAAAGAAAAAACCGCCCTCTTTTCCATTGGCATAATCTTTGATAAATAAAAAAAGTTCAATTTTCTTGACTACCCTGAATTATTATAACTAATTTTGTCCTTTGAAACAGGACTTCATCATTCAACATAAACTAAAATTTCAGCAATGAAAAGGTCAATAACAATTATGGCAGTCTTTTTTGCAGCCTGCCTTACATTGAATGCTCAGGATGCAAAACAGGAAACTCCGGCAGTTAATCCGAATGCTGCGGAAATTACCTTCAACAAAACCGTTCATGATTACGGAACATTATTCGTTGGCGGGGACGGAAACTGTGAATTTGAATTCACCAATACCGGCAAGGAGCCCCTGATTCTTTCAAGCGTCAGGTCATCCTGTGGCTGCACCGTACCCAGTTGGCCGAGAGAACCCATTCTCCCGGGTAAAAAAGAGACCATCAAGGTAAAATATGACACCAATCGCATGGGGCCTATCAACAAGTCTGTTACTGTGCTTTCAAATGCGAAAAACTCACCGGTTGTACTGAGAATTTCAGGTAGCATCGTCAAAAAGACCGAGGAAAGCGCAGTTCCCGAAAAAGCAATGACTTCGGGTGCCGCACCGGTTGCCAAGTAAATGATCTCAAAAATATCGCTGAATGGCCGGGAAACCCGGCCATTTTTGTTTATAATATCCGGATATCGCCTTTAAATAATACTCATGCGTTTTTTTGGAACTCTGAATTTTGCTTATACCTTTGTTCCGGATTTTGATTCAGATCATAAGTAATTTAAAACGATAAAATCATGCCTGAAATTTCAGAACGCGGCTGCCAGATGCCCGCATCACCAATCCGTAAACTGGTTCCTTTTGCTGAGGCTGCAAAAAAAAGAGGCGTAAAGGTGTACCACCTCAATATTGGCCAGCCCGATATTCAAACACCTGATGTAGCGCTTGAAGCACTTCGCAATTTCGATCAGAAAGTCATTGAATACAGCCATTCAGCCGGTAACGAGAGTTATCGCCGTAAGTTATCAGGCTATTACCAGAACATTGGCATCAACGTTGACCACAATGACATTATCATCACAACCGGAGGTTCCGAAGCCATCTCCTTTGCTTTTAAGGTTTGTCTGAACCCGGGAGATGAAGTGATTATTCCCGAGCCTTTTTATACAAACTATAACGCTTTCGCACTTGCGGCCGGCATTAAAGTGGTTCCTATCACTTCAGATATTCACAATGGTTTTGCCCTGCCTCCGGTCAGCGAGTTCGAGAAATCCATTACCTCCCGTACCCGGGCAATCATGGTCTGCAATCCGAATAATCCTACCGGCTACCTTTATAGCAAAGAGGAATTGCATCAACTGAGAGACCTGGTGCTGAAACATGACCTGTATCTCTTTGCCGATGAAGTCTATCGTGAATTCTGCTACGATGGAAATCAGCATTTTTCCGTGATGAATCTTGAAGGATTGGAAGAACACGCCGTGTTGATGGATTCCGTTTCGAAACGATACAGTGAATGCGGAGTACGCATCGGCGCCCTGATATCGAAGAATAAAAAACTCATTGCCACAGCCCTCAAATTTGCACAGGCCAGGTTAAGCCCGCCTTCACTCGGCCAGGTGATAGGGGAGGCCTCACTCGATACCCCGCCGGCATATTTCAAAGAAGTGTATGATGAATATATTTCGAGGCGTAACCTGGTGATTGAAAAACTTAATCAGATTCCCGGCGTTTTTGCCCCGATGCCCAAAGGCGCTTTCTACTCGGTAATCAGCCTGCCGGTAGACGATGCCGATAAGTTCTGTCAATGGCTGCTCGAAGAATTTGAGTATGAAAAGCAAACGGTTATGTTGGCGCCAGCAACGGGCTTTTATGCCACCCCGGGTTTAGGAAAAAATGAAGCCAGAATTGCCTATGTACTCAAAAAGGAAGACCTTTCCAACGCAGTTAAGTGTCTTGAAGAAGCCCTGAAGGTTTATCCCGGCAGAAAATAATTGCGGAAAATTCGGATTACTTTTAGTGCGCGAAACGCGTGAATCATCATTCAAAGACCTGTCAAACCCTGAAAAAGGAAGTTGTCAGGTCTTTTTGATTAATCAGTGCAAAGAATTTCTGATATGCCAGATCAGGATTCCGGCTATGTAATTAATGGCAAGGCGACAGATCACTCAAAATCCGGATAAAGCAAATATTTTTTTCTGATTATTTTAAACTTCTCCAGGTCACTGGCCCAGCTTTCCCTGATTTCCTCTTCGCCCGTTCCGGCCTGTATCTGTCTCCGCAACTCGTCGGATCCGGCAAGTTTATCAAAGAAATTGTTAAAAAATGCCGGTGTACTTCCGAGTGCCCCGTACATCTCAATCAGCCAACCGAGCCTGAGCCCGCCCGCTTCGTATATTTCATTTGCCCGGTTCCTGAGATTGTATCCATAGCATTCAATCCCCTTATGAGGGGGATTTTCACTGACTCCCCTTATCTGAACCGGTTTAAAAGTGTAGCTTCCGGCTTTGAAATCCGGATGACCAATGATGGTAAACGGAGATTTGGTGCCCCGCCCGACACTGACCACCGTACCTTCGAAAAAGCAAAGTGAGGGATAAAGATAGACAGAGGCCATGTCAGGAAGATTGGGAGAGGGCTTTACCGGAAGCCGGTACCTGGATTTATGGGTATATCCTTCACAGGATACCCATTGCAAAGGACACACAATACCGTCTTTCAGCCACTTTTCACCGTTTACCATCCTGGCGTATTCCGACATGGTCATGCCATGAACAACCGGAACCGGATGAAGACCCACAAATGAGCTGTATTCAGGTTTAAGCACGGGTCCATCCACATAAAAACCATTCGGATTCGGCCGGTCGAGTATAATCAGCGGGATATTGTTTTCGGCGCAGGCTTCCATTATATAGGTCATTGTTGAAATGTAGGTGTAAAAACGCGCTCCTACATCCTGCAGATCAAATACTATGATATCTATTCCTTCCAGATCGGTTTTCCCTGGTTTTTTATGATCGCCGTAAAGTGAAATCAAAGGAAGTCCGCTTCTGCTGTCCCAATCATTACCGACTGCTGCGCCCGCTTCAGCATTGCCCCTGAAGCCGTGCTCAGGGGTAAATACCCTGACAACCTGTATTCCGGCTGATAGCAGGGTATCTACAAGGTGCACTTTTCCTATCATCGATGTTTGATTGGCAACAACACCGACTTTCATGGAACTCAGCATGGGGAAATAAACCTCAGTACGCAAGGCGCCGGGTATTACCGGATTATTTATGGAACTTCTTTCGGTAAGTCTTGTAAGATCAGGTTGCCCGAATACAGAAAATGAAACCAGAAATGCCAGAAGGCCCGGAAATACTTTTCGCATGATATGAGGATTAAGCAAAAGCTATGGTGAACATCATACAAAGTTAATGCTAAACCTTTAACTTTGCCATAAACTTCAACGTCTTGAATTTCGAATATTTTATAAGCCGGCGGATCAGGTCGAAAAAGGGCGATTCTTTCTCAAGACCGATCATCAGAGTGTCCATTGCAGGCATTTCGCTCGGACTTGCCGTGATGTTGATATCTGTTGCCATCCTGCAGGGATTTCAGAAGCAGGTAAGGGACAAGGTAGCCGGCTTTGGAGCACATATTCAGGTAACGGCTTTCGATTCAAATAACTCATTCGAACCTTCCCCCATTCACCTTCAGGATGTATCAGTGGATGAAATTTCAAATATTCCCGGGGTAGCCGGCGTTTACCCTTTCTGCCTCAAAGCCGGCATTATCAAAACAGAAGAGGAAATACACGGGGTTGTACTCAAAGGCGTGGATACTTCCTATAACTGGTCTTTTTTCAGCGAGAAGCTTGTTTCAGGGCATCTGCCTGACCTAAGCAGGGATACACCTTCAGAGGATCTGCTGATCTCTTCCGGAATCGCCCGCTTACTCGGCTTTTCACCTGGCGATGATCTGCGTATGTATTTCATCATTGACAATGCGGCGAGAGGACGTAAATTCAGAATCAGCGGTATTTACGACACAGGACTGGGAGAGTTTGATGAAATGTACGTTTTTGGAGACAGCAGACACATTCAGCGGCTCAATCAATGGGACAGCGCAATGGTTTCCGGAGTGGAAGTCAGGCTTAACCATTTCTCCGATATCGGAAAAATTTCGGACCAGATATACAATACGGTCAGCTTTAAGCTGAATACCCAGACCATAAAGCAACTCTATCCGCAGATTTTTGACTGGATTGAAATTCAGGATATAAATGTCTTCATTATTCTGATATTGATGGCGCTGGTTTCCGGTATTACCGTGATTTCCACCCTGTTGATCCTGATTCTGGAACATACCAGGGATATTGGTTTATTGAAAGCCCTGGGCGCCGAAACCGGAAGTATCAGAAAAATCTTTATTTACGCAACCGGTTATATTGCGGGATATGGGCTGCTATGGGGCAATACAGCCGCACTCGGACTGATTTTTATTCAGCATAAAACCAACTTTATTCCGCTTCCCGAAGAGTCTTATTTTGTATCAAGTGTTCCGGTAACAATCGGCCTGCCTGAAATTTTGCTGGTCAACCTGGCAACCCTGGCAGTTTGTGTGCTTTTAATGCTGATTCCGTCACTGGTTATCAGATACATTGTACCTGTCAAAGCGTTGCGTTTCGAATAACATCCGTAAAATCAAAAAAGGCAGGATCCATTTGAGGTTTCCTGCCTTTTTAGAGTTACTAAAGGTATTATCAGAGCGACAAAACACCATTCTGCGCATCGCCGTGTCCGCTTGAAACAAACCTGTCAGCTTCATCATCATTAAACCAGCTTGAACCATCTGCCAAATAACGGAACTGATACTCACGTCCCGTTTCCAGCTCAACAGTATGGCTGAAAGAACCATCCTTCAACTGTTTAAGCTGATCTGAATCTTTATTCCAGTTATTGAAGTCACCGACTACATTTACACGGTTGGCATGTTGAACCTGTTCCTTCTGCAATTTAAAACTGACCTTACACACAGGTTTGCTCTTCAGAAATTGTTTCTTGATACTCATTCGATAAGATTTGGTTTTACAATTGGTTTGAGGATTATAAAATCCGGGTGCAAAAGTAAACATTTTTCAATTCAAGAAAGTATCGCAATTGTTACTAAATTGTTAATTACATGCGCGTTAACCGTGTACAAATTACACTTAGGTAAGTAAAAAGACTGATATACTTCCTATGTGGGAACTCCGGAGAATACCTGCACCGGTATCAGTCCCGCTTGTGCAGACCACATTCCCTGGTTTCAGGGTTTTCCCACCACCACCTGCCTGCACGTACATCTTCTCCCGGCATAACAGCCCGGGTGCATGGCTGACAGCCGATACTCGGAAAACCCTGATCATGCAGTTTATTATAGGGCACATTGTGTTTTCTGATATAATCCCAAACCATCTCTTCAGTCCAGTCAATCAATGGATTTACTTTGAGTAACCCATTGGCTTCATCCCATTCCACCAGTTGTATATCCTTTCTGGTAACCGATTGCTCTCTCCTTAGCCCGCAAATCCATGCATCCAGGCCACGGAAAGCGCGCCTGAGGGGGTGAATTTTCCGGATTTGACAACATAACTTCCGGTTTTCTATGCTGTCATAAAAAAGATTAATGCCTTTCGATCTTACCATGTCTTCTACTTCCGTAGCATCCGGAAACATAATCTCTATATTAATCCCGAATTTCTTTGAAGTCAGGTCGATCAGATCATAGGTTTCAGGGAACAAGCGGCCGGTGTCTAGGGTAAAAACACTTGCGGGCAACCCTGTTGCTGATATCATGTGTGTAATCACCTGATCCTCCGCTCCGAGGCTGGTTGAAAATGCAGTTTTTCCGGCATGTCCTGAAAGAAACCAGTTCAGCACCTCTTCAGCCGTTTTCCCGGACAATTCGCTGTTAATTACGGCGGCTTTCTCCTTTAATGTCATGTGAATGTATTTTTAACTGTTCAAATGTGAAATCTTCAATAATTCGCCGGCTTCGACGCCTTTTTTACCTGAGGTAAGTCTGCAGGCTTCATGAAAATAATCATGCTCGAAAAACAGGATGTAATCGTTCTTAAGCGCTTCTTCAAGGAAACTTTCCTTTTCCGTCATACTTAACAAGGGCTCAATGTCAACCGATGGCACGTATGGAATGGGTAAATAGGCCAGTGCCGGAATAAAATCTGCAGTGAATACAAGTTTCGCTTTGCCGGTGTTAATTACCGGAATCAGTTGCCCGCGGGTGTGACCATTGAAAATCCGCAGCCATATCCCTTCAATCCATTCCCCTTCCTCTTCGATCAGCCTGAGGCGGCCCGATTTTTCAAGCGGTTCAAGATTATCGCGGAAGTACGCGGCAGATTCCCGCTTGTTAGAATTTTCCGACCATGACCAATGCGCGGCAGAACACCAGTAAAGTGCATTTTTAAAAAATTCCTCAACCATTCCGCCCTCATTCACAAAGGTTGCACCGCCAACATGGTCATCGTGCAGATGCGTGAATAATATATCCGTAATATCAGCAGGGGAGAGGCCTGCCTTTGCAAGGGGCTTAACCAGCCCTGATTCACCGAAACGGTATTTGTATGTGTAATACTTATCTCCGCGTTTATCCCCCATTCCGGTATCAATCAGTATATTCCTGCAACCAGTCTGAATCAGCAGACAACGGGTGGTAATTCTGATCAGGTTATCCCGGTCTTCAGGATAAACCTTTGTCCATAGGCTCTTGGGTACAACCCCGAAAGCCACACCGCCATCCATCATCCAGTAATCCGCTTCTATCGGCGTGAGTTTCATAGAAATCATTTATAAAGGCAAAAATAATACATTTGGCACTATCCGTCATTTTTTAAAATGCAACTTCCGGCTGCAATCCCCGGCATATTTGATTACTTTTGCCCGTTAATCCCTGCATCATGAATGTTCACTTTATAGCCATCGGCGGCGCCGCAATGCATAATCTTGCAATTGCCCTTCACAGAAAAGGATATCAGATAACCGGAAGTGATGACGAAATTTTTGATCCGGCCCGCAGCAGGCTTAAAGCATCCGGATTGCTGCCTGAAGCTACGGGCTGGTTTCCTGAAAAGATTCATGCAGGATTAGATGCCATCATCCTGGGTATGCATGCCAGGGCCGACAATCCTGAGTTGTTGAAAGCCCGGGAGCTCGGACTGAAGATATTCTCATACCCTGAATACCTTTACGAACAATCAAAGGATAAAACCCGGGTTGTGATCGGCGGAAGTCATGGAAAAACGACCATCACAGCCATGATACTGCATGTGCTGAAATATGCAGGTATTGATACTGACTTCATGGTAGGGGCGCAGCTCGAAGGATTTGATGTCATGGTCAGGCTTTCGGAAGATGCGCCGTTTATGGTTTTCGAAGGCGACGAGTACCTTACTTCAGCCCTCGACCGGCGGCCCAAGTTTCACCTGTACAGGCCGGATATCGCGCTTATCAGCGGAATCGCCTGGGATCACGTAAACGTCTTTCCTACTTTTGACAATTATGTGGAACAATTCAGGATTTTCGCAACCCAGATCATGCCCGGGGGAAAGCTTATCTATTGTGCCGAAGATAAAACAGTTGCGGCTGTCGCTTCCGGAGTTGATGCGGGTATTAAATCTATACCCTATCATATTCCTGAATATTCAATCAAAGAAGGAATTACGTTTTTGAATACCGGTAATGATGAAATACCACTGAAAATTTTTGGTCATCACAACATGCTTAACCTCGAAGGGGCAAGGCTGGTTTGCGAAGCCATGGGCGTCGAAAGCAACGTCTTTTACAATGCAATCGGCACATTTGCAGGCGCTTCGAAACGACTTGAACGCATTGGCAACAACAATACATGCGCTGTGTTCAAGGATTTTGCGCATAGCCCTTCTAAACTGAAAGCAACCATTCAGGCCGTTAAGGAACAATTTCCTGAACGCAAACTTATCGCGTGCATGGAGTTGCATACATACAGCAGTTTAAGTTCCGGATTTCTTGAAGAATATGGTTCCTGTATGGACCGCGCCGATATTGCCATCGTTTATTACAGCAGGCATGCCCTGCAAATCAAACAACTTCCAGACCTCTCACCTGATGATATAAGTAAGGCATTTAAAAAAGATGATATTCAGGTGTTTAACGACAGCAAAGAACTTGCCGGATTTCTGTTTTCACTGAAAACGGATCATACCAACCTGCTGATGATGAGTTCCGGAAATTTCGATGGCATTGACCTGAAACAACTCTCACAAGTTTTCACGGACGTAAAGAATTGATGAAGCGGATCCATTACTCATTAAATCGTGGTCCACTTCGTGTATCTTTTTGAATAGATGAATGCCCGTAAACGCCACTTGATCTGTTTGGAAAGGAAAAGCGCACATCAACGCATTGCTCTCCGCGAGTGCAGGATATCATTTTTGGATGTATCAGAAAACAAAAAAGGCTGCAAGCATGATTTATCACAATTGCAGCCTGAGTCTTAAGACCACTGAAACAGGTTATCCTTCTTTGGGAAGTTCTGCTTCGATTTCAGGATTCAGAATGCTGATTTTCAATTCCGGAGCATTCTCTTCGTAGTCAATAAGTATCCTGTCACCTTCATGCAGTCTTGATTTAATTATTTCTTCAGCCAGGGCATCCTCAATATACTTTTGAATGGCCCGCTTGAGCGGACGGGCGCCGAACTGGGCATCCCAGCCTTTCTCCACAATGAAATCCTTGGCCGGAGTGGTTACTTCCATTTCATAACCCATATCAGCGATCCTCTTGAAGAGATTTTTAAGCTCAATATCAATGATCTTATGGATGTCATCGCGTTCAAGGGAATCGAAAATAATTACGTCATCAATACGGTTGAGGAATTCAGGGGCAAACGAACGCTTGAGCGCATTCTCAATTACGCCCTGCGCAAAGGCTGAACTTCCGCTTAGTTTGGCAGAGGTTGCAAATCCCACGCCCTGTCCGAAATCCTTCAGTTGCCTAGAACCGATATTGGAAGTCATGATCACGATGGTATTTTTAAAATCAACCCTGCGTCCGAGGCTGTCGGTAAGCACTCCGTCGTCGAGCACCTGCAGCAGGATATGGAATATATCCGGATGTGCCTTTTCAATTTCATCCAGAAGCACGATCGAATAAGGCTTTCTTCTGACTTTTTCAGTCAGTTGTCCGCCTTCCTCATAGCCAACGTATCCCGGAGGCGCTCCCACAAGACGTGATACCGCGAATTTCTCCATATACTCACTCATATCGATCCTGATGAGGGTATCTTCTGAATCGAAGAGGTATTTGGCAAGTACTTTTGCCAGATGGGTTTTACCAACTCCTGTCGGGCCGAGAAAAATAAAAGTCCCGATCGGCTTGTTCGGATCCTTGAGGCCGGCGCGGTTACGCCTGATCGCCTTGACAACCTTTTTAATCGCTTCATTCTGACCAATAACTGCCCCGGCGAGATCATCTTCCATGTGCAACAGCCTGTCGCTTTCATTTTGTGCAATCCGCTGCACCGGTACACCGGTCATCATTGCAACAACTTCGGCAACATTGTCCTCTGACACTTCAATCCGGTGGATCTTTGAATCCTCTTCCCACCGGCGCTTGGCTGACTCCAGTTCGATCAGCAGTTTTCGCTCCGAATCGCGGAATTTGGCAGCTTCTTCAAACTTCTGACTGTGAATGGCCTTGTTTTTAAGCAATTTAACCTCCTCGATCCGGGTCTCAAGGTCAAGGATTTCTACCGGCACCTGCATGTTTGTAATATGAACCCTTGCTCCGGCTTCATCCAGCGCATCGATGGCCTTGTCAGGCAGATACCTGTCGGTGAGATAGCGGTTGGTAAGCGAAACACAGGCTTTAACAGCCTCCTGTGAATACTTCACCAGGTGGTGGTCTTCATATTTCTCCTTAATATTGTTAAGGATTTCAACCGTTTCTTCAATCGTTGTAGGATCAACCAGAATCTTTTGAAACCTCCGTTCCAGAGCGCCGTCCTTTTCGATATACTGACGGTATTCATCGAGAGTGGTAGCGCCAATGCACTGGATTTCACCCCTTGCCAGGGCAGGCTTGAACATATTAGAGGCATCGAGCGAGCCCGATGCATTTCCGGCTCCGACGATGGTATGAATTTCATCGATAAACAGGATAATGTCCCGGTTTTTCTCCAGTTCATTCAACACAGCTTTCATCCGTTCTTCGAACTGACCCCGGTATTTGGTGCCTGCTACCAACGAAGCAAGATCAAGCGTAAAAATACGTTTATTGAAAAGTACCCGCGAAACCTTGCGGGCGATGATCCGGAGAGCAAGCCCTTCGGCAATGGCAGATTTTCCGACCCCCGGTTCACCTATTAGTATGGGATTGTTTTTCTTACGGCGACTGAGAATCTGGGCGATCCGTTCCAGCTCTTTTTCCCTTCCTACAATCGGATCAAGCCGGCCTTCTTCAGCTGCCTTTGTCAGATCCCTGCCAAAATTGTCAAGAACAGGGGTTTTAGATTTCGAGTCAGCTACTTTTTTAGCACCTCCGTATCCTCTGCCTTCCTCAGCATCATCATCTGATGAACTGCCCGGCAATTCTGCTGTGGGCTCCTCGAATGACTTGTGCTCATCATTGCTCATGATTGATTTCAGCTCATCCCTGACAGAATCATAATCAACACCATATTTGCCAAGTGTGGTGGTAACCAGGTTATCCTCGTCTTTAAGAATAGCCAGTAAGAGATGTTCCGTTCCGATCAGTTCACTATTGAACATTTTTGCCTCCAGGTAAGTGAGTTTGAGCGCCCTTTCAGCCTGTTTTACCAGTGGCAGGTTCTCTGCCGATTTGTCACGGGCAGCCGTTTTCCCGATGGCCTTTTCAATGATCCGGCGCACTTCATTGGTATCTACACCTAAAAGGTTAAGAATCTGAATTGCCATGCCTTCCCCTTCACGGATAATACCGAGAAGCAAATGCTCAACACCAATATAATCATTTCCAAGACGCAGGGATTCTTCCCGGCTATATGTCAGTACATCCTTCACCCGTTGTGAAAATTTAGCTTCCATTGCTATCAGTCATATTAGAAATCCTTCAGGGTTTTTGTACTAAAGGACTTAGGTTTCAATTCTGTTGAATAACAAAAATCATTTCAGGAAGTTTCCTTCATGTCTTCAAAATTACTGCTAAAATCCTTGCAAAGCAAGCAGCATCAAACATAAACCATCAATAAAAACTCCCGATTCCGTATATAGTGATCAAATACAATGCCGTTTTTATTTATGAACAAATCATTGTTGGTAATATCAGGTGAATTTTGACAATTCCCGCGTGCTTCGGAAGCAAAAAAAATGTACCTTCGTATCCCTTTTCAAAGGGTATTGATTCGTTAATCTGGAATATGCTAAATGATGGAAAATCAAGCTGGTGAAGAAAAAATTGTTAAAGTAAACATTGAGAACCAAATGAAGTCAGCCTACATCGATTATTCGATGTCGGTGATTGTTTCAAGGGCTTTGCCCGATGTCCGTGACGGACTTAAACCGGTTCACCGCAGGGTATTATTCGGAATGCTCGACCTGGGAGTTCTTTCGAACCGGCCGTATAAAAAAAGCGCGAGAATAGTAGGGGAGGTGCTGGGTAAGTATCATCCCCACGGTGATAGCTCTGTTTATGATGCTATGGTTAGAATGGCGCAGGACTGGTCGTTGCGTTATCCCCTCGTCGACGGACAGGGTAACTTTGGATCTATTGACGGTGACAGCCCGGCTGCCATGCGATATACAGAAGCAAGGCTCCGGAAAATTGCCGAGGAAATGCTGTCAGACATCAACAAGGATACCGTTGATTTCCAACTGAACTTTGACGATTCACTTGAAGAACCCACCGTACTTCCGGCCCGTATTCCCAACCTTTTGGTAAACGGCGCGTCCGGCATTGCTGTAGGTATGGCCACCAACATGCCTCCCCATAACCTGAGTGAAGTTGTGGATGGCGTGATTGCTTATATCGACAACCACGAGATCACCATTCCCGAGCTTATGAAATTCATCAAAGCACCGGACTTTCCTACCGGTGGCTTTATTTATGGTTATGAAGGCGTGAAAGACGCCTATGAAACCGGCCGGGGACGAATTATCATGCGGGGCGAAAGCAAAATTGAAACCGACAGCCACGGAAGAGAAAGTATCATCGTTACTTCAATTCCTTATCAGGTTAACAAGGCGGAAATGATCAGAAAGACCGCCGATCTGATCAATGACAAGAAAATTGAAGGAATTTCAGATATCCGCGACGAATCGGATCGCAACGGACTGCGCGTGGTTTATGAGCTTAAAAGGGATGCAATCACGAATGTAGTCCTGAATAAACTATATCAGTTTACCCAGTTGCAGACATCATTCAGCGTAAATAACATCTGCCTTGTCAAAGGCCGGCCGATGCTGCTGAACCTGAAGCAATTGATTCAGTATTTTGTGGAGCACCGTCATGAAGTGGTTATCCGCCGGACCAGATATGAACTGAATGAAGCTGAAAAACGGGCCCATATCCTCGAAGGCCTGTTGATTGCCCTTGATCATATTGACGAAGTCATTGCGCTCATCCGGTCTTCACGAACCCCGGAAGAAGCCAGAAACGGATTGATTGAGAATTTCAGCCTTACGGAAATTCAGGCCAGGGCCATTCTGGATATGCGCCTCCAGCGCCTCACAGGCCTTGAAAGAGATAAAATCCGTGAAGAATACAACGAACTGCTGAAAATGATTGACTATTACAGGAGTGTGCTCGATGACGAGGGCCTCCGGATGGAAATCATTAAAAACGAATTACTTGAAATCAAAGCCAGTTATGGCGATGAAGCCCGCACTGAAATAGTTTATTCAGCCAGCGACTTCAGAATAGAAGATACAATTGCCGATGAAAATGTGGTCATCACCATATCGCACATGGGGTACATTAAAAGGACGCCGTTGAGCGAATACCGGAGACAAAACAGGGGAGGCCGCGGAGCCAAAGGATCCGATATCAGGGATGAAGACTTTCTTGAATACCTGTATGTAGCTACCATGCATAACTACATGCTGTTTTTTACCGAAAAAGGCAAGGTGTTCTGGATGAGGGTTTATGAAATACCCGAAGGCACGAAAACGTCGAAAGGCAGGGCAATACAGAACCTTATCAACATTGAACCTGATGACAAAGTCAGGGCCTTTATCAATCTAAAGAGCATAAAAGATGAAGAGTATATCAACAATAACTTCATCATACTCTGTACACGTAAAGGAATTATCAAGAAAACCTCACTTGAAGCATACTCCCGTCCCAGACAGAACGGCATCAATGCCATCACCATCCGCGACGACGATCAGCTGCTCGAAGCAAGGCTTACCAATGGCAACAATGAAGTACTGATGGCGTTAAAATCAGGACGAGCCATACGGTTTAACGAAAATACCGTTCGCCCCATGGGCCGCAATGCCTCCGGGGTAAAAGGCATTACACTCGCCAACGAACAGGATGAGGTTGTAGGTATGATCTGCCCTGAAAATGGTCTGTCCGATATTCTGGTTGTCAGTGAAAAAGGTTACGGAAAGCGCTCTAAGTTAGACGACTACAGAATTACCAACAGGGGAGGAAAGGGCGTAAAAACCATCAATATCACCGAGAAAACCGGCCAGCTAATTTCGATAGATTCCGTCACCGACAACGATGACCTGATGATCATCAACCGCTCAGGCCTGATTATCAGACTGGCAGTAGCTGATCTGAGAATTATGGGAAGGGCAACACAGGGCGTTCGTCTGATCAATCTCAGGGATAATGATTCCATTGCCGCTGTTACCAAAGTTGAAGTTGAAAAGGAAGAAGATGAAATTTCCGAAGATCAGCAGATTCCGCTCGAAGCGACTGAAACTTCATTTGATGTCTTCCCGGTAGAGGACAACGATGAAGAAACCGGTAATGATGAACAGCGTGATGAAGCCGACGAGAATGGCCCGGATATTGTATAGTTGAAATAAACCTGATATCTTTGCAAAGAGTATTGCATGGATAAAACCTATTAAACAAAGCAAAAAAATGAAAAAAATCTCATTGATTTTCCTCATGCTGATTGCAGCTTCATTCGTTTTTGGCCAGAAGCCACTGCGTACAACTGCTTTCAACAATCTCCGGAAAGGGGAGCTCGATAAAGCGATGCAGAACATTGAGCCGACCATCTCTGACCCCAGCACGATGAACGACCCGAAAACGTGGTTCTATCGTGGCAATATTTACCTGCAGATTCACATGAGTGAGAATCCCGCCTATAAGGCACTGGACAGCGATGCCCTTAACAAAGCTTATGAATCCTACAAAAAATCTATTGAACTGGATACGAAAAAGGAGTATTACACGGAAACCATCCAGAATCTGCTGATCATCAGCGAACAGTTATACAACGAAGGAGTGGTCAGGTTTACCGCCGATCCTCCTCAGTATCTGGCAGCTATGAAAAGTTTTGAATCAGCCGTTGAAGTGAATAAAACCTTTGGAAATACAGATACCCTGGCAATGTTCAATACTGCGCTTGCTGCGGAAAATGCAAAGGAATTCGGCAAGGCAAAACTGTATTACAACAAGGTTAAGGAGATGAATTATCCACAACCGCTGCTGTACAATTCACTTGCATCCATCAACCTGGAAGAGGGAGATACCACGGCTGCCATAGCTGTCCTAAGTGAAGGACGTAAAAAATATCCCGACAATTTCAATCTGCTGATTGCTGAAACCAATATCTACCTCAGCTCAAATGAAAATGATAAAGCCATGGCCAATCTGCAGGAAGCGGTTAAAACTGACCCTTTGAATCCTACAATCCATTATGCAGTAGGTGTTAATTATGCGCTGATGAACAATGTGGAAGAGGCTGAAAAGGCCTATATCAAAGCAGTAGAACTGAAACCTGACTATTTTGAGGCAAATTATAACCTGGGCGCCCTTTACGTCAATCAGGCAGCGCAGCTTATAGATGAAGCCAACAAGCTTCCGTTATCGGCCACCAAAGAATATGACGAACTGAAGCAACAGGCTGATGATATCCTGGGCAAATCAATTCCATACCTTGAAACAGCATCAGGGCTCGATCCTTCGGATAAAAACACACTCTTATCACTGAAAGAAATCTATACCAGACTTCAGATGTACGATAAGATGAAAGTCGTGAATGAAAAAATCAGTGAATTGGAATAATTCATTTAGCCTCTTAAGACAAAACTGCTCATCTGACCGATGGGCAGTTTTTTTTTGTATAAACTTCCGGATAGAGGAGATTCGGAAAATTTATATTTGACATAATATAAATTATGTAACTTTTTATAGAATGACAATTCAGACAATAACCGTAAAATACTCAACTGTATCAGGCTTATGCCGGCATAAATGAATTCATGCATTTGTTAAAGGGTTATCCACCGAAACCAATCCGAATTGTTCCGGAAAAATTTAAGTTAATACTTAGAAAAAAAAGTCCGGATTAACCTAAATCTTCGTAATTTGTGACAAATTGAACTGTTTGAAACAAGATTTGTTTTTAGACTGTTTTCAGTGAAGATTCAGTTATACCGGGCGTAGATTTTCCGGGACAACGAATTGATTCATACTCGTAAACGATTGATAATTCCTTTCTCAGATGAAACAAAAACTCCCCGGTATAGTAAAAACAGATCCCTGGCTTTTGCCAGTGGTTCACGATGTGGAACAGAGAATTTCCAGGTTTCAGTCACGACTTGAAAGCATTGTATATGAGCATGATAGCCTGATGAAATTCGCTGATGCCTATAAATTTCTCGGAATTAATTACGATAAAAAGGCCAGGGGTTGGTATTACCGTGAATGGGCGCCTTCCGCGCATCAGTTATATCTGGCAGGCGATTTTAACAACTGGGACCCCCGCTCCCATCCCCTGAAGCGCATCCAAAACGGGATATGGGAGATTTTTCTTGACTTTAAGACTTATAAGGATAGTTTTATTCACGGTTCCAAAGTGAAAGTTTGGGTGGAATCGTTGAACGGATTTCTTCCAAGGATTCCGGCCTATATAAAGCGTGTTGTTCAGGATGAAGATACGCGTAATTTTTCCGGACAGCTGTGGTTCTCCGATTTTGACTGGCAGGGTGATGCATTCCGGATTCCGAAAGATGAAAAACTGTTTATTTATGAATGTCATGTAGGTATGGCTCAGGAAAAGGAAGGCCTGGGCACTTACCTTGAATTTGCAGAAAAGCTGCTGCCCTGGATTAAACAAAACGGTTATAATGCCATTCAGATGATGGCTGTGCAGGAGCATCCCTATTACGGATCATTTGGTTACCATGTTGCGAATTTCTTTGCACCGACCTCGCGCTTTGGAACCCCTGAAGATCTGAAATATCTGATCCGTAAAGCCCACGGTATGGGAATCGCAGTGATTATGGATATCGTACATTCACACACGGTAAAAAATGTGAATGAAGGCCTGAATATGTTCGACGGCACGGATAGCCAGTATTTCCATCCCGGCCCGCGTGGCGTTCATCCTGACTGGGATTCCCTCCTTTTTGATTATGGCAAAACCGAAGTGATACAGTTTCTGCTTTCAAATGTAAAATACTGGCTGAAAGAATTTCATTTTGACGGATTCAGATTTGACGGCGTTGGCTCTATGATGTATTTCCACCATGGAAACGGGCTGATAGACTCGCCGGAAAAATATTTCAGAGAGGGCGTTGAATGGGATGCCATCACCTACCTGCAGCTTGCCAATAAACTTATTCATTCGATCAATCCCGGAGCAGTAACCATTGCCGAAGATGTTACCGGAATGCCCGGATTGGCAGCCACAATCAAAGAAGGCGGGATAGGTTTCGACTACCGCCTCGGCATGGGTATCCCCGATTTCTGGATCAGACTGCTGAAAGAAAAAAAAGACGAAGACTGGAATATCCACGAGATGTGGCATGTTATGACAAACCGTCTGCCGGGAGTTAAAACCGTCGCATATGCCGAATCGCACGACCAGGCGCTTGTTGGAGACAAAACACTGGCTTTCTGGCTGATGGATCAGGAAATGTACTGGCATATGCATGTAAGCGACTCCAACCTTGTTGTTGACCGTGGAATTGCACTGCATAAAATGATCAGACTTTTTACCATTGCACTGGGCGGACAGGCATACCTGAATTTTATGGGAAATGAGTTCGGTCATCCGGAATGGATTGATTTTCCCAGGGAAGGCAATAACTGGAGTTATTACTACGCAAGACGGCAATGGTCGCTGGTCCATAATCCTGAACTGAAGTATAAGTTCCTTGCAAACTTTGATCAGGCAATGATCAGTACCATCAAAACCTATCATATACTTGACGAAGAATACGGTTCTCAGCTACAAATGGATGAATCAAACAAAACAATCGTCTTCTCAAGGGGAAAACTGGTCTTCGTGTTTAATTTTCATCCAACCGCAAGTATACCTGATTACGCATTTCAGGTGCCTGAACCAGGGAATTACAAAATCATACTCAATTCCGACAGCAGCGTTTTTGGCGGACATAACCGGATCAGCGAAGACTTGACTTATCCGGCCAGGATCAATCATACGAGCGGATTTCCGGAGCTCAGAATTTACAATACAAACCGGACAGCGCTTGTGTTGGTAAAAGAATAATCTTGTTTAAATAACTGATATTCTGCATGATACATAGAACATGTATAGAACATCAGTATTTTAGAAAAAATTAACAATTAATTCACTGATCGGATTATTTACTTGCGTATTATTGTAAACTTTTTTTTAACCTGAATTTTATATATGGAAAAGAAACGTTTGGTCGTAAATTATAATAATGTCTCCCCCGAAGTGCTGGAAGCAATCAGGCTGAAATATCCGCTGGGCTATTCCAATCATGTGATTAAGGTCAAAACCCGGGGTGACGATTTCTTTTATGCAATCACCGTTGATACTGCTGATGCCAGTTATCTCGTAAAAGTTCCCGTTAAAATTGACACCAAAGGAAACGTAAACGACGATGACAACCTGGAGGATATCAATAACGAAAAGGAAAATGAAGACAATTTTCCCGATAATGATCCGAATGCAGAAAATGATGAATAAACGACAGGCAGCGCAGGCTGCCTTTTTTCATCCCTCATCCGAAGCAGTCAGCAGCCTGATAAATCATAAATCCCCTGCCTGAAGCCCGGCGTAAGGTCTCCCCTACCCTTTTCTTATTTACAATTTTAAATATTTGATATTCAATGTATTAAATATTGAATAGTTCCATAATTCTATATCTTTGGAATCAACGCCTTCCGGAATAAATTCCGGGTTACCATTCCAATGCATATTTAAGGTAAATCCCGTCAAAATGTTCGTTCAGTGCAATGATAAATGCACGGATTATAAACATTTAATGGTTTCAGCATTCTCAAATGCATAACCTGGTTAAAAACCTGTTTTTGTCAGCTTTTTCATGATCTTCCGGCCGCAATTGATAAAACCTGGTGTAGCTTCATGCAACTGAATCTCAATAATATCGTAAAGTTCCCTTGCCAGCTCAGGAAAAATTGCTGTTACCCTGTGCAGGATAAGCATGCTGTACATTTTGACTGCCACACTTTCGTTGGGGGATTGCAACCATTTGAAACAAGCGTCTGTAAGAGGTCCAAGGTTCTCAACCGGTAAGCCAGACCTTGAAAGCATTCTAAGCCCGTGTCGTTTCAATCCGTCGCTTCTGAAATCAACTACGCTTGCAGCAAGTAATTCAATCCTTTCGTTCAGAAAACCCGGCTCTGATTCAGCACAGTAATCTACCACCCATGCGGCGCGGCGGCTCAGGGGATCCTGATTCAGCATCATGATTTCCCATAGTTCATTAAATAGCCGGGGGTCAGACATGATTATGCCGGTAATCATATCGGTATTTGCCCTTGATTGTTCTCTCAGTAAAAGTTTTTCCAGTCCGGGTAAGCTCATATTCGGATCAAGATCAAAACCTGTGGATTAAATCAAATTAGGCATAGAGTTTAGATAACCGAAAGAGGAAAAAATTAACATCACTGACACCTCTATATTGTTGTCTGAAAGCTTTAATCTTAGCATTAAAAGATTCAGCACTTGCATTGGTGCTTCGGTTATCGAAGTAGTTGAGGATTTTCCTATAATGATTCATTATTGTCTTGGAGATC